>JALHPU010000035.1 GCA_022842325.1 Sulfuritalea sp. | reverse complement strand
GTCGAGGCGGCGGTTTCCGAGGCGACGTTTCGGCAGGTGGCGCAGAAGATGCAGAAGACGCTGGGCATCAAGCTCACCGGCGATCCCGTCAAGGCCGTCGAGGTGCTGGCCAATCGCTACACGCTCAACGAAACTGAACGTGCCGGCGTGCTGCGACACCTCATTGTCGAAGGCGATCTGTCGGCCTATGGGTTGGTCAATGCCGTCACGCACTACTCGCATGACGTCGCGGATTATGACCGGGCGACGGAGTTCGAGGCATTGGGGGGCAGGTTGATTGATCTGTCGTCCAGCGAGTGGGCGGAAGTGGCGGAAGCGGCTTGATTGCTTCGGTTGCGTCCAGTAATGGGGCTTCGATGCCCCTTGACCGCCCGGCAGGGTGGTTGTGAAATCGGTGCGGCCTCGCGGCTGCACCGATTTCCTTTTTTTTGGGTATCGTGATCGCCTTCGGGCGGAGTATCTGAATATTCCGGTATTGGCACTATTGCTGACCAGATACTGGGAAAATTGGTAACGCCCCTTGGCCAATGGCGGTCATCGTGCTAGTGTGTATCTACACGTATAAACGAGCGAGGTAGTTATGAAGCTGCAACTGGCGAAATGGGGCAACAGTCTGGCAGTTCGTCTGCCGGTGGAATGCACGCGCGCTGCCGGGCTGCGCGAGGGCGATACCGTTGAGGCGGAAGTGACGCCGATCGGCGAGATCAAGCTGACGCCGGCGCAGCCGTTCGACAAGGCGGCATTCATCAAGCGCTTGCGTAAGCTGCGGGCAACCATGCCGATGACGACGACGACCGTTCAGATGATGCGCCAGGAGGATCGTTATTGATGATCTACCTGGACACCAGCGCGGCGGTTCCGATGTTCGTCCCGGAACCGGCGAGTCCCGCAATCGAAGCCTGGTTTGAGTCCTGCACGGAGCCTTTGGTATCGTCTGACTGGATAGTGACGGAGTTTTCGAGCGCCTTGTCCATCAAGGTGCGGAAAGGCGAGATTACCGCCAAGCAGGCGCAGGCGGCATGGAAGGACTTCGACGCTTTCTGCAAGTCTGGTTTGCGTTTGTTGCCGGTGAGTCGAAAAGCGTTTGCAGAGGCTGCCGGGATGGCGCGGCATGCGGCAAGCGGCTTGCGCTCCGGTGATGCCTTGCACCTGGCGATGGCGCTTGAAGCAGGCGCCAGCGGGATTGCTACGGCAGACGAGACGCTGGCGAAGAACGCGAAAGTGAATGGATTGGCGGTAAGCCAGATAATCTGACTGTTTCTCAACTCATGACCCGATCCGAGCTCGTTGACCGGCTGCATTCCCGCGTTCCGACGCTTACTCACGATGATGCCAAGTTGGTTGTCAACGTGATTCTTGAGGCCATTACCAGCAGTCTGGTGGCCGACAGCCGCGTTGAGATCCGCGGTTTCGGCAGCTTCACCCTGAACTACCGGCACCCACGGGTTGGGCGCAATCCGAAGTCGGGTGAAAAGGTTCAGGTTCCGGGAAAGCACGTTCCCTATTTCAAGGCTGGCAAGGAGATGCGGGAGAGCGTGAATGCCCGATGAGACAGTCATGGTGCCCGATGATGGCGCTGTCTTGATCGCTTTGCGTGCTTCACAGGGAAGCACAACATTTTGCGGCATTGTCCCTGAGCAGAAGTCCCTAGTCGCGGTGTTTGTTTCCACGTATCCTATAGTGCGATGCTTACTGCAACTCGACCTAATCGACGACGTCTATGCGCAATATTTTGACCGCCGACCAATTTCTTATCTCCATCCTGGCAACGCTGAAGCTTTGCACTCGTGATGATTACGTTTTAGAAGACGACGTGAGTCTGGATCAACGGTTTGAGCGCGCCTATGAAACTTTGCTGCAGCATGAAAAGGACCTGGGGGTCACACCCAACTTCACGTTCTTCAGGGATCCGTTGCATGGGAACTCCGTCAAGCTGCGCAACGCTCTCTTGGCCGCGAAGGAAAATGGTCTGCTCTTGCAGAATACGGAGCGGTTGTTCACGTACCGGCTCAAAATGGACAACAGGCGGGCCGAAATGTACCTGAGCCACTCTCCGCTATCCAGGGAATTTTTGAAGGACGTGGTGGAAGAACACTTCCTTGCTGGATCTCCAACTGTCACGAGCTAGCGAAGTGGGTGTCGAACTGACCCCGAGCGCGGTCCAAGAAATCGCGGAAGAGTTAGCGAGTCGATACCTGAGCGCGTACACCGACACCCTGCGTACCCTGCAGCCGCAATTTGGGCGCAAGGAAATAAACGATGCGCTCTGGGGAACGATTGTCCTGACGCCAATGGAAGTGGTGATTCTCGATTCGCCATTGCTACAGCGGTTACGATACATTCGCCAACTCGGTGTCGTGCACTGGATCTACCCAGGAGCGGTTCATACCCGCTTCGAACACACGCTTGGGGTGCTGTTCCAGATGCAGCAATTGATCGCAGCGCTCAACACGGCTGCAAAGATCGAAAGAACCGACAAACCCGATCAGCCAGCGCTCATAGGTGACAACGAGGCGCAACTCCTGCGCATGTGCGCGCTGTTGCACGACGTCGGTCATGCTGCTTTTTCTCATGTCTCTGAGAGGGCGATTGAGGCGCTGCCAGAATTCGCGACGCTTTCGAGGGCGTTCTCGGATCAGCTTGCCGAGAGTGACCGCGGTGAGGACAAGCAACTCTCGGAGATGCTTGCCTACTACATCGTTCGGTCACCAGCCATGCGGGAGTTGCTGCATGTACTGTTGACCCAGTACGGGCCCGACTTGCATTTCAACAAAGACCAAGCCCAGAACCTCGAGGCCATCGTCGAGAAGACGTCTCGGGCACTCATCGGGCGCAAGATCGACGACAAGCGGCCTCTACTTCACGAGCTCATCTCCGGCCCCTACGACGCTGACAAGCTCGACTATCTGGTGCGAGATGCTAGGTGTGCCGGCACACCGTCGCTCTTAGACATTCCGCGACTTGTCCAAAAGCTCACCGCGCGCCCGATGCTTGCCCAAGACCTGCCACAGGACATTGGGGGCCAGATTTTTCTCGACGCTGACGAGGAGGTGTGGCTGTTCGGGATCAAGATGTCTGGAGCGTCCGTGCTCGATGAGCTCCAGCTAGCGCGAGTGCTAGCCTACGCCAAGATCTATCGACATCCCAAAGTCATTGCCATTGAGCAGATGATGCGGGCCTTCATCGAGGCTATCGCCAAGCAGGTTTCCTGGCAGCAGTTGCTGATATTCCTCTTTACGCAAGCTGATGACGCCATATTGACCATGAGCCCCGTGGCGCTGGGCGAGGCGCTGGGCTTGGACGTCGGTGCCCTCGATCCAGCGGCGAACGAACAATTGGTGAACGCGGAGGCAACGTTGATGGCGATCAGGGAGCGCCGCTTGTGGGTGCGAGCGTTCCAGCTTTCCAGCCCTTATCCTTCAGAGCAACAGGGGACTGAAGGAACCGACGGACTTGATCTCTTCAGAGGAAACTTAGATCACCCGCAGATGCGCGAGGAATTTGTGACTCTGGTGCGCGATGAGGTTCACAAAATGCTGACCATCTGTGGTGGTGTCGGCATTCCGAGCAGAGTGGCGTTGGATTCCATGATCATGGCCCGGGTGCTCAAGTTGGCATCCGGCGAAACGCAGATCGGCCGGGCATTCCTGATTCAGAAAGGCGAACCGCCACGGCAGTTGAGCGAGCACATGAAGCTGCGCGGCAGCTGGGTCGAGCAATACATGTCAGATCAACCCAGAGTCTACATCTTCTCGGCACCTGCGATTGCCGACGCTGTCTTCATTGCGGCGCAAAAGATTCTGCGCACGCAGTACGAAGTGAGACTGCCTGGGTGGGCCGTGGAGACAAGTAAGCGCAATGCCGGTGCCTTGCTAGCGTACAAGCGGCGGCTCGCTGTCGGCGGATACTGGCAAGGTGTACCGCACGATATTCGTCCGATACACGAGCGTTTGGAGAGGTCGGACGTCAAGACAAGAATCTCGAAATTCGATCTCCTGCGTTCGGCCTATCAGGAGCCGGATGGACCGACACTAGGCGCGATCCAGAAGAAAAAGCGAACCATGGCATGGCTGCGCCAGTTCGATACGACGGACCATGTGGAATGCGCGCTGTGTCTGCTCGATCACTTCAAGATGCTGACACGTGAGGACGCTGCGAATGCGCTGCGTACATTCATCAGTGCCAATGCGCACTTTAGGGGGAGCTGGGTCGCGCCATTCGGCAGCGCAAAGGACAGTAGCGCTGTCTGGACGTACTTTTCCAGGGACCTGAATTCGGAGTGTATCGAACGCTTGGGCTCGCTCGACGACTACGTAAAATCGGGAGATTCGAAGCCGCTCATATTCATCGATGACTTCATCGGATCAGGCAGCCAAGCAACAGACATACTGGCTGCTTGGTTCGATCGACAAGACCTTCGCAAGGACCTCGGGGAGCAGCGTGACGCACTCGATCCAACGATCCGGAAGCGGTTGCTCGCCGTACCAATAGCGTTCGTGTTTATCTCTGGCTGGAATGATGGGATCGACGCGATTGGACGAATAGCCAAGGAAATTGGCCTGAACGCGACCGTCCACTGCCATCTGAGGGAAGGTAACCTTCCCTTCGCAAGAGAACTCCTCTTAAAGGATTTCTCCGAGCAGAAGGTCGACGATTTTCTCAGGTGCTGCGAGGAAATTGGCGCTGACCTAGTACGATCAGAACTGCGCGAGAAACCGCTTGACGGAGACAAGGTGCAAGCACGTGCGCTAGGCTACGGCGGTCGCGCAATGCTTCTTGCGTCGCCTGTCAATGTACCGGCGCAAACACTAACCGCAATATCGATGGCGGGCACGGCTGACGGGGTTGCCTGGACCCCGCTCCTCTGGCGGCGCAAGAAAATTTAGTGCTCAGATTCTGAACGAGCATGCAAAAAGTCTGGTTACGCAATAAGCGTCGCTGGGCCTATTGACATCATCGCTATTTTTGACGATGATTCGGCATGCGTTATCCAGGCGGAAAAGGTAAGTGCTTTCAGCGGCTCATCAATCTGATGCCGCCGCACAGGGTCTATATCGAGTCGCACCTTGGCGGTGGCGCCGTGCTTCGCCACAAGCGCCCTGCGGAAGTGTCTATTGGCGTTGACATCGACGCACGGGTGATCAAGCATTGGCAGGCGCAGCCGCTGAAGCTGTGCAATCTCGAGCATGCCGATGCTGTGAGATTTCTTGATAGCTTTGCCTACCAAGGCGACGAACTGATCTACGCGGATCCTCCCTACGTTCCTTCCGCACGGCGCCGCGCGAAGATCTATCGGCACGAGTACTCACTGGAAGATCATGTGCGACTTTTGGAAACGCTCAAGTGCGTCCCCTGCAAGGTCATGCTGTCGGGCTACGACAACGAGCTGTACGCGCAAGCCTTACCGGGATGGAGAAAAGTAAGCTTTTTCGCCAAGACCCACGTCGACGTACGTCAGGAGTACGTGTGGATGAACTTTGAGCCGATCGATCGCCTTCACGATGGGACGTATCTGGGCCACACATTCCGGGACCGGCAAACTATCAAACGCCGCCACGCTCGCTTGGTAAATCGCTTCGCCCAGATGGATCCTGTCGAACGCCATGAACTATTTCGAGTGTTGAACCATCACTTCGGCTCTGCCACCAGCATGCCATGAGCCAGTACGCTGCCGTCTTTCTCGAGACCACCGTAGTGCAGTTCGAACTGCCTTCCGCCAGTAAAGAGTTGCTCCCGGGTGTCCGATGGGGCGCAGTCGATGCGTTCCCGACCCCCGCATATTGGGCGTACCAAGTCCTCGCCCGGCGTGTCGGCGGCGAGACGATTCGATATCGCTTGGGCGAGACGCTTACAGAAGAGGTGGCCGCCTGTTTGCTCGGCGGTCACGGAATTCCCGCGCGCGTAGGCGTTGCGGCGTTCCGCAAACTCAAGTCCAAAGGCCTAATCACCGGAACGCCCAGTGAGGACAGTCTCTATTTCGAGCTATCCGAACCTATCGATATCGATGGCCGATCGATTCGCTATCGCTTCGCCAAGCAGAAGTCGAAGTACCTAGCGGCCGCGCTGTCGCGCTTGGCCGCTGGCTCTGCGCCGACCGGTAGCGGCAAGGCGTTGCGCGACTGGCTGCTCGACGTGCCAGGCATCGGCCCCAAGACCGCGTCGTGGATTGCTCGCAATTGGCTCGACGCCGACGATGTCGCGATCCTTGACATCCACATCCTGCGCGCGGGCGCTCTGGGAGGATTCTTCGAGCGCGGGTTGACGGTGGAGCGCGACTACCTCAAGCTCGAGGAGCAGTTCCTACGCTTCAGCCGGGCGATTGGCGTGCGCGCATCGGAGTTGGACGCCGTGATCTGGCTGGAGATGATGTCCTCGCCCGAGACGGTACGCGAGTTGCTGCCAGCCGGGCCGTCCCATCAAGCAAAGACACGCCTACGGCCGGGTGCCCACAAACGCTACGCCGACTCCCGCCAGCCCAGCCTGCTGGATTAGCTGGCCGGCCCAGGGCTCGCCCGTCACGCCCAACGGCGCGAAATTCAGGCCTAGCGCCTCGGCCGCCATCGAGAAGTAGCCCTGTAAGATGCCGGCGTCTCGCCACACCAGGCTGGAGGCTTGCGAATATTTGGCGAAGGTCCGCCCAGGTTCCGCCACAAACATCAGCAGCACGCCGTCGCAGCCATCCACCACTGCGTTCATCGAATCGCGAAGTTGCAATATGTCGACATCGCAGGACAGCTCCCTCAGCAAGTGTGCGAAAGGGTCGTACCGGTGCAGCCGTGGTGAGCCGGGCAAATGGGCGATGACGTGGATGGGATGAATTGCTCCCGCGGATGGTGCCGGGCGCTGCGACAGTGCGAAGCCGAGCTGGTCGCTGCCCTGCAGCAAAACTTTGTTGGTGAAGGTGAAGAGCGTCCCAAGCGTCGCCAGGCCCAGCGCACCGAAGCCATAGCGCGTTCGACGCGAACCTGCGAGAGAGGAGAAGGAGGCCGCGGAAGCGGAGAAGGCAAGCAAGGTCTCCGGGCGTTCCATCGTCGGCACGTCGTCCTCGAAGACAAGCGCCTTACCCTCTGGCCATTCCAGCGGAGTGTAAGGGGCCGGCTCAGGGCGCGGGTGCGGGTTGCCCAAGTCTTTCCACGTCACTTTGCAGCTCCTGCATCGTTTCGAAGAACTTGTTGCAGCCGCGGCAGTCTCCACAGGCCACGTTGGCCTTGTGGCAGCTGTGGGCCCAGGCGAGCTGGCTCTCGGGGACACCCGACAGCCGCACCAGTTGGGCCGTGCTAAGGTGGATCGCGGGTGACTCCACCGTCATCGTACCTTCCTGCATTGACAGCAGTACGTTCAGCGCACCAACGAACTCCGGCGTTCCGTCCTTGTGGCTGCCATCGGAACGTACGGTCCCGAGCAGCAGGTGGGTGACGCCTAAGCTGATTGTCTTCATCGCCGCGAGCGTGGCAAGCAGCTGGTTGCGGTAGGGCCACCAGTCGCTCGCCGGCGCATTCGCGTCAGCGGGTGCGCCGGTCAAGTCGCCAGAGCCCAGAGCACGACAGTCGACCCGGATCACGTGGTGTTCAATATCCAAGGCTCCACAGACGGCCTCTGCTGCCGTTATTTCGGCCTGCGCCGGCAATTGACCGTAGTCGATGGTGATCGCAACATCCGGCCGCTTCCACCATGCAATGCACAGCGAATCCATGCCTCCGGACAACAGCAGCGCGGTCTTCATCGCGCGATGGCAGTCCACAGAGTCTTGTAGATGGCGCTGACGTAGTCGGTGCAGAGGATGCACCCCGAGCCCTGCATCATTTTCTGATCCTCCGAGGATTCATTTTCGCAGTACATGATGACTGGTATGTCGCGGGCTCTTGCGTAGCCGATCTCGTAGATGGTTCCCGAGTCGAGCCCGTCGCCCACCGCGAAGACGATGTCGCTGTGATGGATCCCATCGAGGTCCAACTCCACCACGTCGTCGGCGCTCCCGTAACCCACATCGTGGTACGGCGAGAAGACGTTGAGGCCGAAGCTTTGCAGATTCGCGCGCGCTTGCTCGATCAGCCATAATTGCGCGAGCGTAAAGAATGGGCCGGCTAGGTACACTGTAGGGCGGTGGCCGGCGCGATAGCGCGGAGACGTTGTGATGGCCGGCTTGTCGAAGGATTCGAAGGAACTAGCCATTGGGAAGCCGCTGGTTTCGCAGTACAGTGCCGTGGCTTGGGAGGCTAGGATCGCGCTGTCCACCGCAGACTTGCCCTCGTGCAACCAACGATAGGCGAAATGACCAGCAAAAATGTCGCCCGAGCCGAGCTTCCAGACGTTGTCGGAGACGTATGCCGGAATCGTCGTGAAGGTACCGCCGTCGCAGACGAGCGCGCCCAAGGGACCACGCTTCATAACCACCACCTGTGCCGAGTTCTGCGCGAGCACGGCCTTTGCCTGTTCCTCGGGTGCGGCATTGCCGAGTTGGGTTATCGCGGCGGCCTCGCGGTGATTCAGTACGACAGCCAGTTCGCGCGCGGTCGATCCATTTGTCTGGAAGATATCGGGAGCCATGGCATTCTGCGGGTCGTAGACCACCCGCTCCCCGTGGACGATGGCTTCCCCTTCCAGCATGCCAAAGCGCACGATCTGGCTTGCTCGCACGTGGATGGGCGCGTAACTGGTTCGCGGAGCCTCGATGCGGGGGGTGTCCAAGCCGTGGTGGTAGCGGAAGCTACAGGTGCGCTCGACTAGGGTGGAGGACAGACGCGAACCCTCGAGGGTGCACCGCGCAGCGACGACTTCTTGAGTCTGGTTGTCCACGTAGCAATGCAATTCGACCAGATTCGGGCCAGCGACCGCGGCGATCGCAGATGCCGCGCGGCCGGCGGAGCCAAACACCTCGTGCCACTGGGGGCGCGCGCATTGCTCCTCGTAGGCACCTCCTACGACATGAATCATAGATTCGTTGGTCACAGCCTGATCGCTGACACGCGAACGCGGACCATCCCATCTTTCTTCGCGGTAACCTTGGCACTGTATTGTGTACCGTCCTCGATGCACTGGCGCAGTCGCTGCAGTAGCGGCGACGCCAGGCCGCCTGCGATGGCGCCGTCGTGCTTGACGACCACGGTCGTGGTGTCTCCGTTCGTCTCGGTCGTGACCTCTAGGAGGTCGCCAACATTAATCAGGGCAATAACGCTTGGCTTAGGAGAGCTCAACTGCGTGTCGATGACCAGCGTCTCGCAAGTTCCCATCGGGGCACCGCCGCCCCCGCCACCACCACCTGATCCTGACATATTGATCTCCTAAACCCATCTGAAGAGTGAAGACTTGATGCGCCTTCAGGCACATCCACGAGAGAGAATACATCCACAGCGCCCGACCACCAAAGCCGACAACAGCGAAGCCTGATGAGGCAGGAATCGTAGACCTTCGGAGCGATTATGCATCTAGGCTTCGTCCCTAGCAATGTGCAATTGATCGACCTACGGCTGCTTGTGAGCCGCCAGTCTGGACTACGATCGTCTGTCACGATCATGATCGACCCGTTTGTGCTCTCCGTAGCGGCTACTCGAATTCTTCGAGCTGACGGGGCATCATCGAGTAACGAACGGCCGGAAAGGCCGAGGGCCATTCGGTTATAACGATCCATTCTACCTCCAGTTCAGACCGAACCCTGGCTACCAATTATTGGCGAAAAGGGTACGGTGACCGTAGTGCGCAAACGCGACCGATAGTTCTACAGGGACGGTTGGGTCAGTCGGGGCTGGCGTGGCAGTTGGTCCGAACAAATGCCGCCGTGCGCGGTGTCAGCAGTGCTAACAGCCATCTGACTTCGCAAGAACATCGCCTTCGACCAGGCAGATCATCTGCCTACGTAAATCGCAGTAATCTGCTCGCGCTCATGCCCCAGTTCCCGGCTGATCGTTAGCCGTGCCTCTTGGTCAATCACCTTTTGGGCTGCAGTCAATTCCTTGGAGCGTGGGCCGCCGGCGGCTGGCGCAGCCCAGCCGGTGAGTTCCCGGTAGCGCGTTTGCGCGTACTGATGGCGGTGGCCGTGCACCCGGTGGCTGCCAGCCTTGGCGCACTGGTACTCGAAGCGTCGGAGCTGCTCCACGTATCGCTTGTCGGCCGGAATGAGGCTGCCCCTGCCGGCGAAGCGCTTTGCCTCGTCGAGCACCCGGCGCTGCTCTTCATTGCGGATCGGGATTTCCCGCTCGCGGCCGCCCTTGGTCCAGGTGTCCTTCAGAACGAGCCTGTCGCCGCGATCCGCCCACTCGGGCCGAATCTTGATCGACTCCCCGCGCCGCAATCCAAATGCCGCCTGTAGCTGCAGCGACATCCGCGTGTACGGGTCGGTGATCTTCGCCAGGTCGCCGGCCGTTAGCTCGCGGGCCTTACTGACATTGGTGACGTACTGTCGATGACCGATGCCATAGTGATCGTTATCCTTGGCGACGACGTTTTGCTTGCCGATCTTCTCGGCCCACCAGCGAAGCTCCGCCATCCGATTCTTGATCGTGCCGACGGCCAGACCCTCCGCTTTCCAGCGCTCGACCAATCCATCGACATGCTTCGGTTTCAGGCCGACGACAACCATATGTCGAAAGCCCAGTTCCTGGAGCTGGTCGGCGATCTGGTCGAGCACGCGCTCGCGGTCGTGCTGTGTGGCATAGCTGCCGTCGCGATTCCGATTACAGAGCTGTTTCAATTCGTAGTTCAGGTCCCGCATCATTTCCTCGCCAGGTTCAATCCCTTTTATCCATTTGTTGCCCCTTTGTTCCTGCCCTTTGCTCTGCTGCTGGTGTGTGAAGCCTGTCCGGTAAGTGTTTCTGTCCGTCCCGAACGCCTAAGCGTGGCGGGAGGTACGAGGGACCCGGGACACCACTCCCGTTTCATGCCGTTTGCTTTGCTGCTTGCCACCGCGGCACGCGGCATTGGCATCGATGGTGCTTCCTGTTGGAAGCCGATCCATCGAGATGAGCCCTTGACCCAGGGCTCGGAGGTGCGCCTCTGCGGCGCGGCTTCGGACTGAGCCCGCTGGGAGCGGGCAAGTAGAAGGACCGTATTGCGCGGTCCAGCATGACGATGGGTCAGGGAGCCCATCACTTGGGGTCGTCACTTGCGCCAGCCACCGATCAGTCATTGTCGGCTGGGGCATCGTGCGCGTCGTCACTACCGGCTGGCGCTGCGGTAGTGACGACGCGATTGGCGCAGAACTGCCGCCGCTTTGCGCGGGCAGCGTTGCAGCAGGGATCGCACTGGCTGGCGCCATTGCGATTGTTCGGCGTGAAGATGCCTCGTGTATGTCACACGAGGCACGCCTGGCGCAGACGTCTTTGGCCTCACACAGTTGTTGCTGCTTGGGGCAGTGGAGCGGGGCTGTACCCCGCACGAATGTAGGCGAAGCCCGATCGCGACCGCGCCGCGTTTGCCCTGGATTGCGGCGGAACGATGGCTGGCGCTCGTTGCCAGGATGCTGTCCAAACGATTGACTACAGACTTACAGGTATCTCCGAGCCTTGCGGCTGCCGGTGTCGAGGAGATCAGTCCGGCTCTTGCGCTCGATCTTGCGAGCATAGGGCGATGCGTTGACGAGCATCAATCGGGCTGACACAGCCAGCGTGGAAAACTATTCGGGGTCCGGCAATTCGCTGCACGATGGCAAAGAGATATTCGTGCGCACTGCGTGAATCGCCAGACTCGCGGTTGAGACCATCGCACGATTGCACAAGTTCCCCAGAAACCAAGGGAGGGTCCGCGCCAGATCCTCGCCGGTCGTTCGGCCTGGATGGGTCGAACTTTGGGGCAGGGAATGTCAGCAGTGCTAACAGTTTTCGGTGCCAAGAGCTGCGGTGGACAGCTTAGCCGTCGGCGATGGTAGTCGCTTGTCCACGTCTTGACCTGGTCGCATACGTTATCACCATCAATACTGGAGCTCATGACACGAAACATTCGCGGTAACATGCATCCGGAATCGCCCAGATAGAGATAGCCGATGAACGTCTTTCAAACCCATGCTGACATCGTTTCGGACTACGCGACCTACATCCGAAGTTTCCTGAAGATCGACGATCCCGCGATTCGACTTACCGTCGAGGAAGCGCTCAATCAGGGGAAGCTCTGGCCGGAGCCGCTGCTCCAGTTCAATCCATCATTCGAGATGTACGGCAGCTTGGAGAAGCTGGCGCAGGCCGGAGACATTCACTCCGATATTCGTGACATCTTCAAAGGTTACTCACTCTACAAGCATCAGGTCGAGGCCATCAGACTCGGCACGTCCGGCAAGGACTTCATCGTTACTTCCGGAACGGGCTCCGGGAAGTCATTGACCTACATTGGATCGATCTTTCATTATCTGCTGTCCAACCCACATGCCAAGGGTGTCACTGCGATCGTCGTCTATCCGATGAACGCTCTGATCAACTCGCAGTTTGAGGAATTTACTCGCTACAAGGACAACTACGAAGAAACTACCGGGAAGACTTTCCCAATCAGTTTTGGCCAATACACAGGGCAGGAGAAGGAGGGCAAGCGCGCCGAAATGCGCGAGAACCCGCCGCAGATATTGCTCACCAACTACATGATGTTGGAGCTATTGCTGACACGCCTTCGTGAGCGATCGATCCGCGACGGGATCTACGAGAACCTGAGTTTTCTGGTCTTCGACGAGCTGCATACCTATCGCGGCCGGCAGGGGGCTGATGTTGCCATGCTGATCCGGCGGATCCGCGCCCGCTGCATTAAGCCGGTAGTCTGCATTGGCACATCGGCGACCATGGTTTCGGTGGGTTCGCTTGCGGAGCAACGCGCCGAGGTCGCCAAAGTTGCGACCAAGCTATTCGGCAAACCCTTCTCGCCTGACCAAGTCATCAACGAGACACTCGCCCGCTCACTCGACTACAAGGGATTATTGCCATCGTCAGACGCGTTGGCACAAGCGATTGATGCAGGCGTAAATCAGACCGCCGATGCCGACAGTCTGAAATTGCATCCAGTTGCGGTATGGCTTGAAAACGCCGTAGCACTCGAAGAGCGAGAAGGGCGACTGGTTCGGGGAAAGCCACAGCGCCTGTCGGCCATCGTTGAGTCACTTGCCGTCGCCTCGGGGAGGACAGTCGGCGATTGCCTGGTCTTTCTGCAGCATCTCTTGCAGTGGATCAGTGCCGTCAATCAACGAATGCAGGAGGCAGGACAACGCTATACGCAACTGCCATTCAAGCTTCATCAATTCATCTCGCAAACCGGGTCTGTCTATACAACACTCGATCAGGATGGAAAGCGTTTCATCACGCTTGAGCCTGGAATTTTCAAAGCCGACTCGGCAGACAAGAAGCCGATCTTTCCGAATGTGTTCAGTCGGGCCAGTGGCCACGCGTTCATTTCTGTTTCCAGGATAGAGAATCGCCTTGAGCCACGTGAATTCAGGGAGAGCTCGGATGAGGATTCACAGGCGACGGATGGCTATCTGATCGTCGGGAAAGATATCTGGGATCCGCTGGAAGACAGCGAGCTGCTACCGGAGGCATGGGTGCGGCAGACCAAAACCGGTCCCGTGCCCGACTCGAAGAAAAAGGCATCATTTCCGATCAAGCTGTACTTCAACGAATTAGGTGAGTGCTCGGAATCAAAGCCGCTGAAATGGTGGGGTTGGTTCATGAAAGCTCCGCTGTTGTTCGATCCAACGGCAGGCATTTTTTATGACACCAAGACCAATGAGGGAACCAAGCTGACGAAGCTGGGCAGCGAAGGCCGCAGTACCTCCACGACCATCACTGCCTTCTCCATGCTCAATCGGCTCAATGATGCGGGCTACCGGCAGGAAGACCAGAAGCTCCTCAGCTTCACCGACAACCGGCAGGATGCCGCTTTGCAGGCCGGACACTTCAATGACTTTGTCCAGGTGGTTCGCCTGCGCGCCGGAATCCGCAAAGCGCTCGAACTGGCACCTAACCAGACCCTGACCTATGCCACGCTTGGCGAAGCTATTTTCAAGGCGCTTGCCGTGCCATTCACGGAATTCGGCAACCGTAACGAAGAGCCCCAGTTCGCATCGGTCCGTGATGACTACGAACGCTGCTTTCAGGACTACCTGCTGTATCGAGCTATCGCCGATTTGCGCAGAAGCTGGCGGATTGTTCTGCCCAATCTTGAGCAGTGCGGTCTGCTCACCGTCACTTATGCCGACCTTGATCGCCGTGCGGCAGATGCCGCCTGGAACAGCTTTCCTCTGATCGGCGACCTGAAGCTCGATGAACGCAAGGAGTTCATCAGCACCATCCTCGATTTCTTCCGCCTCGAATATGCCATTCACAGCGAAAACTACCTGACGCTGTCCAAGATCAAGGAATACGAAAAGCACTTCCGTGAACTGCTGCGGGCACCTTGGACGCTGGACCGGAACGAAGAGCTTCGTGAGCCTTTTTTCATCCGTTACGATCCACTCCACAAGTCGGCACGGTTTTCCTCGAAGAGCATGGGGCCGGCTAGTGCCCTGGGAAAATTCATCAAGCTCTATGTCCGCCAGAACGACATTGACATTGACCTCAAGGGGCCGAACTATCGGGTTTTCATCGAGCGCTTGATGACCATGCTCGAACAGGCCGACTTCCTCAAGTCGCAGATCGCCCGTAACGCAAAAAATGAAGAGGTGCCTGTCTATCGCCTGCGTCTGGAAAAGATAGTCTGGAAAGTCGGCGATGGCGAGACGGTGAAAGCCGACGTAATCAAGCAGCGCTCCTACAAGAATCAGGCGCCCCGGCCCAATCTTTTCTTCCGCAGCCTATATTCCCGAGATTTTTCGAAGGTAAAGCGCTTGCGTGGTGACGACCACACCGGGCAATTGAGTACGGACATCCGCATCGAACGGGAAGACCTGTTCCGCGAAGGGAAAATCAGCGCCCTGTTTTGTTCTCCGACGATGGAACTGGGTATCGACATTCGTAACCTGAGTGTCGTCCACATGCGCAATGCGCCTCCTAACCCGTCCAACTATGCGCAGCGTTCTGGACGCGCTGGCCGCAGTGGGCAGGCTGCACTGGTATTTACTTATTGCTCGACGTACTCGCCTCACGATCGGCACTACTTCAAGGAGCAGGCGGCCCTGGTGGCGGGGGCGGTCATGGCGCCACGCCTTGACCTGTGTAACCGCGAGCTTCTCGCCTCGCACTTGAACGCGCTTGTGGCATCGCAAATCGGCATGCCGGGGCTCGACGACATAGGAGCGGGCAAGCCGTCCATCATGAGGCTGGTGATCGACGATAACGACAAGATGCCCTTGTCCAAGGAAGTTCGTTCCGGTCTCGATATGTCGCCGGCGACGTTCGGCGACATCAAGGCGACCTTCAAGCGCGCCATAAGAGACTTCGAGGGAGAGCTGGAAACCAATGGGGCGACCTGGTACTCCGATCAGTGGATCGACCAGAATTTGTCGAAGGTGGCCGACAATCTCGATCACGCGCTGGATCGTTGGAGAAGGCTCTACCGCTCGGCCCGAACCATACTCAGCCGCGCCACCCAGAAGATTGAAAGCGGAACGCTCAGTCTGGGCAGCGACGAGTATCGTAAGCACAAACGCAATCAGGATCAGGCGACCCGCCAGCTCGATCTGCTGCGCAATGACCTTGCCGGCCGATCCAGCGAATTATCCGAGTTCTATCCCTATCGCTATCTTGCTTCCGAGGGGTTCCTCCCCGGTTACAACTTCACCCGGCTCCCGCTCCGGGTCTTCCTGCCCACTGGCGATTCGTCCGGTGAGTTTGTCTCGCGACCGCGCTCGATTGCTCTGAGGGAGTTCGGGCCGATGAACATCATTTATCACAACGGCCGCAAATATCGGGTATGCCAGCTTGTGATCCAGGACGCCGAATCGGCGTTGACCGAAGCCAAGATCAGCAGCAAGACCGGCTATTTCATGGCCGGCGACGCTGCCAAGGACAGTACCTGCCCATTTTCTGGTATCGATCTTTCGGACAATGCCTTCAAGGAACACCTCCATGACCTGATGGAGATGGCCGAATCCCGTGCCGAAGAAATTGATCGCATCTCCTGCGAGGAGGAGGAGCGCGTCTCGCGTGGCTACGAAATTCGCACCTATTTCTCTGTCGATGGCGGACAGGTTGATCGTATCCGCAAGGCCGTCGCCACGACGACTGAAAACGCCTTGCTGAACCTGCGTTATGTTCCTGCGGCGCGTCTGATTCACGTCAACACCCAATGGCGCAAGCAGAAAACCGAAGGCTTCCCCATTGGCCTGATTTCCGGCGACTGGCGCGGCTCCATGCCGGACACCAGTGCCGAAGCGAATGCCAACCTCAAGGAAGAATTCCGCCTGGTCAAACTCTGGACTTCCAATCTCGCGGACGCCTTGTATATCGAGCCAATCCAGCCGCTGGGCTTGAAGCCCGATGGGGTCATCACCCTGCAGCATGCACTCAAGCGTGCCATCGAGCGCGTCTTCCAGGTCGAACCGAATGAGATCGGGGTGGTCGCCATCGGCGACTCGGAGGCACCCAACATCCTGCTGTATGAAGCCGCCGAAGGCAGCCTTGGCATCCTTTCGCAATTCGTCGAAGACGTGAATGTCTTCCATAATGTTATCAATCAGGCCATTGCCTTGTGTCGTTTCGACGATGCCGAGTACAAGGGGCCGGCAAGTTACGACGACCTGCTCAGCTATTACAACCAGCGCGACCACAGGATCATCGACCGCCATCTCATCAAGGATGCGCTGGAGAAGTTGCGCATCTGTTCCATTGAGATCCAAACCAACACCAGCTTCGGCAGCTACGAAGAGCAATACCAAGCGCTGCTGCGCAATCTCGACCCCAATTCGTCGACCGAGCGCAAGTTCATCAATCATCTCTACGAGTACGGCCTGAGACTCCCCGACGCTGCACAGAAGCGGGTCGATGGCCTCTATGTCCAGCCTGACTTCTACTACGAACCTCGCATCTGGGTCTTCTGCGACGGTACTCCGCATGACGAACCCGCCGTGAAGGAAAGCGATCACGCCAAGCGCCAAGCCATCATGGCGCGCGGTGACGAGGTCTGGATTTACTACTACAAGGACGATTTGGCAGCTATCGTTGCGGCCCGACCCGATATCTTCAGGAAGGTGCGATGACCGCCTTTTCACAATCTTCCTTGCAGCCCGGCAAGCTCGTCAGCTTGCGCGGACGGGACTGGATCGTGCTGCCCTCGGACGATCGCGACCTCCTGGTCGTCAAGCCACTCGGCGGATCGGACGATGAAATTGCCGGCATCTATTTGCCGCTTGCCATTGCCAGCGATCTGCCCGCCGATGCCCGGTTTGAAGCCCCCACTGCCGCCGACCTCGGAGACATCAGCTCCGCCCGCCTCCTTTACGATTCGGCTCGACTGGCTTTCCGCAATGGCGCGGGGCCATTCCGCGCACTTGCCAAGCTTTCCTTCCGGCCGCGTTCATACCAGATGGTGCCGCTCATCATGGCCCTGCGTCAGGAGTCGGTACGGCTGTTGATCGCCGATGACGTGGGTGTCGGCAAGACAGTCGAAGCGCTGTTGATCGTCAAGGAATTGCTGGAACGCCGCAAGATTAAGCGCTTTGCCGTCGTCTGCCTGCCCCACCTCTGCGAGCAATGGCAGGCCGAGATTCGCGCCAAACTGGACATGGAAGCCGTCATCATCCGCTCCAACACCCAGGCGCGTCTGGATCGACAGATTCAGGGCGACACCAGCGTCTATGACTACTACCCGTATCAGGTCATCAGTATCGACTTCATCAAGTCTGACACCCGACGCGACGTGTTCGTCGAGCAATGTCCGGAATTGGTAATCGTCGATGAAACCCACACCTGCGCCCGGCCGACGGGCGCATCCGACAGTCAGCAACAACGCTACCACCTGATCAGCCGCATCGCCGCCAAGCCAGGCCAGCAGCTCATCATGCTCACGGCGACACCGCACAGCGGAAAGCCGGAAGAATTTCAGTCTCTGCTGGGACTGCTTCAGCCCGATTTCGAGTTCATCGACCTGCCGAATTCCAGTCAGGCCCAGCGCCGCGAATTGGCGCGCTATTTCATACAGCGCAAGCGTGGAGATGTCGAAAAATGGATGGGCGAAGACACGCCGTTCCCCGAACGCGATGCCTTCGAGTGGCCCTACGAGCTTTCCCCCGCCTATCTGCACTTCTTCGAAGAGATCATCGACTTCGCCCGCCGACTTATTGCGACGGATTCAGGTCAGGAACGGCGTCAGCGGGTCCAATACTGGACGGCGCTCGCACTGTTGCGTGGCGTCATGTCCAGCCCGTCAGCCGGCGTAGAGATGCTCAATACGCGGCTAACGAACCTGGCAGTCGCTGTGGGCGATGATGCAGAAGTTTCGGCCGCCGCCGACGTTGCTCAGCTGGAACTTGGCGACAACCCCGTTCGTGATACCGAATCCGGAACCGAAAGCGACAACACGCCTACCCATATCGTCGAACGCAACTCATGGACGCAACGTCAACGACAGGAACTTCGTGAGTTCGCGAAGCAGCTTGAACAGCTTGGCAACATCAAGCAAGACCTTAAGCTGGCTTCGGCCGAACTGATCATCGACGACTGGCTGACTAGCGGCTTCAACCCCGTTGTCTTCTGCCGCTATATCGCCACCGCCAAATACATCGGCGAGCAGCTCGCGCCGATACTCAAGAAGAAGTTTCCCAAGCTGGATATGGCAGTGATCACCAGTGAGTTGCCCGACGAATTGCGCAAGCAGCGCATCGAAGAAATGGGCAAGTCACCGCTGCGAGTGCTGATCGCCACCGACTGCCTTTCCGAGGGCATCAACCTGCAGGAGCACTTCACCGGCGTCCTGCACTACGACCTGCCGTGGAATCCAAACCGCCTGGAGCAGCGTGAAGGTCGGGTCGATCGCTTCGGCCAGATGGCCCCCAAGGTCAAAGCCTGCCTGCTCTATGGCGCCGACAATCCCATCGACGGCGTCGTGCTCGATGTGCTCTTGCGCAAGGTGCGCGAGATCAAGCGCGCCACGGGCATCAACGTTCCGTTTCCAGAGGATTCACAAAGCATCATCGACACCATCACGCAGGCACTGCTCCTCAATCCTGGCCGCCATATCGAGCGAAAGCGCGTCGCCAAGAACCAAATCGAATTCGACTTTGGTCAGTTTGACGAAGCAGTCACCGCCCGCGCCAATGTCACCCGCAAAATCGATGAAGCCGCCGAACGCGAAAAAGCATCGCGCAGCATCTTTGCCCAGAACGCCATCAAGGCACAGGAGATCGAGGCTGATTTGCGCGAGATGGATGAAGCCATCGGCGATCCAGTCGTCGTCGAAAACTTCGTCACTTCGGCGCTGAACAACTTGCTTGGCGTCCAGGTCGATAAGGACATCAAGGGATACCGTGTGGTCCTCGGCAACCTGCCGCCGCAACTACGCGAGCTGTTGCCAGACCTTCGCAATAGTCCCCAGCGCGACGCAATCAAGGTCAGCTTTCATTCCCCTACACCCGAGGGTTATCACTACCTGGGGCGTAACCATCGCTTCGTCGAACAGTTGTGTCAGCTTGTCATGGCCAATACGCTGTCTCGGGTGGACAAGCGCGCCGCCCGCGCCGCTGTCGTTCGCTCCCGGCAAGTCAGCATCAAGACCACACTGCTGCTCTTTCGCTGCCGCAACGTCATCGAGCAAGCCAAGCTCAATCACCAGATCGTTGCCGAGGAAATGCTGCTCTGGGGCTGGCGCGGCACGCCGCAGGAGAAAGAGTTTCTCGACCATGCCGAAGCCAAGGCGCTGTTGACCGAGGCGCGTGCATCCTCTGATATCTCACCGCAGGCTCGTGCCAGCTTCCTGGAGAACGAGCACAAGCTTCTCGATAATCTTGATGATGATTTCCGCGTGATCGCCGAACAGCAGTCAAAGCGCCTGGTTGAGGCCCACGAACGCTTCAGCGCACTCATGGACAAACAGCGATTCCAGGTTGTCTATCCCGTACTGCCGATGGATCTCCTCGGCATTTACATCCTGTTGCCGGAATAATCCATGTCGCTGCCCATCAATATCAAGGACCTTCTACACGGCAAACCCGTCGAGTGGGAACGCCTCGAATTCAAGGCCGGCTGGAACCCGGAAGCCGTCCTGCATACCCTCTGTGCCTTCGCCAATGACATCCACAATATGGGCGGCGGTTACATCCTGATCGGCATTGCGGAAGACAAGGGGCGTCCCGTCTTGCCCCCCGTGGGCCTCGACCCCGCCCAAATCGACGCCATCCAGAAGGATTTGCTGAATCTCGGCTTCAGTGCCATCGCGCCTTACTACCATCCCATCGCCGTTCCCGTTGAAATCGAGGGACGGCATGTGTTGGTGCTCTGGGCCTTGGGCGGGGCGACGCGCCCCTACAAGGCGAAAGTCAGTCTGGGAAAAGACAGCAAGGACTACGCCTATTACATCCGCAAAGGTTCCAGCACCATTCGCGCCAAGGGGGCGGATGAAACCGAACTCATGTCGTTGGCGGCCACCGTTCCCCACGACGACCGCATCAACCAGCAGGCCAAAGTGGAAAATCTCTCCCGCGAACTGATGCAGGACTATCTGCAACAGGTGGGCAGCGATCTGGCTGGGCAGGCGCCAACTCTTTCACTGGTCGAACTTGGCCGCCAGATGGGCGTCATCGGCGGGCCGGAGGAAGCGCCGTTCCCGCTCAATGTTGGCCTGATGATGTTCAATCCGGAGCCTTGGCGCTTCTTTCCCGCCATGCAGATCGACGTCGTCTGGTTTCCCAAGGAAGGGCCGGGCGGCAACAAATTCTCGGAAAAGGTATTCAAAGGCCCGATACCACGCATGACCCGCGATGCGCTCGATTACATCAAGCGCAACCTGATTACCGAGACCGTCATCAAGCATCACGGTCGAGCCGAAGCAACTCGTGTCGAAAACTTCCCTTACGACGCCATCGAAGAAGCCGTCGTCAATGCGGTCTATCACCGGGGCTACGACACCCGCGAACCCATCGAGGTTCGCATTGAGTACAGTGAAATGGTCGTTATCAGCTATCCGGGGCCGGATCGTTCGGTACGGCTGGAGCAACTGCGCGCTGGTCGCGCACAGCCACGGCGGTATCGCAACCGCCGCATCGGCGAGTTCCTCAAGGAACTGGAATTCACCGAGGGCCGTTCCACCGGCATCCCCAAGATCATGGAAGCCATGGAGAAAAATGGTTCCCCACCAGCCGAGTTCGAATTCGACGACGACCACAGCTATTTCATGGTGCGGCTGCCGATCCACCCGGCGGCGCTGGAGGTAACGGAGTCTGCGGCAAGGGGGGAGAGCGGGGCCGGTCAGAAAGTCGGCGCTGGCGGTACGGCGCCCCAGTCAGGGGGAGAGTCAGGGGGAGAGTCAGGGGGAGAGTCAGGGGGAGAGTCAGAACTGGCCAATCGAATACTTGGACTTCTTCAGGGCGGTGCTCTCGGCAAACAGGAGATCGCTCAAAAACTTGGGAAATCCAAGCCCACTCGATATCTGGATGATCTCGTCAAAAAGATGCTGGAAGCTGGCCTGATTGAATTCACTCTTCCTGAAAAGCCCAATAGCCGCCTGCAAAAATATCGCAGGACTCAGAACAGAACGGGCGGGCAATGATTTACCCCAGCATCCGCATCGAAGGCGCCATCCTTTCGCCGGACATCCTCGATCACCTCGACGATGCCGCCGGCCAGCGGCCCGCCGACTTCGGCCTTGATACCGGCACCAAGGTCAAAGACGAAATCGCCCGCGCCTGGGCCGATGCGCAAGACTATTGGCGCATCTTCCAGCGCAAGCTGGAAGCCCTGCGGCCGGAGTCCCCGGCGACCACCGAAACCCGCCAGCAATGGGTCACGCCGCTGCTGGGCTTGCTCGGCTACCAGCTCGAATACCAGGCCAAGGGGGTCGAGCTCAATGGCAAAACCTACGCCATCTCTCACCGCCTCGCCCATCGCGGCAACACCCCCATCCACATCATCGGCGCCCGCGAAGCCGCCGGGCTGGACAAGAAGCCAGAGCGTACCCACATTGGCGCGCCGCGCATGTCCGCCCACGCCTTGGTGCAGGAATACCTCAATCTTCACGACGAACTCTATGGCATCGTCACCAACGGCCGCATCCTGCGCCTGCTGCGCGATAGCTCTCGTCTCATCAAGCTCAGCTACCTGGAATTCGATCTCGACCGCATCTTCGGCGACGGCCTGTTCGCCGACTTCGCCATCCTCTATCGCCTGCTGCACGTCTCGCGTCTGCCGGCCAGCAGCGAAGCCGCGGCGGAAAGCCTGATCGAACGCTACCATCAGGATTCCCTCGACTCCGGCGCCCGCATCCGCGAAGGTCTTTCCAAGGCAGTCGAGCAGGCCATCCGCGACTTCGCCGACGGCTTTCTCGCCCATCCCGCCAACGATGAATTACGCCAATCCATCGCCGATGGCAAACTGAAGCCGGAAACCTACTACCAGCATCTGCTGCGCCTGATCTACCGGCTGCTTTTTCTGCTCGTCATCGAGGAACGCGATCTGGTTTTCCCGCCCCCGGCCAGCAGCCAGCAGCGCGATATTTACCGGCGCTACTACAGCCTCGAACGCCTGCGCCTGCTGTCCGAAAAGCGCCACCTCGCCGACAAACGCCACCACGACTTGTGGCTGGCGATGCTCGCCACCTTCCGCCTGTTCGAAGCTCACGGCCCCGGCCACAAGCTCGGCCTCGCCCCGCTGGCCGGCGACCTGTTCAGCCCTGCGGCCATTGGCCCGCTGGCGAGCGCCATGCTCGGCAACGACGTCCTGCTCGGCTGCCTGCGCGCCCTCGGCCTCTACCAGCACCCCGAAAATGGCCAGACCATCCGCGTCAACTACGCCGCCCTCAACGTCGAAGAATTCGGCTCGGTCTACGAAGGCCTGCTCGAATACGAACCGGTGTTCCTCGGCGTCTCCCCTCGCCCTGTGGGAGAGGGGCAGGGGGAGAGGGTAGGCACCATCGAATTCAGCTTTGCCCAAGGCGACCAGCGCGCCGCCACCGGCTCCCACTACACCCCGGACGACCTCGTCCAGCCGCTCATCAAGCATTCGCTCGACTACCTGATCGCCGACAAGCTCAAAGCCCCTGATCCGGCCAAGACCCTGCTCGAACTGCGCGTCGCCGATATTTCGTGCGGTTCCGGCCACATCCTGCTCGCCGCAGCCCGCCGCATTGCCACTGAACTCGCTATCGTCCGCACTGGCGAAGAACAACCCTCGCCATCGGCTTTCCGCAGCGCCATTCGCGACGTTATCCGCAACTGCATATACGGCGTGGACTTGAACCCGCTCGCCGTCGAACTCTGCAAGGTCGCCCTCTGGCTGGAGGCCCACATTCCCGGCGAGCCGCTCAACTTCCTCGACCACCACATCAAATGTGGCAACGCCATCGTCGGTTTCGCCCTGCGCGAGGAGGTCGAGCGCGGCGTGCCCGATGAGGCCTTCGTCACGCTACCCGGCGATGACAAGGACACCGCCGCGCTGCTGCGCAAGAACAACAAGAGAGAGCGGTTAGCCCACAAGCAAGTCAATTTCGATGTCGCTCCTGCCTTGCAGAAACAGCTCGATGACATCCTGCGTGGCTGGCGTGATCTCGCCACTCTGCCGGAGCACACCCCCGACCAGATCGACGCCAAGAAGGCCCGCTACATCGCCTTTAGCCAAAGCGCCGATGCCTGGCTGCTGGGCCAAATTGCCGGGATTCCCATCGCCCAGTTCTACCAGCCCAAGGCGGCGGACAATTTGCAAAAGTTCGTCACCGATGCCGCCTTCCGCTGTTACTGGAAGGGAGAGATCCGCCCGCAAGGCCAGGCCACCGCCGAAGCATGGGCGCTAGCCGAGCGCAAGCGCTTCTTCCACTGGTTCCTGGAGTTTCCCGAGATCATTGAGCGCGGTGGCTTCGACTGCATTCTTGGTAACCCGCCGTATCTTGGCGGCACTCACTTGAGCGGCACCTATGGACACCCATTTTGCGAATATGTGAAGTGGGAATACGCCCCTGCGGGCCTGTCCGACTTGGTGGCCTATTTCGTTCGCCGTATTTACAGCCTGCTGCGTCCCGGCGGTTTCACGGCCTTCATCACCACTAACTCCATCAAGGATGGCGACATCCGCAAGGATGGGCTGGAACAGGTGTTAAATCAGGGCGGCGCGATCAACATGGCTGTGCGCGGTATCAAGTGGCCGGGGCGGGCGAATCTTGTTGTTTCGCTGGTGAGTCTTCATAAGGGCACATGGGCTGGCCGGTGTGTCTTAGACGGCAAAGCCGTAGATGAAATCAGCGCATATTTTGAAGACAGCATTGACGTCGGAGAACCGATCTCGCTACGCGAAAACCATGGCCAGATGTTTGAGGGCTCAAAGTGGACCGGGGATGGTTTCGTTATCACACCAAGCCAAGCAGCCCAAATAGTCGAGAGTGATCCGGCAAGTGGCGAGGTCGTTAAGTACCTTATCAACGGCGATGAGCTAAACAATCATCCCTTACAAGCCCCCCCACGGCGAACAGTTTATTTTGCCGATTGGCCCTTGTCGCGTGCGGAGCAATTTGCTGGAGCTATGAATTGGGTTGTTCAACACGTGAAGCCGGAACGAGATAAGCATGCCGAACCTGCCCTGAGAAAGAGGTGGTGGCTTTTCAAGCGCCCAACCACAGAACTTTATGCACGGCTACGCCAATTGCAGTGGTGCTATGCCTTCTCGCGACACACGAAGCACTTTGGTCCCCAGGTGCAACCAACGGATGTTGTGTTCACTGAAGCACTCAAGGTACTTGCCACCGACCGCTACGACCTATACGCCGTCGTCCAATCCACCCTGCACGAAGTCTGGGCGCGCAAATACAGTGGTGCATTGAAGCAGGACTTACGCTACTCACCGTCGAACTGCTTCGACACCTTTCCCTTTCCCGAAGGTCTATGGCAAACCGCCCACCCGGCGCTGGCCGACCTTGGCGAGCGCTATCACGAACACCGCCGCGCCCTCATGCGCCAACTCTGGCTCGGCCTCACCGACATCTACAACCTCTTCCACGCCCGCGACCTCACGCCGACCCAAGTTGCCAAGGTCAGCAAGAAAGCTATTGAAGAAGCCGAAGCTGGCTACCAAGCCATCCTCGAACTGCGCCGCCTGCATCGCGAACTCGACATCGCCATCCGTGATGCCTACGCATGGACCGATCTCAACCTCGGCCACAACTTTATCGAAGTCGAAACCCTTCCCGAGAACGACCGCGTCCGCTACACCATCAGCCCCGCCGCCCGCAAGGAAGTCCTCAAACGCCTTCTGGCCCTCAACCACCAGCGCGCCGCCGCTGAAGCTACCGCTGCGGCAGTGGCAGTGCCGGCCAAAACCAAGCGCGGAAGGAAACCCAAAGGCGGTGATGGTCTGGTCGATTTGTTCAGCATGGAAATCCCGGGAACGTCCCAAGGGGTTGTAGTGACGCCGCTGGTTCAACAAGATCCCGGCAGCCTGCCTGACGGCGCATGGGAGAAGCCGGGAACGGATCAGGCCAACGAGGAGGCCGCTGTTCTTGCCGCCGTGCTGAAGGCGTTTGGCGCACCTGCGCCAGTGCGCGAGATGCGACTGACGGCGCTTTTGGCGATGAAGCCCAGGCTGCTCACGCCTTCGCTAACTGCCGATGAGGCCGCACTCTGGCAGCGACTGATTGGTGCCGATGCTGAGTCTTTGGCTACCGGAGTCACTCAAATGCAACCTCCGGCTGACCATGCCTGGGGCAATGCCGTTCGGGAACTGCGGGGGCGCGGCCGGTTGGTCGAAAATCTTGTCACCCAAACCTGGGAGCCAGGACAGGGGCTGGATGCCATCTATACGGAAGGCTGGCCCGATGGGCGCGTGGGCATGATATTGAGCCTGCTGCGCCAGCGCGATACCAACGAGCTTGTGCAGAAGCTCCCTGACACCATTCGGGACTGGGTCAATGCCAAGGCAGCTTGATCTGCTGGCGCGCTCCGGTCTAGACCTCAAGGCAGAGGCGGGGCGTAGCGACCCACGACTGTGGGTTCGGCGGCTCGTGATATGGAGCGAGCCGGGCACGATGCTCCGTGAAATTACGCTTCGACCGGGACTCAACGTCATCTGGTCGCCCGATCCTGCGGACAGGGCCGATGCGTCAGAAAGCAACAACGCCTTGGGGCACGGTAGCGGAAAAACTCTGTTTTGTCGTCTGCTCCGCTATTGCTTGGGCGAGGACAGATTTGCACCGGACGATCAGCGTTATGGCATCGCTCAAGCCCTCCCAGAAGGGATGGTCGGCGCGGAGGTGGTGGTCGATGGAACCGAATGGGCAGTGCTCAGGCCGATCGGCACCGGGCGCCAGCATTTCGCCATTCCGGGCGTTGGTCTGGAACAAGTGCTGGCAGGAAATTTCGCCCCGACCGGCATGGATCCTTTTCTCGAAGCAGTGGAAACAAGCATTCTTTCCGCCGATGTGGTGGCACTCATTCCCGGCGACCATCCACTGCATGCCTGGCAGGTTGCGCTTGCCTGGCTGACGCGGGATCAGGAATGTCGTTTTGATAAAGTTCTGGATTGGCGATCTTCCGACTCCGATTCCGGCTCCCCGGCGCGAGGGCTTTCGACGACGAAGATTCTGGACGCGCTACGGGCATTGATCGGTGCCATTGTCCCTGAGGAATACAAACTGCGCGCCGAGATCGGCGAACTGGAAACCCGCCAGAAGGATGCCAGTCAGGATGCCACGCGCCGTGCATGGGAAGCGGACCGGTTACGGTCGCGCCTGATTGAAGAGCTTGGCCTGAACCCGGACGATCTTCTGCCCGGCCGGCTTGCCGTGGAGCCGTTGCGCAATGCCGCCAAGGCAAGCCTCGCACGGCTAGCTACAGTAGGCGCCGGCAGCGCAGACCTTGCCGACCCTGATGCCCTACGCACAGTGGTCACGGAGGCTCAGCAGGAGGTCGATGGCTTGGCGAATAATTTGGCGGCGGTTGAGGCACGCATACCGGAAATCGAAGCGTTGATTCGCCGCATTAAGGGGGAACTCCCCAGTATCTCGATTGATGTCGACAAGTCCGTAATTCCGCTGTGTCCGATTTGCGATGTGCCTATAGATAGAGCGCTGGCCGAGGGCTGCAAGCTATCCCACAAGCTGCCGAATCTGGAAGAGGCAACGCAGCGACAAACGCAACGCAAGCAAGACATAGCTACGGAAGCGCAGCGGTTGCAGGAAAACAAGGTTGAGCGTGAGCGGATCAGTGCGGCATTCATCCCCGCCCGCAAACATGCCGAGGAACTAAGCCAGCGTTTGCGGGCCGCCGAGAAAGCACGTGACGAGCGTTCTGACACTTGGTACAAGACCCGGCGCCTGATCGACGATGCTGGTCGATTGGACGAATTGCTGGCCACGCAGGAGCAAGTGCAGTCCAGCGCCGATACGCTGGATGGCGAGATGGAGGCAAAGCGCGATCAGACGGGCTCTTTCCGGGATGCGCAAGCAGGCGTTTTCGGTCGGCTATCGTATTTCTTCGATGCCATCATTCGCGAGATGGTCGGCCAGAACGCCGCAGGGAAAGTAGCCCTCGATGGCAACGGCCTGAAACTCTCCGTCGAGTTGGGCGGCGAGCGCTCGACGGCGGCCATAGACTCGTTGAAGGTCATCGCCTTCGATCTGGCCGTGATGTGCATGAGCATCGAAGGCGGCACCCGCCTGCCGGCATTCCTGGTGCACGACAGTCCGCGTGAGGCTGACCTTGGCCTCAGCGTCTACCATCGACTGTTCCATCTGGTGCGCAATCTGGAACAGGGAGAAGGCCAGTCGCTGTTCCAGTACATCGTGACCACGACCACGCGTCCGCCGGATGAGTTATCGGATAAGCCATGGCTAAGGGATAAATTGGGAGGCTCGCCAGCGGAAGCGCGCCTTCTGAGGCGGGACCTATGAAAGCCAGTCACCTTATCTTTTCGCCAATAGCTCTACTCGACAAAGTACTTCCCGATCCCTACGGCTGGGCCGCTCTCAACCTTGACCACGATTTCTTTAAAGCCGGGACCATCCCTGAAAACGACCGCGTCCGCTACACCATCAGCCCCGTTACCTGCAAGGAAGTCCTCAAACGCCTTCCTGCCGAGAATCACCGCCGCGCCGCCCTGTCCATAGCCAAGCGCGGCCGCAAATCCAAAAGCGACGACTCCCACGGAGATTTCTTCGCATGAGCTTTCAGGAAGATCGCAATGGGACAAGCTAAGCGAGAAATGATGGAGGCGGAGGATCGCGGCTGGTACGAGCCAGAAGGTCATGTTTGCTCCGATTGTGTGGAGGATGAGTTTCTCAAGGAAGTCATTCGCCAACATGCCAGCCAGCGGCAGTGCGATTACTGCGGGAGGCAGACCCGCGCCCATTCAGCAGCACCGGTTGCCGTTTTGATGCATCCGATCGGCAGTGCCGTTTTCTACTACTTCAACGACCCCACTCAGGCTGGTGTTCCCTACGACCAAGGCTGGTTGTCGACCCCGACCGGTACCCAGGATGTTTTGATGACCTTGCCTCTTGCCTGTCATGATCAGCTCTTCGAGCAAATCGCGCAGGCGTTTGTGCATACCGAATGGGTGCCGGCTGCGGGCGGGCATTGGTCGTCTTCCCACCTCAACGAGGAGTTGAGTGCCCTGTGGGATAGCTTCGTGAACATAATCAAGTATGAAATCCGGTTTTTTTTCCAGCACGCGTCGGCCGCCAAGTCGGCCAACCCATGGGAACATGACCCACGGCACATCTTGCTTACCATAGATAGGCTGGTTAAGCGCTTGAAGTTGCCCAGCCGCTTACCAGAAAAAACGTCGCTGTTTCGCGCGCGGATAAGAAGTGAAGAGGCGGATTGGGCAATTGGCGCTGAACAAATGGGCGCTCCACCCTCTGAACTCGCAAGGGCGGGGCGCATGAATCCCGTAGGAATCAGCTACCTCTATCTGGCGTTTGAACACGAAACCGCCCTCGCAGAGGTACTAAGCGGGCCACCGTGCGCGGCAGCTATTGCTCGGTTCGAGACCCAGCGCGAATTGCGCATTCTGGATTTAACGCACTTGCCGGCAGAACCGTCCATCTTTGACGAGGCGCGCCGTCCTGAACGTGAGTCCCTTTTGTTTCTCGAGCGGTTCGTTGAAGAAATCTCACAGCCTGTTCGGAAGGACGCCCGTGAGCACATTGACTATGTGCCGTCACAAGTCGTCTGCGAATACCTCGCGCTGGTGTTCCGTGTATCCCGCAATCGGTCTCTGGACGGAATCGTGTACCCCAGCGCAGTGCGCCCTGGCGGACGCAATCTTGTGTTGTTCCCAACGGAACGAGGCTTCACACGACTGTTTGATCAGGTCGAATTCCAGACGGCATGGGAAAGGGAGTTTGCCGACTGGGCTGATTTGTCGGCATCTGTAGGCGCGATATGAGCGAGATCTTAATGCTTGGGCAACTGACAGCAGTTCATTCTGACCGTCTCATGGGCGGCAGCAAGACTTGGCCGTCGCTGTCAAGTCGCAAGCGTTCCGACACTAAACAAGAGGATCTGAAAAGCAGCCTAGCAAGTGAACAGACCCACATTTGGCATAGGGAGTCCAAGCAATGACGGCCGTAGTTTTGCACCTTAGCGACATTCATATCAAGACCCAAAAGGACCCGATACTTCAGCGTGGCGGCGATATTGCGGCTACCGTATTTTCATCGCTTCCCGCAGCCTCCAGAGTTTTTGTTGTCGTTTCAGGTGACGTGGCATTTTCCGGAAAGACCTCCGAATATGCGCTGGCGTCGGATTTTCTAACCACAATTCTTGAAGCGATAGCGAAAGAGTCTTCATGTCCCGTGAGCTTCGTAGTTGCTCCAGGTAACCATGACTGTAACTTTGACAGAGATGCTGCTGCCCGCAGGGTTCTGGTAGACAGTCTGGAAAAACAGGAAAGTCCTGACGTTGATGAATCGATTATCGATGTCTGTACCGGAATTCAGCAGGAATTCTTCGATTTTAGAGAAGCCCTTGAGGGGCAGGAAGATATTGAAGATGACCGCCTGTGGCGGACCAGCTGTTTCGAGGTAGAAGGGAAGGTTTTACGATTTGACTGCCTGAATATTTCTTGGGTTTCGAAGCTCAAGGAAGAACCAGGACTGCTATATTTTCCAGTTGAACGGTATGCAGGGAAGGCAACCGAAAAAGCGGATGTTCGCTTTGTTGCAATTCACCACCCGCTGAACTGGTTCAATCAGAGCGTCTATCGACAGTTCCGGACTTTTGTTCGGAAACTTGCCAACATTGTTATTTCGGGTCATGAACATCACGGAAACGTCGGGCTGAATTCCGACGCTGAGACCGATACCAGTGCCTTTGTTGAAGGCTGTGTCTTGCAGGGTGAGCATGACCTCACCGATTCCTCGTTCAACCTGATCGTCTTGGACTTGGCGCTGGGACAATTTGCGACCACACGATACAACTGGGATGGCTCGCGGTATATCGCATCAGAGGAAGGATCTTGGTCCGATTACCACGATCTACCTGCTAAGCGCACAAATCCGTTCGCTATCGCGCCTGAATTCCAGGATACCTTGGAGGATCCGGGTGCGTTCTTCAAACACCCGGGCCGAACAAACGTCGGCCTCTCCGATATCTACGTGTATCCGGACCTCCGGAAAGTTGGCAACGGGGAAGACCGTCGGAGAATATTCATCAATTCGTCGAGACTGTTGGCACCTGAGGTTACGGCAGATGGAGTTCTGATCGAAGGAGAAGAGAAAGCCGGTTGTACCAGCCTCTTGTATCAACTCTATCGCCAGTATCATAACCGAGGTTTTGTTCCCTTGTTGATCAAAGGGAAGGACCTCAAGCGGGTTTCTGACACGGAGATTGATCTACTCATAAGACACACCGTCGATATGCAGTATGGCAAGGGGCGGTCGAGTGCGTTTGAGCAGATCTCGTATACTCAGAAAATCCTCCTGCTTGATGATTTTGATAGCAGTCCGATGAAGGCTGCGGACGCTCGTGCAGGCCTTCTATGTACTCTCCGCAAGCGCTTTGGACATCTCGTGGTAACGGTAGGCGATATGTTTGAAATGCGGGAGATGCTCGATGGCGACGCGTCTCGAGCACTTATCGCGTTGGAGCATTACAAGCTGCAACCGTTTGGTCATGTTCTCAGAGGGCAGCTAATCATGCGGTGGCTCTCCTTGGGTGCAGAGGGGACGCTAGACGAGGCGACGTTGATTGCGCGACGAGATCAAGCGGAAAAGCTGATGAATGCCGTGATGCAAAAATCCATTATCCCGGCAATTCCGCTTTATCTGCTAACCCTATTGCAGAGCATGGATGCTGGACGCAGTGGCGATTTCAAGGAGAGCGCCCTTGGATACTACTATCAGTACCTGCTGACAGAAGCTTTCCAGAACTCCGGAGTAAAGCCAGAGAAGTTGACGGAGGTTTTCCAATACTCCGCTCACTTGGCATGGGAGTTTCACCAGCAGGGCAAACGAGAGTTGTCGGAGCTTGAACTCAGGGGTTTCAATGGGCATTTCTCAAAAAGGTGGCACACCGTTGATTTCCTGCCAAGGCTCGATGTATTGGTCAGAGCCAGGGTTCTTTGCAAGGTGGGTGAGGACTATGCATTCAGGTATCCGTACATTTTTTATTACCTGAAAGGGCAGTTCTTAAGCGAGAACCTCTCGGATCTGACCATTCGTGCGTACATCGGACACTGTTGTAAGCATCTTTATGTTCGAGACCACGCCAATTCGGTTCTGTTTCTGGCCCATCATACAAATGATGAGTTTGTCCTGAACTCGATCGCCGAGGCACTGCACAACCTGTTCAGGGGACGCAGCCCCCTGCGGTTCAAAGGGGACACAGGGTCGGTCAGCAAGCTCATTGAAAATGCGCCGAAGCTTGTCTATTCAGGCGAGCTGCCCGCAGAGCATAGAACGCGCAGGAATGAGGTTGAGGACGAACTTGATGACGGACACGATGGCTTGGTGGAAAGTGAGGAAGGCTCAGATGAGCTTAGCCTCATCGCTCAGATGACCATGCTGTTCAAGACTACCGAAATTCTCGGTCAAGTCTTGAAAAATCAGTATGCGAAAATTCAGCGCTCCCGCAAGAGCGATTTGCTTGAGGATCTTTTTAACGGGCCGCTTCGCGCAATTCGGGATTTCTACGATTTCTTCGAGAAATACCCAGACGCCTTAGTGGCTGAGATCGAAGCAGCCATCCAGCGCAAGGGCAAGGTGGAGAATGAAGAGGAGCGCAAATCCATTGCTCGGAAGGTAGTTGCTGGTATCGTTCAAATAGTTACATTTGGTTTCTTGATGAGGGCCGCCCAAAGTGCTAGCTCTGACAGCCTGCTTGAGGATGTACACGATCTCGTCAGGCGGAACGGCACGCCGGCGTTCAAGCTCATTGAACTCGGAATACTTCTCGATTCCCCTAAAGCAATTCCCAGGCAAAAGCTGAAGCAACTTCACGAAGAGGTTGAAAAGGACTTCATAGCAGGCAGAGTCATACAGATCATGGTGTTGAATCGGCTATACATGTTCAAGACGGCAGAAAAGGATATGCAATGGCTAAGCGAGGAACTCAAGATTGATCTTGGCATTCAGCATGCCATTACATATCAGGAAAAGGGCCGAAGACTGACTAAGTGACCCGTTGAGTCTCGCGGTACCGCTTCAAGACCGACTTTGGTCGGCTCGATTTTTGCACCATAGTTCTCACATGCTCTATGGCCCGGTGGCCGCAGGTGATCAGCAACGCAGTTACGCTTGACGTAACGGCGAATCCTTGCTACCGTGCTGCATGATCGTGAGCTACAGAAACAGGAGCACGCGCGAGTTCGCCGAAGGCAAGTATGTAAAAGCGTTCGCGGGGTTTTCACGGCAGGCGGAGATGAAACTGGATCAGCTCGACGCAGCTATTACGGTCCAGGACCTTGCGGTTTTGCCCGGAAACCGGCTTGAAGCTTTGAAGGGCGACCGGAAAGGGCAGTACAGCATCCGGATCAATGACCAGTGGCGAATCTGCTTCGAATGGCCAAGCAGGTCGCCTGGTCCGGTTAACGTCGAGATAGTCGATTACCACAGATGAGGAACACCATGGCACGCAGTGCAATTCATCCTGGCGAGCATCTCGCCGAACAGCTCACCGAACTCGGCATGAGTGCTGCCGAACTCGGCCGACAATTGAAGGTGCCGACCAACCGGGTAACTGGAATCCTGAACGGTCAGCGCGCCGTCACCGGCGATAGTGCGCTGCGCCTGGCGCATTTCTTCGGGACCAGCGCCGAATTCTGGCTCAATCTGCAAAAATTGTACGAACTCCGAATTGCCGAGCAGCAGGTAGGGGTAGCTATTCGGAGTCTTCCGAGGCTTGCCGAGCGTCTGAAAGCCCAGAGCCGTGGGCCGCATGCGCGAGCCGCCTGAAGGGTTCGTGACTGGGCGAATACCATGAGCGACGAACAAAAATCTCTCCCCCAATACCTGACCGACTGGTTGTCGAATCTGGCCATCACGATTCGCGCCGCTTTGTCGACGCCGTTGGTGCCAGATGGTGAGAGCGCGGAAGCGGATTGCGGCATTGACCCGGACTTCAAGGGCTGGTTGCATGGCGATCCAATGGTGACGAAGAACCCGGCAAGTCGATACTGCGATCGCGCGCCCGGCTACATAACCGGAAACGGTCTCGGCAGCTTGGAGATTGGTGCGGCCGACGACTGAAGTTCGGCTGTTCCTGCTGCTTTCCGGTTGATGCTTTGTTGATCGGCTGGACGACCAGCGTCTCAGGGTTTTGTAGACCGCTCAGGCTTATCAGGAGATACCGCTGCATCCCGTGATCAAGTTTTCGGGTCGGTAGCCGGGACGTCGTCTTTGTCGAGGTGCCACTCGCCGATGCCCGACCTTCCAGGTGGCGTACCCAGCTTGGCGCGGTTGTCAGCCTGCGCACCAACGGTGTCCCACACAGCATTGTTTCCAGTGTGATTCGGACTCACCTTGCCGACTTGCACAGTCGCGTTGTAGTGCTCGCTAAGGGCTCCTTGCTCCTGGGAGACTTCTATTTTGTGCGTATCGATGGTCGTGGCGGCACCGCTTTCCTTCGCGCGAACTTGTGCTGCGAGGTCATTGCCAACACCTTGTCCTGGCGTTGCATGCTGGCGGGATTGGCCATCGCGAATGGTGTCGGCGTTCTCCGCCGCCTGACCTCGCACCGCATCGACGTTCTTGGACGCAACGTTTTGGCCGAAGTCATCGCGCAGCGTCGATGAGCCCCAGCCGAGAAGTTGGGGCAGCGGGTTACTCGGCGCCAACGGACTATCTCCGGGGACGAACTGACTGCCGACTTCACCGCCTTTCGCGTAGCCGAAGGCGATCTCTGTGACGGCACGCTGCAGCTTGATCGGATCGTCCTCGCGAAGCAATCCGCGCTCGGACAGCCGTCGCGCGGCGTAATTGGTGAAATCGGTCTGGGCACCACTGCTCCACTCGCTCATGAACTGCGCGGCCCGTGTAAGTTCCCTGGACCGGCCATAGGCGTTCTCACTTGCCGATTGATGATCGACCGCCTCGCGATACGACGAATCGAAGCCGGAAGTGCCAGTGGTTCGGCTGCCGCGTGCCCACTGGTAGGCATCCGACGAGCGGAACTCCTTGACCAGAGCCGTGGCTTCTGACAACTGCGATGTCTCAACGGCCTTGCGAGCATAGTCGTGGGCGCTCTGAAGACGCTCTTGGTCCATGTGTCGACCCTCTCGCGTCATTTGACCGCCAATTTCAGTTAGCGGAATCTTGGCACCGGCTGAAGCGGATGCAACGACGCTCTTGCCGACAATCGAGTCTTCACCCAATCCCAGCCGCCGGTTCACCTCGCGAGCCACCGAGTTGAGTTTCTGGAGTTGCGTCGAGGTGGATCCGCCATCGGACGTGGTGCTTGCGCCCGACCTCTGCTGTGACCGGTCGAAACTGTCCTGGATGCCGAGTGCATTGGTGAGAGCAGCGGACTGGCTGCGCTGCATCGAGTCGCGTTCCGTCTTGGCAAGGGTTTCCGATTCGCGGGCGTTTTCTGAAAGGGAGGTTGCCTGGCGCTCGCTGAAGGTGAAGGTCGTGGCCAAGCGGCTCAAGGTGGCCTGGTAGCGGAAGACGCCGGCATCCGGCCCGCTGCCCTGAATGGTGCTGCCGTGGGCATTGCTCGTCGTGGACATGAACGCAGAGGACCTATTCGGCGCGAGTTGCTGCTGGTCGATGGAGACGGAGTCCTGGGTGACATTACCCTTGCTCGTCGCACTCGACTCTCCCGATACGGCCGACTGCATCGGCCCGACACCGGTGACTGCCTGGAAGGCGACTTCGCCGCCCTTGATGATCGCGGTGGCGATTATTGGGATCGAGATCACCATGTAGCCCGCCACGGCCTGGTCGGAGATGGCGCCGTGGTAGATGCTCGATGCGGTTTCGAGGGCCAGGCCTTGGGTCGATGCACCCATGCGCGCCGCGGCTTCGAGGTTCTTGGCGCTGGCCAGCGTGGCCACGTAGTTGAGGATCGCGTACAGCGGCGGCCAGAGCTGGATCCAGACCAGACTCAGGACGAAGCTCTTGAGCGCGAGTCCGAGGCCTCGCCCTTGCGCCAGCAGGAACAGCAGAAACACGAACGGGAATACCGCATAGATGATCGCCTCGATTACATTGCGCACCAGCGGCAGAGCCTGCTCGGCGACCTTGCCCATGGTCAGGAAGGACGAATTGATCGAGGCCGTGGCGTTGGCGCGAGAGGTAGCGATCATGATGGACGCGGGGTCGTTGATCTTCTGACCGACGATGCTGCTCGTATCCTGCATCAGGTTGATCATGATGTTCTGGCGCAGGAGGTCGGCAGATCCCTGGGCGGCGGTCGCAATCTTCGTCTTGTAGTAGGCCTGCTCGATCTGGCTGTCGATGACGCCTTGGGCGGCGGTGGGGTCGAGCGATGGATTCAATTGAAACGCAAGCATCGCGCGGGCGCGGGCGACTTCGGCCGGCAGGCGGCTGGCGACGTAGGTGTAGACGTTGGGGCACGTATCGACCTGCACCGGGTTGCCATATGTAGAAAACCGCGCCGGATTGGGCGTCCCCATCAGTGCCCAGATGTCGGTGCTCTGGGAAAAGGTCCCCGGATCGATGGTGCCGTCCTGCAGGTCGTAGAGGGTGCAGTTATAGACGTAGGCGATCAGGTCGGTACGCAGTTGCGGGTCGGCGACGTTGGCCCGGCGGGAAGCCTGGATCAGCCGGTTGCCGAACAGCACCCCGTTCTTCTGGTAGGCCAGTTCGCTGGGAAGCTGTGCATTCGGCGCCGGGATCACCTGGAACGCGGTCTCGAAGAACCGCGTCATGACGTCGCCCACCTTGCTCGTGTAGTGGCCGAAGAAAGCCACACCGATGGGGACATTGCCGACCACCACCGGCGACTGGCTGCCCAGCTTGTCCACGATCACCACATCGGCTCTGGGCAGGAAGAGACCGTAGTAGAGCAGCATGAAGCCGATCAGCCAGCTCCAGCCGTGAAACCGACCCGGCGTGAACAATCCGGCGAAGGCCGCGACCAGCACCCCGGTTACCGCGACGGTCTTGACCAGACCGAAGTAGTCGTCGCCGCCCATGATGGCGGCGATGGCGTTGAACACGCCGGTCAGGGTATCGACGTTGCCGTAGGCGTAGATTTCAAACATGGAGGGTTGAACCGGGCGGCACGGCCCGCACTTTGGCCCGCACCTTGGTGAGTCGGCTAGGAACCGCGTGCGCCCGAATTGGCGCTGAAATCGAGCATGGCCTTGACCGTCGATGGCATCGAGCTCCAGAGTTGCCGTTCCAGGGTCTGCAGGTCCTGCGTCATGGACGAGACCGAGCGAACTTTCGCGTAGGCGGTCTGTTTCTCGGCCAGCAGTTGCCGATGGGCCTCCTGCGCGTTCTGTCGCAAGGTCTCCACGTACTGCTGTTCGACGCCGGTGCGCTTCAGGGTCTGCGAGAGCGCGCTCAATGCCTGGCGAATTGCCCGGCTGAGGAAGGTCTCGGCATAGTCGAGGGCGATCACGTCCTTGTAGGTCTCGATCAGGGTCTCGGCGGTGTTGGAGCCGGGCACGGCGTTGGCGACTGCCAGCATCTTGTAGACCGGTTCCGTGGTGTTGTTGATGAAGCCGATGTCAGCAGGCGTTTGCGGCGTGCGCGTGGCGATGTTGTCGGACAGGCGGCGCAATCGCTCGGACACCAAGCGCGTGAAGGGCTTGGCGGAGACGGTGGTGCGCACGGGGTTGAGGCACTCAGCGGCTTCGTCGCAGACGTAGACCTCGATATCGACATTGCCTTCCGTGGCGGAGGCGCCGCTGCCGAGCAACAGATCACGCAGGCCGACGATGCTCGGCTCGATGTAGCGCGGCATCGCGCCGCTGCCATCGTCCGCCGGCGGGTAGAGGATGACGCTGCCGATCACGCTCATGATCAGTTCCTTCTCCTGCTGGCTGATGGTGCCACCCACCTGGTTCAGCGCCAGCCAGATCACGTTGCCCTTGACGAAGGTGGCATTGCGGATATTCGGGTCGCCGGAATTGGCGGCGTTCTTGACTACCGACGGGGCGTTGGTAGCACAGGAGAGCCGGGCATCGACCCGGTCGGTGACGCTGCCCAGGTACTGGGAGATGTTGGCGCAGCCGCTTTGCACCGAATTGTCGTATTCGCCGACGATGCCGTTGACCAGCGATTGCGCCGCCTCGCAGGAGTTGATGTTCATGGCGTTGATCTTGTTCATCTGGTCCTGCAGTTCGGTGAGGAGCTTGTCGATATCGGGCGAGATCGACTGCAGGGCGAGCTTGAAAGCGTAGCCGATGGCGTTGGAGCCGATGTTCTGCAGGAGTGCGACGAACTGCGCCTTGTTGATGAAGGAGAAGGCCCCGCCGAAGAGATCGATGCCGCCGCATCCCGCCCGCAGGCTCGGCAACTGGGCATTGACGAGCGGGTAGTTGCGTCCCGGCGCGCGCATCATGAGGCCGCCGCCGGTGTAGAGGTTCATCGCCTGGCCACGGAAGGCGCCGGGCGAGGTGACATTGCCCAGCGCCCCCAGATCGTTGAACATCGCCTGCATCTCGGTATTGAGATTGGCGGACTGGCTGGTGGTGGGGGCCGTCGCCAGAGTTGCCGCGAGCAGGCAGGCCATGAAGCGTTTCGGTCGGGTGGTCATCGATCTTCCTTGGTTTCCTACAGCGGGTTCTCGCGCGGATCCTGCGCGAGGGCTGCGATGCGCTCGACCAGCTCCGTCATCGCCATCAGGCCGAAGCCGACGGGGCGGATCTGCCGCGTGGATGGGGCGGTGAGGTAGAGCGCCGGCACGATCGTGCTGTTCAAGCGCGCGGCGATACCGTTGTCCGCTTGAGGATTCGGGTAGTCGGGCAGGCCACGGCCGTCGAGGCTCACGGCGAAAACCGTCATGCCGAACTCCTGCTCGAAGCGCTTGAGGATGGGGGCGAGGCGATGGCAGTAGGGGCAGTCGCTTCTGAAGATGAAGAGCAGTCCCTGCGTTGCGGCCAGGTTCCGAACGGTCTGTGCCTGCCGATCCCGCTGCTGCTCGTCGAAGGCGGCGACGGCCATCGAGTTGGTCGGCCGCCCTGTCAGACCGTAGTCGAGGTCGGGCACGGTCCAGACGAGGCGCTGCCAGTTCTGCGCGAACAGCTCCGACTTGTTCATGACGAAGCGCTGATAGCGCATGTAGGCGAGCAGATTCGCATCGCTCGGGTTCATCACGGCAACGCGCTTCAGGTCGTCGAGACGCTTTTGCATCGCCTCGAAGCCGACCAGCTCCGGCGGGCGGATCGGCGAGGCAGGCGATTCCTTCGGCGGAGGCAGGACCTGGGGCGGGTCGCGGTACCAGAACCACCCCTCGCGCTTGCGCAGCCAGTAGGTCGCGTTCGATTCCGCATCGGTCTGCGCGCCGACGACGCTGATGGACGGCACGGCTTCATCGGCAGCCAGGGCGGCGACCGGCAAAATGGCCAGCGACAGTGCGGCGACCGATAATGTGACGAGGTTTCGCATCACGCTCTACCGCTTCTCCGGAAAACGACCGTCACGGCAGTAGCTCACCTGGTAGACAAGTTCCTTGTCACCGCGCTTCGCTTTCTCCAGCACGTCCTTCTGCCGCGTCGTCACTTCGAGTCGGCTGCAGCCCGTCTGGGGCAGGGCGTACAGCGTGCGCACGTCGATCTCGATCGGGGCGGTCGACTCGAACTTCTGTCGGACATAGGTGGCGGCCTCACCTACCAGCACGCCGTGTGCGGAGCCCTGATCGATCGCGCGGATCAGGAGCGGCTTGATGTCGGACACCTGAATGCGGGCGGACGGATTCGCCGATGCACGCTGGCCGAGAGCCAGAGCCGCGAGGGTGCCGACCACGAAAAGCTTCGAGTAGTTCATGGACCGAAGTAACCGTTGATTTTTTGTTGTGCGTGGGAGCGCAGGGTGCCCACGTCGGGCAAGGTCGGTGCGATCTCGGCGTAGAACTCCGCGAGGTTCATTCGGGAGAAATCAAGTGCCTGCAGTTGTGCGACGGTGAAGCCGCCGCAGTCCGGGTTCTTGGCGCCACCCCAGCCGCGGCCCAACTGGGCGCGTCCCTGCTCGTTGAGGATGCGGGCCAGGCGCGAGTTGAAACAGCAGTAGGACTCGGTGGTCTCGATGCAGAGACGAATGATCGGCAGGCGTGACGAGCAGTAGCTGCCCACGCCGTGACAGAGCCGGTTGTCGCGCTTCATGGCGAGGATCTGTTCGGCCTGCTCGCAGGAGAGGATGCCCGAGAGCTGAATTGCCAGAATGGCGATGGTCCAAGGGCCGGGTACCAGCGACTGGACGAACAACTCCACCGAA
>JALHPU010000034.1 GCA_022842325.1 Sulfuritalea sp. | reverse complement strand
GTTCATCGGTGTGCGGATTTCGTGGCTCATGTTGGCGAGGAAGGCGCTCTTGGCGATGTTGGCGGCTTCGGCCTGGATTTTCGCCTGGGTGAGCAACTGATTGGTGGTTTCGAGGTCGGTCGTGCGCTGGAGAACTCGTTTTTCTAAAGTTACATTGAGGGTTCTGATTTCGAGCTCGGCCCGCTTACGTTCGGCGACCTCATTGTTAAGCTCGTCAACCGTGATGCGTAACTCCTGCGTACGGCTATCGATCAGTTTTTCCAGTCCAGCATTCAGGCGTTTTAGGGCGTCTTCGGCCTCTGCCCGCTTGACCCAGGCAATTGCCAGCCGCCACGACCCGAAACCCAGCAGACCGAGTAGCAGAGTCGAAACGCCTGCCAGGTTGAGCAGAGCGGCTTGGCGAGTCGCAAACACTAGATCAGCAGGTACATGGCCGACAGATTTCCAGAAATACTGTTTCCTCTCGACCTCGCCCCTGCTCGGTGCAAACGCCTCGGCGGCGCCGGTACTAGACTTCGCACCGACATCGAGCGGATAGACCGTCTGCCAAGTCCACAGGCCGTCGCCGAGTATCTTCTGGCCACTATCCATCGACCGAATTTCCGCCCAAGACGATGGTGCCTGTGCCGCCAGTGACAGGTCGGTGCGCTTGAACATGAAGCCCCATTCATCCGCTGCTTTGGGGCTCTTCAGCCAGTAGCCTTCATTGTTGAGTACCATCGCATGGTCTGCCGTTGCGGGAGCGACTGCGGAAAAAGAATCAAGCATTACCTGACCGGCGAAGTTGAGGATGACAATACCGCGCTTCACGCCATGGCTGTTCGCGACCGGCGTTGCCACCCGCAGCATCGGCTTGTGGGGAACTTCGATTTTGTCTTGCTCAACGTTGAGATCGAGAGGCGACAAAAATATTTCGCCGGGCCTGAGCTTGAAAGCATCAGTAAAAAAATATCGTCGGCCCTTGTTCTGCAACTTGTCAGTCGAAACAATAACTGCCGTGCCCTTTTCATAGTCGACCCGGACTATCTCCATACCGGTCTCGTCGATCCAACGCAACTGGGCATAGGTTCCGTTGCTGCGAGAAAAAGTGGAGAAATCTTCAGCAAGGTACTGAAGGTTCTTCGGTGTTGGAGCATCCACCGCTGCACGCAGGGCGCTATGACTGGAGAGAAACCTCAGATCGCGGATTATGGCGTCGAGGTTGCGAGACAACGCACCTGCTCCCAGTCCAATATTCAGTGCTTCCTGTGCCTTTAGGCGTGATAGGTCGCGCTCGATCTCAGCTTGACCGTATAAGAACGTACCCACCAGTACGAAGACTGCGAGCGGCAGGAATAGCCGCAGGAAAATCATGTACAGCGATTTGTTGGGCATGCCTCGCCTTGATACCTGCTCTATATTGGTGCCCATTCTTGGCACGGAATGTTGCTCGCCCCCAGCAGACCAGATGGCAACAAATTCCTATGATGCTACTCTGGTCTTCTCGCGTCGGGTTTACCTGATAAGCAATCTTGCCCACCGTTACGCTGGATCTCGCGACTGATAGTGGATGGCGCTCGCTCAAGGAGAACTGCTATCGAACGGATCGAGTGGCCGGATGCCAACGCACGCGATATTTCTTCGCGTTCAGCCAACGTCAGCGCCAAGCTCGATCGGTGTCGTGGCGGCGACACGAGGATTCGAGAAGCACAACCGGGCGACGCGCAAGGCGGAGTTTCTGGCACGCATGGACAAGTTGATGCCGTGGGCCGAGTTCTGCGCCGTGATCGAACCGCATTACCCGAAGGCTGGAAATGGTCGGCCACCGGTCGGACTGGAACGCATGCTGCGGATGTACTGCGTCGCCAACTGGTTCAACCTCGCCGACGAAGCCTGCGAAGACGCCCTCTACGACGTTTCCGTGTTTCGCGAGTTCTGCCGCATCGACCTGGGCCGGGAGCGGGTGCCGGACGCCACGACACTGCTGCACTTTCGACATCTACTGGAACGCCACGGCCTGGGGGCGGCCATGTTCGCCAAGATCGGTGAATTGCTGATGGCCAACGGCATGAAACTCTCCGGTGGCACGATCGTCGATGCCACGCTGATCGCCGCGCCGCCCTCGACCAAGAACCAGGAGAAAAGCCGCGATCCGGAGATGCACCAGACCAAGAAGGGCAACCAATGGCACTTCGGCATGAAGCTGCACATCGGCACCGACAGCCAGACCGGCCTGGTCCACAGCGCCAGCGTCACGGCCGCCAACGTTCATGACAGTCACCAGGTACCGAACCTGTTGCATGGCGAAGAGACGCGCTTCTACGGCGACAGCGCCTACCGGGGCAAGGAACAGCGTGAGCGGCTGAAGGTCATCGCCCCGAAGGCGAAGGACTTCACCAACAAACGTGCCTACACGAATCGCCCGCTGAGCGACGCCGACAAGGCAACCAACCGCCGCAAATCCAGCGTGCGATCCAAGGTCGAGCATCCGTTCCTGACATTGAAGCGCCTGTGGGGCTTTGCCAAGGTTCGCTATCGGGGTCTGGCGAAGAACGCCAACCGCGTCTTCGCCATGCTGGCGATGCTCAACGTCAGCAAGTGGGGCCGACCCCTGACGGGAGAGGTGCGTCCGGCATGAGCATGATCCAGGGGAATTCCCCCGTATCTGCCCTCGCAGCCATAACCCTTAGCCGCTTCATTGATTATCGAGTTACATCTGCTACGCTACTCTATTGTCCTAAGAGGGAACACCTATGGCAAATCTCGCCACCGTCCTCAAATTAGAAATCACACGGATTGCGCGCAGGGAACTTCGTGCGGAGACCGAAAGCCTCAAGAAGGCCGCAGCGCATTACCGCTCGGAAATTACCGCGCTGAAGCGGAAGGTCGCAGAACTGGAGCGGCAAGCAGCTAAGGTCGGGAAGTCGATGGCTAAGGCAACACCCGACGGCGCGAAGCTTGACGGTAATGGCAGTGGTGAAATTAAGATCCGCTATAGCGCTAGAAGCATGGCCGCGCAGCGCAAACGCCTGGGCCTATCAGCTGAGAATATGGGCAAACTCTTTGGCGTTTCTGGCCATACGATTTACGGTTGGGAGACCGGTGGTTCACGACCGCGTAATGGACAAATGCCAGCGATAGTGGCCGTGCGGAAGCTGGGCAAGGTAGAGGCGGCTGCTATTGTGGAGAGCCTGTCAGGTTGATCGGTAGCCGATCTTGTTTCAGCAGGGAGCTGATTTCCAACTTTCACGAGTGGCCAGGCTGGCTGATTTCGGAAAGCGGTCTTCCAAACGCTTGCTGTACCCTGGAACCTGCCGGAATGCCAATCCACACAATTCGGCTTGGCCGACGTTGATGGCTGGTTGAGAAGCCGCCAGCTACGCAGCAGGTGCTGCCATGGGCGATGCTGTGAGCATGTAATCTGAGCGTCGGGTTACGGAGTCCACCTGCCGTTCCAAGGGGTAGCATTTGTTCCAAGTGGCAGGCAGGCCCGGGCCATCAAGAGACGTTGCCGGGCTGGAACCCACCGGCCGCACTGAACCTACTCCGGCCTGTCACCTTTACTCTGAAGACGCCATCCTCGGGGTTGGTGCACTCAGAAACCGGTCCGATTCTTGCGATGCCAGCACACAAGCAATTCGTGCCGATTAACCCAACCGGCCATCGCCGTTTGTTGACTTACCGTGCCGGACTCACAGATACTCCGCAGGAACAGAAAACTTCCGGCGGGCTGATTTTCCCCGCGACTGTTTCTCTCCCTGGCGCGCCAAACTGACTAATTATTAGTGAGATGAGCAGAGAACAGCAGCAGATCCGGTTCTGCACCAGCGCCGACGGCACGCGCCTCGCTGTCGCGACCGTAGGACAGGGGCTGCCGCTGGTAAAGGCAGCCACTTGGTTAACCCACGTCGAAAAGGACCCGTACAACCTGTTCACCCGTCATTGGGTGGCGGAGCTGAGTCGTCAAAACGAGCTGATCCGGTATGACTCGAGGGGCTGCGGATTGTCCGACCGCGAAGTCGACCGGATTTCGATGGACGCATGGATCGAGGATCTCGAAGCCGTGGTCGCGACTCTCGACATCGAGCGCTTTCCCTTGTTTGGCAATTCCCAAGGGGCGGCAATAGCCATCGGTTATGCCGCGCGCCATCCGGATCGTGTCAGCCATCTGATCCTTTACGGCGGCTGCGCGCGCGGTTTGCTGAAACGCAACCCGCCGCCAAGGATCGTCGATGCGGCGGCGGCCATGCTCAAGGCCGCCGAACTTGGATGGGGCGCGGACAGCTCCTCGTTCCGCCAGGTATTCATTTCCCAGTTGCTCCATGACGCGACGGCGGAGCAGCAGCGTGCGGTCGACGAGGCTCAGCGCCTGACCGTCTCCGGCGCCAACGCCGTGCGCTTCATGGAGGTGGTATTCGAGATTGACGTGCGCGACGTGGCGCCGAAAGTGCAATGTCCGACCTTGGTCTTCCATGCGAAGGACGATCCCTGCTTCCCCTTCGAAGAGGGCCGCCTGATGGCGTCACTGATTCCGCATGCGCGCCTGGTGCCGCTGCCGAGCAAGAACCATTTGCCCTTCGAAACCGAGCCGGCATGGGCAACGTTTGTTGCCGAACTTCGTGCCTTCCTTCCGGCATCCGAGACGGAACCCACGCGAGAGCAATTGGACGGAAAGCCCGACGGCAGATCGCCGCTGACACCGCGCCAGCTGGAAATCCTGGGCGAAGTCGGCAAGGGGCAGACCGACAAGGAAATCGCCCGCAAGTTGTCCCTGAGTCCGCGCACGGTCGAAATGCACGTTGCAAACGCACTTCTTGCATTGAATTGCCGCACCCGCGCCGAGGCCGTGCGGCGGGCGACGGAACTCGGCCTGATCTCCTGAGCCGCCGACTACGGTAGCGGACTACCGTAGTCGGATCTTGTGTATGCCGTAGTTTCCCGACTGACGTCCGGCGCACGTTCGTCGCACACTGGCCCCATGCCGTCCTCGACGGAGACTTTCACGGGAGCCAACATGTCAATATTGGAATGCGGGAAGCTGCGGATAGATTTCAGTGACACCGGAAGCGGTGATACGGTCGTGCTGGTTCACAGCTCGGTCAGCGGCAATCGCCAGTGGAAACGCCTGATACAGGATCTGCAGCCGCACTACAGGGTTGTCGCGGTCAATTTGTTCGGCTACGGCGCTACCCCGGCCTGGACAGCGGATGTCAAACAGACGATCACCGACCAGGCCAATCTGCTAGTGAGTCTCGTCAAGTTCATCCCCGGCCCTCTCCGCCTCGTCGGTCATTCTTTCGGCGGTTCGGTTGCCAGCAAGGCAGCCATGCTGCTGGGAGCGCGGGTCTCCCATCTCTGCCTGTTCGAACCCACGCTGTTCCACCTTCTCGCCCAGAATGGCCATGGTGAATCGTATGCCGAGGCGATGGCGCTGCGCGATTTCGTCAGGCTCTACGGCAAGCGCGGAGACTGGGCCGCGGTTGCCGAGCGCTTCGTCGACTATTGGCTTGGCAACGGTACCTGGGACACAATGCCCCAGGAGAGGCGGCTGGCTTACATGGAACTGCTGCATCCCAATTACCACGAATGGGACAGCGTGGACAGCCATCGGACCACGATCGAGGAGTTCCGCCGAATCAAGGCAAAGGGCATGATGCTTTATTCGCCCGACGCGCGACGTCCCAGCCGCGAGATTGCCCAGTTGTTCGGCGAGAAATGCCCAGACTGGTCAGTCATCAGGATTGCCGACGGCGGTCACATGGCACCGCTCACCCACCCGGAGGTGGTCAACCCGCTGATCGCTAGCTTCCTCCAGGAAACCAAACGGCCGGCCGAAGGGGCTCAAATTACAGCGCGGCCACCATTCCATGCACACGGCGTGTCCCTGGCATTTTGAAACGGCAATCCAGCCCGCCATTCGTCACGGCCAGTAGCCGGGCGTGACCTGGATACCTGCTCCAGATAACCAGACTGGCTTTTGTGAAGGATTTGATCTAGATTTAATTTCGCCGTGCCTCCTGGAATACAGGGAGTCGGCCGTAGGAATGAAGGTCACCGCCCCGCAGGTCGATTTCGGGCACGTCATAGACATTCGAAACGACAAGGAGGAGAAAAACCATGCAACTGGTGTGTGAAATCACGTTTGACCGTGAGCGCCTGAGAAACGAAATTCGCGCCACGTATGGAAAGGTTGCCGAGCAGCCGGACGGCGACTTTCATTTTCATCGCGGGCCGGCATATGCCGCCTCGATGCTTGGCTACGACCGGGCCGAACTCGACGACTTGCCCGATTTCGTCACCGCCCCGTTTGCCGGTGTGGGCAACCCGTTAAGCATCAGGGAACTGGCCACCGGAACGCGGGTAATCGACCTTGGTTCCGGCGGTGGCATGGATTGCCTTTTGGCGGGTCGGCGCGTTGGACCGACGGGCGAGGTAATCGGTTTCGACATGACCGATGCCATGCTCGACAAAGCCCGCACCGGCGCCACCGCTACCGGAATGCGGCATGTTCGCTTCGAGAAGGCGGACATCTCAAGTCTGCCGCTCGACGACGATTCGGTGGATGTCGCGATGTCAAATGGGGTCATCAACCTCAGTCCGGACAAGCCGGCGGTGTTCGCCGAATTGCATCGCGTACTACGCCCGGGTGGGCGGGTGCAGTTCGCCGACATCGTGATCGAGGCAGAGCTGTCGCAGGCTGCGCTTAACGACATCGAACTCTGGGTTGGCTGAATCGCGGGTGCTCTGCAGTCTGCAGGCTATCTCGTGGCCCTGGCCGACGCAGGTTTCCAACGAGGCGAGGTTGTCGCACATTTCGACTCGTTTGCCGGAACCAGCAAGGAAAAGGTGGCACGCAAGTACGGCGTGCGCGGCGCCAATTTCATAGCGTTCAAGAATTAAAGGTCGTTTGACATGTTCACTGCCGTAACCCCAATGGACCGTCCCGCCTTGCGGGGCAATCCATTGGGGGGTTGCCTGTTCGCCCACAACCTGAGGGCCACTTGTTGAAATATCCCTACTGGAGGAAATCACCATGGCAACGTACATATCACTTATGAATTTCACCGATCAGGGCATTCGTAACGTGAAGGACACAACGAAGCGTGCCGAAGCCGTCAAGAAAGTGGCCAAGAAGTTTGGCGTCACGATGACACAAGTCTTATGGACGCTGGGGCAATATGACCTCGTCTGCATCCTCGAAGGCAAGGATGATGCATCAGTCACCGCGTTCGGTTTGTCACTGGGGTCCGCTGGCAACATTCGTACGCAGACACTGCGTGCCTTTTCAAGGGATGAAATGGATGGGATTCTTGGCAAGCTGACATAAATATCCGGAAAGCCCGCTAGACTCGGCAACCTGCCGTTGGAGCCCAGGAGAACTGAACGACGGGTCCGAGGCGGATTGCAGTCTGATTAGCGCCCAAGGAGTCAGGCAGGTTTGGGTCGGCTGCCGTCAAGCAGCAAAGCTGATGTCGAACGGCAGCAAACCGAGTGGACCGGCTAGCGGAAATGCCATTATCATCATACAGCAATCAGTCTGAAGCGGTAGGACGGCCAAGAATCGAAGAGTGTCGGCTCAGGCCGACACCATGCCATCAGCCACACTTGACCGAGAACCTCTTGCCATACCGGTGCAGAAGCCTACTGGATACCTATCTCTCCAACGCCAACACCCCTGAATGAAGCCTTCACTTGTCAAACCCTTTGGACCGCGGCTCAATACCTTTGTATGAGGATAATGCTCCAGTGAATCAGATGAACGTCGCCAATATTTACATACTGCGTCAAGGCTGCTCACTCCAACATATTGCGCCGAAATCGGGAATCGTCGGCAGGCCTGATCGTAATGGACTTACGCTGATTTACTATGAAGGAAATCTGCTAGATACGCCTGCCTTGCATACCTATGAGAGTCGTATTGCTTGCTCTGCGCGAAGGCTCTTCGAGAATATTCCAACAACTGCGCTCATTTATGTCGATCCGCAAGGTGTTGAAGAGTCGCTACTGGCTATTGGTAAGGTTGAATGGAATCCGGAAACTGAAACGTGCAGCATTTCAATCGAACCGTCTAAATTGGATCTCCTGAACGACTACCTTCAGCAATCGCCTAGTAAGGAAAGCTGAGATCGTGATGTTTATTCCAGCCCAGTCGGCTACGTCGACTGACCCGGACATTTCAGCCGTTGGCCAAGACAACCTCTGCCGTTTGCTAAGGCCGACGACCTGTCCTCGGCCTTATGTGTAGCTCAACATAAGGCCGAAGAGTACTCAAACATCATTCCAACCGGAGGAGCAAGTCCTCGGCCAAGGCAACGATGGGTGCGCCTTCACGCACGGGTGCCTCTTGGGATACGAAATGTTGGACGAGTTTCATGGCGGCGAGTCGGATGTTGCGGCCTTCAAGGCGGCGCGGCAGAGTTGATCGCGGCGTCCGCCACGGACGGTCCCTGGCGCTGCGGTTTGCTCTGGCCGAGCGCGGCGGCCGGATTGCAGCAATGCAGCAGCAGACCGGTCAGCACGGCACCGCCGACGATATTGCCCAGCGTCACCGGCAGCTGGTTCCAGACCAGCCATTGCGCCGGTGCGATGTCGGCGCCGAGCATCATAGCGGTGGGGATGACGAACATATTGACGATCGAATGCTCCAGCGCCAGGGCGAAGAAGGTCGACACCGGCAGCCAGATCGAAGCGATCTTGCCGGTGCTGGCGGTGGAGCTCAGCGCCAGTACGGTACCCAGCGCGACCATCCAGTTGCACAGCACGCCCTTGACGAAGGCGGTCAGCCAGCCGTTGATGCCGGCGTTTTGGTAGCTGAGCGTTTTCGCTTCGGCCACGGCGATGATCTTGGTGCCGAGCGGCCCCGGCCCCTGGATGAAGGCTTCAGTCAGAGCCAGCGCTATAAGGAAGCCGGTAAACGCGCAGCCGAGGAAATTCCCCAGATAGACCCAGCCCCAGTTGCGCAGCGTCTGTTCCCAGGTGACTTTGCCGCGCGCGATGCCGACCGGCAGCACAGCGAAATTGCCGGTGGCCAGTTCCAGCCCGAGCAGCGCGATCATGGCGAAGCCGACCGGGAACACCGCGCCGGCGATCAGCGCCGCGGCACCGCCCGTGAAACCGTCGGCAGCCTTGAAGGCGAACGCAGTGGCATAGGCCAGCAGCGCGCCGGATAGAAAGCCCTTGAGCAGCATGGCCTGCGTTCCCAGGCTGGCCTTCTTCGCCGCGGCGGCGCTAATTTCTTCCATCAGTTGTGCGGGCGTGACGTAGTCCATCTGTCTCTCCTCAGGCCGGATTGGCTTGCCGCGGGTCACCGCCGTCCTCTGCCGGGATACCTATGTGCGAGGGGTTTCCGCCGACGAACAGGGTGCCCAGCCAGCCGGCAAAGAGCAGCACTGCGAGCTTTACCATCAGCCAGCCGGCATTGGCCTGATCATCGACCAGGTAGTTGTTGCAGACGCGCACCGGGGCGGCGATGTACAGCCAACCGAGCACCGCCAGCATGCTGATGAAATTGGTCCACACGAAGCCGCGGCCGATGGCCGTGAGCTGGCGCCAGGCCAGCGCCAGCGGCAGACCGACCAGCAGCGGCAGGCTGATGAATTTGGCGGCCTCGGTCAGCGGATCGTCGAGCGCGGCATCCAGCGCGCGCGGCAGCATCCAGTAGCTGGAGGCAAACAGCGCCAGCACGACGCAAGGCAGCACGCCGCCGCAGGCGACCAGCAGGGCGTCCTGATTGCGTGTCGGCAGCAGGCGCGCAATCAACACACCGGCGACAGCCAGCAGCGGAATCTGCAGCAGCATGTGGGTGCTCATGCTAGCTTCGAGCGCGCTGCGCGCCATGGGCGTCGCCAGGAACAGGTAGCAGGCGCCGAGGCCGATGCGGGTGTACCGGTTCATAGGGATTTCGCGATGCGATCGGCAAAGGCGACGGGCTGGTCGAGGTCGCTGATCTGCGCCAGCTTGCCGTCGCGGCCGAGCAGGTGGATGGCGGCGTTGTGTTCGAAGCCGCCGAGCCCGTCGGGAATCACAACGATGCCGAAGGCCGCCAACAGCGGTGCGACGTCGGCCTCGCTGTGGATGCGCGCGATGCGCCAGTGCGCACCGTCGGCGCCGAAAGCCTGGCCATAGGCCTTGAGGCTGGCCGGATCGTCGCGCAGCGCGTCGAAGCTGATGCTGAGCAGCACCACGTCGCGCCCCAGCATCTGCGTCGGCAGGCGCTCGCGGACCTGGCGGAAGGCCATGCCGAGGCTGCGGCAGATGGTGGCGCAGCGAGTGTAAATAAACTCCACCGCAAGCAGCCGGCCCTGGTAATCCTGCAGGCTGAAGCGGCGGCCGTCCTGGTCTTCCAGCGCGACAGCGGGCAAGCTGCGCGGGGTGCGCAAGATATCGGCGCGGCGCGCGGTTTCGGCGGTGAAGGCGGTGAAGCCGTCGGTGCCCGCCCAGAACACGCCGATGCCGAGCAGCGTCACCAGGCCGGTGGCGACCAGGCTGGCCTTGCCCGCTTTCATGCCGCTGCGCCCTGCGCCAGCGGGACCCGCGTGTAGTCGCGACCGGCTGATCCAATACAGCTGAAGAAGCGCACTACGAACAGTAGCGCCGAAGCGATCACCAGCACCGCGCAGAACGAGCCGATGCGGTCGTAGGGCAGCCACTCGGGCAGGTGTACTGCATAGCGGCGCGCTACGCTTTCCTTGCCGGCATAGAGGAAGCTCAGGGTGAAGCCGAGCGCGCCGGTGGTGAAACCCCAGAACGCGGCGCGATCAAGCCAGCTCTCGCGAGCATGCTGTGCCGGCTTGCCGAGGTAGTACATGAAGCCGAAGACCATCGCCACCATGCCCAGCAGCAGGTAGGTATGGAAGTGCCCCGGCACCCACAGCGTGTTGTGCATCACGTAATTGACCGTGATCGTGCCGTCGATGAAGGCAGGCATGGCGCCCGCGGCCCAGCCGAACAGCGACAGGAACAGCAGGCGCGAGGCCATGTCCCAGCGGATGCCCGAGCGGAATACGATCATCAGCGCGCCGTAGCCGGTCACCACCAGGATCGGCACGGTGTTCAGGTAGCCGATGATGTGGCCCATGATCAGCATCCATTGCGGAAAGGCGAAATCCATCAGCAGGTGGTGCGGAAAGATGAACATCACCATCAGCGTCGATGCGCTCCACGAGGCGAGGAAGACCTTGTTGGCTTTCCACGGACGCCGGGTGTAGCGCGGCAGGATTTCGTAGACCGCGATCACCGCCATGTAGATCGTGGCGTTGATGAAGACGTGGCCGAAGAAGTAGATCATGCCCTTGGCCAGCATCGGGTCGATCTCGAATGCCGGTATGTAAAGGTTCACCAGCATCATGGTCAGGATGCTGGCGCCGACCACCAGACCGATGATGTTGACGATGGTGACCATGGTGCTCGCCACCACCGTTGGCGGCGGCGCATTGCCATCGTCGTGGCCGAAGAGCTGCGGCCAGCCCAGGGCGCGGGCGAAGTTGCCGTAGCGGGCGACGATGGCGCGGGCGATGTCTAGGTGCATCAGCAGGAAGCCGACGCCGATTACCAGCAGGCCGCCCATGAACAGGGCCGCCGCTTCCTGGCTCCACATGCCCATTGCCTTGGCCGGCATCGGGTAGAGGAAGGTCCATGCGGCATGGAAATGCCCGAACACGATGCTGCCGATGATCATCGCCACGCCGACCAGGAACAGCGCCAGGTTGGCCATCAAGATGCCGGGCGACAAATCCACGTACTGGCGCAGGAAATGCCACATCACGGCGGCCCCGGCGATGCCGGCGATGCCGACCATGCCGGCGCCGTGCAGGGTCATCAGTTCGTAGAACCAGTTCGCGCCCATGTCGATGATCTGCGCCTGTTCCAGCCGCATCAGCAGGCCGACCAGCATCATCAGCAGCAGCACGGCGCCGGCGGTACCCAGGTAGGCCAGTACGCCGGCCGTGGCCCCGCGATCGGGGGTGTGTTCGTAGGTGGTGTTCGCCATTTTGGTTTCCCCTTTACAGGCTGCCGACTTTGATTTCGGACATCATGTTGTGGTGCGCGATGCCGCAATACTCCAGGCACAGGATCTTGTAGGTGCCATCCCTGGTGAAGGTATGGCGAATCGTATTGGTGTAGCCGGGCATGGCCTGGGTCTGCGCCACCAGGCGCATATCGGCGTCGTAGATGCCGAAGCCGTGGTTGATGTCGGCGCTGGTGACGCGGAACTCCACCGGCTGGTCCCTGACGACGCGCTCGCGACTCAGTTCCCAGCGCCACTGGTAACCAGTCGCCTCGACCACCTGCGCCGGGCCGGCCCTGTTGCCGGCCCGCGTGGCGGCGTAGGGCAAGTCGAGAAGGGTGTAGATCATCACCGGCCCGAGCACCGCCACCAGCGTCCAGAACAGCTTGCTGCGTATCCGGTAGGCGCGCTTTTGCAAAGGCGTGTAGTCCTCCACGCGGACTCCGGAGTTGATGGCGACGAAGCCAAAGCCGAACGCAACCAGCGTCATCAGAACCAGTGAAAGCTGCCAGGCGATTTCTTGCATCATGTGCTCCTTATTGGGCTGTCGATGGCAACTGGCTCAGTGCCGTTGCGCTGAGTGCGGCGCGACGGGGCCAAGATTGGCCGTGATGTGAAAGGACGACTCCTGTTTTTCCCAGAGCACAAGGCTCACGCTGTTGCGCAGGGGGTCCGTGCCCAGGCCGGGTGGGACTGCCGGAGCGCTTTGCGCCGGCTGGTGATCGAGCAGGCGCTGGAAGCTGGCGAGCAGTGGATCCGGCTTCGCCACGGGCTCCGCGTGGGCCACTGAAGCGAGCAAGCCACCAAGCAGCAGCGGCACCAGAGATTTTTTGACGTTCATTTTGAATCCTCCTGTTTTTTCAATTTCACTATATGCATCCGACAGTTAGCGAGCGTCGTGCCAGATACTTCAATTACTTGATATGAAACATAATTCGTTTTTCTGTGCGGTTGTGATATATACTGCATGCAACTACTGGACGTTTAACTGAACGTTCATTCTGAACGCCCGTCGAATTCCGATGGGCACCAAGGAGGCCCCCGATGCCGACCATGCATTTGCTGCGCGGGTTTCTCGATAGCCTGGAAGAAGGGGTGTTGTTCCTCGATCCCGCACGCAGAATCCTTGACATCAACAAGGCCGCGCTGCGCATGATCGGGCAGGACAATGCGGGGATCATCGACAGCCTGTGTCCGACCCTGTTCGCCGGCACGCAGTGCGCGCGCGAATGCGAGATCAGGGGCTACTGTTCGCTGACGCCGACGCAGGGCGAAGACGGCAAGATCCAGGACATCGTCCTGAAAGGGCCGAACGGCACCGACATCGCGCTGCGCATGTGGGCCATGCTGCTGCCGCCCAACGATGCCGGCCTGTATTGCGCGATCATCCTGCGCGACTGTTCGCGCGAGATGGAGCTGGAGGCGAAAGTGCGCGAGCGCTGGCAGCTCGGCGGCCTGATCGGACGCAGTTCGGCGATGCAGAACCTGTACCAGAAAGTGCTGCGCGCCGCGGCGAGCGAGGCCACCGTGCTCATCACCGGCGAAAGCGGCGTCGGCAAGGAACTGGTGGCCAGGGCGTTGCACGACAATTCAACGCGGGCCAAAGGTCCCTATGTCGCAGTACATTGCGCCTCACTGCCGGAAAACCTGCAGGAATCGGAACTCTTCGGTCATGCCAGGGGCGCTTTTTCCGGTGCCACGGCGGCGCGTCTCGGACGTTTCGAGGCGGCCAACGGCGGCACCCTGCTGCTCGACGAAATCGGCGAGATTTCCCCCGCTACCCAGATCAGGCTGCTGCGCGTGCTGCAGGAACGCGAGATCGTTCGCGTCGGCGAAAACCTGCCGCGCCGGGTGGACGTCCGGGTCGTCGCCGCCACGCACCGCGACCTGTCGGCGATGGTCAGGCGCGGCGAGTTCCGCGAGGATCTTTACTACCGCTTGCGCGTGCTGCCGCTGCATGTGCCAGCCCTGCGCGAGCACCGGGAAGACATTCCCCTACTGACCAGCAAGCTGCTCGGCGACCTGGCCGAGCGCTACCGGCGGCCGGACCTGCGGCTCTCGCCCGAGGCGATGCTGGCCATGGAATCCCATGACTGGCCGGGCAACGTCAGGCAACTGTTCAACGCGCTCGAGTATGCCGTGGTGCAGTCCGACGGACCGACCCTCCTGCCCCGCCACCTGCTGCCGGAATTGGCAGTAGCGGTCGTAACATCGGTCCCGACGCCCGAAGCAGGCACGCCGCTGACGCGCTATTACACGTCGCCGGCGACGGCCGAGGACGAGCGGGCGTTGATCCTGCGCGTACTGCAGGATACGGGCGGCAACAAGGCCGAGGCTGCACGCCGCCTCGGCATGTCGCGCACCACGCTATGGAAGCGCATGAGTGGAATGTCCTGAACGCAGCAAGCTGATTTCTGGCGGCTTCCGACTCAAGACTGCCCCATGGGACCGCCGCCGCTGGCAACGGCCAGCACTATCGTGGTAACGGCCGGTGGCAGGTCATTTAGATGGACGGTAATCTCAGAGCGCGACAAATGATACCTCACCGCCAATCGCATTACTTCAAGCAATTCGTTCCTGGTTGTACGCACTGGCAGATCGACGGTCGGGCAGTGGATGACCTTGCTGCGGTACCATCCAGCCTCCACCAACCATCCTGAGGAGAATCCATGAACAAATCCGAACTCATCGAAATTGTTGCCACTGAGTCCGCGCTAACCAAGGTCGCGGCCGGTAAGGCGCTCGACGCCATGATCGCTGGCATCACGAAAGCAGTTGCCAAGGGTGATTCGGTGACGTTAGTCGGCTTCGGTACGTTCAAGTCGTCGAAGCGTGCCGCACGTGTTGGTCGTAATCCGCAAACGGGAAAGGAACTCAAAATAGCGGCAACGACAGTTCCGAGATTCTCGGCAGGTGCAGGGTTCAAAGCTGCGGTAGCGGGGAAGAAAGCTGCAAAAAAGAAATAGTCAATATGAGAGTGGAGCGCTTGAAGCCCGCCAAAGTGCGGGTTTCTTGCTTTGGTTGCATGGGTCGCGCAGCCCTACCAGTCATTTGACTCAGCCAAATGCATTCAGGTAACTCAGTATTCAATTCGATATTGACTCGTCGAGTCGAGACAGTTGAAACCCTGTAAGGTGAGAGCGTGTCTCAACGGGGGGCATTGCGACCAAGGTTTCATGGAACGGCGACACGCTCATGGCTTTCCCAGCCCCATGTCGTTGCGGCGCTGTTCCCATTCGGGCAACCAATCGGCCAGCGCCGCCATCGGCATTGGCCGGGCGATGAAATAACCCTGCGCGATTTCGCATCCGGACTGACGTAGGAAATTCCAGTCCTCGGCATCCTCGATGCCTTCCGCCACGCTGCGCATGCCGAGATTCTTCGCCATATCGAGGCTCGCCACCAGGATGGCCGCCAGTTGCGTGTCGCGGCAGGCACCATGGACGAAGCCGCGGTCGATCTTCAATTCATTGAAGGGCAGATCGCGCAACTGGGCAAGCGATGAGTGGCCGGTGCCGAAGTCGTCGATCGACAAATCGATGCGCTTGAGGCGCAGGCGGGCGAGAACGTCCAGTGCGCTACGAACATCCCCCATCAGTCGGCTCTCAGTCACTTCCAACACCAGTCCGGACGGTGGTACGCCGGCCTGCGCCAGTGCCGACACGACGAAATCGGCAAATTCCGGATCGCCGAGGTTGTCCATCGAAAGGTTCACCGCGACACGGCACTCCAGGCCGGCGTCGCGCCAGCGTCTGGCCTGCTCCAGTGCGTTGCACAGCACCGCTCGGGTCAGTTCGTCGATCAACCCGTTGGCTTCTGCGACGTCGATAAACTGGTCGGGGAACACCAGGCCATCCTCGGCATGATGCCAGCGCGCCAGTATTTCCACCCCGGCTAGCGCTCCGCTGACCATACTAACCTTTGGCTGACAGAAGCCGATGATTTCGCCGGCCGCGATGGCCTGGCGCAGCTCGTCCGGGCCGTAGGTCCTGCGCTTGGCGCGCGGCCGGGCCGCGACACGTTCTGCGTGCTCCTTCAGTACCCCCTGCAAGGCTTCCGGCGACACCGGCTTGTTCAGGCTGCCGAGCACGCGCAGTCCGTGGGCTCGCGCCAGCCTTTCGGCGGTTTGCACGATGCGCGCGTCCTCGCCGCTTGCCAGCACCAGTTCGCCGTCGAAGTGGGTCGCGGCCAGCGCGCGCACGAATTCGATGCCGTCCACGCCGGGCATCTGCAGATCGCTGAAGACAATGTCGAAGCGTTCATCGCGGTTGGCAAGCAGCGCCAGGGCCTCGACCGCGCTCTGCGTGGTAGTCACGTCGGTGGCGCCCAGTGCCGCGAGCTGATGGGAGAGCAGTTTGAGGGCGAAAGCCTCGTCGTCAATCAGCAACAGTTTCATGTTCTTTTGTCTCCCGATAACAACACCAATTCATGTTCGACCTCGGCCAACAGCGCCTCGAACCGGCCCATGCAGTGCTCGATGGCAGGCCCGTCGTTGCGCTTTCCGGCATTCTCCAGTTCCGCACAAAGGTCGCCGAGAGGCAAGGCACCGACCGAACGCGACGACGACTTTAGCCTGTGGGCAATGGCCGCCGTCTGTTCATGGTCCTTCGCCGCGACTGCCGAGCGCAGCTCGGGTACTGATCGGGCGATTGAGTGTGCGTATTCGGCAAGGAGTTCGCTGAGGATCGCTGGAGCATCGCCCACCAGGCGCCTGAGCACCGACACATCCAGCGCTGGCGCCGGCTCGTCCGCCGTCAGCGCTGGTGACGGCACGGCAACAGAAGTTGAGGCCACAGTTGGCGGCAGCCAGGCATCCAGCACTTCCCGCAGCCGGGCGAGCCGCACCGGCTTGATCAGGTAGTCGTCGATTCCGGCAGCCTTGGCTCGATTAGCCTCGTCGCGCAGGGCGTTGGCCGTGAGGACAACGATCGGCGCATGCCGTCCGCCGCTCTCCTGTCGGCGAATCTCCGCTGCTAGCTGGTAGCCATCCATCAATGGCATGTGCAGATCGGTAAGGAGCAGCGCAAAGCCGCCTTCCGTCCACCGTGCCAGTGCCTCGACGCCATCGCTGGCAACCTCGGCAGCGTGGCCGAGCAGCGCGAGTTGTTGCAGTATGACTTTCTGGTTAACGCTGTCGTCCTCGGCGACGAGAATCAGGCGATTCTCGGCACGGGCCTGTGCCACGGTCGGCGGTGGCGCCGTTTCGCCCGGCAGGGTGTCAGTCGAACGCTGATCGACGATTTCCGGCGAAGCACGCCCCGCCGCGACCGCGATCGTGCGCAGGAAGGCTCCTCGGCGCAGGGCATCGCCGTCGATCGAGACGCAATCAGACGCATCCAGCCGTGCGCGCCGGCGCCGGCCATGGCCGATCTGGACGCGGCGTAGATGGGCTGGTAACTCGCCGTCCCGCCAGCGCCGACTTTCCGCTTCACCATGAATGAGAACGGACGGCGTCGACGTGTCTCCCGCCGCGGCAAGCTGCCGGACTTGCGCGGCATCGCTACTGCGACGCACCGTGGCGCCGGCGTGATCGAGGTAACGAGTCAGGGTGTCGCCGTCGATGTCGGCATCGTCGAGCAGGAAGCAGACAAGGCCGGAAAGGTCGTATTGCGGGCGCAAGGCTTGTTCTGGAGCGGCTTCGAAGGGCAGCGTCACAGTAAACACGCTGCCCGCCCCGGGATTGCTCTCGACGCTGATCGCGCCACTCATCAGGTCGACCAGCCGTTTGCAGATGCTCAGGCCGAGGCCGGTGCCGCCGAAGCGGCGCGTGGTCGAGGCTTCGGCCTGGGTGAAGGGAGCGAACAGACCTTCCTGTACCGCCGCGTCCATGCCGATACCGTTGTCTTCGACCGTAAAGACGATGCGTAATGGCTCGCCCGCAGCGAGCGTCGCCCGTACCGCGACCCGGCCGAGGCGCGTCGGGTTCCCGGAACAAAACTTGATCGCGTTGCCGATCAGGTTGTAGAGCACCTGGCGCAAACGCGTATCGTCGCCGAGCACGCTTGCCGGCAGATCAGGATCGACGAACACGCGCAACGCGACGCCGCGCCGCCGCGCAACGCTGAGCTGCGACGTGCACAGCCCTTCGACCAGGTCGGCCAGGTTCAAGGGAGCCCGTTCAAGCTCTATGCGGCCGGCCTCGATCTTGGAGAAGTCGAGAATGTCGTCGATCAATGCCAGCAGCGTGACGGCGGATTCGCGCATGGTCTGCACCTGGTCGCGCTGGTGTTCGCTGAGACTGCTGTGTTCGAGCACTTCCAGCATGCCTAGCACCCCGTTCATCGGCGTACGGATCTCGTGGCTCATGGTGGCGAGGAAAGCGGACTTGGCCTGATTGGCGGCATCGGCCGTCTGCTTCGCCGCCTCCAGCTCGGCCATCATGCGCGTCCGTTCGCCCACGTCGCGCACGATACCGGTGAAGAAACGCCTGCCGTTCAGGCTGAACTCGCCGATTGCCAGCTCAAGTGAAATCACCCGGCCGTCCTTGTGTCGCCCCTCGACCGTGCGGCCGATGCCGATGATCCTTCGTTCGCCGGTGCGAAGATAGCGCGCGATGTATTCATCATGCGCGCTGGCATGCGGTTCCGGCATAAGCATGGAGACATTGCGACCGAGCAGTTCGGCTTGCCTGTAGCCGAACAGCTTCTCTGTTATCGGGTTGGCGGATCGGATAATGCCCGCGGCGTCGATGGTAATGATGCTGTCGACGACGTGATCCAGGATGGTGCGAATTTCCTGTTCCCGGGCGACCAAGGCCATGTGGCTCTGCTGCAGTTCGGCGGTGCGTGTCGCGACGCGCGATTCCAGTTCTGCATTGAGTTTCCGCAGCGCTTCATCCGCTTGTCTGCGCTCGATGGCGATACCGGCGACGTGGGCGGCCATCCTGATGAGCTCAAGCTCGTCGTCGATTGGCTTGCGGGGCTGGGCGTAATACAGGGCAAACGTGCCAAGCACCGTTCCGTGATTGTCGACGATCGGCTGGGACCAAACGGCGCGCAATCCATGTTTGTCGGCAAGCTCCCGGTAATCCAGCATTACTGGATCGGTTTGAATGTCCTCGACGATGACCAGTTGCTTCGTGTAGGCGGCCGAACCGCAAGCTCCGGCACTCGGCCCAATCGGGATGCCATCGACGGTGGCGATGAAATCTTCAGGAAAGCTCGGCGCAGAGCCGTGGCGTAGGCATTTGCCATCGACGTCATGCAGCAACACGGTCGCCCTGACGCCGCGGGCATATGTTTCGATTACCCGGACCAATTCTTCCAGGATCTCATGTAGTCCGCGTTCGCCGGTAATCGACTCCAGCACATGGCTCAATTGCGAACGCAGGAGTTCCGCCCCTTTGCGTGCGGTGATGTCGGAGAACGTCACTGCACAGCAATCCGGTTCGGGCTGGTAAGCAGCAACGGCGTAATAGACGCCAAGAAGCTCCGAGCCTTGTTCAAACTGGCGAGCTTCCCCGCTCAGGGCAATTGTCCCGTAGGTTCCGATCCAATCAGCGGCATCGTTCTCTATGCCAGGCAATAAATGGGTCAGTCGTTTGCCGATGGCATCTTCCAGATTCAAGCCGGTGGTGCTCGCGAATTCCTTGTTTGCCGCAAGGATGACTAAGTCCGCTGGAGCACCTTGATCATCCCGGACGACCTCGAACAGGACAAAACCGGCATTGATATTCTCAAAGAGCAATCGATATCGTTTTTCAGATTCGATGAGGTTAGTCTTCATTCGCTGGCGCTCGCTCGTGTCGCTGGCGGCCACCAATGCGAGGGCGCCAACGATCAGGCCAAGCAGCAGAGCCACGGGCGGATACAACGGAAACGGATCAGCCGGTACGCGCAGGTCGACCATTTCAACACGCAGCGGAAACTGCGGGTCGGCGATGTCCGCCCGCCATGATGCCACCCGCCCCGGAGGAATCGTGTCCACAAGAGGCAGCAGCGCTCCGTCCGATTGAATCAGCGTCGTGCGCAATGCAAAACCGCTGGCTTTTGCCGCTGCGAGCCTGTCCTTAAACAGCGTGGCAGGATCTATGACTCCAACAATATAGCCGGCCAGCGCCACTCGACGGGCTTCCAAGTCAGCTTTGCGCGTGTCGAATCCGCCAGAAAAATGCGGCAGGTAATAGATGAGTTCCCGCTCTCCGGTCAGGCGCGTCGTCAACGCGGTCAATCCAAAGCCGTCGGTGTCGCGCAGTGCTGCCTCCTGGGCGGTACGGTCCGCCAACTCGAAGCCGAGATCGAGCCCCACGATGCCCTGATGACGGGCGGCGGGTACACCGTAGAGCAATGGGAAGTGCTCAGTACGTGCGTCGGGAGGTGTCGGGCGGCCGGCGGAGTCGGGCTCGAACACGCGGTAGCTGTCGTGGCCGGTGGCGTGTCGGGCCTGCTCCTCGAAGGCGCCGAGTTTCTCGTGCGGCACTCGCGGCGCCCAGCCCATGCCTTCGATAACTGACCCAAGTACCAATGGTTCCGCAAAGCGCACGAACTCTGCCTGCGTCACCTGCTCGCTGGCGACGAAGAGGCGCTGGATGCTGCGCAGCCGTTCCACGCTAGTGGTGATGGCAGTTTGCATGGTGTGCGCGGCATCCTCCGCTACCGCCTGCCGCTGGGCGTGATGCTCGGTATCCGTCATTCGCTGTACGACGGCGTTGGCTGCAGCCACCACAGCGATGGTGAGGCCCAGCGGCAGCAGTACATGCCAGCGCATCCAGCCCCACGTGTTTGCCAAGCGAGGCCAGGCAATCAGCAACATGGGTGCGAACAGCACGACCCCGAGCGAATCGCCAACCCACAGCCGCAGCCAGACTTCACCAGCGGATAGTCCGGCAAACCGTTCGCCGAATGCGATGGCTACGGCCGTGGCCACGCTGGCCGACACGACACAGCTTACGGGTCCGGCAAGCAGCAGTAGGCGCAGCACCGTATATGGTGCCGCGCGTGACGGGGGTGCCGCGAGCAGGGGCCGGGTGAGCGCCGCGCCCAGTGCCGCCTGCGCCGCGACGCCGCTCGCAACTAGCAGGGCCGGCAGCAAGGTCGGTATCAGGTCACCAGCGCCAATGCCGTCGCGACCGAGCACCAGTACAAGCGCGCCCATCCATACCGCTGGCCAGCTGCGCAGGCCGAAGACGATTAGCGCGGCCAGCGCCACGCCGGCTGCCGGCCACAGCGGGGTGGGATAGACCGAAACCGGTGCGATCAGTTCCCCGCCCCAGGCGGCGAGGACATAGGCCACGGCGATGGAAAGACCGATCGACAAGGCACGCCACCGCCCGCCCGTCGCAGAGTCGCTAGCGAGTACGGCGGGATTGTCGTATCGCTGGGGCATGGAAATTTATCCTTCCAACTCCTTGTGACCTTGCCAGTCGAAATTTCATGACATTCACTATACAAGAGAGCGCGGACTGACTGCATATGAAGCGTCCCAGATATTGGTGATATCCGTCATTCCGTTACTTGATCAGTTCCAATCTTAGCCAACCTGATCCTAAAACCTGCCGAACGAGTTTCGGGGGGCGGTCCGAACATCGTCCTTATGTGGAGCTCCACATAAGGCCGAGGACAGGACTTCGGCCGAAACGGACGTTGGATTGCCGATCCCAATCAGACAGCAATGTGGCGGTTAGCGGCCCGCACCCAATAGGTATGAAGATTGATCCGTACGGAGCTCGCGTTGTCTGCGGTGTACCATCAAGGAGAAATGCACCGATTAGACGTACCCGATGTCTAGGTCTCTTCCAGCGCAGAGCAGCATGATGGGTTGTTCAGCGAGCCAGCCCGTTAGCCAGTTGGCGAGATTGCTGGTTGGCCATGTCAGACGCTGATGCGCTCGATCAGTTCAGCGCGCGAAGCCGCTGCTGCGGAGTCGCCACTGAACGTAACCTGTCCGCGCTCGACCAGATAGAAACGGTGCGTGAGTTCCAGTGCAGCATGCACGTTCTGCTCCACCAGCACGATGGAAATACCCTCGGCCACCAGTTCACGCATGAGCGTGAACAGTTCCTCCACGATCATGGGCGCCAGCCCTTCAGTCGGCTCGTCAATCAACAGCAGTTTGGGTGCGCCCGTGAGCACGCGGGCGAAAGCCAGCATCTGCTGCTCGCCGCCGGACAGCGTCGTGCCCATCTGATCGCGACGCTCGGCAAGGCGTCCAAAACGCTGGTAGATCTTGTCGAGCTTGCGCTTTTGCTCGGAACGTCCGACTCCCGGAGCTTGCATGAAACCCAGCCGGAGGTTTTCCTCGACCGTGAGGCCCGGAAAGATACGCCGATCTTCCGGCACCAGCCCAATGCCAAGGCGACTGATCTGATCGGCCGGCATGCCACTCAAGATGCGCGACTCAAAGACGATCTCCCCCTGCGTGGGCTGCACCCAACCGGCGATCGTCTTGATGACAGTGGTCTTGCCGACGCCATTGCGGCCAAACAGGCCGACCACTTCGCCGGGTCCTACGCGCAGATGGATGCCTTGCAGCACATGGCTCAGTCCGTAATGGGAGTGTACATCCCGGAGTTCAAGCATGGTCTCTCCTAGTGGTGTTCGCCAAAATAGGCAGCCTGTACGCTGGCATTGCAGCGCACTTGGGCGGGCGTTCCCTCGGCGAGCTTCTTCCCTTGGTGCATCACCACAACATGGTCCGAAATGTTCATCACCAGTTCCACGTCGTGTTCTACCAGGAGGATGCTCAAGCCATGTTCCGTGGCGAGGCCGCGGATCATGGTCTCGGTCTCCTGGGTGTCGGCATGGCTCATGCCCTGCGTCGGCTCGTCCAGCAGCAGCATGCGCGGACGTGCCGCCAGTGACACGGCAATCTCCAGCCGGCGCTGCTCCCCGTGCGAAAGATACCCAGCAAGTTCATGCACCTTGTCCTGCAATCCGAACTGGGCAATCAACTCGTCGACCCGCGCATTAGCGCGAGTGCTTGCAGACAGCGGGCGGAACAGCCCATATCCCTGCTCGAGGAACTGCGCAGCCAAACGCAGGTTCTCCTGCACATTGAGCTCGAAAAACAGATTGGTGATTTGAAACGAACGCGATAGACCGGCCTTGAGCATATTATCGGGTGATGCCCCCGTGACATCCTTGTCCTCGAACAGCACCCGTCCCTTCGTGGGAGTGATGGCACCGCTGATGAGATTGAACAGGCTGCTCTTGCCCGCACCGTTGGGACCGATAACTGCGGTAATCTTGCCGGCATGCGCATCAAAACTTACGTCATTGACCGCCAGCAAGGCGCCAAAACGCACACTTAGGTCGCGTATCGAAAGGATCGGTTCCATCAGTGACCTCCTTGGCCCGGAGCTCGCCGGGATGCCAGCCACCGTTGCAACAACGGCGTCAGGTAGCCGATCAGACCACGTGGAAACACGATCACTACCACCACGAACAGCAAGCCGATGATGATCTGGTGATGTGCCGTGAACGAGCCAACCACTGATTTCAGACCGGTCAGCAAGGCTGACCCGTACAGCGGCCCGATCAGCGTACCCGTGCCACCCACAATCACATTGATCACCGCATTGCCAGAGACCTGAAAGAACATCAGTTCAGGCGACACGAAGCCCCGAAGCATGGGGTACAAGGCACCGCTGATACCGGCAATGCAGGCGGCCGCCACAAAGGCCAGCAACTTGTAGCGCCAGGGATCAAATCCAAGGAAGGGAACCCGGTGCTCGTTGGTCCGGATAGCAGATAGCTGGCGACCGAAGGGCGTTTCCATCAGATAGCTCAGCCCCCAGTAGAGACCAAAGATTGCCGCCAGCGTAACCAGGAAGAAGCCGATCGGATCCGCAGACGTTAGCCCGGGCAAAATGGTTGCGCCCGGAACGCCGATGATGCCGTCGGACGCGCCCAACTCGCGGGTGTTGAACACGACCTTGGAAACCACCTGTGCCAAACCAAAGCTGATGAGTGCGAAGTACACCCCCTTGGCACGGATGGCGATAATGCCGCCTACCAGTCCAGCTAGTGCACTCACGGCCAAGGAAACGGCCAGACTTAACCAGAAGGAGTTGTGCCACTCCTTGAGGACCAGCGCCGAGACATATGCCCCCAGGCCGAAGAACAAGGCCTGCCCCAGAGGCAGCAGTCCCACGCGGCCCAGCAGCAAGTCGACCGACAGGGCCAGCCCGCCGAGGATTAGCGCTTCGGTGGCCAGGCGTAGGAAAAAGACGTCGCCCAATATGCCCGCCCCCAGTGCAAAGACCAGCGCCCCGGAAAAAAACAGCACTGTGAAATAGCGCGACGCGCTGGGCACTTGCGCGGAGGGAGTGGCTTGATCACGCATGGCCGAGCTTCCCGTACAGGCCTTGGGGACGCCACATCAGTACCAGTACCATGATGCCGAACAGCAGCGGGTCATTCCATACTGGGGAAATAAAAAGACTGGAGATCGACTGCACCTGCGTGAGCAGCAAACCGGCAAACACGGCACCCTTGATGGACCCCATGCCTCCGATGATGACCACACTGAAAGCAATCAGGACGAAGTCGCGCCCCATTGTCGGAAACACCGAGTAGATCGGCGCCAGCAATACGCCCGAGATGCCAGCCAAGGCTACACCAAAGGCGAAGGTGGCCGCATACACACGCGAGATCGGCACGCCCAGCGAGGCGCTCATGTGGCGATCAAAGGCCGCTGCGCGCACAATGGCACCCAGCGAAGTGCGAAATACCAGCACCCAAACCGCCAAAATCAGCAGCCCGCCGACGGCCATCACGAACAGGCGGTAGTTCGGAAAGAACAGGCCCACGAGTTCGGTAGCGCCAGTGATGGGCGCCTCAACGCGCATAGGGTTGGCACCAAACACGATCTTGAGCACATCCTCCAGCACAATGCCTACCCCGAAGGTCAGAAGTAGCGTGAGCGTATGCCGGTCCTTGCTGTGAAAGACGCGCTGAATCAGTCCCCTTTCGGTGACGTAACCCAACGCGGCCATCAGCAACGGCGTGAACGCCAGCGCCCACCAGAACGACAACCCCAGGCCAATCAGCGCTACGGCAATATAGGCGCCAATGGCATAGAACTCGCCGTGCGCCATGTTGATGACGTCCAGCAACCCGAAGATGATGGTCAGCCCCAGCGCCATCAGGACAACGGCCACTCCGATGGACAGGCCGTTGACCATCTGGGGCGCCAGCACGAATTGCAACCAATCCAGCGCTGCGCTCATACCGGTTCCTCAGAACTTGGTGCAACCATCGGGACCAATGGCTGCGGCCGCAGCCACCTTGCCAACGATCTCGAACTTGCCACCGATGACCTTGACGGCATACATGTCCTGCATGGCCTGGTGGTCTCCGGCGCGCATGGTCTTTACTCCTTGCGGTGTGGCCCACTGAAGTCCCCGCATGGACGTACGTACCTTGTCCGTGTCAGTAGATTTGGCTTTCTCCACAGCAGCCTTGTAGAAGAACAACACCCCATAGCTGTCGGCGCCGTACAGGTCGGGCTGTGCCTTGTTGGCGGCCTCAAAGCTGGCGACAAACTTCTTGTTCTCGACGCTGTCAATGCTGGTCGAGTAGCCCACGCCGGTCACGAAACCGTCGGCGGCATTGCCTATGGCCTTCAGGTTTTGCGATGTGACCGTGCCCGAGGCACCTACCACCTGTACATTTCGGTTCAAGCCGAACTCGGCCATCTGGGTGAATAGACGCACGGTGTCGTTGCCGGCTACCGACGTGTAGATCACGGTCGGACGGGCAGAACGTATCTGACCGAAGAATGGCGAGTAGTCCTTGTTGTCCAGTGGTGCGAAGACTTCACCCACCGTTTTGGCGCCCTTGCCCTCGGCAGCAGACTTGAAGGCCGCAACGGTGCTGCGACCCATCTCATAGTCCGGGCCCAGGTAGAACACATTAGCGTTAGGCTTGGTCGCGGCCATCCAGTCAGCCAGCGCTGCCGACTGCATGCCGGCGCGCGCATTGACGCGGAACACATTCGCAGAGCACTTGTCCGAGGTGATCGAGTCGGCAAAGGACACGGTTGTGGCGATCAGCCGATTGTTGCGCTCGGCTACCTGACCCACGGCCAAAGTGGATCCGGAGTTCACCGTTCCGGTGAGAAAGTCCACCTTGCCAACCTGGAACAGCTTCTCTGCCTTCTGCACCGCCACGGCCGGGTTGGCTTCTTCGTCCTCATAGATCAGTTCAATCTGGCGGCCCATCACGCCACCACCAGTGTTGATTTCCTTGGCGGCCAGGTCTAGGCCCCACTTCACCTGCTGGCCAATGCCGGCATAAGTCCCCGACAGAGGCGTAACCACGCCAACGCGAATGGGGCCAGTCTGTGCCTGCGCACCGACAGTGAAAGTGGCGGCAATCAAGGTAGTCATCAGCTTCGTTTTCATGTCATGTCTCCTTCGGGTCGTTATGGTTTTGGGTTGGAAAAAGTCGTCAGCCTTACAGTCCGACAAACTTGGGGGTACGCTTGTCGTTGAAGGCTTCTACGCCTTCGCGGAAATCCTCGGAGCTGCGCAGGCGCGAATAGCAGTGGCCCTCGAGCTCGATGGCAATCGAAAGCGGGGAATCTTCGGTGTCGTTGAGCAGTTTCTTTGCTGTGCGTTGCGCAATCGGGGAAAACGAACGCAGTTCGTCCACCAGTTCATCAGTGGTGTCCTCGAGTTCGGCGTCGGGCACGATGGCGGTGGCCACACCCCAGTCATATGCCTGCTGGCCTGGGATACGACGCGAGCGCATCACGATGTCCTTGGTTCGGGTGATGCCCACCATCTTCTGTAGGCGGGCCGATCCACCCGAGCCCGGTATCTGCCCAAGCTTTTGCTCCGGCAACGCGTACAGGGTGGTCGGGGTGACCAGTCGGAAATCACAGGCCAGCGAAATCTCGAAGCCCACGCCGAAGCAATAGCCGCGATTGGCTGCAATCACCGGCTTGCTGCAACGCGCCGGAGAGGCGATGTTCCAGGCCAGCTTGGAGACATGCTCCGGAGTGGCCTCAAGGAAGCCCTTGATGTTGCCACCGCTGGAAAAATGTTCGCCTTCGGAGCGCAGAACGATTACACGCACATTTTCATTGGCATCCAGCGCCTCAAAAGTGATACGCAGCTGCTCGCGCTGAAGCATGCTGATTACATTGAAAGGCGGGCGGGTCAGGACAATGTCGGCGCGCTGGCGGGCTGCGTCAATTTCGACGCGAAAGCCGTCAAGCTCGCTCGGCAAGGTGGCGGCGGGGTGGAGTAATTCATTGAGTTTCATAGGTGTCCTTCGTGGTGTTTAGTGAAATGAATAGAGAGCAGATCAGGCCTTGGGCGCTTGCGCCGATTCGGGGACGAATTCGCCCGCGACCAGCTTGCGGCGCAGCACCTTGCCCACCGGCGACTTGGGGATCTCGTCCACAAAGACGTACTCGCGCGGACGCTTGAAATTGACCATGTCTGAGGTCCGACAGTGCTGGTCCAGGCCCTCCGGGGTCACGTCCTGCTTGCGCTTGACGAACGCCACCACGCGCTGACCCCAGCGCTCGTCCTTCAGACCCACCACGGCCACCTCGTCAACGGCTGGATGCAGTGACAGCACCGATTCGATGTCCACCGGGGAAATGTTCTCGCCACCGCTGATGATCATGTCGTCCACCCGGCCGGTGACGAACAGATCGCCATCCGCATCAACGTAGCCCGTGTCACCCGTGAAGTACCAGCCGTCTCGCAAGCTCTTGGCGTTGGCATCGGGACGATTGTGATAGCCTTCAAAGGCTTCGTCGGACAACAGGTCGGCAATGATCTGCCCTTCCTCCATGGGTGCTGCCAGCTGATTTATGGACTTACCGTCAAGCTTGACTACGCGTAGCCGGGTATTGATACCCGCGCGACCGGCCGAGCCGGGCTTGCCTACTGCATTCTGGTTGATGGAGAATGTGTAGATTTCTGAACTGCCGTAGTGATTGACGAACAGGTCGGGACGAAAGGCTCCTTGCAAACGCAGCAGTAGCGCGTCGTGCATGGGGGCACCTGCAAAGCCGAGGCGACGGACCGATGAAATGTCGGTCTCCGCGAACGAAGGGTGCGCCAGCACATCGTGATACAGCGTGGGCACCAGATACAGGTGACTGACTTTTTCGGCCTTGATGCAGCGTAGCGCCTGCGCCGCATCAAATCTGGGCATGCAGACGAAACACCCATCGACCAGTGCCAGCGCCAGCAGAGAACGCACACCCATCGTGTGATACAGCGGCATCACGCCCAGGGTGCACTCACCATAGCCGTATTGGTTCTGCGCCACGTGGGCCAGTGCAGCTACTCGTTCAGCTCGCTGACGCCGTGGTACACCCTTGGGGGCCCCCGTGGTGCCCGAGGTATAGAGCATGATGGAGAGGTCTTGTGCCTGCGCCTTGGGAAGCGGGTCCTGCTCGCTGTCAAAGCACTGGGCATAGTTCAGTCCTTCACCACCATCGTTGCCGACGTAGACCAATCGGGCCGGCTGAACCTGCAGGGCTTCGAGCACGGCAGATGCCGACGTCTTTTCATAGACCACCACACTCGCAGACGAATCCTTGAGGCAATGCACGATTTCCTCGGGCTTGGCGCGCCAGTTCAGCGGCGTCATCACAATGCCTGCGAACTGACAGGCCCAGTGCAGAGTGGCGGCTTCCATGCGGTTTTGAAGCACCGATAGCAAATGGTCGCCAGGCTTGAGGCCCAGTTCACGCAGCCCATGCTGTACCGCGCCGATCTTGGGTGCCCATTGCGAATAGCTCAGGCGCTGATCGCCGTCTACCAGGGCCGTAGCCCTCGGCGCGCGCTCAACGCTTTGCAAGAAAGTCCGCCCCAAGTCAAGCATGTGCCACCTCCATTAGGGCTTTTACGATGGGCGTATAGCCCGTGCATCGACAAATGTGACCGGACAACATTTCGCGGACCTCCTGTTCAGTCGGCTTGCGGCCCAACTTCCGCAGGCGCGCTAGCCAGTCGGCGCTGGACATCAGGATGCCGGGGGTGCAAAACCCGCACTGCAACGCATGGTGCCGCTTGAAGGCTGACTGCAGTTCAGACAGTACGCCACCCTCGCCGGCAAGTCCCTCGACGGTCTCAACCCGTCGTCCATCCGCCTGTACGGCCAATGTCAGACAGGAGCGGCAAGCCACGCCATCGAGTCGAACGGTGCAAGCGCCGCACACACCGTGCTCGCAACCTACATGGGTGCCTGTCAGGCCGAGCTCATGTCGCAGGTAATCGCTCAGTAGCATGCGTGGCGTGGCGTAGCCCCGCCGGGTCTGACCGTTGAGTTCGATCGTTATCGGATGCAATTTTTCTCGGCTAAGAAAGTCATGAGTCATACAGAAGTCCTTGTCAGTAGAGCCGCCTCAACAGCCTGCTGGCCCAGGCGACGAACTAGGTGACGGCGTGAGGCAGCACTCATCTGGGAGTCATCACGTGCATCCAGCGCCCAGGCGAACTCGTTGAGCGCGTCATCCAGCGCGCCACCTTCCAGCAGCGGCCATTCGCGTGCCAGCGGTCGGTCGGCCACACCGCCCACGGCGACGCGCAGACCCCGGTCATCCGCCACAGCGGCCACCGCACAGATGGCGAAATCGCCATGGCGACGTGAAAACTCGCGAAAGCCAAAACCCTGTCCGGGCTTGGCCAGGGGAAAGCGCACCGCTTCCACCAGTTCGTCGCTGGCTCGGGCCGTGCTGAGCATGCCGGTGAAAAAATCCTCGGCCGCTACCACCCGCTGGCGCTTGCCGCGCAATACCACCTGGCCCTCCAGCACCAGCAGACTCAGCGGCAGTTCGGCCGAAGGGTCTGCATGCGCCACCGAACCACATACTGTGCCGCGGTTGCGGATCTGGAAATGCGAGATGTAGGGAAAGACCAGCTTGAGCAGCGGCAGCTCCTGCGCCAGCGAGTCACGCCACTCCAGCGCAGCCTGCGTTGCCGCAGCACCCACTTGCACACAGCCGTCACGCACTTCAATGCGTGCCAGTGCGGTGCTGCGCGAAATGTCCACCAACAGCGACGGCTGCGCCAGACGCATGTTTAGCACCGCCATCAGTGATTGCCCCCCTGCGAGGATGCGCGCGTCGTCGCCGTGACGCTGCAGCAACGTACAGGCATCCTCGACACCGTCAACGCGCACGTAATCAAATGCGGCGGGCTTCATACCCGCACTCCCAGTTTGCGCAGTATCCGGCGCCACCAGTTGGGTTCCACCGTCTTTCCCCCGGCCTGTCGGCCCAGCGACTCAAACAGCTGCGCCACGATGATGCGGGCAGCCCCTTCGAGCATGCGACTGCCCACCATCGCCGCCTTGCCACCAACCTGGGCGCTATAGTCGTAGCTCAGGCGCGTGCCGGTAGGCGTAGCCTGCAACATCACCAGCCCGCCGCCAGCACCGGTACCCAGCGAGGAACGGCCACTGCCGGCCAGGCGCAGGCTGTGCGGGGCGTCGATGTCGGACAGGATGATCTCGGCTTCGTAGCGTGCCTTCACCAGGCCAACGCCTACGGTGACATCGGCACGGTAGCGATTGGGGCCAATCGACTGCAACGAATGGCACCCCGGAATCACACGCGCTAGGGCCACAGGGTCGAGCAGCACGGCAAACACTTTCTCCGGCGCAGCAGGAATCTCCACCTCGCCCTGCGCCTTTAGGGCAAGCCCCTCACCCGCCGGAACGGCGGCTGCCGGATGCGGCATTTCCTTCGGCGCCGGATCAGACACCTGTAACAACGCCAGTACACGGCCAGGCGTCAGCGGCAATTGCACTTCGGCTAGGTCCATGTGCGAGCGCAAAGCGTCGGCAAAGGCATTGGCAATGCACACGGGTGTGCTCATGTTGTTGCCCTCGCCCAAGCCCTTGGCGCCCAGGGGCGTGACGGGCGATGGTGTTTCCATGTGCACGATCACCAGATCCGGCGTTTCACAGGCTGTCGGCATCAAGTAGTCGGCCAGCGTCCCGGACTGGAAACTGCCGTCGCCGCCATAACGGAACTCTTCCAGCAGTGCGGCGCCCAGCCCCTGCGCAAACGCCCCTTGGATCTGACCGTCAGCCAGCGCAGGGTTGAGCAGCCGTCCGGCATCGTGGCCGGTGATGTAACGGTCCACGCGCACTGCGCCAGTGTTGGGATCAACTTCCAAGCCGCAGATGTCAAACACAAAGCCATAAGTGGCCGAGGGATTGACGCGGTCGGCCGCGTCGGGGGCACGCAGCACCTCGGGGGTCCAGAATGCGGTCTCGCGCAGGCCCGGGCTCACGCCCTTGGGCAGTAATGCGGGCGCCCAGTGCGGATTGGCGGCCAGACGTGTAAAGGGCTGGCGCTGCGCCGAATTGGCCATGTTGAAAATTTCGCCGCCTGCAAAGGCCACATCGGCCGGGGTACAACCAAACTGGTCTGCCGCGATCAGCGTCAGCTTGTCGCGCACCTTCATGGCCGCCAGATGCACAACTCCTGCGACTGCACCGGCGAAGCGGCTGGAGTAGTTGCCTGCCGCCACCGACCAGGCGTCTTTCGCAGTGTCGAACTCGACGTTTACCATCACCTGAACCGGTTGCAGTCCCAGTGCATCGGCCACCACCTGCGCGCAGACCGTCATGTGGCCTTGTCCGGCTGGCGCCGAGGCAATGGTGACATTCACCCCACCCATCAGGTCCACGGCCACCGTGGCACTGGCGATCGCCCCGTTCTTCGGACCTGCCTTGGCCCGCTGCTCCGCCGTGAGCACGGTGCTGATGTAACCCATGTTGGACACCGAGGGCTCCACGATAGCTGCCACACCAATACCATAAAGCTTGCCGGAAGCGCGCGCCGCCAGCTGGCGTTCATGCAACCCTTGCTCGCGCGCGGCCGCCAGGGCCAGATCGGTCATCTTTTCGTAATCGCCGGAGTCAAGCACAGCACCGGCAGGCGCTTGGTAGGGAAACTGATCAGCCTTGACGTAGTTGAGGCGACGCAGCGCTACCGGGTCGATGTCTAGCTCGGTAGCTATGCGATCCAGCAGTCGCTCCAGCGCGTAATAGACCTGCGGCCCGCCAAAGCCGCGCACCAGCCCGGTGGGGGTCTTATTCGTCACCACCACGCGGTTTCGCACCTTAAGGTGCGCCACATCGTAGGCGCCAGTCAGACAGCCATGCATGCGATAGAAAGTGGCCGGCTCAGGCGCACGCAAATAGGCGCCCACCTCATCCACCTGATCCCAGTGCAGGGCCAGGATGCGGCCGTCGTCGCGCACGTCGGCAGCAATCGTGGCTAGCCGGGCGGTGGCTGAAGTGGCTGCGCTCAGATGTTCAAGCCGATCTTCTACCCACTTCACGGGGGCGCCAGCTTTGCGAGCTGCCAGACACATCAACACTACATACGGAAATACTGCCTGCTTGACCCCGAAGCTTCCGCCAGAGTCGCGCGGTACCCGGTGGCGCAATTTGTTACCCGGCACCTTCAGGGCCAAGGCCATGACTGCGTGCAACGAGAACGGGCCCATGAAGTTGGAGAGAGCGTCATAACCTTCATCTGCACCCAGGTACTCGGCTATCACCACCGCGCACTCCATTGGCGAGCAGCTGTTGCGTGGATAGCGCACGGTGGTGCTGATGCGCCGGCTGCCAGAAAAAAGCGCATCGGGCTCGCCATAGCTGAAGCGACGCTCGGACAGCACGTTACTGCCTACGGCTTCGTGCAACAGCTCACAACCTTCGGCAAGCGCGGCATCAATCTCCACCACCGCGCGACGGGGCTCGTAGTCCACACGAATCAGGTCGAGCGCGTCCTCTGCCGTGTAGCGATCCTCGGCCACCACCACGGCCACCGGCTCACCCACATAGCGCACGCGATCCACCGCCAGCGCCCAGTGCTGCATCGGCTGCTTGACGCCCACCACAAAGGGTTGCCCCCAGCGTTGTACATCTTCACCGGTAAGCACCGCACGGACCCCCGGCAATTGCAGGGCGGCATTGACATCCATGGAGCGCAATCCAGCGTGAGCATGCGGCGACCGCAGCACGGCCGCGTACAGTGTGCCAGGTTTGACTCCCAGGTCGTCGGCATAGGACCCGCGTCCCGTGAGCAGTGCCGTATCTTCCAGACGCTGCAGGCGTTGCCCAACAAAAGGGAGCCCACCCGGAATCTTAAATGGGGTTGCTTGCAAATCTGTCTCCTGTCATCCCCCTGCCAGGGGATTGCGTTGTTCTCGTCTAGCGAGTTTCGGCAATCAGGAGAAAAGACGTGAATCGCCGGGTCTGGACTTGAACCGCCCGGTCAGGAAACTATCCAAATAGTCTGGCGATTTCGCTCACAGCAGTTCTTCACTGCCCGGTGGCGGTTCGAACAGGTTGACCGCACGGCGGTAGTCCGTGGGGGTGATGCCCAAATGGGCGCGGAAAAACCGTGCGAAATGACTAGGTTCCGAAAATCCGAGGTCGTGCGCAATGTCACCTACCGCCTCGCGCCCCTGTGTCAGGCGCTTAACGGCCGTCTCGAATCTCAAGACATTCGCATAGACCTGCGGCGTAACCTGCGTGTGACGCTGGAAGAGTGTGAAGAAGTGTGCCCGCGACAGGCCCGTCTTCTGGGCCAAGGCGTCAATATCGAATTCGCGCGCCACATCCTGCTTCATCAGGGCAATCGCTTGGCGGATGCGTGGATCCATGGACGCCGGTGGCCGGCTTTTGAGCAGGCTTGACAGGTCCCGCCATCCTGAGCATTTCTCGATCACCTCGATGATCAACTCAAACAGCAGATGCTCAAGCCGTCTTGGCGAAACCTCATCGGCCCACCAGAGCTCAAGCACAAACTCTTCCACGTTCTTGCGCGTTGCCGATTTGAGCGGTACGGTGGTCTGGGGAAAGAACCGGGGGTGCCCCGACAATGCAAGGGAACGCTGGATCTCGGCCAGCCAGGCGGGTTCGATGTACAGCGCCAGAATCAGCGTGCGCTCGTTCGGTTTGGTGTGCTCATAGGAATGGTGTTCCCAGGCGTTCACCAGGACTGCCAGGTCGTCGGTCAGCGGTGCTTGCTCCCCTCGAACGCGAAAAGCGCTGTCTGCCCCACCCGCCTTGATGAGAATGTGGCAGTGATGATGGGCATGGCCGACCAAGGGCGCGTTCATGTCGAGTAAGGCGACACGCCCGAACCGTCCCTGGAAGATCTTGACTGCGGAAGACACGTTAAGAAATGGGGGAACAAAGAAACCCTCACAGGATAGCCGGTTGTCGCGTCTGGCGACAAGTTGGATAACTCGCTAGTGCGACTTTGGTAGAAGTCATGGTACCAACGATGCGTGACAGCGGAACGCCAGCAAAGGCAAGTCCACAAGTGCTTGTGCGCCTGTGGTTTGCTAAGCCGGCGCACGGGCTGATTGTTCAGGGAATTCTCGAACCGTTCCTTAGGATCGAGGCGAAGGACTTTGCCGACCGCGATCCGTCTAGTTATCGAGAAGCAGCCACAGCACTAGGTGTTGAAGGCCAGCATCGAGCAGCATAGCCAGTGAATACGGTTGTGGCATCACCATGACGGCCACGGCCACGTAATGTGAGTTCGCCGAAAGGGTATCTCTGCTCCTCATCAGTACCAAAAATATTGCTAGCTCGTTATCGCGCGCTCGCAGTCATATGTCGAGCGGGAGCAGCGTCGTTTCCCAATAGAGACCTCGCAAGCTTCCGATGGCTTGGCATGGACCATGACTATGCTCAATTAATCTATTACTCAACCTAGATGGCCGAGACACTGAGTGTCCAAGATATGAGCGATTAGGATGCGTCAAGGCGTCACTGTGAAACACCGCATTGAGAAATGTGCCTGGTGGGACCGCTTCTGGCCGGCAGGGCGAACTCACCAACAACCGCTTCGTAGCACTTGGTAGCGCAAAAACGGGGTTTGGCTGGACGGCCGCTTTGGGAAGAGCTGACGGGCCGTTTGGGTTTAGGCTTGTCCAACGCCTGCCCGCCACCCTTCGCGGCTTATCCGCACGCCTGCACGCTCCGGGCAGGCATCGAACAAACCTAAACCATAGGATGAGTAGCGCTTTTCGATAAGCTGCCGCTCGGATTTCCCACCTTGCATTGTTTGCGCTGGTGAATCGATGAAGGGCGGCATTGCGCAATGTTGCTGCCGCTCAAGCAGCAAGCGCCCAATGACTATAAAGAGGACTTCCCACAATCCGCCGGTGGCGTAAGCCAGCCGGCATCGATGTGCCAAGATTGATTTTTCAATCAATTTAAAGAGCAGAAAGGGGAAGTCCAAATGAAAGCTACGACAGTAGGAATTGACTTGGCAAAATCCATTTTTGCCGTTTGCGAGGGAGATAGCCGTGGCCATGGCTGCCGATCATCGTTGCTGAAAGGTGGCGAGTTTATGAAGTGGTTGCGCACGTTGCCAACGGGCACGGTCGTGGCGATGGAAGCGTGCAGTTCTGCCCACAGTTGGGGCCGCACGATGCAGGTACTTGGTCTCGAACCTCGGCTCATTGCCGCCGAGTTCGTTCGACCGTACCGAAAAAACCAGAGGGTCAAGAACGATACCCGTGATGCGGAAGCCGTGCTCACGGCACTGCATGCCCCAGGAATGCGCTTTGTCACGATCAAGACAGAGGAACAGCAGCAACGCTTAGCTTGGCACCGCCTGCGTGAAGGGTGGAAGGTAGAGAGAACCGCTTTGTTCAACCGCATTCGTGGATTGCTCACGGAGTTTGGCATCGTCGTGGAACTCGGCGCAGCCAAAATCCGGTGCAAATTGGCGAAATGGAAAGTGATGCTGCGTATCCGCAGAGCATTCAGTTGATGGCGCAAAGCGTCCGGCAACAAGTCGGCGTATTGGACCAACGTCTTGCAGAATGTGAACGCCAAATTGCTCGGAAAAGTAAGAGTGATCCCGCGGTAGCTCGCCTGCGAAGTCGTCCTGGAATTGGACCGCTTACTGCCGATGCGATTGTTGCCACGGTCGGCGACGCACGTCAGTTCAAGAACGGTCGTCAGTTTGCCGCGAGCCTCGGAATCACCCCGCGCCAACACGGGAGCGGCGGCAAAACGCATTTGGGGGCCATAACCCGGCGCGGCGATGCCTATCTGCGCAGTCTTCTTGTGCAGGGTGCGCGCAGCGTCCTGGTCGCCGCGCTACGTCTGTACAAGAACAAACCCAATACGCTAAACCGACTCCAACTGTGGATGGTCAAGCTCAATGACCGGGTTGGCTTTCACAAGGCGGCGGTTGCGATTGCCAACAAGCATGCGCGGCAGGTGTGGGCCATGATCAGCCGCGGAGAAGCTTACAACGCCGATGCCTACAAGGATTGGGAAACCGCTCACGCAAATGTCCGTCCGGGCGATAGCCAGGAGGCAAGTGATTACGACTTATCCACCGCCGCGCTCGCCGCCGCCAGCGTGTGAGGCGCGCTTTGGCGAGCGCGCCCGTGGGTAAGTCTGCGGCGGAGCATTATTAGACGAACAACCGAACCCAAGCATCCATTTTAGAAACGGAGCGCGAACGACTGCACAAGTGCAGTGCAAGACACAACAGGTCAGACCGGCCGGTGGAGAGCCTGATGAACGGTCTGCGCCGACCATTTACGGGCAAGGATTGATCCTCTGAACCCGGGTCGTGACGATCAATGACTAAGGCCCACCGGAGCGGTTTATTGCATGGCCCAGCGCATACGTGCGCTGAACAAGGCCGGTTAGAGGGGTGACAGTCTGCTCTGTTTCTGTCCTGCACAACACTACTACCAGCCGCGATCCAGAGACAAACCGAGAACGACCATGTACATCGATACGTCTTGATCAACGAAAACGAACCGGCCTAACGGCCGGACATAAAACCTGAGGGGGTTGACCGGAAGTCCCTTAGAGACCGTTCAGGCCGACTTGTGTGATTTGGCATTCCGGCAGGTTCCAGGGGTACAGCAAGCGTTTGGAAGGCCGCTTTCCGAAATCAGCCGGCCTGGCCAATCGTGAAAGTTGGAAGTCAGCCCCATGCTGAAACAAGATCGGCTACCGATCAACCTGACAGGCTCTCCACAATAGCAGCCGCCTCTACCTTGCCCAGCTTCCGCACGGCCGCTATCGCTGGCATTTGTCCATTACGCGGTCGTGAACCACCGGTCTCCCAACCGTAAATCGTATGACCAGAAACGCCAAAGAGTTTGCCCATATTCTCAGCTGATAGGCCTAGGCGTTTGCGCTGCGCGGCCATGCTTCTAGCGCTGTAGCGGATCTTAATTTCACCACTGCCACTACCGTCAAGCTTCGCGCCGTCGGGTGCTGCCTTAGCCATCGACTTCTCGACCTTAGCTACTTGCCGCTCCAGTTCTGCGACCTTCCGCTTCAGCGCGGTAATTTCCGAGCGGTAATGCGCTGCGGCCTTCTTGAGACTTTCGGTCTCCGCACGAAGTTCCCTGCGCGCAATCCGTGTGATTTCTGATTTGAGGACGGTGGCGAGATTTGCCATAGGTGTTCCCTCTTAGGACAAAGAAGTAGCGTAGCAGATGTGACCCAATAATTAATGTAACGGCTGAGGGCTATGTCTGCTTACTGATCGCAATGGTGCCGCTCACGTTGTTTTGCTGCGCGCCTGGATCACGGCCCAAGCGGCAGATCGAATTCAGCTCTGCATATGGCTGCTGCACGTAGCGACACGGTCCTTCGGAAAATTCGAATTCTTGGAAACACTTTCTTCCCGGCAAATGCCGACAGACTTGCGCAAGGGCATATAGCAGATGTCCGTCGGCGCACCAACAGGAGATGGCATTCAATGGACATGCCGTTGACGGTGCAACCTTCAACGATACATCCCGGAGGTGCCCCATTGCCCCCATTCGGGCTGTCTGCACCTAGCCAGCAGGGCTACGGTCGCGGGTCTGCGGAGTCGCCTTTGCTATGCTGCCACCTTTCCACTTTTCACTGTCCGGCGCCGCTGCCTGGGTCAGCGAACCCAATTTACGGAGTGGCACTTATGGCCTCTTTACAAGAACAGTTTTTGAAAGCCGGTCTAGTCGACAAGAAAAAAGTCAACCTGGCCAACCAGGAAAAGAGCAAACAGAAGAAGGTCGAGCGCCAGACCGGCGCGCAAAATGTTGAAGATGTGCGCTTGGCTGCACTTGAAACGCAGCGCAAGAATGCCGAGCGGGCCCGCGAACTGAATGCCCAGCGCGATGCGGCCACCAAGCAAAAGGCGATCGTGGCGCAAATTGTCCAAATGGTGCAGAAAAATCGTCAGAGCAAGGGTGGCGGCGACATTGCTTACAATTTCACCCACGGCAATAAGATCAAGCGGCTGTATGTGTCGCCCGCGGTCCAGGCGCATTTAATGGCCGGGCGCCTGGTGATCGTCTGCCAGGGCGACGCCACCGAATTGGTACCCAAGGTTATCGCGGACAAGATCGCCGAGCGCGATCCCTCGCTCGTCGTGCGCGTGAACAAGACCAGCGCCGAGATCGATGCGGACGATCCGTATGCCGCCTTCCAGATCCCGGACGACTTGATGTGGTAGCTCGGCCGGCCTGCCTAGCGCGGACCGGAAAATGCCGGATGGTTGCATATCTGCTTCAGGGCCAGAATCATCTCCAGCACCAACCGCTGGCGCATGAAGGTACTGGTAACTGTTTCGAGTGTCTTAACAGCCTCAAGGCGCTCGAGAGAACACTTAGTCTTTCTCATCGTTGCGGATTCCAATTGGCTCTATTACTTAGTGGCCATCAGGGACAACCTTCATCTCTCTAGGTATTCATCCTGATTGCCCCACCACGTCAGCCAGTTTATTTTTCGGTAAGCAAGTGGAAGCATGAATAGCACTTGTCGCGACCGGAAAACATCGTCTTCGGCGCTGCTGCGTAAGGAGGGAGCACCGCATCTTGTTCCCGATGGATGGCACACGAATGTCTTAGGGCGAAAGTCCCTTGGCTACCGCATCCCCATAGGGGAGGAGGAAATGATTCATGGGCAATACTGTAATGATTCACCCGTCGATAGACGCCGGGATACTGCCGGCGCTACCGGGTTTTGAAGGGGGGGTTCTTCGCTGCAAGTGTCCTTCTGATCGTGTCGAAGTAACGATCACCGCGCAGACCGCACACAACCATGCCTGCGGCTGCAGCAAGTGCTGGAAGCCAAAAGGAGCCTTGTTCTCACAGGTCGCCGTCGTTTCGCGCGACAAGCTCAAGGTCACCGCCCATGCAGAGAAACTGAAGATCGTCGACCCTAGCGCGGCGATTCAGCGTCATGCCTGCACCGGTTGCGGCGTTCACATGTTCGGCCGAATCGAGAACAAGGCCCACCCGTTCTATGGCCTCGACTTTGTTCATACCGAACTTTCGGAAGTTCGTGGCTGGTCGGCACCGGAGTTTGCCGCGTTTGTTTCCTCCATCATCGAGACAGGCACTGATCCGGCTCAGATGCCGGCGATCCGGACACGCCTGAAACAACTGGGGCTGGAGCCGTATGACTGCCTGTCGCCTGCCCTGATGGATGCTATTGCCACGCACGTCGCCAAGAGCAAAGCCGCGACCTAAGAAGCATCGGCTGCAACTGCCGACACGGCCTGTCGTGTGCCTGTGCGCACGGCAGGCCATTTCTTACGCGGGAATTTCCGTGATTTGGTAGCCGCTTTCCCGTCGCCTGATTCCGAGGAATTGTTGCCTGGTAGTTCGCGGGAACGAAGTCCTATCGCAAGAGATTACGCGCGTGGAATCTGAGATGGTCCTCGATGAAACTTGCGATAAAGAAATAGCTGTGATCGTAGCCCCCCCGCAGGCGAAGATCTAGCGCCACGCCAGCGCGTTCGCACGCCTCGCGCAGCAGTTGCGGCTTAAGCTGGGCTTCGAGAAACTGGTCTTTTGTACCCTGGTCGACCAGAAGAGGGGGTCCCCTCCAGCCGCGCGCTTCAATCAAGGCTGTGGCGTCATATTCCCGCCACGCATCGCGATCCAGCCCGAGATAGCCGCTGAGTGCTTTCTCACCCCAGGGACACTGCATCGGCGAAGAGATCGGTGCAAAGGCCGATACCGACTTGTAGCTCTTGGGATTCCTCAAGGCCAAGACAAGCGCGCCGTGTCCACCCATCGAGTGGCCAAAAACCCCGACCCGCGCCGGATCGACAGGAAAATTGGCGGCGATCAGCCACGGTAACTCCTGCGTGATGTAGGAGTACATGCGATAGTTCTGCGACCACGGCGCCTGCGTCGCGTCCACATAGAAACCCGCGCCGCTGCCGAAGTCGTAACTATCCGCCTCGCCGGGAAGATCAAGGCCGCGTGGACTCGTGTCCGGGGTAATGATGGCGATGCCGAGTTCGGCGGCAACGCGCTGCGCGCCGGCTTTGATGATGAAGTTCTCTTCGGTGCAGGTCAGCCCCGAGAGCCAGTACAGCACTGGAACAAGCATCGAACCGTTGGTCGCCTGCGGCGGCATGAAGGCTCCAAAGCGCATAGTGCAACCGGTTTCGGGTGAGGTGTGGCTGTACACCCCTTGGATGCCTTCGAAACACTTGTTCTGGGAAATGGTGGTGATCGGCATTTTTCAAGCGGCCTGCCCCCGTGATTGACAAGGGCAGCCCGGTTTCTCAGGTTGTAGAAGGAATAGCGGGCGCGAACTGAAGATCAGAACGTGACGACCGAACGAATCGACTTGCCTTCGTGCATCAGGTCGAAGGCATCGTTGATCCTCTCCAGCGGCATTACGTGGGTGATCAGGTCATCGATGTTGATCTTGCCTTCCATGTACCAATCGACGATCTTGGGCACGTCGGTTCGCCCTCTTGCGCCACCAAAGGCAGAGCCCTTCCAGACCCGTCCGGTGACCAGCTGAAACGGTCTCGTCGAAATTTCCTGCCCCGCACCCGCGACGCCAACGATGGTGCTGGTGCCCCAGCCCTTGTGGCAACACTCCAAGGCTTGACGCATGAGCTTGACGTTGCCGACGCACTCGAATGTGTGATCGGCGCCGCCCTTTGTCAGGCTGACCAGATACTCGACGAGATCGCCCTCCACTTCTTTGGGGTTGACGAAATGCGTCATGCCGAATTTCTCTGCCAAAGCCTTGCGACCGGGGTTGATGTCGACGCCGATAATCATGTTGGCGCCGACCATCCGAGCGCCCTGGATCACGTTGAGACCGATTCCACCCAGACCGAAAATCACCACGTTGTCGCCCGCCTGCACCTTGGCGGTATTGATTACCGCCCCGATCCCGGTGGTGACGCCGCAACC
>JALHPU010000033.1 GCA_022842325.1 Sulfuritalea sp. | reverse complement strand
ACCTCGGTTTGCGCGCCAAGACCTACCTCGAGCAAAACGGCGCCAAGAAGGTCAAGTGAGCTGGCTCCCCGGCGCTCCGCGCCGGGGAGGCTATCCCCTGACGGGATGAGATAGATCAAGGCAAGAGCGGGGGAAGCTGGGTACCTTTGCCATACATGCTGGATTCGGCGTGCCGCCAGCGTTTGCAGGCGGCGCCCAAGCTGATACTCCGTTGCGTTGTGTTTATTACGAAAGGAATGACAATGAAACTAGGATTGATTTTCGTGGCTGCCGCTGCCGCTTCCTTTGCCGCACCGGCCCTGGCCGACGGCAAGGCGCTGTACCTGGAAAAAACCTGCATCGCCTGTCACGGCAAGGATGCGAAGAAACCGCTGACGCCGGAGTATCCGAAGCTGGCGGGGCAGAATGCCAAGTACGCCGAACGGCAGATGCTGGATATCAAGAGCGGCGCCCGCGCCAACGGCAACTCCGCGGCAATGAAGGGCGTCATGCATCTGGTGACCGATGAGGAAATCAAGGAGCTGGCAAAGTATCTCTCGGAGATCAAATAGTCCGGATTGACGAGTATCAATGAACGCTTATATACGACGTGTCATCATTGACCATGTCCTACACATTCAAGAGGAAACCAATATGTACAAGGCACTGACGATGGCGCTCTCCATCGCGCTGATTCCCGCTTTCGCACTGGCGGGACCGCCGCCCGAGAAGAAGGCCGGCATCGAATCCAAGGACTACAAATGGAACGCCCAGGAGGGCGAGAAGATTGAAGCGCTCAAGCTCAAGGGCGATCCGAAGGCCGGCAAGGAAGGCTACGAGGTCTGCGGCGCCTGCCATCTGCCGTCCGGCGCCGGCCGCCCCGATGGGACATTTCCGCAGCTCGCGGGACAGCACACCACGGTGCTGATCAAGCAGATGGCGGACATTCGTGCCGGCCTGCGCGACAACCCGACCATGTATCCCTTCGCCAAGGAACTGACCGACGCGCAGGAACTGGCCAACGTCTCGGCTTACATCGAGAGCCTGTGCATTCCGGTCGACCATGGCAAGTACGAAGGTGCCGATGCCGCCAAGCAGATCGCCGACGGCAAGGTCATGTACGAAAAGGAGTGCGTCGAGTGCCACAAAGCCAACGGCGAGGGCGTCAAGGACAAGTTCTACCCCGTCCTGGCCGGCCAGCACTACAAGTATCTGCTGCGCCAGATGACCGAGATTCGCGACGGACATCGCCGCAACGCCAACCCGGATATGGTCAAGATCATCAAGAAATATGACAACAATCAGCTGATCGCCATTTCGGCCTATCAGGCGAGCCTGACCATGCCCGGCTCGATGTGCAAGACCGGACCTGCAGCCAAGGGCGGCAAGAAGAAATAGGTAGTTCGTCCGGAGGCTTCCGCATGCTGGCCCCTGCCAGGGTGCGGATGGCTTCCGGCCGGTCTGCAACATTCCCCATACCCAGAGAACAAAATGCAAGACCAGAAGAAACAGAACATGCTGATCACCGGGTTGACCTCGGTGGCATTGGTGGCGCTGATCGTCGCCTACTTTGCGCCGATCTGGTGGGTGTCGCTGACGGCGCCGAACTATCCCAAGGATGCGTTTCCCGACGGCATTCGCATCCATTTTCACTTCAATGGGGTGTTCAACGGGTGCACCGCGGTCGGCAAAGGCACCCGCATGGGCAGCGAAACCCTGCAGGCCGACGTGGGCGAGGATACGCCGCGTTACAACCCGATCCTGGACAAGGACAAGGACGTGAACAAGGACGCGAAGAGCCTCGATTGCGTCCATGAAATGAACACCATCAACCACTACGTGGGGATGTATCCGATCGACACCGGTTCTCCGGTGGAATTGCGTTTGTCGAAGTTCATCTTCGGCTGGTTCGCCGTCATGCTGCTCGGCTTCATGGCGACCCAGCGCAAGACCCAGCTGATGGTTCTGGGCGCAGGTTTCACGGCGGTAGTCATCTGGATGGTGGTCGATCAGATCGCCATGGGCCAGTTGGATGCATTTGCCGCTCATTACTACAACGAGGCGAAAACCTTCTTCAATCAGCCGGACGTGCTGGCGCAGTGGAAAGCCAATCTGATACTCGCCACCAAGGTGGCCATGGCCGGCATCGCGGTGGCGATGGTGATCATCCTGCTCGGCGTCTGGAAGATTCCCGGCTTCTCGCTTCTGCTGCCACTGGTTCCGGCCCTGATGCCGGTCTTCTTCGTGATCGATTACGCCGGTTGGCTGTGGTTCTTCGGGCACAACATGCACCCCTGGGGCGCCTTCACGGTCAAGCCCTTCATGCCGACGGTGTTCGGCGAGGGCAAGGTAGCGCAGTTTTCGACCTTCTCCTATCCCTACTGGGGTTACGCTGTGTTGCTGCTGGCATCCGGTTGCCTGTTGATGGCGCTGCTGCTACGCCGCCGGCAGATGCGCGATTCGTCGGCGAGCTGAGGCGGCAATGAAGCTGAAACGCTGGCTGGCCATGTTGCCGGCTTTGCTGCTCGGTGTTTCATCGCTGCTGACAGCGCGTCCGGCCGATCGCGACGAGGACAAGCCGCCGGCACTTGGTGCCACAGCCGATTTGTCCACGGCGCCCCGGGTCGGCGTGGATCGCCCGAAGCCGACCTATATGCTGCATGAGCGCGACAAGCGCGTGCATGGCCTGAAGCCCTTCCAGAATCTGGTGGACGCGGCGGCGGCCGGTTCGACGCTGCGGCCGCCGCCCGGCCACTATTCCGGTCCGGTGGTGATGACCAAACCGCTGGTCATCGATGGCGGAGGGCAGGTGACGATTGATGCCGGTGACCGGGGCACGGTGTTTTCGCTGCAAACCGACGGCGCTGTTCTGCGCGGCCTGCATCTCACCGGCTCCGGTGATTCGCACGACACCGACGACTCCTGCCTTGACGTGCGCGGCCACCGCAACGTGCTCGAGAACCTGGTGATCGACAACTGCCTGTTCGGCATCGACCTCAAGCAGTCGAGCGACAGCATCGTCAGGAACAACAAGCTGCGTTCCAAGCCACGCGATCTGGGCGTGCGCGGCGACGGCCTGCGGCTCTGGTACAGCGACCGCAACCTGATCGAGGGCAACGAAATCGTCGACTCGCGCGACATGGTAGCCTGGTATTCCCACGACAATATCTTTCGCGGCAACGTCGGCATGCGCAGCCGCTATTCGATCCACTTCATGTTTGCCAATAACAACGTGGTCGAGGGCAACCGCTTCTACGACAACTCCGTCGGCGTCTATTTCATGTACACCGAGGGCGGCGTGCTGCGCAACAACCTGATTTCCCATGCCACGGGCGCGACCGGCATGGCGATCGGTTTCAAGGAAGCCAGCAATGCCGTCATCGAAGGCAACGAAATCATTTATTGCGCGGTCGGCATCGGTTCCGACCTGTCGCCCTTCCAGCCCGACAGCAAGATCTGGGTGCGCAACAATCGCTTCGCCTACAATGGCATTGCGGTGAAGCTGAGCAGCGAACTGGGCGGCAATGTCGTCACCGACAATGTTTTCGAAGGCAATCTGACCAATGTGGTGCAGGCCGGTCGCGGCAAGTCCGGCCTCAACGAATGGCGTGGCAACTATTGGGATGACTATCAGGGTTTCGATCGCGATGGCAACGGCGTCGGCGACACGCCCTACGAACTCTATGCCTATGCTGATCAGATATGGATCGAAATGCCGCCGGCAAGATTTTTCAAGACGGCGCCAGTGATGGAGCTGCTGGATTTTCTCGAGCGGCTGGCGCCGTTTTCCTCGCCGGAACTGACGTTGAAGGACGCGCAACCGCGCTTCGTCAAACCGCAACAGATCAAAAGCAAGGTGACCGGATGAGCGAGCCGAAACCACCCGTAGCGGCAAAACCGCCTGTTTCGCGCGAGCGTGCGCAGCAGGCGCGGCGTCGCGTGCTGCGCACCATACTGCTGACCGGAGGCGTCATGGGCGCCGCGCTTTCCGGCTTTCTGCCCCAGGTCTATGCCAGAACCAAGCGGCTGCGGCCGCCGGGCGCGCTGGACGAAAAGGATTTCCTCTCCTCCTGCATCAAGTGCGGCCAGTGCGTGCAGGTTTGCCCGGTGCAGGCGATCAAGCTGGCCGACCTGGTCGACGGATTGGGCGTGGGCGCCCCGTACATCGATGCGCGCGAGCAGGCCTGCGATTTCTCCTGCGACGCCGTGCAGTGCATCCTGGCCTGTCCTACCGGTTCGCTGGTTTACAAGAAGCCGGCTTTCCTCGGCGTGCGCAAGGGTGCAAAGCTTGCCACGGCGCCCATCCTCAAGGCCAAGGAGAAGGATCCCGAGCCGACCCTGAACCTCAGCGAGCGCATCGGCGTTGCGCGCCTGACGCGGCCGGAAGCCTGCCTCGCGATACAGGGCAAGGGTTTCAAGGGACAGGTGCGCGGCGCCGCGTTCACCGGACAACTGCGCTACATGGATGTCGATCGCTGGAAGCCGATCCGCGTCGCCGATCACCCCTACGATATCGCCGAGTGCGACCTGTGCGTACGCGAGTGCCCGGTCAAGGGCGCGATTTCGATCGAGACAGTGTTCGCCCCCGACGGCAGCAAGCGCAAGTCGCCCGTGGTACACGAACCCTGCGTCGGTTGCGGCGTCTGCGAAATGATCTGCCCGGTCGAGCCGACCTGCATCGTCATCGATGCGCGCGAGGTGTGGAATACATGAACCAATTTCTCAAGCGCCGCTTCTTCGACCAGATCGCGGTGATGTTCGGTCGCGAGGCGAAGAAGCCGGATGCGATATCCGAGCGGGCGCAGGAAATTCACATCCTCAAGCGGGCGACCAACAAGGAGCGGTTGCAGGAGGCGATGCTCGCCCACGAAAACGCGAAGAAGGTGCACAAGTGGCGCAACCGGCGCTGGGCGGTGCTGGTCGCCGCGAATCTGTTGTTCACCCTGTCGTTCTGGCTCGACATCCAGATCCTCGAAGGTGCGCTGACCGCCTCGCGCTTCATCGGCTTCCACCTGATCGATCTCAACTCGGCGCTGCAGGTAATGCTGGCGCACAAGCACATCATCGTTAACCTGGTGATCGGCACGGGTACCGTGTTCGTGCTCTGGTTGATCCTGGGCGGACGAACCTTCTGTTCCTGGGTCTGTCCCTATCATCTGCTGGCGGAGTGGGCCGAGTACATCCACCTCTGGCTGGTGAAGAAGAAACTGGTGACCGACCAGAACATCGACCGGCGTTTGCGCACCCTGTCCTGGATCGTGTTTGCGGTACTCGCCGCGGCGACCGGCTACACGGTATTCGAGGCGATTTCGCCGACGGGCATCGTCTCGCGGGCGCTGATCTACGGCCCCGGCCTGGCACTGCTGTGGGTCCTGGCGCTGCTGGTGTTCGAAGTGTTCTTCTCGCGCCGCGCCTGGTGCCGCTACGCCTGCCCGATCGGGCTCACCTACGGCGTGGTCGGCATCTTTTCGCCGGTACGCATCAAGTACAAGCTGGACAGCTGCTTTCACGAGGGCGACTGCCGCAAGGTCTGCCTGGTGCCGCATGTGCTCGATACCGTGATCAAGGGCCGCGCGGTGGATACCGAAATTCCGATCGGCCCCGACTGCACGCGCTGCGGCCTGTGCGTCGATACCTGCCCGACCGGTTCGCTCACCTTTGACGTCAAGGGCCTTTCCAAGCTGCTTTGAACCTGGCCCGCGCCATCCTCCAAAATCATGATCTGTTTTTCGAACGTTACAAAAAGCTTTCGCAAGTCGCGCGTGCTGGACGACATCAGCCTCGACATCGGGCTGGCCGAGCGCGTCGCGCTGATCGGCTCCAACGGCGCCGGCAAGACCACGCTGATCCGCTGCCTGCTCGGTGAATACACCTTCGACGGCCAGGTCACCATCGATGGCCGCGACCCGCGCCAGGAACGCACCGCGGTGCTCGGTACAATCGGTTTCGTGCCGCAACTGCCGCCGCCATTGAAAATGCCGGTGGCGCAGCTGATCGATTTTTCGGCAGCCCTGTGCGGCACCGATCCGGCGCGCATCCATGAACTCGCGCAGCGCCTGGGTCTCGACCTGGCACCGATCCTGACGCGGCCTTTCGTCAAGCTCTCGGGCGGCATGAAGCAGAAGTTGCTGATCGCGATCGCGCTCGGACGCGAGGCGAAGGTGCTGGTGATGGACGAACCGGCGGCCAACCTCGATCCCGAGGCGCGCAAGATATTCTTCGAACTCCTCGCCGAACGGCAGGAGGACGTCACCATGCTGATATCCAGCCATCGCCTGAACGAGGTCTCGGCGCTGGTGAATCGGGTGATCGAAATGGACATGGGCAAGGTGGTGCTGGATGACCGCGTCGCCGACGACGTCTCGCTGTCCGGTCAGTTTGCCTGCCGCATTTCGATCAAGCGCAACGAGGCCGCGTTCGTCAAGGCGATGCGGGCCTGGAACTTCAGCGATACGGGCAAGGGGCTGGAATGGGTCGGCGTCGTGCCCGGCCCCGACCGGCTGCGCTTCATGGGCATGACCTCGCGCTATGTGGCGCTGATCAGCGATTTTTCGCTGGCCGAGACAGAAGTCGGCGCTGGCGAGACGGTGAGTTGATGGACCGCCGCCGTTTCATCGCCGCCGCCGCGACCCAAAGTCTGGCGCTGACGCCTCTGGCGGTGGCGCTCTCGGCCTGCGGGCATTCCGGCGCATGGCCGGAAGGCATGGCCGAGATCAAGTGGGACCGCGATACCTGCGTCCGCTGCAGCATGGTGATTTCCGACCGCCGCTTTGCCGCCGAGATGCGCGGCGGCGAGAAGAACATCGTGTTCAAGTTTGACGACATCGGCTGCGCCGTCTTCTGGATGCGCGACAAGCAGAAGGACTATCCGTGGCTGGCCGATGCCGCTGCCCGGATCTGGGTCGCCGACTCTGGCGCCAGCGGCGACAAGTGGCTCGACGCGCGCAAGGCGCATTATGCCGGCGGCAAGATGTCGCCGATGGGTTACAACTACGCCGCGCGCGCCTACGCCGAGGCGGGTTCGCAAAGCTTTGACGAAATGCGCCAGCACGTGCTGGCCAAAGGTAAATAGCAAATGAAACAACTCTGGCTGACCGCCAAACTCGATATCGTCGAATCCCTGCGCGCGCGCTGGTTCCAGATCTACACCCTGGTGTTCGGCGGCATCGTGGCCCTGCTGTTCCTGTTCGGCCTGACCGAGTCGCGCGTGCTGGGCTTCATCGGCCTGTCGCGCCTGCTGGTCACCTACATCCAGCTGACCATGGCGATCCTGCCGATATTCGTCCTCATCACCACCGTGCGTTCCGTCGCGGGTGACCGCGAGGCCGGGGTCTATGAATACCTGCTGTCGCTGCCGGTGTCGCTGGCGGCGTGGTTCTGGGGCAAGATCCTCGGCCGCTACATCGTGATCTTCCTGCCGGTGTTCGGCGCCATGGTGCTGGCGGTGCTGATCGCGCTGGTGCGCGGCATCGAGGTGCCGTGGGGCATGTTCAGCTATTACACGGCCCTGTTGGCGGTGATGGCGGCCTGCTTTCTCGGGCTGGGCATGCTGATCTCGGCGCTGGCGCGCAGCACCGACATGGCGCAGGGTGCCGCCTTCCTGGTCTGGCTGACGCTGCTGCTGTTCCTCGACCTGATCCTGCTCGGCGTGATGATCCAGGGCAAGGTCTCGCCCGAAGTCGCCGTAACGGTGGCGCTGGTCAATCCGCTGCAAGTGTTCCGCACGGCAGCCCTGGCCCTGTTCGATCCGCAACTGATCGTGCTCGGCCCATCGGCCTACGTGATCCTCGACCTGTTCGGCGTGACCGGCTACAAGGTCTTTGCCTTGGCCTATCCGACGGTGGTCGGCATCGCGGCGGCGACACTGGGCTACCAGATCTTCCGCCGCGGCGACTTGCCGTGAATTATCCGGTTCAGGAGTTATGCCTCCGGCGGAGCCGGTGGCGGTATCCCCCGCGCACGGCGCCGGCTCGCTCTGCGTACTTGGGATTCCGCTTCGCGGGCAGGCTACGGCGCATGCTGGCGGCCTTGGCCTTGCTGGCCGCGGGTTGTGTGCAGGCGGCCAGCAGCGATGTGCTGTTCGCCATGACGCTGAGCGGCAGCGACGACAAGCCCGTCGCCCTCGAGACCTTTCGCGGCAAGCCGCTGATCGTGAATTTCTGGGCGCGCTGGTGCGCGCCGTGCCGTGTCGAAATCCCGGAGCTGGTCAAGACCCAGGAAGCGTATCGCAAGCGCGGGCTGCAGGTGATCGGCATCGGTCTCGAGGACAAGGCGGAATCCGTACGCGATTTCATGAAGGCCTACGAGATGAACTACACCGTACTGCTGGCCAGGGACAAGGGCATCGAATTGATGCAGGCGCTGGGCAACAGCAAGGCGGCCCTGCCTTACACTATCGTCCTCAATCGTCGGGGCGAGATCGTTGCCAGCAAGCTGGGGGTGATGAATCGGGCCGACCTCGACGCCGCCGCCGTCGCTGCCCTCAAATGACAATGTTTTGAGCAAGGAAGCCTACATGCCGAAGCCGCTGGAACCGACTCTCGACGCACTGCCCAACCCCTTCCTGCGCTATTTCGCGGCGACGCGGCCGGCCTTCCTTTCCGTCACCTTCGTCGGCTGCCTGCTCGGGCTCGCCACGGCGGCGCATTCGGGAATTACGCTGGGCCCGGCACTGGCCACCGTGACGCTCTTTTTTGCGCTGATGGCGCACGCCGGCGCCAACGTCATCAACGACTACTACGATGCGCTTTCCGGCTGCGACGAGGTCAACACCGAACGCCAGTTCCCCTTCACCGGCGGCAGCCGCTTCATCCAGAACGGTGTGCTCAGTCTGCGCGCCACCGGCATCTTCGGCTACGCGCTGCTGGCTGCGGTGGTGCCGGCGGGGCTGTGGCTGACGGCGGTCAGCGCCGCGGGCCTGATCCTGATCGGCCTCGCCGGCCTCGTCGTCGGCTGGGCCTATTCGGCGCCGCCGCTGAAACTGCAGAGTCGCGGTCTGGGCGAATTCGCCATCACCGCCGGCTGGCTGCTGGTGGTGGTCGGCAGCGACTTCGTGCAGCGCCACGGCTTCGCCTTCGCCCCGGTCGCCGCCGGGCTCGGCTTTGCCCTGCTGGTGGCCAACGTGCTCTATATCAATCAGTTCCCCGACGTGAAGGCCGACGGCGCCGCCGGCAAGAACACCGTCGTGGTGCGCCTTGGCGTGGCGCGCGCGCGCTGGGGTTACGTGCTGATCGCGGCACTGGCTTACGGCTGGCCGCTGCTGATGGTGCTGGCGGGCCACCTACCCGTGATGGCCGTGATTGCCATGCTGCCGGCACTGGCCAGCATTGCTGCGGCACGCCAGCTATGGGCCAATGCGGGACAGCCGGCCGAACTCACGCCGGCACTCAAGCTGACCATACTTTCCGCCAGCGTGCATGGCCTGTTGCTGGCCATTGTGCTCGCCACGCCTCTGGGTCGAATGCTCTGATCGACGCCTGGCGGCCTGGCGCAAGGAGTGAACCCATGCTCGGCATTTCCAGGTGGTGGTGGCTGGCCGGTTGCTTCGCGCTGCCGGTTCTCGCCGCGCCGGTGCCCCTGCAGGCGCTGATCGACGCCACCCCCGTTGGCGGTACGCTGCGCCTTGCGCCGGGCACCTATGCCGGCCCGGCGTCGATCAGCCGGGCAATCACGCTCGATGGCGGGCGGCAGGCCGTCATCGTCGGCGACGGCAAAAGCACGGTGCTCTCGGTCGCGGCCAATGGCGTCACGCTGCGCGGCCTGCGCCTGACCGGCAGCGGCGACTCGCACGACCGCATCGACGCCGGCATCCTGCTCGAAGGCGACGACCACCGGGTCGAGGACAACCAGTTCGACGACGTGCTGTTCGGCATCCATCTCAAGCGCGTCAATCGCTCGCGGGTGACCGGCAACCGGGTGACCGGCAAGAAGCTCGAGCCGGCCATGCGCGGCGACGCGATCCGGCTCTGGTATAGCCAGCACAACCTGGTCGAGGGCAACCGCTTCGTCCGTGCGCGCGACCTGACCTTCATCAACTCGGCCGACAACCGCATCGTCGGCAACCATTTCACCGATGGCCGCTATGGCATGCACATCGTGTTCTCGCCACGCCTGCGGATCGAGCGCAATCGCCTGACGGATACCGGCACCGGCATCGTCGTGCTGTATTCGCCCGACGTGGTGCTGCGCGGCAACCATGTCGCGCATGCGCTGACCGCGGGCGGCGGTGGCATCGTGTTCAAGGAAAGCAACGACGCCCTGGTCGAGGACAACGAAGTGCTGCATTGTTCGGTCGGGCTGCGGGTCGATGCGCCGCCAGCCTCGGTGGGCAGCCTGACGGTGCGCAACAACCGCTTTGCCCACAACATCATCGGCCTGTTCTTCTATGGCGAGGAAGGCGGCCATCGCTTCAGCGACAACCGTTTTGAGAACAACCTCAACACGGTCGCGATCAGCGCGCCCGGCGCCGGCGCCGCCAACGTCTGGCGCAGCAACACCTGGGACGACTATCAGGGCTTCGACCGCAACGGCGACGGCGTCGGCGACACGCCGCACGAGGTGTACCTGTTCGCCGACCGGATCTGGATGGAAACGCCGATGGCGACCTTCTTCCGCAATTCCCCGGTGCTCGAAATGCTGGATTTCCTCGAGCGCCTGGCACCGTTTTCTTCGCCGCATCGCGTGCTGCAGGACCCGGCACCGCGCATGCGCTGAGCCTACAATCCCGATTAGCCAACCAAGGAAAGCCTCATGAAAAATCTTCGCAACTTGCTCCTGCTACTTGTCGCCGTGCTGCCAGCGCCGACTTTCGCTGCCGATGCCGAGGCAGGACTGCTGGCGATCAAGGCGCTGGGCAATGTGAATGGGCAGGCGCTGGCCTGTTCCGAGGCCAGACTCGCGGCGCGCGCCAAGCAACTGATGCTGGCGCACGCACCAAAAACGCAGCGCTTTGGCACGGCCTACGAGGAAGCCACCCAGGAAGCCTTCCTCGGCCAGACGCGATCCGGCAGCGCATGTCCGGACGCCACCCGCCTCACCGACAGGCTCAACCAGCTGGCGCTGCAACTGGCCGAAACGCTGCCGGTGACAGCCCCCGCGGCGAAATAGCATGAAACGCCTGCTGCCGGGCTGGGCCCTGCTGGCTGCTCTGCTTGTCGGCCCGACGGCTGTGCCTGCCGCCGATGCCCCTGTGCCTGCCCGCCATCTGCCCGCCGTGGAGGAACCCGCCGCGCTTTTGCCGCGCTACCTGCTGATGGATCCGCAGGGCAGGGCAGTGACCATCGATGATTTTCGCGGGCGCTTCCAGCTCATCACCTTCGGCTTCGTTTCCTGCCCCGATGTCTGCCCGACCACGCTGCTGGAGTTCAAGCAGGTGCTCGACCTCCTCGGCGACCAGGCGCAGCGGCTGCAGCCGATTTTCATCACCGTCGATCCGGAACGCGATACGCGCGCGGTCCTGCGCGAATACACGGCGGCCTTCGACGGGCGCATCCTTGGCCTGACCGGTTCGCCCGAACTGGTGCGGCGCGCCGCCGACAGCTTCCGCATCCAGTACGAAAAAGTGCGCGAGCCGGGCGCCGCGCCGGAGAACTACACCATGAATCACACAGCCGGGATGGTGCTGCTGGACACCGAAGGCCGCTTTCTGGCCCGCTTCGCCTACGCCATGCCGGCCGCCGAAATCGCACGGCGCATCCGCGCCGCGATGAGCGCCGACGGCGGGCGCTAGGGTCTGGCACCGGGTCCGGCACATGGTCAGCCGCCGCCGGTTTCTTGCTGCGGGCGTGGCGCTCGGCGCCGCTCCTGTGTTCGGGCAGGCGCTGCCCGAGTTGGTGCCGCCTTCGGCCGGGCGCCGCGTCGTCATTGTCGGCGGCGGCTGGGGCGGGCTGACGGCGGCCCGCCACCTGCGCCGCCTGGCGCCCGAGCTCGAGGTGTTGCTGATCGACCGTGACGCGGCATTCCGCTCGTTGCCGCTGTCCAACCAGTGGCTGGTCGAGCGCACGCCCGATGCCCTGGTGCAACAGGACTACACCACGGCCGCGCGGGCCTGGGGTTACCGGGCGATCCGGGCCGAAGTCACCGCGATCGATCGCGAACGGCGCCGCCTGCATACCGCACAGGGCGCGCTCGGCTACGACTGGCTGATTCTCGCCGCCGGCATTCGCCACGATTACAGCCCGTGGCTGGGCGACGACGCGCGCGCCATCGACGCCACGCGCCGGTTTTATCCGGCCGGCTTCATGGCCGGCGAACTCGACGCGCTGAAGCGCAAGCTGGCCGAATTCAAGGGCGGCGACCTGCTGATGACCGTTCCGCCGCCGCCCCTGCGCTGTCCGCCGGCGCCCTACGAGCGCGCGGTGATGATCGCCTGGCTGCTGAAGACGCGCCGCATCAAGGGCCGCCTGATCCTGGTCGATGCCGGCGGCGGCATGCAACGCTTCAACCGCATGTTCGCCGAGCGCTACAAGGATCAGGTCGTGCACCTGACCCATGCGGCGGTGAAGGCCATCGATCCCTTCCGCAAGGTCCTGAGCACGGAATTCGAAGAACTGAAATTCGACGATGCGATCATCATTCCACCGCAGCAGGCGGCGGATCTGGTGTGGCAGGCGGGCCTCATCGAAACCGATGCCGCGGGCAAGCCTGGCGCCTGGGCCGGCTTCGATCCGCTGCACCTGCATGCCATCGGCGACGAACGCGTGTTCCTGGTCGGCGACCTGCTGGGCCGGGCTTCGCCCCTGTTCGGCCAGTATCCGAAGAGTGCGCACATGGCTTGTCAGCTCGGCCGCATCGCCGCCGCGGAAATCGCCGCGCGCTCAGGCGGCAAGCTGCCGCAGCCGGAATTGCCCGAGAGCCTGTGCCACGTCTTCACCGACGTCGAGCCGCTGGAGATGATGCGCATCGACGCCCGCTACCGGCTGCGCGGCGACGGCCTGATCACCCAGACCGTGCGCCAGCACGAAGACCCGCAGCCGCGCGGCGAGGACCGGCAGTGGGCGCAGGGGCTCTACGCCGAAATGCTGGCGCCGGCGGAAGCCAGGTAGCGCAAGGGCTGTCAGGGGAAAGCGAGAGTTGGAGCGGGGTCAGGTCCGGCGGTTGGCGGCTTCCTGATAGCCTTGCTGGTGATCGGGGCCGAGCTGTGATGACCGCGAAATCTGTTACGGATCACAAGACAAAGGGTTCCATGCCGCCGGTGTGTCTTGACTGGCGAAGGCGCAGGTAATTACGTCTGGCTGCGCTTGCGTACCGCCAGACTTTGTGTTGCCCTTCCGATCAGACCTTCGATGTCATACAGGGAAGACTCCGCAAGCCCGCAGCCATTGGCGCCGAAGTAACTTCGCGCATCAAGGCAGATCCATTCACCGACAGGGCGCCTCAGGAGATTGATGGTGAGGTCGGAATTGACAAAGCTGTACTGCTGGTAATCCAGGATGGCACTGATGCCATTGCCCGAATCGGCGGCCACTGCGACACGCTGGTAACCACTGGGTTGTTCGCCTTGGACCAGGGAATGCCGCAAACGGAACCAGATGGCACACGGTCCGTTGAACATGGCTCCCTGAGCCGTGCGGGTTTCGACCAGATCACCATAACCGATGTCCTTTCCGGCAAATGGGAAATGGGATTCCGCCGCATCCTGCGGGGCTACGGGAATCATTGGAAGCGGATGTCCCGGAAGCTGGTCACCCAGTTCAACATGGGCTTCTCTCTGTACCAGTGCCGTAAAACGACCGACGTCCTTGTTTCCGGCCATCAAATGCGCCGAGAAATGGCCGGCATTGCGTCCTACATAGTCGGTCATGACTTCGACGATGAGGTCGCCGATCGGTACCGGACGAATCAAATTCGCCGTCAGGCGAGAGATGTGGGTTAGCCCATGCTCCTGCGCCGCCTGTTCCACGGCACGACAGACCAGCGCAACCGGCGGGCCGGCATGTTGGTGATCCGGATGCCACGGGCCGCGCGTCAACGCACTGGAGCGAAAACCTCTCGCCTGGAGAGGGGAATAGGCCGCCGTCGGTGGAACTGGTTCAATTACTCGGGACATTGAATTTCCAGGTCATGAAATGGCTGTCGGATTCGTGTCGGAATGGTAGCGGACAAGCGGGTGGCTGAAGTCGCCGTCCCGCCAGCGCCGACTTTCCCATTTTCTAATGGCGGGCAAAGACGGAAGTTTTTCCATCCGGCCCGACCAGCAGCGTGTTGTAGGCCTCGCGGCGGATTTCGCGTTCCTGGCCGGCGTTGTCGAGTATCGTGCATGCCGTTTCGCAGAAGGGGTTCGAGACTTCGCGCCCCGGCGCTCCGCGCGGCAGGCCGGGTACGGCGAGGCCGCGGGCGAGCGGTTTCTCCTTGAGCAGCAACTTGATGTCCTCGGCCGGGACGTGGCCTTCGACGAAATAGCGGCCGACCTTCGCCGTGTGCACCGATTCGAGTTCCGCCGGCACGTTGAGCCAACGCTTGAGTTTGGGCATGCTGGCGATCGGGGTTTCCTCGATGCTGACCGCGAAGCCGTTCTGGCGCAGGTGATCGGCCCAGTCGATGCAGGCCAGGCAGGGGCTGGGGGCATAGACGACGACGGCGGGCAAGGCGTCGTCCGCGGCGACGGCCAGGCTGGACGTGGCTACGGCGAGCAGCAGCAGCGGGCCGCGCAAGGTCCTCAGCATGGCTTGCCCGGCTTGCAGCCCTTGAGGATCCACAGCGAGATCTCGCCGGCCAGCTCGTCGGCACGGACTTTGCGCGCCATGCTCAGCACGTCGCGGCCGGCATCGGTCTTCAGGGCCGGGTCGGCGCCGGCTTGCAGCAGCAATTTGCCGTTGGCGGTGCGTGTGGAAAAGGCCGCCATGTGCAGCGGCGTGCGGCCTTCGCTGTCGCGCGCGTTCACCGCGGCGCCGGCCGCCAGCAGCGCCTTGAGCGGGCCGCTGTCCTCGTTCATCGCCGCGTAGTGCAGGGGCGTGATGCCCAGCGGGCTGCGCGCATCGCGTGCCTGCGGCGTGGCCTTGAGGATGGCCTCGACCTGCTGCCGGTTGCCCATGCGCGCGGCGTCGTGGATCGGCTGCTCGTTCATGCCCAGGGCGGCCTCCGCGGCCAGGCTGATGCCCGGTGGCAGCGCGCAAGCGCAGAGCAGCATGATGCGGATGAGAGTTTTGTACATGGTCATGTCCGTCTCGCCTTTGGATGCCGGAAATAGTAACCTGTGCGGCCGCGGATTTGCTTGACCGCGGGCAGTTAATCCGGCGCTGCGCTTGACGTCAGTCAAAGCACTTGCCGCTTCCTTTGCGCCAAATCTAGCCATGTTCAGAATCTCCCAGTTCATGCAGGAAATCGCCGCGCCGACGCCGCTGGGGCCGGTGCGCAAGCCACCCGGGCCGGTGGTGATCTGGAACCTGATCCGGCGCTGCAACCTGACCTGCAAGCACTGCTATTCCATCTCTGCCGACAAGGACTTTGCCGGTGAGTTGAGCACGGCAGAGGTGTTCCGTGTCATGGACCAGCTCAAGGCCTTCCGGGTTCCGGCGCTGATCCTGTCAGGCGGCGAGCCGCTGCTGCGTCCGGACATTTTCGAGATTTCGGCGCGCTCCAAGCAGATGGGTTTCTTCACCGCACTCTCCAGCAATGGCACGCTGATCGACGCGACCATGTTCGAGCGCATCCGCGAGATCGGCTACGACTACGTCGGCGTCAGCCTCGATGGCCTCGGTGCTACGCACGACAAGTTCCGCCGCAAGCAGGGCGCCTTCGATCTGTCGCTGGCCGGCATCCGCCTTTGCCGCGACGCGGGGCTCAAGGTGGGCGTGCGCTACACCATGACCCAGGACAACTACCAGGATCTGCCGGGCCTGCTGAAGCTGGTCGAGGACGAGGGCATCGACCGCTTCTACTTTTCCCACCTCAACTATGCCGGGCGCGGCAACAAGAACCGCAAGGACGACGCCCTGCATCAGATGACCAGGAACGCCATGGACCTGCTGTTCGACACCTGCTGGGAGTATCAGCAGCGCGGGCTGGTCAAGGAATTCACCACCGGCAACAACGATGCCGACGGCGTCTACCTGCTCACCTGGCTGCAGCGGCGTTTCCCGGAAAAGGTCGCGCACATCCGGCAGAAGCTGGCGCAGTGGGGCGGCAATTCGAGCGGCGTGAACGTGGCCAACATCGACAACCTGGGCAACGTCCATCCCGACACCATGTGGTGGCACTACACGTTGGGCAATGTCCGCGAGCGCTCTTTCGGCGAGATCTGGAGCGACACCTCGGATCCGCTGATGGCCGGCCTCAAGGCGCATCCGCGCAAGGTCGGCGGGCGTTGCGGGGCCTGCGCCCATTTCGACATCTGTGGCGGCAACACGCGGGTGCGCGCCCAGCAACTGACCGGCGACCCCTGGTCGGAAGACCCGGGTTGCTACCTCAGCGACGAGGAGATCGGCGTCGCTTGACGCGGATCAATTCGACTGAAGAATCCGCCCCGACTGCGACACTATGTCGCATGGGGACCCGGTTGCAGAGTTCTATGATTCCCCATCCGCAAATCGAACCGAGGGAGATGCCCGATGACACAGAACGCTCAGGAAACGGCTGCCGGCAAAGGCGAGATGGGTTCCTTGCTGCTCGGCGCGGGTTTTGCTCTGGCATCGCTGATCATCCTGCCGGCCGTGGCCCAGCGCATTGGTCTCGGCTCGAGCTTGACGATCGCCCTGCGCGGTGCGCTGATGCGTGCCGCGAACCGCGTCTAGCCGCACGTATCGCCGTCTTCCTGACCCGGCCGCCAAGGCCGGCGGGCGTTCGTCCGATGCATCGGGTCCGCTGCCCTGAATGCCGCGGAAACGTGAATGAAATGAACTCCAAGAAGAGCCACTTGCTGCGCAGCCTTGCCGCGGCTCTCGCCATTGCACTCCTCACTGCGTGTTCCGATTCCGGCATGGGAGAGCGGGTGCTGGTCGCGCGCCCGGATGGCGGCGATTTCGTCCTGCAAAGCGCGGCCGGCCCGGTCGATACAAGGTCGCTGCGCGGCAAGGTGCTGCTGCTGTATTTCGGCTACGTCAATTGCCCCGATGTCTGCCCCGTCTCGATGGCCGCAGGGGCCGCGGCGCTCAACGCCCTGACGCCGCAGGAGCGCGCAAGGACAACGATGATCATGGTCTCGGTCGATCCCGAGCGGGATACCCCGGCGAAGCTCAAGGAATACGTCGCCTATTTCCATCCGGCGATGATCGGCGCCGTGGGCACGGCGGCGGAGACAGCCGCGATCGCCAAATCCTTCGGCGTCGGCTACCTGCGCCAGCCGCCGCGTCCGGACGGAGGCTATGCCGTGGATCACAGCTCCCAGACCTTCGTCATCGGCCCGGACGGCAAGCTCGCCGACGTGCTGCCTTTGGGCGTCGCCACCGACAAGGTGGTGGCGTCCGTGCGCAAGCTGCTGTGATGCGTCCCGCCGATCGTGCCCTGTTGCTGCTGGCCGCCGGCATCGGCGCCTTCGCGCTGTGCTTTGCCGATGCCGCCCGTTTGCGTTCGGCGGCGGGGGCCGACGAGGCCGAACGCACGCGCCTGGTGGCTCAGTTGCGCCTGACCGATCTCGCGCTATTTACCGAGGCGCGCTATACGCGGCATCCGTCTCAGGCCGACCTGCATTCGGCCTTCCAGGATCATCCGCTGGCGTTCGAGCACTTTCCTACCGGCTCGCTGATCGGACCGCCGCTGGGTCTGGTGCAAAGCCATTCAAGAGTCGGCGCTGGCGGTACGGCACCATGAAGCTCTGGCTGGAAAAGCAGCGCTACCTGATCGATTTCACGCTGGCTTCGCTGGCGCGGCGCAAGGCGCGCAACCTTGGCTTGCTGCTGGTCTACACCGTGCTGGTGTTCATGCTGGCTTCGGTCACGCTCTACACCCATGCCCTGCGCCAGGAAGCAGCGCGCGTGCTGGCGGCTTCGCCCGAAGTGATCGTGCAGCGCATGGTCGCCGGCCGCCACGACCTGATTCCGCCTGGCTACATGGAAAGGATAGGCCAGGGTCGTGGATTGCGCGGCGTGCAGAAAATGGAAGGCCGGCTCTGGGGCTACTACTACGACGCGGTAACCAAGGCCAACTACACCTTCATGGTGCCGGCCGAGAATCCGCCGGCGACCGGCGAGATCGTCGTCGGCCCGGCACTGGAACGCTCGCGCGGTCTCGCCAAAGACAACGGCATTTCCTTTCGCTCGTACTCGGGCAAGCTGCACACCTTCATCGTCGCCGACGTGCTGCCGCAGGCCTCCGAACTCGTCAGCGCCGACCTGGTGCTGATGAGCGAGCAGAACTTCCGCGCCTTCTTCGATTATCCGGCCGGCCATTACACCGACATCGCGCTGTCGGTGGCCAATCCGCAGGAGGTGCGCAACGTCGCCCTGAAGCTGGCCGCCGCGCTGCCCGATGCGCGGCCGATCCTGCGCGACGAGGTGCTGCGCACCTATGCCGCGATCTACGACTGGCGCGAAGGTATCGTGCTGGCGCTGCTTTCCGCCGCGATCCTGGCCTTCGGCATCCTCGCCTGGGAGAAAGCTTCCGGGCTCTCGGCCGAGGAGAAGCGCGAAATCGGCATCCTCAAGGCGATCGGCTGGGAAACCGGCGACATCATCAAGATGAAGTTCTGGGAAGGCCTGCTGATTTCGCTGACAGCCTTCCTCGCCGGCTTCGTCGCCGCCTATGTGCATGTCTTCCACTTCGCCGCCTCGCTGTTCGAGCCGGTGCTGAAGGGCTGGGCCGTGCTCTATCCGCGCTTCCAGCTGACGCCGCAGATCGACGGCCTGCAGGTAGCGACGCTGTTCTTCTTCACCGTCGTGCCCTACGCGGCGGCAGTGCTGGTGCCGATCTGGAGGGCAGCGATCACCGACCCGGATTCGGTGATGCGTGGGTGAGATGAAACAGAACACGGGGTCATCTCTGGAGCAGGATCGGGAGGGCGGGGCGTTCTGCGCTGCTCATGTCATCCGTCGGCGCCCTGCGGGCGCCGCCTCCTTCTTTACTTCGCTGCGCAGAACGCCCCACCCTCCCGATCCGGTGACGCCGGTGCAGTTTTTCGGTTGCAAGGCACAAACATATCCCGCCAAGGATGGGGGGTGTCCCACTCCGGTAAGTAAAGGAGGAGGAGCGGGCGGAGCCCGCGACGGGGGACATGGACGGAGTGGGACACCCGCTGTCCTCGGCGCGCGCAGACCGTCGGCCAACGACGCATTTCACCCATCGCGAGTGCCCTGCATTGCGGGCCAACGAAGATGATCGAACTCCTCGCCATCCGCAAGGCCTTCAACCAGGGCCATGACAACGAGTACTGGGCGCTCGACGGCATCGACCTGAGCATCGAGGCCAACAAGGTCACTGCCTTGCGCGGCCCGAGCGGCTCGGGCAAGACCACCCTGCTGACCATCGTCGGCTGCCTGGCGCGGCCGACCGAGGGCCGTGTGCGCCTGGAAGGCGAGGACATCTCGGGCCTGCCCGAGCGCTTCCTGACCGAGATCCGCCGCAAGCGCTTCGGCTTCATCTTCCAGCAGTTCAACCTGATCAAGGGCCTCACGGCGCTGGACAACATCATCCTGCCGGCTTATCCGACCGGGCGCCCGCGCCGCGAATTGCTGGAACGCGCCGAGGAATTGCTGGCCGGCCTCAAGCTCGGCCACCGCCGCAATGCGAAAGTGGAATGGCTCTCCGGCGGTGAGCAGCAGCGCGTGGCGATCTGCCGCGCCCTGATCAACGACCCCGAACTGGTGATTGCCGACGAGCCGACCGCCAACCTCGACACCCATCTGGCAGGCGAATTCATGGGCATCCTCGAAAGCCTTGCCGCTCAGGGCCGCACCATCCTGCTCACCAGCCACGATCCGCTGGTGGTCGAATCCGACGTGGTGCAGCGCGTGATCGACATGCGCGACGGAAAACTGATCGACGAGCACTAGCCATGCTGTTCCAGCCTGCGATCATTGCGCTCCTGCTGGCCTCCGCGCTGTGCGTGCTGGCGCTGGTGGCGAGCGCGCCGTTCGCGCTGGAAGTGATCCGGCGCTGGGACATCAGGAGCGGCAGCGAACGCCAGTTGCAACTCGAACGCCGCACTTACCTGTTTTCGACGCTGCTGACTTTCGTCCTCGCCCTGCAGCTCGCCGCCGTGCTGCTGTTCGTCTTCAATGCCGAGAAGATGTCGGGCATGTTCGTCGGCGCCATGTGCGCGGTGGGCACCCTGAATGTCAATGCCTTCGGCTTTCCGGCGCTGAATGCCAAGATCGCCGTGTTCTTCCTCGCCGCGATGTGGCTGGCGATCAACCACGTCGACAGTCGCGCCCGCGACTACCCGCTGGTGCGCATCAAGTACGCGCTGCTGCTTCTGCTGGCGCCGCTCTTGGTGGCGAGCGGCTGGATCGAGCTGCAATATTTCCTCGGCCTCAAGGCCGACGTCATCACCTCGTGCTGCGGCAGCCTGTTTTCGGAGGGCAGTCCGACGCTGGCGGCCGAGGCCTCGGCCCTGCCGCCGCTGTCTGCGATGTGGCTGTTCTACGGCAGCCTCGGCGCCACGATTGCGCTGGCGGCGTGGCACGGCTATCGCGGCGGCAAGGGCAGCGCATCCGCCTATCCGCTGGCGGCGGCGAGCCTGCTGGCCTTCGCCGCGACCATCGCCGGCATCCTGTCCTTCGTCTCGCTCTACATCTACGAGCACCCGAACCATCATTGCCCGTTCTGCATCCTCAAGCCCGAATACGGCTACCAGGGTTACTGGCTGTATGTGCCGCTGTTCGCCGCCACGGCAGCGGGGCTTGCGGCCGGCGCGGTGCAACCCTTCGCGCGCATCGAAAGCCTGCGCGTCATCGTGCCGGGCTTCTCGCGCACTCTCGCCGCCATCGCGGCCAACGGCTTCGCCTTGACCGTCGCAATCGCCACCGCGATGATCTGGCAATCCCGCTTGATCTTGTTGGAGCACTGATGCGAATCCTGATTGCCGCGTTGTCGATACTGCTGCTGACTGCCTGCGGCAGCGACAAGCCGCAGGCCAAACTCAACATCGGCGACAGCGCGCCGCGCTTCGAGACCGTGCGCGCCGACGGCACGCCCGCGCAATTTCCTGCCGCCTGGGCCGGCAAGCCGCTGGTGATCCGCTTCTGGGCCGACTGGTGCAAGTATTGCGAAGGCGAGATGAAGGACATCGAGAAGGTCTACCAGCGTCTCAAGCCGCGCGGGCTGGACGTCATTGCGATCAATGCCGGCCAGGACAGGAAGACCGTCACTGAATTCATGACAAAACTCGGTGTGAGCTACCCGGCGCTGATGGACGAGGATTCCGCAATCGCCAAACGCTACGGCGTGGTCGGCCTGCCGACGACCTATTTCGTCGATGCCAAAGGCGTGGTGCGCGCCAAGCTGATCGGCGAGGCCGACGAGGCAAGCTTCGAGCGCGCCGCGCTGGAAATACTCAAATGACCGCGACTATCGACCCGAAGGCGCCCTGCGACTTGTGCACCCTCTCGGTCGGGACCAAGCCCTTTGCACTGGTGACGCCGCAAAGAACCTTCCTCTTCTGTTGTGAAGGCTGCAAGGGGATTTACCAGATGTTGTACGAGATCAAAGAATCCCCCGACAGAACTGTCGATAATTGATCAGTGCGTATTCGAAGGAGCCAAAAATGATGAATGCAGAAATGATGAAGCAGGGCGCGGGCATGATGAGCCATCCCGTGGCCAAGGGTGCCATGGTGGCGGCTACCGGCTATGCCGCGACGCGCGCGCTGGTCGGTCAGGGTTTGTTGCGCAATCCGCTGCTGTTGCTGGCGGGCGGGATTGCCGGCGGCATCGCGGTCGGTTACCTGCTGCACAAGCACGAGAAGGAAATCGTGCTGGCCGTGTCCAAGGCCATTGGCATGGGCAAGGATTTCGTCATGCAGCAGCGCGAGAACCTCGATGACCTGGTGGCCGAAGCGAAGGAGACCGAAGCGCAGGCTGCTGCTGCCCCCGCTGCCGCGGCTCCCGCGACCGAGCCGGGCGCCGACGCCGCGACCTGAGCCCGACGCCATGAATGCCGACGATCTGGCGCGACGCATCGTCGTCCGCCATCGCGAGGCGGGCTACCTGCGTCTCGAACTGCCGGCCGAGATCTGCCATCCGACGGCTGCGATTGCCTTCGACGCTGCCCTGCGGCAGGTGGCAGGGGTCTATCGAGTGAGCTTCTACGCCGCGCCGCGCCGCCTGGCGGTGAGCTTCGATGCCCATGTCTGCACCGCCGCCGACGTGGCGCGGGCACTCAAGGGCTGCCTGCACGTACTGCCGGAAGGGGAGGCGGGCAGCGCACCCGCTGCCGCCGCACCGTTGGCCGCGCAGGTGACGCCGGCGCTGCAGGACGCCGCGCGCCAGGTTCGGCGCGCCGTCGACCAACTGCGCCGGCGCATCGAAGTCCTGCGCCAGCCGAAGGCTCCGTCCGGCAGCCTGCAGGCCAAGCTGCAACCCATGCTGGCCAATGCGCTGACGGAAAAGGCCATCATCAATTTCCTCAACGACCTGGTCGCGTTCTACCTGGTCAAGGTGCATTGGGAGCTCATCAGCCAGCGCTGGCTGAAAGATCCGGTCAAGCATGCCAATGCCTGGCTGACGGTCTTCTATCTGATGTTCCTGCTGGTGCGCTATCGCAAGTCGATAGCCGCCGAGGCCGCGAAGCCGGTGGCCATCGAACCGACGTGAAAAACTTTCGTGTCGTTCATCGCCTCTCGCGCCGCGTCCGCCTCGTCGCACCGGCGCTGGCGAAGCAGCCCGAGCGCTGCTACATCCTCGAAATCCTGCTGAGGAAACACAGTGCTGTGAAGGACGTACGGGCCGTGGCGCAGATCGGCTCGGTGACGCTGCATTACGATCCGGCACAGGCTTCCGAAGAACGCCTGCTGGCGATCGTCGACACCGTGATCGGCAATACCGCCGTTGCGCCAGCGCCGACTCCTGAATCCGTACCGGCGTCTCCGGAAGCTGTCGACGGTCCGACGCTGGAATGCAATGCTGCCGTCGAAGGCATGACCTGCGCCTCCTGCGCGCTGCTGATCGAGATGAAGCTGCAGCGCGACCCGCGCGTTGATTCGGCGGCGGTGAATTTCGCCGCCGGCACGGTCACGGTCAAGGGTTATCTGCCGCGCGAGGAGCTGTTTGCCTCGGTCAAGCGGCTCGGCTACGAGGCACGACCGATGGACACGCTGGCGCAGCGCCGCCTGATTGTCGAGCGCGAAAAGGCGCGCCTGGCCGATGCGAAGAAGCGTCTGATCCAGGCCGCGCTGCTGACCGCACCGGTGATGCTCTCCGGCATGCTGATGCACCGTTCGCCGGTGCTGCGCCTGGTCGAACTCGGCCTGTCGACCGCAGTCGTGTTCGGCAGCGGCAGCGAGATCTTCAGGAAGGCCTGGTCGCTGGCGAAGCAGCGCGAAGCCAACATGGACACGCTGATTGCGATGGGCGCCGGCGCCGCGTATCTCTACAGCATTCCCGGCGTGGCGCGCATGCATCACCACGTCTATTTCGAATCGGCGGCGGCCATCGTCGCCTTCGTCCTCGGCGGCCGCTACATGGAAGAGCGCGCCAAGGGCAAGGCCTCCGAGGCGATCCGCAAGCTGATCGAGCTGCAGCCGGAAACGGCGATCCGTGTCACCGAAAGCGCCGACGAGACCGTCGCCATCGACGACGTGCTGCTTGGCGACCGCCTGCGCGTGCGTCCCGGCGACAAGGTGCCGACCGACGGCGTGGTGGAAGAGGGCGCATCGAGCCTCGACGAATCCATGCTCACCGGCGAATCGCTGCCGGTGTCGAAGGGCGTCGGCGATGCCGTGGTCGGCGGCTGCATCAACGGCAACGGCGGCTTCGTCATGCGCGTCACGGCGGTGGGTGGCGACACGGTGCTGTCGGGCATCGTCAAGCTGGTCGATCATGCGCAAGGCAGCAAGCTCCCCGTGCAGAAGCTCGCCGACCGCATCTCGGCGCGCTTCGTGCCGGCGGTGGCCGGCATCGGCGGCCTGACCCTGGCCGGCTGGCTGATGGCCGGGCATCCGGCCTCGCGCGCGCTGGCGCATTCCGTCGCGGTGCTGCTGATCGCCTGCCCCTGCGCGCTGGGACTGGCGACGCCGACCGCGATCATGGTCGGTACCGGCCAGGCGGCGCGGCGCGGCATCTACATCAGGAATGGCGAGGCGCTGGAAACGGCTGCGACGCTGAACACTCTGGTGTTCGACAAGACCGGCACCATTACCGAGGGCAAGCCGGCGGTGACCGATTTCCTGCTGCTCGAAGGGCAGGACGAAGCGCGCATCCTGGCGCTGGTCGCCGGCGTCGAGGCGCACTCCGAACACTTCCTGGCGCGCGCCATCAGCGCCTGGTGCCGCGCGCGCGCCGTCGCGCCAGCGCCGACTTTCGATTTCGAGGCAGCGCCCGGTCACGGTGTGCGGGCACGCGCCAAGGGCAGGAAACGCGAGGAAATCCTGGTCGGCAACGCCACGCTGCTCGATGCCGCCGGCATCGACTACAGTGCGCAACAGGATCAGGCCCGGGTCTGGGCCGAGCAGGGCAAGACCCCGGTGTATGTCGCCATCGGTGGCGCCTGCGTCGCGCTGTTCGCCATTGCCGATCAAGCGCGCGCGGGAGCGAAGGAAGCCATCGCGCTGCTGCACCGTCTCGGCCTGCAAACCGTGATGGCGACGGGCGACGTCGAGGCGGTCGCCAACCACATCGCGCGCCAGGTCGGCATCGATCGCGTCATCGCGCGGGCCACGCCGGGCGACAAGCTGGAACTGGTCCGCGCGCTGCAAGCCGAAGGCCGCCGTGTCGGCATGATCGGCGATGGCATCAACGACGCACCGGCGCTGGCGGCGGCCAACGTCGGCTTCGCCATCGGCGGCGGCGCCGACATCGCGGTCGAATCGGCCGACATCACCCTGGTCGGCGGCGACATCGCGCGCGTCGCCGGCGGCATCGAACTTTCGCGGCGGACCATGGGCATCATCCGCCAGAACCTGTTCTGGGCGCTGGGCTACAACGTCGTCGCGATTCCGGTCGCGGCCGCCGGGCGGCTGAACCCGATGATCGCGGCGGCGGCGATGGCCATGAGTTCGGTATCGGTGGTCACCAACTCGCTGCGGCTGCAAAGGTGACGACTGGATTCCCGCCTGCGCGGGAATGACGGCCTATGGATCACAGCCAGCACGCCCACGTCGCCGAGTTTTCCTACTGGGCCGCCTTCATGGTCGGCCTGCTCGGCAGCGGACATTGCATCGGCATGTGCGGCGGGCTGGTGTCGGGCTGCTTCATGAAGCTCAAGGCCGTCGGGCCGTGGCCGTATGCCGCCTATCACGCGTCGCGCATCGGCATCTACGCCGGCGTCGGACTGGTCGCGGCGCTGCTGGGCACCGTTCTGGTGGCCAGCGGCATGACGGGCCTGGCGCAGGGCGTGCTGCAGATTGTGGCCGGCGCCATCGTGATCCTGCTCGGCTTCGACCTGCTAGGCGTCTCGCCGATCCGCAATGTCTATGGCTTCGCGCCAATGGCCTGGTTGAGTAAGGCTTTCGCCACCGCATCGCAGAAAGGCCCGGTGCTCGGCGCCGCCATCAGCGGCGCGATCAACGGGCTGTTGCCCTGCTCGATGACCATGGCGATGGCGGTCAAGGCCACCACCGCGCCGACGCCGCCCGAAGGCATGCTGCTGTTGCTGGCCTTCGGCGCCGGCACGCTGCCGTCGATGCTGTTTGCCTCGGTGCTGTTCGGCAAGCTCGGGCCGAAGCTGCGCGGCGGCCTGCAAAAGCTCGCCGCGCTGTTCGTCATCGCGCTCGGCGTATCGACGCTGTGGCAGGGCGTGCGTTTCTATCTCGTCATGTACAAGCTGGCGGTTTGAACGCCGTATCACCCGCGCCGTCCGCAAGGGATACCGTCCCCGGCTCCGCCGGAGACATAACTTTCCGGACAGCCAAGAAAACACCGGCGCGAGGTCGGCGTCGGTTTGCGGCGCGCGAACTTCCTCAGAACTTGTAGTTCATCCCGGCGTAGATCGAGCGGCCCATGCCGGGGATGGCGGTGCCCCAGGGCGGGGTTGCCGCGGATGCCGTCGGCGGCATGGTGACCCCCTGGCCGACGTAGGCGCCGCTCAGCGGATGGAAGTAAAGCCTGTCGAACACGTTGTCGATGCCGACATCGAAGCGCATCTGCTTCCAGGTGTAGCTGCCGCGCAGGTTGAGCAGGGCATAACCCGGCGTCACGAGCTCGTTGCGAACTTGCGAAACATCCGACTTGCGCGCCACGAACTGGGTTTCCGCCGTGCCGCTCCAGTTGCCGAGATTCTGTTCCAGGGCCAGCCTGGCGTTCAGCGGCATGATGTTGTAGAGATTGTCGCTGGCGCCGTCGGCCGTCTTGCCCCTGACATAGTTCAGCATGCCGGACAGGGTGAAGCTGCCGAATCCGGTACTGCGCGCCAGCGGCAGATGGCCGGAGATGTCGAGGCCATAAAGCCTGGCGTCCTGGTTGCCGTACTTGAGGAACACGAAGTCCTTGGTTCGGGTCACGTTCGCCGCAACGCAGACCCCCGCACCGGTGAAGCAGCGCTGGGCGTTGATGTAGTCCTGGACGTAGGTGGCGTAGGGCGTCACCTTCAGCCCCCAGCTCTTTTCTTCGGCATCGTGCCAGTCGAAGGTGGCGCTCAGCGTATGCGCGACTTCCGGCTTCAGGTCGAGGTTGCCGACGTAACCGTTGCCGTCGCCCGCCATGTTGATCATGTACATCGCCATGCCGCCGGTCGACCACGTATAGCGCTCATACAGATTGGGCGAGCGGGTCTTGCGCGCATAGCCGAACTCGATGGTCTGTGTCTTCGTCGGCGCATGGCGGGCCAGGGCGGTGAGGTCCCAGTTGCGATCGGTCTTGCGGCGGTCGCTATTGTTGAATCGTGTGGCGTCGGCCGCGTAGCCCGCGTTGTAGCCCTGGACGGTGCCCGTATCCATTTTCACGGTTTCGTGACGCACGCCGAGCAGGCTGGTCCATTGCGGATTCCAGCGTGCCTCCCACTCGCCGAACACGGCATGGCGGTCGCGTTCCCCATTGTTGATGTCCCAGAAGGTGTTCGGCGACATGCCGCCATTGCCTGACGGCGGCCACCAGTCGCTGAAGCGATACTGCTGGAGCTCGGCGCCGACGCGCAGCAGGTCGCGTTCCGACAGGGCGATGTCGGCCTTGAGGGTCGCGCCGGTGTTCTTTCCTTCCGTGTCCATCGGCATGCCGGCCGCGGCAATTGCCACGGGCGGCGGCGTGGGATTGCCCCGGTACCAATAGGCCTTGTCCTCCAGGAAGTTCATCTTGTGCCGCGTCTGCTCGCGATAGACGCGCGCCTGCAGGTTGCCCCAGTCGAACTGGCCGCTGTAGCGCAGGTTGAGATGCACGCCGTCGTTGGCGGTCATGTCCATGCGCTGGTTCGGAAAGCCCTGGTAGGGGATGTCCTGCGTGCCGAGCTTGAGCTCGACCAGGTGATCGTCATGACGCAGGGCGAAGGCCAGCGACTGGTTGGTCGACTTGTATAGGGTCGAGCCGACTTCATCGCCCGCCAGCCATTTGGTCGAGTTCTGGATGGAGCGGCCATCGACGATGAAGGCCCGTCCCGCCGGCTTGAAATCGCCGCCGGCCGTGTAGTCGTCGCCCTTCGCGGTCGAGCCGCTGTAGGTCACGCTGAGTTTCTCGCTGGCGATGGTCGCGGAAAGGTTGCCACCATTGGCGTTGCCGTTGCTGCGATAGAACACGCCGGCCTCGCCCTTGATCAGCGTTCCCTGGCCGGCCCTGGCGAATTCCGGCGCGGCAGAGTCGACCAGGATCGTGCCGCCGATGCTGTCGCCGCCGGAGCTGACCGGCGCAATGCCGGCGAAGACCTTGATGCTGCCGACCGCCATCGGGTCGATGTAGGACAGCGGCGAATTCATGTGGTTGCCGCAGGCGGAAATCAGGTCCATGCCGTCCACCTTGATGCGCAGCCGGTCGTCGGCCAGGCCGTGGATCGCCGGCAGGCTGGAAACCGCCCCGGCGCCATAGAGACTGACGCCGGGCACGTCGCGCAGCAGGCCCGCCGTATCGCTGGTGGCGGCGCGCTGCTGGCGAATGTTGGTGCTGTCGACGGCATCGCCGCGAAGACCTTCGCCGGCGCCTTGTCCGGTGATGATCACGGTATCGAGGGTTGTGGTCGCATCGGCGGCGAGGGTGATGCAGGGGATGGCAGCGATGGCCGCGGAAAGAATCTTGCGTTTCATGTGGGTGGGTCCGGAGCGTGGGTTGAGACGGAGAATCAGCTGCGGCAAATGTTAGGTGGGGGCGGGCGCGCGACGGTGCGGCGCAAGGTCGCATGTGACGATTTGCCGCGCGGCATGGTGTCGCGGCAAGGCATCGATGATGCGGCAATTGATTGCCATCAAGGACGACTGCGCCGCCGCGGTTCGAATGCCGCACAAGCAGCGCCGACTTCTTGCACGGGCCCGCGACGGCGCCTGGTTGGCCGCCGTCCTCGCGTATGCCGAACTCGATGTGGTCCGGCTGGGGATCCCTTGGGCAGATTATCTTTGCCGCGTGGGTCAGCACCGGTGCGGTGACAATGAAAATTACCAGTAGCACCAGCATTACATCGACCAGCGGCACCACATTCATGTCGGCCATCGGCGGCGGGCAGACATGTTCGAATTAGGGGAATGTCGAGCGGCGGGTCCGTGTGCCTCCTGATGCGCGACGCCCCGAATTTTCGTTCCAGATCTGCCGATCTTCCCGTGGCGCGACAAAATGCCGCAGGCGTTCTGTATTCGCTACGCCTAATATTGCACTGCACATTTCCAACTATTGAAGGAGTCCATCATGGACAGACGCGAAGCCCTGAAACTCTCCCTGCTCGCCGGTGTCGGCCTCGCTGCCGGCAGCGTGCAGGCGCAGCAGGCCTGCGCCACGGACGGCACGCCGGCGCAGTTCACGCCGAAGAAGCCGGCCGATGCCAGGCCGCTGGACAACGAATTCGACAAGTATCCGAAGTGCCCCTACTGCGGCATGGACCGCAAGCAGCATCACCGCACCCGCATGCTGGTTCAATACAGCGACGATCTGGCCGACGGCACCTGCTCGATCCATTGCCTGGCCCTGAGTTTGGGCGTCAATGTCGATCGCGAGCCGAAGATGATCTGGGGGCCGGATTTCGCCAGCGTCGCCGAGCCGAGTCCGCTGCTGCCGGTGGAGAAGCTGAGCTATCTGATCGGCGCCGACATCAAGCATGTGATGACCAAGAAGAGCAAGCATTCCTTCGCCTCGGCGGATGTGGCCAAGGCGCACCAGGCAAAGCATGGCGGCACGCTCGGCGACTTCGACGAGGCCATGAAGCAGTCCTACCTCGGCATGGCGGAAGACGTCGCGCAAATCCGCAGGAACCGCGAAGAGCGGCGCAAGAAAATGATGATGCAGAAGCCGGGTTGATCTCGTCGTGAATCGCCGCGCACTGATCCTCTTTCTGCTCGCGTCGCTGCTGCCCGCGACGGCGCTGGCGCAGGGCGTGGCGAAGCTGCCGAAGCCGGGGCCGAAGGATCTTTGCCCGGTGTGCGGCATGCTGGTTTCAAAATATCCCAACTGGGTCGCCACCATCGTCTACAAGGATGGTCATGCGCATCATTTCGACGGCGCCAAGGACATGTTCAAGTTCTGGTTCGAGCCGGCGAAGTACGCGGCGGGCCACAAGCGCGAGGACATGGCCGCGATCTGGGTCACCGATTTCTACAACCTGCAACCGTTCGATGCACGCAAGGCGCTTTACGTCATCGGTTCCGACGTGCTCGGCCCCATGGGCCACGAGTTCGTGCCGCTGGCAAGCAAGGAGGATGCCGCCGATTTCCTCAAGGACCACAAGGGCAAGCGCATCCTCAGCTTCGAACAGGTGACGAAGGACCTGCCGCTGAAACTCGACGACGGCAAGTTCTGAATCCGGCGGACTTAGCCGAAATCAAGGTTGGGCACGGTTTCTCCGCTATGCTTTGCGGAGCGTTTCGCGCCAACCCTGACCAGGGATGATCCATCGCATGAGGCATGACTTCGCAAGCCGTTCATACAGCATTCGTCGCGCAGCGCGGGCCGTTCCCGCACTGCTGGCCCTTGTTGCACTTCCCGCCGCCGCGGCCGATGTTCCGGCGCTCTACCAGCAGCACTGCGCCGTCTGCCATGGTCCCGGCCGCCTTGGCGTAACCGGCCCGGCGCTGCTGCCGGAGAGCCTGTCGCGCCTGCGCAAACCGGCAGCGATCAAGACCATCGCCGAGGGACGCGCGGCGACCCAGATGCTGGGTTTTGCCGACCGCCTGGCCAAGGACGAGATCGCCGCGCTGGCCGATTACATCTATACCGCCGTGTCGCCAGCGCCGACTTTTACCGAGGGCGACATCAAGGCCTCGCGCATCGTTACTCACGCCACCGGCAGCCTGCCGGCCCAACCCGCCGGGATCTTCAAGGGCGTGGACATGATGAATCTGTTCATCGTGGTCGAGACCGGCGACCACCACGTCACGGTGCTCGATGGCGACAAGCTGGAGCCGATCCATCGTTTCCCCAGCCGCTATGCGCTGCACGGCGGGCCGAAATTCACGCCCGACGGGCGCTATGTGTTCTTCGCCTCGCGCGACGGCTGGATCACCAAGTTCGACATCTGGAACCTCAAGGTGGTGGCCGAGATCCGCGCCGGCATCAACACGCGCAACGTCGCCGTCTCGGGCGACGGCAAGTACCTGGCGGTGGCCAACTACCTGCCGCACACGCTGGTGCTGCTCGATGCCGACCTGAACCTGCTCAAGGTGCATGAAGTCTGGAACAAGGAGCGCAAGGAAAGTTCGCGCGTCTCCGCGGTGTATGACGCCGCGCCGCGCCAGAGCTTCGTCGCCGCGCTGAAGGACGTGCCCGAGGTCTGGGAGATCAGCTACAACCCCAGGGCCGACGATATTCCGGTCGGCATGATCCACGACTTCAAGTACAAGGAGGGCAGCTTCATTCCCGGTTTCCTCAATCCACGCCGCAGCTTCCTTTCCGAACCGCTCGACGATTTCTTCTTCACCCAGAACTATTCCGAACTGATGGGCTCGAGCCGCGAAGCCGGCAAGGGCCAGGTGGTGCACCTCGACGTGCGCAAAAAGATCGCCGACCTCAAGCTGCCCGGCATGCCGCACCTGGGTTCCGGCATCACCTGGAACTACCGGCCGCCGCAGGGCGCGCAGGACCGCATGGTGATGGCCACGCCCAACCTCAAGGAGGGCCTGATCACGGTGATCGACATGCAGGACTGGAGCACGATCAAGACCATCCCGACGCTCGGTCCCGGCTTCTTCATGCGCAGCCACGAAAACACGCCCTATGCCTGGACCGATTCGATGATGTCGAAGGGCAAGGACACGCTGCAGGTGATCGACAAGCGCACGTTGGAGAAAGTCGCGGAAGTGAAGACCGATCCGGGCAAGACCCTGGCGCATGTCGAATTCACCCGCGACGGCAGATACGTGCTGGCCAGCCTGTGGGAGCGCAAGGCCGACGGCGGCGCGCTGATCGTGTTCGACGCCGCGACCTTCAAGGAAGTCAAGCGCATCCCGATGGACAAGCCGGTGGGCAAGTACAACCTTTACAACAAGATCAATCGCTCGGAAGGCACCAGCCATTAACCGGCTCTGCTGATGTATCGTTGCAGCATCGAGATCAACCAAGAGCCCGGCCATGAGCAACAAACACCGCAACGTCCTGCAGGCGATCTTCCATGATCCGCTCTCCAGCAATGTGCAATGGCGCGAAGTCGAGTCGCTGCTGCATCACCTCGGCGCTGTCGTCGAGCCTGGTCACGGCGCGCGTTTCCGTGTCACCCTGAACCGGCACGAATTCACCGTGCATCACCCGCACCATGGCAACGAACTCGGCAAGACCGACGTCAAGCACCTGCGCGAGTGCCTCGCCGCCGCGGGCGTCAGTCTTTCCGGTTACGACGAACGCAGCAAGCCGGATGCGGAAAATGCATGAGTCAGTCGACCCGCTGCACGGCGTCACCCTGCAGTCGATGCTCGACAGCCTGGTAGCCTGGTACGGCTGGGAGGAACTCGGGCGTCAGGTGGATATTCGCTGCTTCACCCATGAGCCGAGTATCGCGTCCAGCCTCAAGTTCCTGCGCCGCACACCCTGGGCGCGCGAGAAGGTCGAGGCGTTGTACCGGCAAACGCTGCGACCGGACGCAGCGAAGTCGAGGCAGTCGGCATGACCTACGAAGAACACCTCGATGAAGTCGCGACCCTGATCACCGAACTGTTCGACGCCAGGGACAAGGCGGCCATCAACATGGTGATGCGCGCGCAGGCCGATGATTTTTTCAGCGGCCACGACGACGATCCATCGATCTGTACGCTGGAGCGCGCGCAGCAGGATGCCGAGGCGGTGTACAAGAAGTACCGGCCGCCGGCGCCCTCAAAAAAATAGACCGGCGAAGCCGGTCAGGGCTTGCGGCTCCATTTGCCGGCGGCGTCGCGCAACCACCAGCCGGACTTCCATTGCTGGTTCCAGCGCGCGCGCATCAGTTCCCAGATTTCCGGCTCGGCATCGCGGCGGTGGTTGCTGTCGGCCAGCGCCTGCACCAGCGCCCGGCGTTCCTGGTTTTCGATGTCGATCAGTTTTTCCGCGACCTGGCGCTTGGCCAGGTTCATCTTGACGCCGTCGCGCAGGTAGATGAATCCGTCCTGGCCCAGGCCGATTTCGCCGGCTTCGTAAAAGCGCACCAGGCGCGACGTGCGCTGCGCGATGGAATGCTTGACGACAACGACCGGCGGCGTGCCGATGTCCAGGTTGATCGCCGGCCTGGCCGGTTCAGCGGCCATTGCGTCGATCGCAGGCAGCGCGAGGCAGGCAAGCAGAAGCAGCGCGAGTTGATTCATCGGGAATCCTTGTGGTTTATTTGCCGGCCAGCAGCAGCTTGAGGTCGGCGGCGACGTTGGCCGGCGCCTCGCCGTGGCGCAGCAGCAATCTGAGCTTGCCCTGCGGATCGAAGGCATAGCTGCCGGTGGAGTGGTCGATGCTGTAGGTGTCGGGAGTTTTTCCCGGGCTCTTGGCGTAGAACACCTTGAAGTCCTTGGCTATGGCGGCGATGCCCTTTTCGTCGGCGTAGAGGCCGAGGAAGCTGGGATGGAAGGTGGGCACATACTGGGCCAGCAAAGCTTGCGTGTCGCGTGCCGGATCCACCGTGGCGAACAGCACTTGTACGCGCTTGGCATCGTCGCCGAGCAGCGTCATGGCATCGCGCATGGTGGACAGCGTGGTGGGGCAGACGTCGGGGCACTGGGTGTAGCCGAAGAACAGCACCACCGCCTTGCCCTTGAAATCGCCCAGACTGCGCGGCTGGCCGTTGTGATCGGTAAGCCTGAAGTCCTTGCCCCACTCGACCATCGACAGATCGGTGGAGACGAACTGCTTCTGTTCGGAGCATCCGGTGAGCAGCAGGGCGAGGCTGAAAAACAGGGTGGCAAGCAGCTTCATGGGAATGGAAAACAGGCGAGAGTCGATACACCTTCCAGTGTACCTCGTTTGCCTCGAACCATTGCCGTATACTTGAGTATTTTTCGCGGAGCTATAGTGAATTCGCATATCGTTACGATTTCCGGCGAGGGGTCCAAAACCCTTGCCAGGGCATGGTTGTGGCTGGGGCTGATGGCACTGATCGGTTCCGGATTGCTGGCCATTTTGCTGGTGCTCTCGCGCACGCCGGGAATCCAGGATGTGTTCCCGCTGAAAGACTTTTTCCGCGCTGCGCTGGTCGTCCATGTCGACCTCTCGGTGGCGGTCTGGTTCATGGCTTTCGCTGCGGTGATCTGGAGCGCGCTGGGCAGCGGCGGCTTCGCCTGGCTGGGCTGGTGCGGCTTCGCGCTGGCGACACTGGGCACCGTGGTGATGACGGTATCGCCCTTCCTGCCGGGCGCCGACCCGGTGCTCAACAACTACATTCCGGTGCTGCAGCAACCGGTGTTCTATGCTTCGCTGTGGATCTGCGGCGCGGGCTTTGGCCTGGCGGTGCTGCGTGCGCTGCTCACCACCTGGCCGCGTCCGGCCTTCGGTTCGCCGCTGCAGCTCGGCGCCTTCCTCGGCGCGGTGGCCGCCTGCTTTGCGCTGACGGCCTTTGTCTGGTCCTGGATCGCGGTGCCGCGGATCGAGGAAAAGATCTATTTCGAGGTGCTGTTCTGGGGTGGCGGCCATACCCTGCAGTTCCAGCATTCGCTGCTGATGGCGGTGGCCTGGCTGTGGATAGCCGACCATCTCGGGCAGCCCCCGGCTGCCTCGCCGCGCGCAATGTCGGCCATGTTCTGGATCGCGGCGCTACCCCTGTTGGTGGTGCCGGCGATCTACCTGACGCTGCCGGTAGGCGAACTGCCGCACATGGAATTGTTCGCCAAGCTGATGATCTGGGGCCATCCCTACATGGCGCCGCTGATCCTGATCGGTTTTCTCAGCCTGTTGGCGACGCGCAAGGTGGTGCCCGGTGCGGCCAAGTCGGCCTTCATCGCTTCCTTCTCGCTGTTCGCCGTGGGCGGTGTGCTGGCCTACATGATCCAGGGCGTGAATGTGGTGATCCCGGCGCACTATCACGGCTCCACGGTGGGCGTGACGCTGGCCTTCATGGGCCTGGCCTACGTGCTGCTGCCGCAGCTGGGCTTCGGTGCGGTAGAGGGGCGCATGGCGCGCTGGCAGCCCTATGTCTATGGCGGCGGCCAGTTGATCCACATCCTCGGCCTGGCCTGGTCCGGCGGCTATGGCGTGCAGCGCAAAGTGGCCGGTGCCGAGCAGGCCCTGGTCTCGCTGCCGCAGAAAATCGGCATGGGCATGATGGGTGCGGGCGGCCTGATTGCCGTGATCGGCGGCATCATGTTCGTGCTGGTCTGCCTCAAGCTGATGCTCAGGCGCCGCGCCTGAGCTGCGCCATCTATTCCGCAGGCATGCCGCGCCGGTAGTGCAGCAGGCGGCCGCGGTAGGCGGCGCCGTCGTGCAGGGGCGCCGCCAGCCGGGTTTCGGTCAGGACGAAGCCCAGCTGTTCCATGCAGCGCCGGAAGGCGCTGCGGTTGCCGCGGTCGGGGTCGATGATCAGTACTTCCGCGCGCGGCGCCGAGTGACGCTCGATGAAGGCGGACAAGGCCTGCGGCTGGCCGGGTTCGTAAAGTACGTCGCTACCGATGATCAGGTCGAACAAGCCCAGTGCCGGATTCGGCCGGGTCCAGTCGCCGGTCAGGTATTTGATCTCCGGCAGGCTGTTGAGCCGCAGGTTGGCGCGTAGAAAGTTCTCGGTCAGCGGATGGCAATCGCTGGCGGTGATGTTGCCGCCACGGCGATGCACGACCAGGCTGGCCAGCCCCAGGCCGCAGCCCAGTTCCAGGACCCGGCGCTGGCCGAATTGCCAGGTTTGCATAAGGTCGGCGAGCTTTTGCGCCGAGGGCCAGATCTGGCCGAAGAGCGGCCAGCAGGCGGGAGATATGCCGGCGGCGGCCGCCTCGCCGAGCGGATCGGCATATTGCTGGCGGTCGAGCAGGGCACGTATTTCGAGCGGGCGGCCACCGGCAACGGCCACCTGCTCGAAGCGCACGGCATAGCCGGGCAGGGTTCCGCCAAGGGTTATTTGGCTCAGTGCTTGCGGCGCTGCTGGGCAGTCGCTCCGCGGCCCTCGATGTGGCGGAAATTGATGCGGCCCTTGGTGAGGTCGTAGGGCGAGAGTTCGAGGGAAACCTTGTCTCCCGCGATAATGCGGATGTGATGCAGGCGCATCTTGCCGGCGGTATAGGCCACCAGTTTGTGGCCATTGTCGAGCGTGACGCGATAGCGCGAGTCGGGCAGCACTTCAGTGACTACGCCGTTCATTTCGATGAGTTCTTCCTTGGCCACGTTGCGGTCTCCATGAGTGATCGGAAAAAGAAAAAGCCCGGCAGTGCCGGGCTTTTCCGGGAGAGAGGGTGTCCGGCGCGACCTAAGTCATGCCGGAACGCCGCTCATTCCGCGTCGCGAATGTTCGATGCTTGCTGGCCCTTGGGGCCGGCAGTGACGTCAAAGCTGACGCGCTGGCCTTCCTTGAGGGTCTTGAAACCCGAGCTCTGGATGGCGGAAAAATGCGCGAACAGATCATCGCCGCCGTTTTCCGGGGTGATGAAGCCGAAGCCCTTGGAGTCGTTGAACCACTTAACAGTACCTGATGCCATGTCTTGAATATCCTGAAAAAAACAAACAAAGGGGCGCGCCCCTGGGTGGGACGAACATCAAGACGGCGGGGTGTTGAAGGGAAAGAGACCGCTGGGAAGCGGGTACTGAAGACCAGACAAAACGTCACTACTTGAAGCTCGCTGGCGCGCACTGTGCACTGTATTGGCCAAACATGCAATCTAAATCTGCGCCGGCCGTTGCCGCGGCGCTCCGGCCCCGTGGCCGGAAGGGCCATAATCCAACCGATCATGGATGCTGCGGGCAACTTCTTCATTCCCAACCGGGCCGAGACCCTGCAAGTGCTGCGGCTGATGGGCGACTATGCGCCGATGCTGATGCTGAGCGGTGCGGCGGACGGTTTTGGTGCGCGCTGGAGCGTCGACGGGAATCCGGTGCAACCGGCCATCGCGGGCTGGCTGATGCAGGAGGGATACATTGCCGACACAGGGACGACCGAGCTGGGCGCGCGAATACTCGCGCTGACGGCGGCCGGGGTCGAATTTCGCCAGAAGGGTTTGCTCTGGTGGGCCGGCCTGGGCCGCTGGGCCAGGCTGAGGATCGTCATCTTCGGTTAAGCCGTATTCCGCCGGCCCTGCGCGCGCCGAGGTGGTGGGAGTGTGGCGCGCCGATGGTACCCTTGCTGCGTCGGTCCTGAGTCGCGCAGGAGGCACTTTGTGCGACGAGGATCATTCACTTGCTTGCGAGGTGTTCATGAATTTCTGCGGCGTGTTTCCGATACTGGCGACTCCCTTCAACGCGGACGGCAGTCTCGATCTCGAATCCTTCGACCGCCTGGTGCGTTTCAATGCCGGGCTCGGCGTGGACGGCGTGACCGTGCTGGGGGTGCTCGGCGAATCCAACCGCATGCTCGACCGCGAGCGCGAAGCCCTGATCGCACAGGCCGTCGCCGCCGCTGGTGGCCGCACCCGTGTCATCGTCGGTGCCAGCCATCCCGGCACGGAGGCCACCATCGGCCTGTGCCGGATGGCGCAGGAACTCGGCGCCGACGCGGTGATGGTCGCGCCATCGGCCGAGCCGGTGCCTAACGAGGGCCGCGTCTTCGACTATTTCCAGAAAATCGCCGCCGCCGGGTTGCTGCCGATCGTGGCCCAGGACCACCCGGCCTCGACCCAGGTACACATGTCGCTGCCCCTGCTGCTGCGCCTGGTGGCGGAAATCCCGGCGATCGCCTGCATCAAGGAAGAGGGAGTGCCGACGCCGGTGCGCGTCGCTGCGCTGAAGCAGGGCATGGGCGAACGCCGGGTGCCTGTGCTGACCGGTCTGGGGGCGCTCTACGGCTACTTCGATTTGCTGGTCGGGGCCGACGGTTTCAATACCGGCTTCGCCTTTCCCGAGGTGCTGCTGGCGATCAATCGCGCCGCGCAGGCCGGGGACCACGCCGAGAGCTTCCGCCTTTATGCCAAATACCTGCCGCTGCTGGTCTTCGAACAGCAGCCCGGTGTGGCCGTGCGCAAGGAATTGCTGCGCATGCGCGGCCTGCTGCGCACGCCCCATGTGCGCCATCCGGGTGCTGCCATTGCCGAATCCGCGGCAGCTCAGTTGCGCGATGTGGTGGCAAGGGTGCTGCCGGGTGTGGACATCACGCGGGCCATCGTGCCCTGAGCTTTGCGCGACGGGTTTGCAACGCCGGTTGAAGGGCTCGGATCGCGCCAGCGGGTGATCCAGGAGGGCGTTTCGCGCTTGCGCCATTCCGCGGGCGGTACCGGTGCGGGGTCCTGCCAGAGGCCGATGCGCTTCATCCGGGCGTCGAATTCGGCGTATTCGTAGCGTCCCTGGTCTTCCAGCGACTGCTGGCGGCGGTAGTCGCGATCCCACCAGGCCATGCCGGCCTCGAGCTGCGCCAGTCCGGCATCGAGTGTCGGCATGCAACCGGGACAATCCGGCGCCGCCAGCGTCACCTTGCCGATGATGCGCCCGTAGCGATCGCGGCTGCTCCATTCGATGCTGACGTCCTTGTCCGACACCAGTTGCGACAGGTGCTGCTTCGATGCCTGGGCGAAGGGCTGCTTCGATTTGGGTGCATCGATGCCGGCCAGCCAGATCCGGTGCCGGTTCCTGCCGCCGTCGCGAATCGTGATGGTATCGCCGTCGGTGACGGCGACCACCCGGCCCGCCAGCGTGTCGGCGCGCAGCGGTGCGGTCGCCAGCAGCAAGCCGATAACAAGCAGGCAACGAATTATGGTCAGCATGACTCCGGGCGTTCGGAAAGCGAAAGCCTACCGCAATTGCCGCCGGCCGCGCCGAAAGTCGGCGCCGGCGCTACGGCGGCCGGTTGGGCGCCGGCCGCCGTATTGGTCCTGATGCCGCCTAACGCTCATGGCGGTGAGAGCCACCCGCCGATGATGAAACACGCGAAAGGCGAATTGAAGGCCCGCCCCTCCCATCCCCCAATCGCAAACGTCGCATGCGACCTTCCCCTCGCGGGGAGGCTATTGATTGGCTCGCTGCGCTCGATATCACCAGCGCCTCATCCTGTTGTTTCACTTTAAGCCTTGGGCTGGAAGGCCATCGAACGCGCCGAGATGGTGAAGGCGTCGGAGAAGCACATGCCTTCTTCGGCGCCCTGGTTCTTCAGCTGCGGGAAGATGGCCTCGACCATTTTCACCGAGCCGCAGGCGTAGATCTCGTGGCCCTTGAGATCTGGGAAGTCTTCCAGGATGGCTTCATGCACCAGCCCGGTGCGACCGCTCCAGTGGTCTTCCGGCGCGGCATCGGAAAGCACCGGGATGAAGTGGAAGTTCTCGTGTTCGCGCGCCCAGCCCGCCGGCAGGTCGGGCAGGTAGAGGTCGGCCAGTTGGCGCACGCCCCAGTAGAGGTAGATCGGCCGCTTGAGGCCGCGCCGGAAGGCATCCTCGACCATGCTCTTGACCGGCGCGAAGCCGGTGGCGCCGGCGACGAAGACGATCGGACGCTCGGATTCGCGCAGCGAGAAATCGCCGAGCGGACCTTCGAACCTGACCGCATCGCCCTCCTTCATCTGCTCGAAGACGTAGGTGGTGTAGAGGCCGCCCGGCATCAGGCGAATCTGCAGCTCGATCAGGTCCGACTGGTGCGGCGGATTGGCGAAGGAGAAGGCGCGGCGCTGGTCGTTGTCGAGGATGATGTTGATGTACTGGCCGGCCTTGAAGGGAATCTGCTGGCCCTCGGGCAGCTTGAGCATGACGCGCATGACGTCGTGCGTCAGCTTTTCCAGCTTCGCCACGTGGGCCGTGTAGCGACGGATGGCGACCGGTCGCGACGAAGCCTCGTATTCGATTTCGACGTCGCCGAGTGCCGTGGCGCAGCACAGCAGCACCTTGCCCGCGGCAAGTTCCTCGGCCGACAGCGCGCTGGGTTGGTACAGCCCCGGATCCACATTGCCGCTGCGCACCGTGCATTTGCAATGACCGCAGCCGCCGTTGCGACATTCGTAGGGCAGGTTGATGTCCTGGCGCAGGCCGGCGTCGAGCAGGGTCTCATCGAAGCGAATGGCGACCGCGCGGTGGTCCGGGTGGAAGGTCACCATGGCCTCGGCCTTGCCCGCGCCCATGCGCTTGGGCGGCAGCCAGGGGGCGAGGAACAGCAGCAACGACAAGCCGACGACGCCGAACCAGAGATACAGCGGATTGACCACATAGACCAGCGCCAGCACCGGCATCTGGAACCAGTCGAAGGCGATGTTGGTCGGCACCACCAGCATGTCGGCCTCACCGCCCTGGCTGACCACCGGCTTGACCAGCGCCAGCACGACGAACATCGCGGTGAAGGCGATCGCGATCGCCCGCGGCGGGTTGACGTGGGCGCGCGGCACGCGCTGCACGTGCACCCAGGCGATGACGCCGGCGATCAGCGGCGCGCCAAGGTGGATGAAGGCGAGCAGGGTGAACAGGCGGCTGGTGACGTTGTCCTGATAGATGAAATTGCGGATCAGGGTGCCGTTGAACATCGGCAACACGTCGAACCATTCGGCGGTGGCGACCACCACGAACTGCGCCAGCTTGTCCCACACCAGCATGAAGCCGTTGAGGCCCGAGATGTAGATCAGCCAGATCAGGGCGACGCCGGTGGCCCAGGAGAACCAGCGGAAGCCGCGGTAGCGGTCGTAGGCGAAGTGCCGCAGCATGTGCAGCAGCATGGTCAGGATCATGCCGTCGGTGGCGTAGCGATGGATGCTGCGCATGATGCCGCCGGCCCACCACTGGTCGTGGGTGATGCGCTCGACCGATTCGTAGGCGTCATGCACTGCGGTATCGGCAAAGACGTAGAGGTAGAGGCCGGTGCCGATCAGCAGCCAGAACTGCCAGAAGCTGATGGTGCCCAGGTGATAGAAGGGGTTCAGCTTTTCGCCGAAGGCGACGTTGAACAGGTTCTCCGCGCGCATGAAGAACCAGCGCACGAGTTTTTGAATGAGGGTCAGCATGGGGTCTATCCGCGCAGTTGGATGGAGCGTGTCGTCGAGAGGGGCCGGGTCATTTCGTGTCGGCCGACTGGAAGAACAGTCCGCCCTTGTCCGGATTGAAATCGATCACCAGAATCTGCGCCGGCTTCAGCGTGACTTTCGCTTCCTTGACGAAATTGAAGTCGCGATTGAGGACCAGGTTGTCGTTCATCCTGACCGCCAGCTGGTAGGTGCCGGCCTTTACCTCGAAGCGCTTGTAGACGGTGGAGACGCCATCCTTTGACAGTCCGGTCGGATGCATCACGGTCTCGAACATCGGCTTGCCGTCGAGTTCGAGTTGCAGCTTGATGTCGGACCGTCCGCGCGGGCAATCCAGCGGCGCGCGCATGTTGGGCGGCAGCTTGGCCAGTTCCTCGGGCGTGCGCTTGCGGCATTCGCGACCGCCGAGATGGCTCATCGACAGCTTGATCAGGGCGACGTCGTCCGGAATCTGCTTGTAGGTCGGCGCCGTGGAAAAGTAGCCGATGAAGGCGGCGAAGGCGCCGTACAGAATTACCTGGCCGACGATGGCGGCGGGTTTAGCCATGATGGGTTCCTTCGCAGGGCCGTCCCAAGAAGGAACAGCCAGATACATGGAGCGGGCATTGCCCGCGAACAATAGTCACCCCCTTGCTCGGCAAGGGGGATGGGGGGAATGTAGTCATGTTCTTCTCCTGGAGAAGGCGGGCGGCCTGATGCTTGCGGTTGGCGCGGTTTCGAGTCGGGTTCTGAATTCGCTGACGGCGGCAGCAAGCGCCTTGCCGTCGCCGCGCGAGGCATGCACCAGTTGCAGGCGGTCGAGCGGAACAAGATTGCGCAAATGCGGTTCGCGTCGGCGCGCCAGGCGTTCGCGCGTCCATTCCATGCCGAGGCGGAAATCGCAGCCGCCATCGCGGCAGCCGGTGACGACGATGCCATCGACGCCGCTGCGCAGCGCGTATTCGATGAAGGAGGGCGGCAGCATGCCGGTGCAGATCAGGCTCAGCGTGGCGGTATCTGGCGCCGCCAGCGCACCGACATCGGCACCATTGTCGCAGCCGAAGATGACCAGTTTGGTTTGGCCGGACAACTGCGCCACCTTGGCTTCGAGTTGCTGGCGCATCACGTCGACCGGTTGCTGCGGCATGTCGATGCCGGTCACCAGCCGTTCCTGGCTGCGGAACGGGGTCGAGGACGGACAGGCGCCGGCGCAGATGCCGCAGCCGGCGCAATGGTCGGCATCGACGATGGCGATTTTGTGATTTGCCTTGTATGGATGCGGCGCCATGGTGATCGCCTCGTAGGGGCAATCGACGTGGCAGCGGCTGCAGCCGTTGCAGTTGGCGGCATCGACCACCGCTATCGGTCGCGCCGGCGAGTGGGGCAGGAAGGGCAGGGCGAAGAGCACGATGGTGGCGCCGAAAATCAGCGTCCACATCGCGGCCGGCGAAGTGATGTCGGTCAGCGGGTGGATGAACATCATGAACCAGTCGAGGCGGATCTCGGCCGGCACCAGTGCCAGATCGGCGGGGGCGTCGGACAGCGCCGGCTTGATCGCGGCCAGCAGCAGGAAGCTGGCCAGGGTGGCGAGCATCACGCGCCGCGATGGCAGGTAGTCCACCCGGCTGATGCGATTGACATGAGCCCAGAGGCCGAGGATCAGCATCAGCGGCACGCCGATGTGGATGAACACCAGCACCGTGAAAAAGCGGTCGCTGATCGAATCCGGGGCGAGGAAGTTGCGCGCGCTCGGCTCGCTGAAAATCGGCAGCCAGTCGAGCAGTTCTGTCGTGGCGATGGCGGAGAACTGCGCCAGGCGGTCCCAGGTGATCCAGTAGCCGCCGATGCCGGAGATGTAGGCGAGCCAGATCAGCGGCACGCCGGTGACCCAGGAATACAGGCGGAAGCCGTGGTAGCGGCCGTAGGCCCATTCGCGGACCAGATGCAGCAGCATCACCAGCACGAAGGCGTCGGCGGCGTAGCGGTGCAGGCTGCGCACCACGCCGCCGAGATACCACTGCTCGCGCGACAGGTCGCCGATCGAGCTGTAGACGCCCTCGATGCTGGTGTCCAGCACGGTGTAGAGATAGAGCCCGGTGGCGACCAGGATCCAGAGGCAGAACAGGCCGAGGGCGCCCAGATGGCGCAGGGGGTTGTCGGCGCCGCCAAAGGAGGTGTCGAAAAAGCTCTCGATGCGCTCAAAGATGGTTTGCGCGTTGCCGCGCAGAACTGCATGCATGCTCACCTTGGGGGTCCGTAACGCCGGTACTTGTTGAGACCACAACCGACTATTAGCAGTTGATGATATATAAATCGGCCGTTTGCCGACTTGACTCGTATCAACCCGATTGAATCTTCTCGTCGCGGCGCTTTCGCATGAAGCTCCAGCCTACCCACATCATGAAGAACATGAAGCTGATGAAGCCGGCGATTTCGAAATACAGTGCGTAGTTGGTGCGGTATCTGCCGGTGAGCGGGTCATACACGGAGCAGATGATCCTGACGCGGTCGACCAGTTCCGCCAGGGTGCTGGTCTGCGGCGGAATCGGCGCGCCGGTGATCATGGCCTTGAGCGGTTCCGCCAGGTCCGCGGCGGTAAACGTTTCGCCATAGATCTGCCTGAATATCCGGCCCTCGGCATCGACGATGGTGACCTGGTTCAGGTGGTCGAAACCGGCGGTGGTGGCGACAAAGCTGAAGCCGAAGTTCTGCGTCAGTTCGTCGACGATGGCGGCAGCGGGGCTGAGGAACTCCCAGTTGGGCAGGTGGATGCCGTGCCGCCGGGCAAAGTCCTTCATCGCCTGGGGCGAATCGAAGGGCTGGTTGAAGCCGATGCTGACGATGTTGAAGCGGTTGGCGCCCAGCATGCCGACGGCATTCTCGACGGCCTTCTGCAGGTTCTTGGTGGTGGTGGGGCAGACCTGGAAGCAGGCGGTGTAAATGAAATTCACCAGCAGCGGCTTGCCCCTGTAGTCGGCGAGCCGGGTCGGGCGGCCCTGGCGGTCAAGCAGGACATGGTCGCCCACCGGCTTGCCGATGGCGCCCTGCGACAGCGCGAATGCCGCCTTGTTGTCGAGCGTGGTCAGCGTCAGGCCGGTGCGCGCGCCCTGCGGCACCGCCGCGAGGCCGGGCGCAGGCGCGGACGCGGGGACGGGGCTTGCCTTCGGCGTGTCGCCGGCGCCGACTCCTGGCGCAGCGGCAAGCACGAGAGCCGCGAATGCGGCACGGAACATGGAATGAATCACGGGGTGAAGCCCTGGCTAGAAGCGGGCGTCGATGATTGCAGCAGTCAGAACCAGAGTCAACTGAGCCAGCGAGGCATGGAAGCAGGTCATGGCCGTCTCGCGATTGGTGTCCTGCACCAGGCGCCAGGCTTTCTGGATGAACAGGAAACCACCGACTGCGGCGCCGGCAAAATAGACCGCGCCGAGGCCGAAGGCCAGCGGAATGAAGGAGGCCGCGACCAGCGCCAGGGTGCTGCCGAAAATGGCCTTGGCCGCGCGCTGGTCGCCGACCACCACGGGCAGCATCGGCACGCCGGCCGCGGCGTAGTCGTCGCGGTAGGCGATGGCCAGGCTCCAGAAGTGCGGCGGAGTCCACAGGAAGAGCACGAAGGCCAGGGCCAGCGGTACCGCGCCGACCTGCGGGTCGGCGGCAGTCGCGCCGGCCAGCACGGCCCAGCTGCCGGCCAGGCCGCCGAAGACGATGTTGAGCCAGGTGCGGCGCTTGAGCCAGACCGTATAAACGATGGCGTAGAAGAAGGCGCCGAGGAAGGTGAACAACGCTGCCCAGGCATTCAGTGCGACCCAGGCAGCGGCCACCGACAGGGTCATCAGGCCGAAGATGATCACCAGCCAGATCGGGCCGTGCTGGATCTCGCCGGTGGCGAAGGGGCGGTTTTTGGTGCGCGACATCAGGGGATCGGTGTCGTGCTCGTAGTACTGGTTGAAGGCGCCGGCGCTGGCCGAGGAAACCAGCACCGCCAGGGTCAGCGTGATGAGCTGCGCGAGGCTCAGGCTGGGCCCGCCGCTGACCGACAGGCCGGCCAGCGCGGTAAAGGTGATGACTACGCCGATGCGCAGCTTGAACACGCCGGCGATGGCCCGCAAAGTCAGGCCGGGAGATGATTTGGTGGGCAGCGTCGATTCCATAGGTGTGTTCGTGGGGGTGGTCTCGTGGGTTTATTTTCTCTGGTACAAGCTGCTTGAATCGGGCCTGTCGGCCAAGCCCGATTCAGGCAGACCCCCGCACCGCAGTGCGGGGATGCCCGGATCAGCCGATGATCAGCTCAGACCCCATACCTCGGACAGGTACTTCCAATTCACGAAGTAGTAGAGCACGAAGCAGACCAGCAGCGTGATGGCCAGTACCACCGTACCCGGTACGCCGACATGCTCTTCGCTGCCGGTGTGGGACGCGGCAGCTGCCGCGGTCTGGTCGGGGATCGGTACCGGCTTGTCGTGGGCCGCGCCGCCGTCGAGCTTCTTGCCGAACAGCAGGGACCAGACCACCAGGAAGATCCACAGACCGCCGCCGATGACCGCGATCACGCCGAAGATGCCGGTGAGACCCATCATCAGGTAGGCCGCGCCCGGCCACTCGTACTGGAACGGAGCGCCGGAGAACGCCATGTCCCAATGCCGGCGCGATACGCCCAGGGTGCCGGCGCCCATCATCACCAGCGACAGCACGATCATGCTGAGGCCGTAGAGGTAGGGCTGGATCTGGCACAGTTTCGGGAACATCATTTCGCGCCTGAACAGCGTCGGCACCAGCAGGTAGGTGATCGACATGAAAGCCAGCGTGGTACCGACGACGACCGTCGCGTGGAAGTGGCCCGGCACGTAGAAGGTGTTGTGCATCAGCATGTTGATCTGCTCGGTGCCGAGCACGACGCCGGAGATGCCGCCGATGAAGCCGAAACCGACCAGCGAGATGAACATGCCAGCGAACATCGGGTTGCCCCAGGGCGCCTTGCGCAGCCACTCGAACAGACCGTTGTTGAAGCCCTTCTTGCGCTGCGCCGCTTCGATCGCACCCGGAACCGTGAAGCCGTGGATCATCGAAGCCAGCACCGCAAAGTACATGAAGTAGGAGGTGTTCAGCACCTTCCACTCGGCGCTCATGCCCGGGTCGGACAGCAGGTGGTGTGCGCTGGCCAGTTGCAGGAACAGGATGTAGAGCAGGAAGGCGAAGCGCGACACTTTCTCGGACAGCGGCTTGGCGCCGAAGGCCACGGCAGCGACCAGGTACCAGATCGAGACGTGGGCGGCGACGTTGATTTGCTGCGAGGAGTGACCCAGCGCCCACCACACCATGCGATACAGCTGGGCGTCGATTTCCTTGATCCAGCCCATCGACCAGGCGAAGGTCGGGATCAGGATCGCGGCGCCCGAGGCGATGGTGAATACGGCGATGATCGCCGCGGTCATCGCGCCGAAGGTCACCAGCGGCAGCGAGCCGGTGTAGGTCTTCTCGCGCTTGGCGACCACCAGCGTGCCGAAGAACACGCCGGTGCCGATCAGCGCACCCACGGCAAACAGGATGATGCCGAGGTAGAAGTGCGGCGCGGCCTGCATCGGCACGTAGGAGGTGAACATCACGCTCGACTCGCCCTGGAAGATGGCGACGTTGGTCATGATGCCGCCGACCGCCATCAGCCAGAACTGCACCCAGCCCAGCCATGGCGTGGCGATTCGGCAGCGTAGCAGGGTCGATGAGGCGAAGTAGAGCACCGCCATTTCGAAGAAGATGATCCACAGGATCAGCATGTCGATGCCATGCGCGGTCAGGATCAGGTAGAACTGGTCGGCCGGCAGCAGCTTGATCGCCGGCCAGCGGGTCAGGATCACCAGCAGGGCGGTGATGCCGCCGACCAGCAGCCAGAGCACGCCGGCTACGGCGTTCCAGCGCATCAGCTTGTCGGCATCGAGGTCGAACTGCAGCCCGGTGCGCGGACAGGTACGGTAAGTAGTTGCCATCTGTTGCTCCCCTTATTTCACGTAAATACGGCCAAGCATCGTGTGGTGCCCGATGCCGCAGTATTCGTTGCAGACGATGGCGTAGGTGCCCGCCTTGGTCGGCGTCATCTTGACCACATGCTCATAGCCGGGGATGACCTGGATATTGATGTTGGTCGGCTGCAGCGAGAAGCCGTGGTTGTAATCGACCGCCGA
>JALHPU010000032.1 GCA_022842325.1 Sulfuritalea sp. | reverse complement strand
CATCGGTGCCATGATGCGCAAGCTAATTCATGTCGCCTTCGGCGTCCTCAAGTCCGGCAAACCGTTCAATTCTGCTTTGCACGGTGCTTGACCGGGATAACAGTATCTACGGTCCGCCCCACGGCCCGCACTACAACAGCACAGGAGGATTTAATGAAGGAATTTTCCAACAAGGTGGCCCTGGTCACGGGATCGAGCAGCGGCATCGGCGAGGCCATCGCGCGGCGGCTTTCCGCGCTGGGCGCCTCGGTGGTGATCAACTCGGCGCACTCGGTCGAAGCCGGCCAGCGCATCGCCGCGGAGCTCGGTGCCAAAGCGTTCTACGTGCAGGCCGACATCGCCGACAAGGCCGCCGGCGAAAGGCTGCTGGCGGCGACCATCGAGCGCTTCGGCAAGCTCGACATCCTGGTGAACAACGCCGGCTGGACCACTGTCGTGCCGCACCAGGACCTGGCCGCGCTGACCGACGAGATCTTCGCCAAAACCTTCGATATCAACGTCACCGGCACCTGGCGCCTGACCAAGGCGGCGATGCCGTTTCTCGCGCAGAGCGAAGACGGCAACGTCATCAACATAACCTCGATCGCCGGCGTGCGCCCGGTCGGCAGCTCGATCGCGTATTCGATGGCGAAGGCCGCGCTGAACCAGATGACGCGCCTCTTGGCCAAGTCCTGCGCGCCGGTGCGGGTCAATGCGGTGGCCCCCGGCCTGGTGGCAACGCCATGGACCAAGGACTGGCAGGCGCAGCACGAGGCGGTCAAGGCCCGCGCCCCGCTGCAGCGCTCGGCGACGCCCGACGATTGCGTCGAGGCGACGCTGGCCCTGCTGCGCAACCGCTACGCCACCGGCCACATCTTCGTGGTCGATGGCGGCTTGACCCTGACCATGTAGCCGCGCCTGGAGCCGCCCGGAGCGGCGCGCGCCGCCGTCCCGCCAGCGCCGACTGTATTCCAGATACCTACTCTATAATCGTCACCGGCCTACCCGAACGCCAAGAATCGGGAGTCCCGCCGGCAGCCTTCCGCTGCCGGCGGAACGTGAAATCTTCCGGTCCGTAACGGATCTGGCGGGAATCGGGGAGGGGTGAATGATGCGTGCATTGCTGGGTATCGTGTTGCTTGGCATGGTTGCGGGCTGTGCCGATCTGGGGCCGCCCGGGTCAAACGACGCCGCGCTGGCGGTCGATGGCCCGGGCAGCCAGAACGCCCGGTTGCAGTGTGAGGCGCACACGCGCGAATTCCACCAGGGGCAGTCGCTTGCGCTAAGGCGCGCGGCGATGGAAACCGAGATCCAGGATTACCTGCGCCTGGCCGAAGAGGCGCTGAGCATGCGCGCCACCGCGATACGTTTGCATCGGGAACTCAAGGCCAAGACCGCGAGCGGCCAGCCGCTCTCCGGCCAGGACCTGAAGCAGCTCAACGAAGGCGCCTCGCTGCTCCTGGCGCAGCGCAGCGCCCTGCTGAACATCGCCCAGGTCCATGAATGCTGGCTTGCCGAGCGGGACGCAGGTGGCGACGCGGGCGGCGACGCCGAGTCCGGCATCCGTGCCGCGGGCATCGCCATGTCGCTTTCCGCGGCGCTGGTGCTTTACGACAATTACCTGTCGGCGATTGCGCCGTTTCGCCAGGACCACGAGTTCAGGCAGCACCTCAATCGCAGCGATCGCGGGTTCAACATTCAGGCCGGTACCCTCAACGAAATCGCCGTCAACTTCGCCTCGACCGAAAATCGGCGCCGCACGACGCGGGCGATCGACTGGGTCGAACGGCATGGCAAGGGGTTCAAGACGCCGCCGTTCGAACAGTATGGCTACCTGCTGCGCTCGATCGAGCAGAGTCCATCGCTGCATCTGGTGCGCCAGTTTTCGCCGCTGCGCGATATCGGCGACAACCTGGGCTTTCTCGGCACCATGAGCATCGATACGCTGTTTGCATTGAAGAACGAAAGCACCAATCTTTCCAGCCTGCTGTTCGGCAATGCCATCGGCCTGGTCGAAACGCGTCGCGGCAAGCTGCATGATCGGCCCGAGGTCGTGCCGATCGTGCGGCGCAACCTGAAGGCCGGCGACATCCTGGTCGAGAAGACGCCGTTTCGCCTGACCGACAGCTTCATTCCGGGGCACTGGGGACACGCCGCGATCTGGGTCGGCGCCGAGTCCGAACTGCGCGAGCTGGGCATCTGGGATCATCCCGTGGTCAAACCCCACCACGAATCGGTGCGCGCCGGGCGCGGCGTGGTCGAGGCCCTGCGCTCCGGCGTGCAGATGAACTCGATCGAGCATTTCCTGAACGTCGACGACCTCGCCGTGCTGCGCCGTGAAGCACTGGGCAAGGAGCAATTGGCGGAGGTCGTGCTGCAAACGTTTCGCCAGGTCGGCAAGGCTTACGACTTCAATTTCGACACCGAAACGACGCACCGCGTGTTTTGCTCCAAGCTGGTCTACCTGGTGTACGGCGATCTGAAATGGCCGACCTCGCGCATGCTCGGGCGGGTCACGGTCAGCCCCGACAATATCGCGGCGCTGGCCACCGGCAACGGTCCGCTGCAGGTGGCCCTGCTCTACCACGATGGCGAAGCGGTGGCGGAGCAGCCGCAACGCATGATGGAAACCCTGATCCGTGCCGAACGCTCGGCGCTGGCGCGCCGCGAAACCGAACGCCAGGCGATCCAGTAGGCGGCGGGCAAAGACGATTCGGGGCGAGTATTCCCAAGTGCGGTGCGCTGGGCCACAATGGATGCCTGCCGGCACGCGAAAATGTTCTCGCCGTGCCGCGGTCAGCCGAATCGCTGCAACACATCAACCGAGGGAGAAGACACCATGATCCGTACCAGAATCGCCATTGCATTGACAGCATTGTTTCTGACAGGCGGGGCGTCGGCCGCCGCGAAGTTGACCACGCAGGCGGCAAGCCTGACCACCGCGGCGGCGATGCAGGTCGCGCAGGCGGCGCTTGCCGAATGCCAGAAGGGTGGCTACGTGGTCGCCGTGGCCGTGGTCGACCGCGGTGGCGTGCCGCTGGCGCTGCTGCGCGACAACCTTGCCGGTTCGCACACGCCCAAGACCGCCATCGGCAAGGCCTGGACCGCAGTGAGCTTTCGCAACAACACCAGCAACCTGCTGGATTTGAGCGCCCCGGGCAAGCCCTCGGCCGGGATCCGTGACATTCCGGGTGTAGTGGTGCTCGGCGGCGGCCTGACGATCTCCGCAGGCGGCACCCTGCTCGGTGCCGTCGGCGTCTCCGGCGCGCCCGGCGGGCATCTCGACGATGCCTGCGGCAACGCCGGCATCAAGGCAATTCAGGGTTCACTCGAACTCGAGTAGCAGATTTCCGGCAGGGGCACGGCGGCACGGCGAGTCGGATCGCCGTCCCGCCGGCGCCGACTCTTGAAGTCGGGTCGGCCTACTCTGAAGCCGGCTCCTTCTCGCTGCCTCCGGTAGTCCGGGGCGGTTCCGTTTCGGTGTCCAGGCCCCAGTCGCCAAATTCAAGCCAGTCCTCCCCGAGCAATTCCACCGGGTGCTGCGTGCGGTCCGAGCCGTTGCCGCATTCGAGCGCATCGACCGGGCAGTATTTGTCGCAGCCCCAGCAAATCCTTTCGGGGTGCTTGGGGTGCAAGGGAAATTTCTTTGCCATGGATGTCTCGGACCAGGAAGTCCGCTAGGGCATCCAGAATTTCGAGCTTTCGCTGACCGCGACGCTCGCATCGCCGACGTCCTCGACGCGGAAGCTGATCGGATTGGCGCCGGATTTGGCCGCGCCCGGGTCGGCCCTGACGCTGGCGGACAGGGAGCCGATTTCGCCGCCGGAGACGGTGATCGGCTTGTCGTCGTGCAGGCGAATGCCATCGACGCCGGCGATGCGGATGCGGAAGGTCCGCGTCTGGTCGCCGGTATTCATGATCTGCAGCCGGTAGATGTTCTCGATCGAGCCGTCGTCCGCCTCGCGCGACAGCGCGCCGCGATCCTTCAGCACATTGACCTTGAGCGGTATGCGGGTGGACAGCGACCAGGCGGTGGCGACCGTGAGCGCGAGCAGGATCGCGGCATAGATGATCACCCGCGGGCGGAATGCCCGGCGCACGATGTCCATCGGCGTCAGGTGCTTGCTGACGGCGTTCTCGGTGGAGTAGCGGATCAGGCCGCGCGGATAGTCCATGCGGTCCATCACCTGGTCGCAGGCGTCGATGCAGGCGGCGCAGCCGATGCACTCGTTCTGCAGGCCGTTGCGGATGTCGATCCCGGTCGGACAGACCTGGACGCAGATGCTGCAGTCGACGCAGTCGCCGAGGCCCTGTGCGCGCGGATCGCTGCCTTTGGCCCGCGCGCCGCGCGACTCGCCGCGCTCGGCATCGTAGGCGATGATCAGCGTGTCGGGATCGAGCATGACGAACTGGAAGCGTGCGTAGGGGCAGATCTGGCGGCACATCTGTTCGCGCAGGAAGCCGGCATTGCCGTAGGTGGCGAAGCCGTAGAACAGCACCCAGAAGGCCGACCAGCCGCCCGGCGAGAGCGTGACGAGGTCGTGCGCCAGCTCGCGGATCGGCGTGAAGTAGCCAACGAAGGTGAAGCCGGTCCACAGCGAAAAGGCAATCCAGGTGGCATGCTTGGCCGACTTGATGGACAGCTTGCGCACTGACCACGGCGCGGCATCGAGCTTGATGCGCTGCGGCCGCTCGCCTTCGATCAGCTTCTCGAACCAGAGGAAGATTTCGGTGTAGACGGTCTGCGGACAGGCATAACCACACCACAGGCGCCCGGCGACCGCGGTGAACAGGAACAGGGCCAGCGCGCCGATGACCATCAGCAGCACCAGGTAGATCGTGTCCTGCGGCCACAGCACCAGATCGAAGAAGTAGAACTTGCGCGTGTCGATGTCGAACAGGATGGCCTGCCGGTCGCGCCACGGCAGCCAGCACAGGCCGTAGAAGACGATCTGCGTCAGCCAGACGAAAATCCAGCGCCAGCGCGCGTAGATGCCGCTGATCGAGCGCGGGTAGACCTTGGCTTCCGGATCGGCCCAGGGCTTTATTTCAATGATTTTTCTGGCGACGGCTGGCTGGGTCATGTGCTTGTTTGAACGGTATCCAGATCGAGTTTGTTCTGCGCCGCCTCGAACACTTCGCGCTCCTCGAAGCGCACATGCGCTCCGAGTAGCTCGGCGAAGTTCAGCAGCGTATCGGCAGCGGGCGTCGCCAGTGCCGCAGCGAGACGGCGCAGTTCGGCATGGTCGGCCAGGGTGCGCGCTACCAGTTCATGCTCGCCGGCCTGGGCCAGCAGCACCAGGATGCCCTGCTCCTCGACGTGGAAATGCGGATCGAGCGCGGCGGCGAAGACCTCGACCACGCGTTGTGCCAGCGCCGCCACGTCGCCGGCAGTCCCCGACTCGGCGGCGCGTTTTGTGTCGCGTGCCAGCTTCAGCGCGGTGTAGTGCTCGCGGGAGAGTTGCAGCAGGTCGGGATGGCGTTTCATCTACCAGTATTTTTCGAAGGCCATCTGTCCCGGCACGTTGCGGCGGTTGGTGGCGAAGCCGCGGGCGCCGAGGGATTCGCGCAGCTCCTTGGCCAGTTCCGGGTTGCCGCAGACCATCAGGCGCGAGTCGGCCAGCGTCAGCGATGTTTCCGCCGCCTGTTCGAGGCGGCCGTCGGCCAGCAGCAGCGGGATGCGTTGCGCCAGCGGCGTTGCGCCGGGCTCGCGGGTGACGACGGGAATGTAGCGGAGGGTCGCTTTTGCGTTCGGGAATAGGGCGGGCAGCGCCGCAATTTCTTCGCACCAGGCCAGTTCGCTGGAGTGGCGCACGCTGTGCACCAGGATCAGGCGCTCGAAGTTCCGCCACACGGCTGCATCGCGCAGGATCGAGACGAAGGGGCCGAGTCCGGTGCCGCTCGCCAGCAGCCAGAGGTCCTTGCCCGGTGCCAGCTGATTGACGGTGAGGAAGCCGTAGCTGGCCGAGTCGACGCGCAGCCGGTCGCCGGCGCGCAATTGCTGCAGCTGCTCGGAGAAGGCGCCGCCGGGCACCAGCACGGCGATGAAATCGAGAAAATCCTCCTCGGCGGCCGAGGCCAGCGAGTAGGGTCGCCAGACGATATTGTCGGCGGCACCCAGCCCGAGCCGCGTGTAGTGCCCGGGCGTGAAGCGGAAGGCGGCGGGGCGCGTGGTGCGGAAGGAGAGCAGGGTCGGCGTCCAGTAGCGGATCGACAGCACGCGCTCGAGTGTCCATTTCTCCCTGGCCACATCCTCGGTTCTGGTTCTCTGGTCCATCATGTCGCTCCCGTGGTGTCCCGCCCGCCGCGCAGCACGCTGGTCAGCATGGTGGCGATGAAAATCAGCAGGGCGACGGCGTTGATCAAGCCGCCGTGGCTGCGCAAACCGAATTGACCGTCGAGGCTGCCGAAAATTCGCAATGCCAGCGAAACGTGCAGCAGGATCAGCGGCAGATAGAAGGCCGGGTGGTAGGGAATCCTGACCCGCACCACGGCGGGAAAGATGATCGGCGCGTGGCCGAAGATCATCGAAAAGACGAAGCCGAGGCCGACCGCGTGCAGGGTCGCATCGCGCCACGGATGGCCGGGCAGGAAACCGCCGGCAAGGCCGAGCAGGCCGGCCAGCAGCAGCCAGGCATAGCCCGAGAGCAGGCATAGCGCGATGAAGCGGACCAGCCCCTGTTGCTGCGCATTGCGCCGCGCGATGTCGTAGCGCAGCAGCCAGAGCGCCAGCGCCAGCAGGCCGGCGGCAAACAGCATGAGGCCGGCCTCTTCTTCGCGGAACGTCACCGTGGCGCCAGCCAGGATGACACCGACGATGGCGAAGAACAGCCGTTGCGCGCCGGCCGGCGTGGGCAGGAAGCGCGTCAGTTCCAGGCGTTCGCCGGCGATGGTCAGCACCAGGAAGGCCAGCCACCACGGCACCGCCAGATGCAGCGCGCCGCCGGCCAGCCACACCGCGTTGCCGATCAGCCAGCACAGGGCGCCGATGGCGAGGATCACGGTGAACGGTGCCACCAGCCGGCGCAAGACCTGCGCACTGGCGGCGACCAGAATCGACGCCGCGGCAACCGTCAGGACTTGCGTCAGGAGCGGCGGTGCGCCGGCGAGCAAGGCGATGCCGCCGATGCCGGCCGCGGCCGGCGCCAGGTAGGCCCAGCCGCGCCCCAGCGCCACGGCACGCTCCAGGCTGATGACGGTGCCGAGGAAGGCCGAAATCATCAGCGCCCCGTGCCAGCCGGCTGCCGCCGCCGCAACCGGCGGCATGCTCCAGTCCAGCCGCGCCAAACCGGCCAGCACGCCGCCGACCAGCGACAGCATGCCCAGCACCAACAGCGGCACGCGGGCAGCGGGGCGCAAGTCGGCCATGGTCTTGAGCCGTTGCTAGTGGTTGCAGCCGCAGCCGCCCACGGGTGCGGTGGCACCCTCAGGGAGGGGCTTGCCGATCCTGACCTGCCAGACCTCGGGGCCGTTCTCCAGGTAGTCCCAGGTGAACTCGCCTTTCGATTCGGCCTGGAACTGGTAGAACAGCGGCTTCGGATCATGGTCGTTCACCAGCAGCAGCGCCTCGCCGGCATCGAGATGGTCGAAGGTGCTGAAAATCAGCGGATGGCGCTCGCGGGGAATGATGTGGCGGACATCGATGGTGGCCTTGAAGTTCTGTGTCGTGCTCATGGTCTTGCTCCTTGTTGGCGCGGCTGAAATGCGGATAGGGACTACGGAAAACGCGGACTGCTATTCGGGCTCCCAGCCGAAATGCTGCTTGCTGGCCTCGTCCATCATCGAGGGGTTCCAGGGCGGCTCCCAGACCAGGCTGACCTCGACCTTCACCGTGTCCGGCAGGCCTTTGGCCAGCGCGGCGTGGACGTCTTCCATGATCATCTCGCCCATCGGACAGGCCGGCGAGGTCATGGTCATCTCGATCACCACACGGTCGGCCGCAGCCTCGATGCGATAGACCAGGCCGAGCGCAACGATGTTGATGCCGACCTCGGGGTCGATCACCTGGCGCAGCATGTCGCGGATCTGTTGTTCTTCCGGTTGGGTCGCAGCGGCTTCGGTCGTCATGGTTTTTAAAGCAGTAAAATTAATACAGCTTCATCCTACCACCCGGTTTTTTGTAAAGCAATATCTTTTTTACTGCTTATAGGCGTAAACTGCCGGGCATGAAACTCACCACCTTTTCCGACTACACCCTGCGCGTGCTGATGTACCTCGCGCTGAACCGCGAGCGGCTGGCCACGATTCCCGAGATCGCCGCGGCCTACGAAATTTCGGAGAACCACCTGATGAAAGTGGTGCACCAGCTGGCGCGCTCGGGGGTCATCGAATCGGTGCGCGGCAAGGGCGGCGGCATCCGCCTCGCGCATGCGCCGGAAGACATCCGGCTGGGCGCGATCGTGCGTGTTAGCGAAGGCAATGCGCCTATCGTCGAATGCCTCTCCGAGGAAACCGGAAACTGCCGCATCGCGCCGGCCTGCCGGCTCTCGGGAATTCTGGTGCGCGCCTTCGATGCGCTGTATGCGGCGCTGGACGACTACACCCTGGCCGATCTGGTGCAATCGCCGCGCGGTTTGAGGATGCTGCTGGCGCGCGAGTAGGACGAGCCTGTCCACTAGCGGCTGAGCAGCGAGCCGAGAATATCCACCAGTTCCGCCCAGTCGCCGTCCTTGGCGATTTCTTCCCGCAGGAACTGAGCCTGGCTTGCGCTCCAGAATGACGCATCCGCGACGGGCGTCCCGTTGGACAGCGGCCGGCGCGTGAGAATGAAGCGTTCGATGGAGGCTACGTCGTCGGCCAGGCCCAACTGCTTGAACAGGTCACAAAGCCTGTGTATCGAATTTTCCATGGGCCTCCATCTATGCATCCGTGTGTGGTTCATGCACGCAGCAGCGTTCCAGTTCCACCAGATGCGGCAGCAGCTCGGAGTGTTTCTGTACATGAAAAATGAAGCGCGGCACCTGCCGTTCGGCATTCTCGGCCATGAAGGGCTCGCCCCAGAAGCTCAGCAGCGCTTCGCTGCCATCGCTCAATTGACTGTCGGCAAGGATGAAGGAAACGTTCTTTTTCAAGCGACGCCAGCGCGGTTCCCTGACCTTTTCGTGGCCCACGCAGTCGGCGATCTTCGGCCGCACGACGTGCTGCCACAATTCCTTCTGACTTTCGTCGAGGACGAACTCGATCGAGGTCACCATGGGGTTTTCCACCGCCGGCTTGAGCAATGCGTCGAACAGCGCCTGTGGCCGGTACATCGACAGGCAGACATTGAACCAGATCGCGTCGCCCCGCATGTGCTTGACGAAGCGCTCGTTGGCAGTGCGCAAGTGCAGTGGCCCCACCAGGATTACCTCGGGCAGTGTCAGCCCGGCCTGGATTTTGCCAACCGCATGTTCGGTGCGATCGATCTGTTCCGCGGTGACTTCGTTGTTGCGGGCATGGCGGATGAAGTTGATGAACAGCAGGGCCATCAGTGCGAGCACGATGGGCAACATCACACGTTCATCGACCACGTGCAGCAGATGCAGGATGGTCGCCACGACGGCGGTGGCGATGCCGGCGATGGCATCCCATTCGTAGCTTAGAAAGCGCTTGAGTTTCATATGGGGTTTGCCGGTCGTGGTCGGATTGGGCCGAAACGGCGTGTGCTATTCTTTTCAGACACCAGACTATCAGGATTATTCATGGCCGGCTCCTGGGGTTGCCCACACGAAACGAATGACCTGTGTTCGAAGGTCAACAACCTGCCTTGCGACCCGGGCATGAAGGGCTGCGTTCTGCACGGCCGCTTCGTCTTCGCCAACGACGAGAAGAACGCCAGGCTCAGGCAGAAACAGGAACAGGCGGCCGGATCGAATGCGGAGGATTCCTCAGCGGCAGAGTGAGGAACAGCCCAGGCCGGTGCCGCCGGGGCCGGCGTAGCATGGCCCGGCCGGTCCGGCATAGCAGGCGCCGCTCGGCCCGGAGTAGGCGCGTCCCCCGGGACCATCGTAGGCAGGTCCGCCGGGTCCCGAATCTGCAGGCCCGCCCGGTCCGGCGTAGGCCGGTCCGCCGAAGCCGGCATGGCGCGGCCCGCCGGGTCCGGCATACAGCGGTCCGCCGGGTCCCGCATAGCGCGGCCCGCCCTGCCCGGCATAGCAGGGTCCTTCTTGCCCGGCCGATGCTGGGCCGCCCGGTCCGGCGTAGGCCGCGCCGCCCAGTGCGGAATCGCAGGGCCCGCCCGGGCCGGCATAGCCGCGGCACTGACAGGGGTCCATGGCCAGGGCAGGCGGCAGCCAGCTCAGCGCCAAAAGCAGCAGTGCGGCGGAAATCGCTTTCATGGGTTTGGGTCCGGGTCGCCTGGTCGGGCTATGCACGGGACTCTGGCTGTTTTGCGCGGGCGGGTCTGTGCGCCAGCGAACGCGCAGCGCGCTTCAAGCGTCGCCGATCATGTCCCGGGGCCGCACCCAGCGGTCGAACTCCTCCGCCGTAACCTCGCCCGATGCCAGCGCCGCCGCGCGCAGCGTGCTGCCTTCCTGATGCGCACGCTTGGCGATCGCAGCGGCACGGTCGTAGCCGATGTGCGGCGCCAGCGCCGTGACCAGCATCAGCGAACGCTCCAGCAGTTCGGCGATGCGCTCCTCGCGGGCTTCGATGCCGCGTACGCAATGCGCCTCGAAGCTCTGCATGCCGTCGGCCAGCAGGCGCAGGCTTTGCAGGAAATTGTGGGCCAGCAGCGGCTTGTACACGTTGAGTTCGAAGTTGCCCGCAGCACCGCCGATGCCTATCGCGACGTCATTGCCCATGACCTGGCAGCAGGCCATGGTCAGCGCTTCGCACTGGGTCGGGTTGACCTTGCCCGGCATGATCGAACTGCCCGGCTCGTTCTCCGGAATCGAGATTTCGCCGAGACCAGAGCGTGGCCCCGAGGCCAGCCAGCGGATGTCGTTGGCGATTTTCATCAGCGCCACGGCCAGCGTCTTCAGTGCGCCGTGCGCGGCGACCATGCCGTCATGACTGGCCAGCGCGGCAAACTTGTTGGCGGCGCTGGTGAAGGGCAGGCCGCTGCCCTGCGCCAGGTCCGCCGCGACGCGGGCGCCGAATTCGGCATGGGTATTGAGGCCGGTGCCGACCGCGGTGCCGCCGACCGCCAGCGGATACAGCGAAGCCATGCTGCCGGCGATCACCGACTCGGCATGGTCGAGCTGGGCGACGTAGCCGGAGAATTCCTGGCCCAGGGTCAGCGGCGTTGCGTCCTGCAGATGGGTGCGGCCGATTTTGACGATGGCGGCGAACTCCGCGGACTTCTGCGCCAGCGTGGCGCGCAAGCCGGCCAGCGCCGGCAGCAGGCGGCGCGCGATGCCCAGCGCGGCGGCCAGGTGCATCGCTGTCGGGAAAATGTCGTTCGACGACTGCCCGAGATTGACCTCGTCGTTGGGATGGACCAGGCGTGCCATGCCGCGCTCGCCGCCGAGCAGTTCCGAGGCGCGGTTGGCCAGCACCTCGTTGATGTTCATGTTGCTTTGGGTGCCGGAGCCGGTCTGCCAGACCGAGAGCGGAAACTCGTCGTCGTGGCGGCCGAACAGCACTTCCTCGGCGGCGGTGACGATGGCATCGGCCTTGGCCGCGGGCAGCAGGCCCAGCTCGCGATTGACCCGCGCGCAGGCGGCCTTGACGGTGGCCAGTGCGAGTACGATTTCTTCCGGCATGCGCTCGCTGGAGATGTCGAAGAATTCCAGCGAGCGCTGGGTCTGGGCGCCCCAGAGTCGATCGGCGGGAACCTCGATGGGGCCGAAGGAGTCGCGTTCGGTGCGCGTGGCGCTCGTCGCTGCCGAAGTCACTACTGGAAAAGCGGCCATGGGCGTTCTCCTGCGAAGCGGACCGCTCCATCTTAGGCCGAATCGGTGCGACCGTCGGCATTCGCCTGTTCTTCGATGCGGGCGTGGTCTATGCTGAACTCCTCCGCCGATGAACCGCATCGCGCGGAACCGCAACGGAGGCGGCCATGCCCCACGATACGTTTGCTGCCTTGCAGGAATTCCGGCTGGCATCCGGCAAGACCTCGCGCTACTACGCGCTGGCCGCGCTCGAAGCGGCGGGGCTCGGTAATGTCTCGCGGCTGCCGGTGTCGATCCGCATCGTGCTCGAAGCCGTGCTGCGCAACTGCGACGGGCTGAAAGTAACCGAAGACCATGTGCGGCAATTGGCCGGCTGGCAACCGAACGCGCCGCGCACGGCCGAAATTCCATTCGTCGTCGCCCGCATCGTGCTGCAGGATTTCACCGGCGTGCCGCTGCTGTGCGACCTTGCGGCGATGCGCGGCGTCGCGCAGCGCTTCGGCAGGAACCCGAAGATCGTCGAGCCGCTGGTGCCGGTGGACCTGGTGGTCGATCACTCGGTGCAGGTCGATCACTACGGGGTGGCCGACGCGCTCGACCTCAACATGCGTCTGGAATTCCGCCGCAATGCCGAGCGCTACCGCTTCATCAAGTGGGGCATGCAGGCCTTCGACACCTTCCGCGTGGTGCCGCCGGGCATCGGCATCGTGCACCAGGTCAACCTCGAATACCTGGCGCGCGGCGTGCTGCAGAAGGACGGCATCACCTATCCGGACACGCTGGTCGGCACCGATTCGCACACGACGATGATCAACGCGCTCGGCGTGGTCGGCTGGGGCGTCGGCGGCATCGAGGCGGAGGCCGGCATGCTCGGCCAGCCGCTGGTGTTCCTCACGCCCGACGTGGTCGGCGTGCATCTGCACGGGCGCCTGCCCGAAGGCGCCACCGCCACCGACCTGGTGCTCTACGTCACCGAACGCCTGCGCCAGGCCCGGGTGGTGGGCAAGTTCGTCGAGTTCTTCGGCGCCGGCGCCGCCTCGCTGAGCCTGCCGGATCGCGCCACCATCGCCAACATGGCGCCCGAGTACGGCGCCACCATGGGCTTCTTCCCGCCCGACGCCGAGACCGTGAAATATCTCGCCGCCACCGGGCGCAGCGCCGGGGAGATCGACGCCTTCGAGTCCTACTTCACGGCGCAGGGCCTGTTCGGCATGCCGGCGGCTGGCGCGATCGACTACAGCGCGGAAATCGACTTCGACCTGGCCCTGATCCGGCCCGGCGTCGCCGGCCCGAAGCGGCCGCAGGACCGCATCGATCTCACGGATCTCGGCCGCCGCTTCGCCGAGCTGTTCGCCCTGCCGGCAGCGCAGGACGGCTATGGGCGGAGCACGGAGGAAATGGCGCGGCGCCATGCGCTGGGTACGCCGGCCGCGGCGGTGCTCGCACCCGAAGCCGCGCCAAGCAGCAAGCAGACGCTGCGCCACGAGGTGGAAATGGCCGACCATCCGCGCGTCGCCGTCCCGCCAGCGCCGACTATTGAGCCAAATGCGCCGCCGACTGCGGCCGACATCGGCCACGGCGACGTGCTGATCGCCGCGATCACTTCCTGCACCAATACCTCCAACCCCGGCGTCATGCTCGCCGCCGGCCTGCTGGCAAAGAAGGCGGTGGCGCTCGGGTTGACGGTCGGGCCGCGGGTCAAGACCTCGCTCGCGCCCGGCTCGCGCGTGGTCACCGAATACCTGGCCAAGGCGGGCTTGCTCGGCGACCTCGAAACGCTGGGCTTTCGCGTCGTCGCCTACGGCTGCACCACCTGCATCGGCAATGCCGGGCCGCTGGCGGCGCCGCTCGAAGCGGCCATCGCCGCGCACGACCTGGTCTGCGCCGCGGTGCTCTCGGGCAACCGCAATTTCGAGGCGCGCATCCATCCCGCATTGAAGGCCAATTTCCTGATGAGCCCGCCGCTGGTGGTGGCCTTCGCCATCGCCGGCCGCGTCGACATCGACCTGACACAGGAGCCGCTCGGCATCGGCCGCGACGGCCGGCCGGTGATGTTGCGTGACGTCTGGCCAAGCAGCCAGGAGATCGCCGCGGCCATGCATCACGCCACCGACCCGGCGACCTACCGCGCGCTGTATGCCGACTTTTCCCGCGGCAATCCGCTGTGGAACGGGATCCCGGTCGATGCCGGCCAGGTCTATGCCTGGCAGCCGTCGAGCTACATCGCCGAGCCGCCCTTCTTCGTCGGCTTCGAACTGGAGCCGGAGCGGGTGACGGCGATCCGCGGCGCCCGGGCGCTGGCGATTTTCGGCGACTCGGTGACCACCGACCACATCAGTCCGGCCGGCTCGATCAAGCCGGCCTCGCCGGCCGGCGAATACCTGCTGGCCCACGGCGTCGCGGTCGGCGACTTCAACAGCTACGGTTCGCGCCGCGGCAACCACGAGGTGATGATGCGCGGCACCTTCGCCAACGTGCGCATCCGCAACCTGATGCTGCCGCCCAATGCCGACGGTTCGCGGGTCGAGGGCGGACTGACGCATTTCCAGCCGGGCGGCGAACTGAGTTCGATCCATGCCGCGGCGATGAAATACCAGGCCGCCGGCACGCCGACGCTGGTGTTCGCCGGCACGGAATACGGCACCGGCTCCAGCCGCGACTGGGCCGCCAAGGGCCCGCGCCTGCTCGGCGTGCGCGCCGTGGTGGCGCAGAGCTTCGAGCGCATCCACCGTTCCAACCTGGTCGGCATGGGCGTGCTGCCGCTGCAGTTCAGGGAGGGCGAGGGCGTCGACGCACTGGGCATCGTCGGCGACGAGGAGTTCGACCTGCTCGGCATCGAAGGCGAACTGCGTCCGCGGCAGGAGGTGGTACTGGCGATCAGGCGGCCGGACGGGCGGCAGCTGCAGGTGAAGCTGCTGCTGCGGGTCGACACGCCGATTGAAGTGGACTACCTGCGCCACGGGGGCATCCTGCCCTACGTCCTGCGCGGACTGCTGACAGCGAGCCCTGGCTGAGGGATTCTTTCCGCGGGCTGTGCGCGCCAGCGTACGGAGCAATTGGCGCCGCGCCCGTAGTCTGGTCCCGTGCCCAGCGGCCAAGTTTGCGTATCCAGCAGGATTGGTGCGCGGCCAAGCGGCACGCCTTTCTCTGGAGATTCAAATGAAACGGACTAACGAAATGCTCATGGGCCTGGCGGTCTGCGCCGGATTGACGGCATCCGCCTTGGCGCAGAATGCAAAGGATTGGCAGGCACCCGACATCGGCAAACTGCCCGACGACAAATACGGCCAGATGGTGCGTCAGGGCAAGGCCCTCATGGAACAGACCTACCTGCATATCGGACCCGAAGCGAAGGATGCGGGCAAGCGCTACGCGGGCAACAATCTGGCCTGCGTCTCCTGTCATATCGATGCCGGCGGGCGCAAGTTCGGCAACCCGTGGGTGGGTACGTATGTCAGCTTCCCGCAATACCGTGGGCGGGAAGATGCGGTGTCCACCACCGAGGAGCGCATCAACGGCTGCATGGAACGCAGCATGAACGGGCGCAAGCTGCCCCTCGACAGTGTGGAAATGAAGGCCATGATGGCCTATCTGCACTTCCTGTCGACCGGCATACCGGTCGGGGCGAAACTGGAGGGCGGCGGCACGCTGAAACTCAAGGCACTGACGCGCGCGGCAGATCCGGTTGCAGGAAAAGAGGTCTATGCCGCCACCTGCGTGGCCTGCCACGGTGACCAGGGCCAGGGCTTGCGCCGCGGCAAGGCGGGCGATGGCGACGGTTACCTGTTTCCGCCGGTATGGGGCCCGGACAGCTACAACACCGGCGCCGGCATGGCGCGGGTGACGCTGGCCGCAGGTTTCGTCAAGGGCAATATGCCCAGCGGCACGACCCATATCAACGCGGTGTTGACCGACGAGCAGGCCTTCGACGTGGCCGCCTACATCAATAGTCAGCCGCGACCGGTCAAGCCGAATCTCGATCTGGACTTCCCGGCGCGCAAGAACAAGCCCGTGGATGCCGCGTTTGCGCCCTACACGCCGGGCTTCTCGGCGGAGCAGCACAAGTATGGCCCGTGGCAGGCGATCCAGGCCGCGCGCGAAAAAGGGATCTATCCGGCGAAATGATGGCGCTGCGCGATCAGGATTGAAGTCTGTCAACTTCTCGACGAGGCAAGCACCATGGGCTCCTACCGCAAACTCTGGTTCATCCTGATCGCCGTTCTGGCGCTCACCTTCTCGCTGCTCGGCTACTACGGCACCGAAGTCTATCGGCAGGCGCCGCCGATACCGGAGCAGGTGGTCGCTGCCGACGGCGCGGTGCTGTTCACCCGGGACGACATCCTCGGCGGTCAGACGGCGTGGCAATCGGTCGGCGGCATGCAGTTGGGCTCGATCTGGGGTCACGGCGCCTACCAGGCCCCGGACTGGACGGCCGACTGGCTGCACCGGGAACTGACAGCCTGGCTCGATCTGGCGGCACAACAAGGCTACGGCAAGCCGTATGCGGCACTGGGTGCCTCAGCGCAGGCCGAACTGCGGCAGGAGCTGAAACTCGAATACCGGGGCAACCGGACGGACCCGGCCGGCGACGTGCTGCGCGTGTCGGCGCGACGCGCGCAAGCCATGACGCAAACCGCCGCCTACTACCAGCGCCTGTTCTCCGACGCCCCCGAACTGCAGAAGAGCCGCGAGCACTATGCGATGAAGGAGAACACGCTGCCCAGCGCGGAGCGCCGGGTGAAGCTTAGCCATTTCTTCTTCTGGACCGCCTGGGCGGCGGCCACCGAGCGCCCGGGCCAGCAGGTCACCTACACCAACAACTGGCCGCATGAGCCGCTGATCGGCAATCAGCCCAGCGCGGAGAACATCGTCTGGTCGATCGCCAGCATCGTCGTGCTGCTGGCCGGTGTCGGCCTGCTGGTCTGGGCCTGGGCCTTCCTGCGCCGCCACGACGAGCCGCTGCCGGCCGCCGCCGCGCAGGATCCGCTGCGCAGCTTCGCGCTGACGCCGTCGCAGCGTTCGCTGGGCAAGTACCTGTTCCTGATCGTGGCGCTGTTCGTGTTCCAGGTCATGATCGGCGGCTTCACCGCGCACTACACGGTCGAAGGCCAGAAGTTCTACGGCGTGGACCTCTCGCAGTGGTTTCCCTATGCGCTGGTGCGCACCTGGCACATCCAGTCGGCATTGTTCTGGATCGCCACGGGCTTCCTCGCCGTGGGTCTGTTCCTCGCGCCGCTGATCAATGGCGGCAAGGACCCGCGTCACCAGAAGCTCGGCGTGGACATCCTGTTCTGGGCCCTGGTCGCTGTGGTGGTCGGCTCCTTCATCGGCAACTACCTCGCCATCGCGCAGGTCATGCCGCCCCATCTGAATTTCTGGCTCGGCCACCAGGGTTATGAATATGTCGATCTCGGCCGCCTCTGGCAGATCGGCAAATTCGCCGGCATCGCCTTCTGGCTGGTGCTGATGTTGCGCGGCATCGCGCCGGCCCTGCAGCGTCCGGGCGGCGACAAGAACCTGCTGGCGCTGCTCACCGCCTCGGTGGCGGCGATCGGCCTGTTCTATGGCGCCGGCCTGTTCTATGGCGAGCGCACCCACCTGACGGTGATGGAATACTGGCGCTGGTGGGTGGTGCATCTGTGGGTCGAAGGCTTCTTCGAAGTGTTTGCGACAACCGCCCTGGCCTTCGTCTTCGCCACGCTGGGACTGGTGTCGCAGCGCATGGCGACCACCGCCAGCCTGGCTTCCGCTTCGCTGTTCCTGCTCGGCGGCATCCCGGGTACCTTCCACCACCTGTATTTTTCCGGCACCACGACTGCGGTGATGGCCGTCGGGGCGAGCTTCAGCGCCCTCGAAGTGGTGCCGCTGATCGTTCTCGGCCACGATGCCTGGGAGAACTGGCGGCTCAAGGCGCGGGCACCCTGGATGGAGGAACTCAAATGGCCGCTGCTGTTCTTCGTCGCCGTGTCCTTCTGGAACATGCTGGGCGCCGGCGTCTTCGGCTTCATGATCAACCCGCCGCTGGCGCTGTTCTACCTGCAGGGGCTGAATACCACGCCGGTGCATGCGCACGCCGCGCTGTTCGGGGTCTATGGCTTCCTTGCGCTGGGCTTCACGCTGCTGGTGCTGCGTTACATCCGGCCGCATTACCGCCTGCACCAGGGCCTGATGCGGACCGCGTTCTGGGGCCTGAATGCCGGCCTGGCACTGATGATCTTCACCAGCCTGCTGCCGATCGGCTTCATCCAGTTTCACGCCAGCGTCAGCCAGGGCCTGTGGTACGCGCGCAGCGAAGAGTTCATGCAGCAGCCCCTGCTGCAGACACTGCGCTGGGTGCGCACTTTCGGCGATGTGGTGTTCATCGTCGGCGCCGTGTCCGTGGCCTTGCAGGTGGTGCTGGGACTGCTGGGCCGGGCGCCGGCGTTCAGCGCGAAGGCCCGCGTACCCGTCGCCGGCGGCTGACGGAGACGTCTCGGGCTACGCCAGGGCAAGGCCGAAAAAGCTGAGCGCGGAAGTCCGCCAGCGGTGTCCGGGCGGCTGGGTGCGACAGCGTACAGAGCCGGCGCAAGGCTGCGCGTAGTGTCGGGTCCGTGACGGTCGAAGCGCCATTTGCAGCCGATTCCGGCACATTAGGAGAACTTGATGGAAACCCCGACCCTGAAGCAGGCCGCCACAAACGATCAGACCGGATGGAGAACCGAGGAATACCACGGCAGGCAAATGCATGTCTGCGCCGAGTCGCGCGTGCCGGAAAACGCCGCACTCGCCGGCCATGGGCTGCAATGGAGCTTCACGGTAAGGATTACCGGGATCGGCGCCGGCGCGACGGATGACAAGGGCCCCAGCGCCACGTCGGATCCGGGACTGTTCTACTCCACGCAGGCCGTTGCCGAAGACATGGGCTTCCTCAGGGGCCGCGAGCTGATCGAAGGGACCGGCGAGGTCGCTTGATGATCGGCATTGCCGCAGGCGCCCCGGTTTGAACTCCAGGTCGACCACGGCCATGTCCCGCTCCACTGCTGCGGCGCCGACGCCGCTGACGACGCTAATCGAAACCAGCCGCGGCAAGCCGCTGCCGTTGCCGCCAAAGCTGGCGCGCCTTTACGGCAGACTGCGCATGCCGTCGCCGCGTGCACGTCCGCATGTCTTCAGCAATTTCGTGACGACGCTGGATGGGGTCGTTTCGCTCAATGAAAAAGGACATGCCAGCGGCGGCGACATCAGCGGCTTCAGCGCCCAGGACCGCATGGTGATGGGCCTGTTGCGCGCGATTGCCGATGTCGTGGTGATCGGTGCCGGGACGCTGGGCGCCGATAGTAGGCACCAGTGGACCGCCGCAGCGATATTTCCCCGGCTGGCGGATCAGTATCGGCAGCTGAGCCAGGCGCTGGGTCAAGGCGAGGCGCCGTTGCACGTCATCGTCAGCGGTAGCGGCACCGTTGATCTGGGCCTGCCCGTGTTCGCCTCGGGCAAGGTACAGACCCTGATCCTGACCACCGCCGCGGGGGCGAAGCGCCTGCTGCGCCACGGTGTGCCCGATTCGGTCGCGGTGCGCGCCATCGGTCGCAGCGGGCACGTGATTTCGGCGCGGGCGATTCTCGACGAGATATGCCGGGTGCGTCCTGCCCGGCGGATCCTGGTCGAGGGCGGACCGCGCCTGCTCGGCGATTTCTATGCCGAGCACCTGATCGACGAGCAGTTCCTCACGCTGGCCCCGCAGATTGCCGGCCGCGACGCCGGCGACGGACGGCTCAGCCTGGTGATGGGCAAGGCGTTTGCGCCGAAGCACGCGCTGTGGGGCAGCCTGACCGATATGCGGCGCGGCGGCAGTCACTTGTACCTGCGCTACGTGTTCCCGCGCGCATAGGCCTGGAGCGGGCGCAGGTCAGCCTTGCGGGCTTGCCGCCATCTGCCGGCAGTAGTATTCCAGTTCATCGGGCAGGTCGCAGGGGCACACTCCACACTGCTTGTTGCCCGGCACTGCATAGTCGATGAAGGTCGGATAGGGTAGCTTCAGGTTCGCCATCAGATGGCGGAATTCTTCCAGTGTGCGTTCGCCGCCGAGCCGCGGATTGCGCATTTTTTCCTGCGCGATCGACGACACGTGGCGGCCATGGTAGTCGTGCGCCGGGTACACCAGAACCTCGTCCGGCAGAGCGAACAGCGTTTCCCTGACGCTGTGGTACAAAGTGTCGGCATCGCCGTCCTGGAAGTCGGTCCTGCCGCAGCCCTCGATCAGCAGCGCATCGCCGGTGAACACCCGTTCGCCCGAGCCGTACGAAAAGTGGCCTGCGGTGTGGCCCGGGGTGTGCAAGGGCTGCAGCGCGATGCCGCCGACCAGCAGCGGCGTGCCTTGTTCGATGCCGATGTCGGTGCAGGGCAGCCGATCGCATGCCGGTGCCGCGATCCGGCTTCCTGTGCGCTCTTTCAGTTCCAGCGCGCCGGTGATGTGGTCGGCGTGGATATGGGTTTCCAGCGTGCAGGCAAGCGTCAGGCCCAGCCGGGCGAGTTCGGCCAGGTCGCGCTCGACGGCGACGATGACCGGGTCGATCAATACGGCCCGGCCGGTTTCCTCGCAGCCGAGCAGGTAGGTGTAGGTGCTGGACAGCGGTTCGAACAACTGGCGGAAGATCATCGTGTGCTCTCGCTCGGATCAGTCCGTTTCACTCATGCGCGATCGGCGTTTCAGTGAACAGGTATTCCTTCAGCTGGATCGAAAATTGCGGATCCTTGCGCCGGATCCATTCCAGCAGCATGGACGCGTGCTCCTTCTCCTCGTCGCGGTTGTGCACCAGGATGGCCCTGAGCACGGGGTCCTTGCAGGCATCCGCGCGCTGGTTGTACCAGTCCGTGGCTTCGAGTTCTTCCATCAGGGAAACGATGGCCCGGTGCATGTCGCGCGTTTCGGCGGACAGCTCTTCGATGGGTTCGTGATAACCGACACTGGACATTTCATGCTCCCTTTAAGTGGTGGGTTTGTTACGAAAACTTTTCGGGCGTGCGCATTGCCGGCGCCTACTTGCGCCGCGGCCGCGACAGCTTGGGCTGTACCGACTGCAGGCGACCGGCACGCAGTTCCACTACGGCTTTGGCTACGGCGCGAGCCACATTGCGCGCTTCTTCCTGCACGGCTAAGTCCCGGTCCAGCGCCTCGTGGCTGCTGGCATACGGCTCGTAGTAGCCGATGTAGCGGTCAAGCCGCGCCGGCGCTCCGGCGTCGATGAAACCCATCCAGTCGAGCCAGTCGGACAGGGCGCGCCGCGCGTCGTCGACACCGGCCACGTCGCCGTGCACGATCAGGCCGTAGGCGCGTCCTGCCAGATGCTGCGGATAGTCCCAGCCGGCCAGTTCGAGTTGCTTGGCCTTGGCGGCCTTCTTGCCGCCAGTCGAGGTCGGGTCCGGGTTGCCGCCATCGGCGCAGACGAGGCGGTCGATCATCAGTTTCATCGGGCTGGGGCTCTGGTACCAATACACGGGTGAAACGATGATCACCGCATGGGCGGCCGTCCAGCGCTCGTAAATCTCCGCCATCCAGTCGTTGGTCTGGTTCAGCGCGTGGTTGGGGTAGCAACTGCAGGGCCAGTGGCACAGCGGCATCGCGGTCGACACGCAGCCCTTGCAGGGGTGGATTTTGCGTCCGTAGTCGGAGGTGAGCAGGCTCAGGTCGAGCACATCCGTTTCGATCGCGGCCCGCTCCAGTGTTTCGCGCGCGATGCCCAGCAGGCGGAAGGTCTTCGAGATCTCGCCCGGGCAGGTGCCGTCATTGCGCGCCGAGCCGCAGATCAGCAGCACCCGCGAGGGCGTCAGCGGATCGGCCCAGCGCAACTGCGCGGCGTCGATGCGCTGTTTTGTGGCAAGCCACTCGGTCGACAACTCGTAATCGGGATCGGCATGGCCCGGGCCGGCTTTCTGTGTGAAGGGCGCCTTGCGGCCTTCGCTGTAGGCCTGCCAGGCAATCTCTTCGAGCCGCGCAATGGACGGGTCTTCGGTGCGGAAGGCCGGGTCGACGAAGGAGGCGCGAAAGCGCACGCCGAACTCGGCACGCAGCAGCGGTTGCGGCGCCTGGCCGCGGCGAATTTCAATCACGGCGATTCCAGTCGGCATCGGACATCGCGTGCCGGCCGGGCCGGTACGCGGCATTGAGAACATGCCCGGGCAACATGCTGCAGGACCCTGGAGGGCTCACGCTCACGCCATGCTGACGTTCTTGGCTGCGCCGACCGCGGCCTCGATGACTTCGCGCGCGCTGGCCGTTTCCTGTTCCGTCAGGGTTTCCGCCACCAGTACCACCTGGCCGCTGGCGATCGCATCGCGGACCAGATCCGAAAGCCAGCCATTCTTGTGCTTGACGCCGGTCTGGGCTCCTGCGGCGGCGTCGACCAAGCCGCCGAGGCTGGCGCCCCAGCCGAGCATGACCAGCGGGGCCATTGCAGATCCAGCTTCTTCGCGGTGGGCGAAGAAGCCCGATACATGGAGGCGGTATGGGTTCATGGCGTTTCTCCGGGGAGCGTTTGGCGCGGGACGATACTCGAGGCTACGCGCCGCGGTTTGCTCCCTCTGTGCGCCATCGCACCAAGGCGACTCCTTGCCGTCAGTGAAGGCCGGGGCCAGTCGTTTGGCCTATGCGCGGCAGCGTACCGACGTGCCTGCTACCGGCTCCCACAATTCAGATTCTCCTCTGGAGTGGCGTCGCTTCTCCCGGAGATCCCATTTCACGGAAATCGCCAATGTCCAAGACACGAAGTGCGCCGGTTCTTGTCCATGATGCCGCCACCACGGGCGGAATCATCGAATTGCGGCATCAGGAATCCTTGCTCAAGACCGGGGCCTTGCAGAATGCGATTCTGAACAGCGCCAACTTTTCGAGCATCGCTACCGACGAGAAGGGCGTGATCCAGATTTTCAACGTTGGCGCCGAGCGCATGCTGGGCTATGCCGCTGCCGACGTGATGAACAAGATCACCCCGGCCGATATTTCCGATCCGCAGGAGGTCATCGCCCGCGCCAAGGCCTTGAGCAAAGAGCTGTCGACGCCGATTGCGCCGGGCTTCGAAGCCCTGGTGTTCAAGGCGTCGCGCGGCATCGAGGACATCTACGAGCTGACCTACATCCGCAAGGACGGCAGCCGCTTTCCCGCGGTGGTCTCGGTCACCGCGCTGCGCGACGACCAGGATGCCATCATCGGCTACCTGCTGATCGGTACCGACAACACCGCGCGCAAGCAGGCCGAGGAAGCCCTGCTCAAGGCCGGCGCCCTGCAGAGCGCGATTTTCAACAGCGCCAACTTCTCCAGCATCGCCACCGACGCCAGGGGCGTGATCCAGATTTTCAACGTCGGCGCCGAGCGCATGCTGGGCTACGCCGCGGCCGACGTGATGAACAAGATCACGCCGGCCGACATCTCCGACCCGCAGGAGGTTATCGCCCGCGCCAAGGCGCTGACCCTCGAACTCGATACGCCGATTGCGCCGGGCTTCGAAGCCCTGGTGTTCAAGGCCTCGCGCGGCATCGAGGACATCTACGAACTGACCTACATCCGCAAGGACGGCAGCCGCTTTCCCGCGGTGGTTTCGGTCACTGCGCTGCGCGACGACCAGGATGCCATCATCGGCTACCTGCTGATCGGCACCGACAACACCGCGCGCAAGCAGGCCGAAGAGGCATTGCTCAAGGCCGGCGCCCTGCAGAGCGCGATTTTCAACAGCGCCAATTTCTCCAGTATCGCCACGGACGCCAAGGGCGTGATCCAGATTTTCAACGTCGGCGCCGAGCGCATGCTGGGCTACACGGCCGCCGACGTGGTGAACAAGATCACGCCGGCCGACATTTCCGATCCGCAGGAAGTCATCGCCCGCGCCGAGGCCTTGAGCCTGGAACTCGAAACCACCATCAGCCCCGGCTTCGAAGCGCTGGTGTTCAAGGCTTCGCGCGGCATCGAGGACATCTACGAGCTGACCTACATCCGCAAGGATGGCAGCCGCTTTCCCGCCATCGTCTCGGTTACCGCGCTGCACGACGCGCAGAACGCCATCATCGGCTACCTGCTGATCGGCACCGACAACACCGCGCGCAAGCAGGTCGAAGAAGAACAGAAGAAGCTCGATCAGCGCCTGCGCGACCAGCAGTTCTACACGCGTTCGCTGATCGAATCCAACATCGACGCGATCATGACCACCGATCCGGCCGGCATCATCACCGACGTCAACAAACAGATGGAAGCCCTCACCGGCTGGACCCGCGACGAGCTGATCGGTGCTCCGTTCAAGAATCATTTCACCAATATGGAGCGGGCCGAGGCCAGCATCAAGCTGGCGCTGGTCAAGAAGCGGGTCACCAACTACGAACTCACCGTACGTGCCAGCCACGGCCAGGAAACCGTGGTGTCCTTCAATGCGACGACTTTCTACGATCGAAGCCGGCGTTTGCAGGGTGTATTCGTCGCGGCGCGCGACATCACGGAACGCAAGGAAGCCGAAGCGCAGATTCTCAATCTGGCCCTGCACGATACATTGACCGGGCTGCCCAATCGGCGCCTGTTGAACGATCGCCTTGGCCAGACGATGGCCGCCGGCAAACGCAGCGGCCGCTACAGCGCGCTGATGTTCCTCGATCTGGACAACTTCAAGGCGCTCAACGATACCCAGGGACACCACGTCGGCGATCTGCTGCTGATTGAAGCGGCACATCGCATCGGCAGTTGCGTGCGCGAAGTGGATGTCGTCGCACGCTTCGGTGGCGACGAGTTCGTGGTGATTCTCAATGAACTGGACGTGGACAAGGCCAAGTCCATTGCCGAAGCGCGCATCGTCGCCGAAAAGTTGCGCGCTGCCCTGGACAAGCCCTATTTGCTTAAATTCAGGCAGGAGGGCAAGGCGGAATCAACGGTCGAGCACCATTGCACGATCAGCATCGGCGTCGTCGTATTTCTCGACCACGAGGGCAGTCAGGACGACATCCTGAAGTGGGCGGATGCGGCGATGTACCAGGCCAAGGAAGCCGGGCGGAATCAGATCCGGTTCTTTGATCCGAAGGCCTGAGCGAACAAAGTTATGTCTTCGGCTGAGCCGGAGACGGTATCCCTTGCGGACGGCGCTAGCGGGACGGCGCAAGGGCGCTGGCAAATTCGTGATTGACGTCGCGGTGATGCGCTTCGTCGGCGCGGACCGCGACGATGACGTCGCGCAGGCGTGCATCCGGTAGCAGCTTCCAGTAGTCGATGGCGATGCGCGGTGCGGCGACATTGCGATAGGTGCCGTCGTCCACCCCGGCCAGATACTCGGTGTAGCTATAAACCGCTTCCTCTTCCAGGTAGCCGACGAAGCGATGCGCGGTCCTGGCCGACAGCAGATAGAGCAGGAAGAACAGGTTGTAGAAGATCCCCTGCGCCACCAGGATCAGCAGGCGCTCGAACTGCGTCGGTCGCGCGACCTGGATGAAGGTCATCAGGTGCATGCGCTCGTTCTCGGCCTCGTCGAGCAGGGTGCGGATCCAGCCCTGATCGCTTTCCATGCGGCGCAGCGCGCGCAGGTGCTGTAGCGAACCGGCGACCATGCCCGGCACGGCGGCTACCGTTTCCAGCACCACCGCGCGATGGCCGTAGCGCCGTGCGAAAAATGCGTCGGCAAAAAAGCGCAGCAGCTTGACGAAGCCGAAAGCAATGCGGTCGCCGAAATTCTGCGGAGCGTAATGCGGTGCAGCCCGGGGCGGTGGCGACAGGGTCGCATCGCCTTGACTTGTTCCGCCATCGCCAGGCGTTGGGCTGTCGTCCGTCACAGCCGTCCCATCAATACCAGTATCAGGAGGATGACGACCACCAGGCCCAGTCCGCCGCTGGGCGCGTAGCCCCAGCTCCGGCTGTGCGGCCAGGTCGGGATTGCGCCCAGCAGCATCAGGACCAGGACAATCAACAGTATCGTTCCAAGACTCATGGTGTTCTCCTCAAGGTGTTGCGGTTCAATTGGCCGGGGCGCCGAACAACCGAAATCAATGCTGGACGAACTCGACGCCCGATACTCGACGCTCAAGCCTGCACCGTGCGCCAACCGCGAGCTGCATTCCGTTCGCCAGGCCACATAGGAAACTGCCTGTGTGCGTTGGCGCACAGCGGCAGGCGCAGGTGGTGGGCATGCTGCGAACGATTGAAGCGAGCAGCGAACAAGGAGAATCATCATGAATGCAGACATCCCATCCCGCCGCCTGGTGTTGCGCGGTGCCTTGGCCGCTGGTTGCGGCCTGTGCCTTCCGCTGCTGCTGTCCGGCTGCGATTCGAAGCCGGGCGCCACTTCCCAACCAGCCGGTGCGGCACCGCCCAGCCCTTCCCCCGCAGCCGCCGAACCGGCCGCGGCGGGGGCAAGCCGCAAGGCGACGCAGGCCGGCGTGCAATATCAGCTGCAACCCAAGGGCGAACAGAAATGCAGCAATTGCCGGCACTTCATCGCCGCATCGAGCAGCTGCGTGCTGGTCGATGGCCAGATCAGCCCCGAGGCGTGGTGCATCATCTGGGCCAAGCTGGCTTGAACCGTGGGTTGAGTCGGCAGCAGTAAGGCGCCATGGCTGAATATCATTTGCTGACCATCTGGCGCATCGAAGCGCCGCTGGAAGAGGTATACGCGGCGATCGAGGATTCGCTGCGCTGGCCCGACTGGTGGCCCAGCGTGCGCAAGGTCGAGCAGCTTGCCGATGGCAATGCCAGGGGCATCGATAGCGTGCGTCGCTATGCCTGGCAGGGAAAATTGCCCTACCGGGTGGTATTCGATGTGCGCGCCACGCGCATCGAGCAAAACGTCGCCATCGAGGGTGTCGCCAGCGGCGACCTGGACGGCAGCGGCCGCTGGAGGTTTTCCTCGCAGGGCAAGCTCAGCGTGGTCCATTACGAATGGCATGTGCACAGCAAGCGGTGGTGGATGAACCTGGTGGCGCCGGTGGCGCGCGCGATATTCGTCCGCAACCATGCGCAGATCATGGTGCAGGGCGGCAAGGCGCTGGCCAGACGGCTCAAGGCGCCGCTGGTGGGCCAGGAAAATACCGACCTGATGGCGAGCGCCGTCAAAGCCGGGGCAGGGCAGGCAGCTGCGTCGGCATCTGCGCCGGCGAGGTCCGGGGCGGAACGTCCGTGAGCTCGTGGCGTCGCCATGCCGAGCGCCATCGCACCGATCGCATCGGCTGGCTGCGCGCCGCCGTGCTCGGCGCCAACGATGGCATTGTCTCCACCGCCAGCCTGATCGTCGGCGTCGCCGCGGCCGGTGCCAGCCACGCCAGCATTCTGCTCAGCGGCGTTGCCGCGCTGGTGGCCGGGGCAATGTCGATGGCCGCCGGCGAATATGTTTCGGTGCATTCGCAGGCGGATACGGAGCAGGCCGACCTGGCACGCGAGCGCGCCGAACTGGACCAGGATCCCGTCGCGGAGCGGCGCGAACTGGCGGCAATTTATGTCGGCCGCGGCCTGGAGTCCGGCCTGGCACAACAGGTCGCGGAGCAACTGATGGCGCACGACGCCCTGGGTGCCCATGCGCGCGACGAGCTGGGTATCTCCCAGTTCCTCAGTGCGCGACCGGTCCAGGCGGCATTGTCCTCCGCCGCCAGCTTCGCGGTCGGCGCGCTGCTGCCGCTGGCAGTCACGGCGCTGGTGCCCGAAGCGCTGCTGATTCCCCTGGTGGCGGGGATGTCGCTGGCCTTTCTGGCAATGCTGGGTGCGGTCGCCGCCCGGGTGGGAGGCGCCGGTATGCTGCTCGGCGCATGGCGGGTGACATTCTGGGGGGCTCTGGCGATGGCGATCACAGCCGCTGTCGGCATGCTGTTCGGCGTGGCGGGCTGACGCTAGTCCTCAGCCGCCGGATTCTGCAGAATTGCCTGGAGGTCGACCCTGCGTATGGCATCGACGGCGCATTCCCAGGCGCCTTCCCGGCACAGGCCGGCGATCTGCGCCTGCTCGTAGCCGTCGAGCGCCGCCTGTATGCAGGCCGCACGCACGGTGCTGGCGAGTTCCATGGGTTTCATCGCAGCGGCCATGGTCAATGCACCTGCAGATCCTGCAACTGTGGCAGGAGGAAGCTGCCTTCGGGATTCAGCAGTTCGTCGCGATGCAGCTGGGCCATTTTCGCCACCATGCGCTCGCCGGCAGCCGTGAGATGGATCTCGACCTCGCGGCGGTCGGTGCGGCCCTGTTCGCGCCGCACCCAGGCCCGCGCCTCGCAGCGCGATATCAGCGCGACGACGCCGTGGTGCTGCGCTTGCAGCCGTTCCGCCAGTTCGCCCACGGTGGCCCAGTCGCGCCCGGGAAAGCCCTTGATGTGCAGCAGCAGCAGGTATTGCAGCGGCGTGATGCCATGTTGGCGCGTCACCTGCTCGCTGAAGCGCAGGAAGCGCCGCAACTGGTAGCGGAATTGCGACAGGGTTTCGAATTCCTGTTTCTTGAGTGCGGGTCTCGGCATTTTTGCCAGCCATCCATATTGCTCACCGGCCCCTAAAGTATCATATTGTGCTTCTATCATGGTGTGATGTATTATTCGATCCACGATCTGTTCTGACAAGCAAGGAGGAATGCGATGGAGGCGACAATGGAATTGCCGGCAACTGACGATGAGGGTTACCTGATCGACCCGGGCGCATGGAGCGAAGAACTCGCCGTGGCGCTGGCGCAGCGTGAAAGCATCGAGCTGGGCGAGGCGCACTGGGATGCGATCCGCTTCATGCGCGATTTCTATCAGGAGCATCAGGTGATCCCCGACGTGCGCTTCGTCGCCCGGCACCTGGCGGCGCGCTTCGGCGCGGCTTCGCGCAACATGATTTTCGAGCTGTTTCCCTACGGCTACGTCAAGCAGGCCTGCAAGATCGCCGGCATGAAGCGGCCGCGCGGCTGGAGTACCGGTTAAACCCGGAGGCTGACCGTAAGGCGGACTTCAGTCCGCCATCCACCCCTGGCCGACTGAAGTCGGCCCTACAACGCCATCCACCCCTGGCCGACTGAAGTCGGCCCTACAACGCCTCCACCCTTGGCCGGCTGAACCCGGCCCTACAGGGCGCGATGCGCAGCGGCACGCATTTTGCGTGCAGTGTTCCCATGCTGCGCATTCTCATCATCGACGAATCCCGTGCCCGCGCCTCCGAACTCTGCGCCGGGCTGGCCATGGCCGGCCACCAGGTGGCCGCCGTGCTGCCCTCGGCGCTCGACCTGACGGCGCAGATCGAGGAAATCAAGCCCGACGTGATCCTGATCGAAACCGAGTCGCCCTCGCGCGATACGCTGGAAAACCTCGCGGTGATGAATCGCGCCATGCCGCGGCCGGTGATCCTGCTGACCCAGGAAAGCGACGCGGCGGTGATGCGCGCCGCCTTCAAGGCCGGCGTCTCGGCCTACATCGTGGATAACCTCGACCTGGCGCGGCTGAAGCCGATCGTCGATGTCGCCATTGCGCGCTTCGAGGAGCACCAGAACCTCAAACTGGAGCTGGCGACGGCGACCAGGAAGCTGTCCGAGCGCAAGCTGGTGGAGAAAGCCAAGGGCATCCTGATGAAGACGCGCGGCCTCGACGAGGATCAGGCCTATGCCGCCTTGCGCAAGCTGGCCATGGAGCGCGCGCAGCCGATCGGCAAGGTCGCCGGCGACCTGATCGAGATGGCCAAGCTGCTGCTGTAGCTCGTGCCCCGTTCCGGTGCGTCGCGCGCCATCGGCGCGCTATTGCGGTGCAGCAATCCAGTTCGATCGCCGTCCCGCCAGCGCCGACTATTGATTTAGACCTCCAGCAATCACGGGCCTTCGCGATGCGTTTCGCGCGGGTGGCACAGGGGTTGCTATGTAAAGCCTGAGTGCCGAATCAATGGCGGTTCGGTGCAAATGACAACGGTGTCTGTTGCGTCTCGTGAGATGAATGTCCCGGAGATGCGCAACGGGCGCCGTTTTTTATTTGTTAGTTCAGCGGAGATCGAGATGAGCCATGACGACTTGCACACAACCGAGCTTGCGACCAGCGTCGCCACCCAGACTGCCGAGCTTTCGGCCCCAGCCGCGTCGGGACCTTCGCGCCGCGACTTCCTGCAACTTGCCGGCGGAGCCGCGCTCATGAGCCTGGTGCCGCCCGGAGTGCGGTCCGGCGCCTGGGCCGCCGGTTCCGATGCGCCCGAGAAGAAGGAAGTGCGCATCGGCTTCATCCCGCTGACCGACTGCTCGTCCGTGGTCATGGCCGCGGTGCAGAAGTTCGACGAAAAATACGGCATCAAGATCATCCCGACCAAGGAGGCTTCCTGGGCCTCGGTGCGCGACAAGCTGGTCAATGGCGAACTCGACGCCGCCCACGTGCTCTACGGCCTGGTCTATGGCGTGCAACTGGGCATCGGCGGGCCGAAGAAGGACATGAACGTGCTGATGAGCCTGAACAACAATGGCCAGGCCATCACGCTGTCCACCAAGCTCAAGGAAGCCGGCGTCACCGACGGCGCGGCGCTGGCGAAGAAGGTGCTCTCGAAGGATCGCGAATACACCTTCGCCCAGACCTTCCCCACCGGCACCCATGCCATGTGGCTGTACTACTGGCTGGCGGCACACGGCATCAACCCGTTCAAGGACGTCAAGAACATCGTCGTGCCGCCGCCGCAGATGGTGGCCAACATGCGCGTCGGCAACATGGACGGCTTCTGTGTCGGCGAGCCCTGGAACAACCGCGCCATCATGGACAAGATCGGCTTCACCGCGGTGACGACGCAGGACATCTGGGTCGACCATCCGGAAAAGGTGCTCGGTACCTCGGCGGAGTGGGTGGCGAAGTATCCGAACACCGCGCGCGCGATGACGGCTGCCGTGCTCGAGGCCGGCAAGTGGATCGACGCCTCGCTCGCCAATCGTCGCATCACGGCCGAGACCGTGGCGCAGAAGGCCTACATCAATACCGACATGGACGTGATCCTCGAACGCATGCTTGGCCGCTATTCCAACGGACTGGGCAAGAGCTGGGACGACAAGAACCACATGAAGTTCTTCAACGACGGCGCGGTGAATTTCCCCTACCTGTCGGACGCGATGTGGTTCCTGACGCAGCACAAGCGCTGGGGCCTGCTCAAGGACGACCCCGACTACCTGGCCGTGGCGAAGAAGGTCAATCGCATCGACATCTACAAGCAGGCCGCCACCGCCGCCGGCGTCAGCCTGCCGAAGAGCGACATGCGCAGCCACAAGCTGATCGACGGCGTGGTGTGGGACGGCAAGGACCCGAAGAAGTACGCCGCGTCCTTCAAGGTGCGCGCCTGATAGATCGTCCGGAATGGAAAAGGAGAACGACATGAGTGCCATTGCATTGAAACTGGTGGAAGCACCGGCCGAGGCCGAGCCTGCGCCCAAAAAAACCGCCGCAGTAGCCACGGAGCGCCCCGTGGCAGTCGAGCGCAGCGAGCAAACAGTCACCCCTCCCGCGCGGGAGGGGCTGGGGGAGGGCGGGCGTGACTTGATGCGCAGAATCATCCCGCCGCTTTTCGGGATGCTTCTGCTCATCGGCATCTGGGCGCTGGTGGCGATCAAGTCGGGCAACATCCCGGGGCCGGACAAGACTTGGGCGGCGGCACAGGTGCTGTTCGCCGATCCCTTCTATCGCAACGGGCCGAACGACCAGGGCATCGGCTGGAACGTGCTCTCCTCGCTGCAGCGGGTCGGCATCGGCTTCGGCTTCGCCGCCCTGGTCGGCATCCCGATGGGCTTTCTGCTCGGCCGCTTCGCCTTCATGAACCGCATGTTCGAGCCGATCATCAGCCTCTTGCGCCCGGTCTCGCCGCTGGCCTGGCTGCCGATCGGCCTGCTGGTGTTCCAGAAGGCCGATCCGGCGGCGACCTGGACCATCTTCATCTGCTCGATCTGGCCCATGATCCTCAACACCGCGCAGGGCGTGCAGCGCGTGCCGCAGGATTACCTCAACGTCGCCCGCGTGCTCGGCCTGTCGGAGGCCAAGGTGATCACCAAGATCCTGTTCCCCGCGGTGCTGCCCTATATGCTCACCGGCATTCGCCTCTCGATCGGCACCGCCTGGCTGGTCATCGTCGCCGCGGAAATGCTCACCGGCGGCGTCGGCATCGGCTTCTGGGTCTGGGACGAGTGGAACAACCTCAAGGTCGAGCACATCGTCATCGCCATCTTCGTCATCGGCATCGTCGGCCTGGCGCTGGAAACCATGCTGCTGATGCTGGCCAAACGCTTCACTTACGAGAGCCGCTAATCATGAACAAGCCCATCGTCAAAATCGAAAACGTCGGCCAGACCTTCAGCACCAAGAGCGGAAAATTCACTGCGCTGCGCGACATCAACCTCGACGTCCGGCAGGGCGAAGTGGTCACCCTGATCGGCCACTCGGGTTGCGGCAAGAGCACGCTGCTCAACCTGATCGCCGGGCTCAGCCTGCCGACCAGCGGCGTGCTGCTCTGCGACGGCCGCGAGATCGCGGGGCCGGGCCCGGAACGCTCGGTGGTATTCCAGAACCACAGCCTGCTGCCCTGGATGACCTGCTTCGAGAACGTCATGCTCGGCGTCGAGCGCGTCTTCGGCCGCAAGGAAGGCGTGCCCAAGCTCAAGGCCCGTGTCGCGGCGGCGCTGGAGATGGTGCACATGGACCACGCCATGCACAAGTATCCGCACGAAATCTCCGGCGGCATGAAGCAGCGCGTCGGCATCGCCCGCGCCTTCGCCATGGAACCGAAACTGCTGCTGATGGACGAGCCCTTCGGCGCCCTCGACGCGCTGACCCGCGCCGCGCTGCAGGACGAGCTCAACGGCGTAATGGCCAAGACCGGCGCCACGGTGGTGATGGTGACTCACGACGTCGACGAGGCCGTGCTGCTGTCGGACCGGATCGTGATGATGACCAACGGCCCGGCGGCGACCATCGGCGAGATCGTCGAGGTCAAGCTCGATCGCCCGCGCGACCGGCTGGAGCTGGCCCACGACACGCGCTTTGCCGACTACCGCGCCGCGGTGTTCGAGTTCCTCTACCGCAAGCAACTGAAGAAGGCGGCCTGAGATGACGACCTATCCCCCAGCCCCTTCCCCGCGGGAAGGGGTGACTACGGTTCGCGGGCTCTGCCCGCTCCGGTTCAATGACTCGCTGCCTCCTTGGGGCGGCCCGGTGGAGGCAGCATGCGCAAACAAAAACTAGTCGTCATCGGCAACGGCATGGCCGGCATTCGCGCCGTGGAGGAGTTGCTGAAACTGGCGCCCGACCTCTACGACATCACCGTGTTCGGCGCCGAGCCGCACGGCAATTACAACCGCATCCTGCTCTCGCCGGTGCTGGCGGGCGAAATGACGATCCAGGACATCATCCTCAACCCGCTGCAGTGGTATGCCGACAACAACATCGGCCTCTACACGGGCAAGACGGTGACGAAGATCGATCGCACGGCGCGCAAGGTGATCGCCTCCGACGGCACCGAGGAAGAGTACGACCGCCTGCTGCTGGCCACCGGCTCGACGCCCTTCATCCTGCCGATCCCAGGCAACGACCTGCCCGGCGTGATCAGCTACCGCGACATCAAGGACACCGACGAGATGATCGCCACCGCTGCCACGCACCGGCATGCCGTGGTGATCGGCGGCGGCCTGCTCGGCCTCGAAGCCGCCAACGGCCTCAAGCTGCGCGGCATGGACGTCACCGTGGTGCACCTGATGCCCTGGCTGATGGAACGCCAGCTCGACAAGTCCGCGGCCGACATGCTCAAGACCTCGCTCGAAGCGCGTGGCCTCAAGTTCCTGCTGGAAAAGCAGACCGAGGCGCTGATCCGCGGCACAGGTGACACAAATGCGGGCCGAGTCTGCGCCCTGCGCTTCAAGGACGGCCTGGAAATTCCCGCCGACCTGGTGGTGATGGCAGCCGGCATCCGCCCCAATACCGCGCTGGCCGAGTCGGCGCGCATTTATTGCAACCGCGGCATCGTGGTCAATGACACGATGCAGACCTACGACCCGCGCATCTATGCGGTCGGCGAATGCGTCGCGCACCGCGGCATCGCCTACGGCCTCGTCGCGCCGCTGTTCGAACAGGCCAAGGTCTGCGCCAACCACCTGGCGAACTTCGGCATCGCGCGCTATTCGGGGTCGGTGTTGTCGACCAAGCTCAAGGTCACCGGCATCGACCTGTTTTCCGCCGGCAATTTCATGGGCGGCGAGGGGATGGACGAGATCGTGCTCAACGATCCGTCCGGCGGCGTGTACAAGAAGCTGGTGGTGAAGAACGACACCCTGGTCGGCGCCGTGCTCTATGGCGACACCGCCGACGGCGCCTGGTATTTCCAGCTGGTCAAGGACGGCCAGAACATCCACGAAATCCGCGACCACCTGATGTTCGGCCAGAACCACGTCGGCGACGTCGGCCATGCCGGCAAGACCCACGCCGCGGCGATGCCCGACGACGCCCAGGTCTGCGGCTGCAACGGCGTCTGCAAGGGCGACATCGTCAAAGCGATCAAGAGCCAGGGCTTGTTCACGCTGGACGACGTGCGCAAGCACACCAAGGCATCGAGTTCCTGCGGCTCCTGCACCGGCCTGGTCGAACAGATCCTGGCTTCGACCGTCGGCGGCGCCTACACGCCTGCCGATACCAGGGACAAACCGATGTGCGGCTGCACCGACCACTCGCACGGCGTGGTGCGTCAGACCATCCGCGAGCGGCACCTGATCACCATCCCCGACGCCATGAGCTACATGGAATGGAAAACGCCGAGCGGCTGCCCCTCCTGCCGGCCGGCGCTCAACTACTACCTGATCTCGACCTGGCCGGGCGAAGCCAGGGACGATCCGCAGTCGCGCTTCATCAACGAGCGCGCCCATGCCAACATCCAGAAGGACGGCACCTATTCCGTGGTGCCGCGCATGTGGGGCGGGCTGACCACGCCGGCCGAGTTGCGCACCATCGCCGACGTCGCCGAGAAATACGAAGTGCCGACGGTGAAGATGACCGGCGGCGCGCGCATCGACCTGCTCGGCATCAAGAAGGAAGACCTGCCGAAGGTCTGGGCCGACCTCGGTGCCGCCGGCATGGTTTCCGGCCACGCCTACGGCAAGAGCATCCGTACCGTGAAAACCTGCGTCGGCGCCGAGCATTGCCGCTTCGGCACGCAGCGTTCGATGGCCATGGGCGTCAAGCTGGAGCGCATGCTGTTTGGCATGTGGAGCCCGCACAAGGTCAAGCTCGCCGTCTCCGGTTGCCCGCGCAACTGCGCCGAGGCCGGCATCAAGGACATCGGCGTGATCGGCGTCGATGCCGGCTACGAGCTCTATGTCGCCGGCAACGGCGGCATCAAGACCGAGGTGGCCCAGTTCCTGTGCAAGGTGAAGTCGGACGAGGAGGTCATGGAGTACTCGGCCGCCTTCCTCCAGCTTTACCGCGAGGAAGGCTTCTACCTCGAACGCACCTGTCATTACGTGGCCCGCGTCGGCCTCGACCATGTCAAGGCGGCGGTGGTGAATGATCCGGTCAAGCGCAAGGAACTCCACGAGCGCCTGCTGTTCGCCCTGCAGGATTATGAAGATCCATGGCAGGCGGCGGTGGCCAAGCCGGCGGTGCGCCGCGAGTATGAAGTCATCCAGATCAAGGAAGTCGCCGAGGTGATGTCATGAACGGATGGATCAAGGTCTGCGCGCTGGAAGAAATCGCGCCGCAGGGCAGCCGGGTGGTCGCCTCGTCGCAGGGCGACATCGCGATCTTCCGCACCGCCGACGACAGCATCTTCGGCCTGCACGACAAGTGCCCGCACAAAGGCGGGCCGCTGTCGCAAGGCATCGTGCACGGCGACACCGTGACCTGCCCGCTGCACGGCTTCAAGATCGGCCTCAAGGATGGCGAAGCCGTGGCGCCGGACAAGGGCTGCGCACGGCGCTTTGAAGTGAAGCTCGACGGCGGCGCAGTGTGGCTGCAGTTGAACTAGGCGGCGTATCACCAGCGCCGACTGTTGACCTTCGCGAATATGCCTGAAGACTTCGGAATTTGTTCCGTCATTCCCGCGAAAGCGGGAATCCAGTGTCGTTGCGTTTTTACGCCGCTGGGTCCCCGCCTTCGCGGGGACGATGAATCATTCGTTGTCAGGCGCCGTTACGATCCTCAATCGACGTGATGGACACCAAATCCACCTGCCCCTACTGCGGCGTCGGCTGCGGTGTGATCATCGAGCACGATGCGACGCAAGTCACCGGCGTGCGAGGCGACCCGGACCATCCGGCCAATTTCGGCCGGCTGTGCACCAAGGGCGGCACGCTGCACCTGACCATGACGCCGCAAGTCATGGCGCAGCGCCTCGCGCATCCGCAACTCCGCCGCGAGAAATCCGCGCCGCGCGCGAAAGTGGCCTGGGATGAAGCCCTCGATCACGCCGCCGACAAGTTCGCCGCGGCCATCGCCGATCACGGCCCCGACAGCGTCGCCTTCTACATCAGCGGCCAGTTGCTGACCGAGGACTACTACGTCTTCAACAAGCTGGCCAAGGGCCTGATCGGCACCAACAACGTCGATACCAATTCGCGCCTGTGCATGAGCTCGGCGGTGGCCGGCTACAAGGCCACGCTGGGCGCCGACGCGCCGCCGTGCTCCTATGAAGACATCGACCACGCCGACTGCATGCTGATCGCCGGCTCGAATACCGCCTGGGCGCATCCGGTGCTGTTCCGCCGCATCGAGGATGCGCGCGCGGCCAATCCCGACATGAAGCTCATCGTGGTCGATCCGCGCCGCACCGACACGGCCGAGGCCGCCGACCTGCATCTCGCGATCCTGCCCGGCACCGACATCGCGCTCTACAACGCGATGCTGCACGTGCTGCTGTGGGAAGACCTGGTCGACGCCGAGTACATCCGCGAACACACAGAGGGTTTCGACGCGCTGAAGGCCATCGTGCGCGACTACACGCCAGCCATGGCGGCCGACATCTGCGGTGTCAAAGCCGAAGACATCGTCACCGCCGCGCGCTGGTTCGGCGAGGCGCAGGCCGCGCTGTCCTTCTACTGCCAGGGCCTCAACCAGTCCAGCCACGGCACCGACAACAATGCCGCGATCATCCACCTGCACCTGGCCACCGGCAAGATCGGCAAGCCCGGTTGCGGCCCCTTCTCGCTGACCGGCCAGCCCAATGCCATGGGCGGTCGCGAGGTCGGCGGCCTCGCCAACCTGCTCCCGGCGCACCGCGACATGGCCAACCCCGAACACCGCGCCGAAGTCGCCCGCCTGTGGGGCGTGGCCGATGTGCCGGCGACGCCGGGGCTGGCCGCCATCGAGTTGTTCGAGGCCGTGCATCGCGGCGAGATCAAGGCGCTGTGGATCGCCTGTACCAACCCGGCACAGTCGCTGCCCGACCTCAAGCGCGTGCATGAGGCGCTGGCGCAATGCCCCTTCGTCGTGCTGCAGGAAGTCAGCGCCGACACCGACACGGCGGCCTTTGCCGACCTGCTGCTGCCGGCCGCCGGCTGGGGCGAGAAGGAAGGCACGGTGACCAATTCCGAGCGCCGCATTTCACTCGTGCACGCGGCGGTGCCGGCGCCGGGCGAAGCGCGGGCGGACTGGAAGATCGCGGTCGATTTCGCGCGGCGATTGGAACCTAAGCTCAAGAGTCGGCGCTCACGGGACGGCGACACGCTGTTTCCCTACGCGAACGTCGAGCAGATTTTCGACGAACACCGCGCCAGCACCGTCGGCCGCGACCTCGACATCGGCGGGTTGAGTTACGCGCTGCTGGAACAGTCCGGCCCGCAGCAATGGCCCTTGCGCGAAGGCACGGCGAGCGGCACGCCGCGCCTCTACGCCGACGGCATCTACCCGACCGCCAGCGGCCGCGCCCGCTTCACGCCAACCCAGCACCGGCCGCCCGCCGAAGCCACCGACCCGCGCCATCCCTTGCACCTCAACACCGGCCGCCTGCGCGACCAGTGGCACGGCATGAGCCGCACCGGCATCGTGCCGCGCCTGCATGCCCACGCCCCGGAACCGGCGATCGAAATGCACCCGCGTGACATGGAACGGCGCGGCATCGTCGATGGCGACCTGGTTCGGCTCAAGGGCAAGCGCGGATCGCTCGTGCTGCGCGCGACGGCGTCCAGCACGCTGCGTCCTGCGCAGACCTATGTGCCGATGCACTGGGGCGGGCGCTACATGTCCGGCCTCGGCGTCAATGCGCTGACCCTGCCGGCCAACGACCCGGTCTCGCGCCAGCCCGAGCTCAAGCACGCCGCGGTGCAGGTCGAGAAGTTCGCCACCGGCTGGCAGCTCGTCGCCATGCGCCGCGACGATGCAGGTAGCCTGCACGCCGCGCTGCAACCCTGGCTGGCGCGCTTCGACCATGCCACGCTGACGCTGGCCGGGCGCGACTCGACGGTGGTCGTGCTGCGCGCCTGGGGCGGCGCAGAGACGCCGCCGCCGACTCCCGAACTGCTTGCCGAACTCGCCGCCGCGATGGGCCTCGACTCGCCGCAAGTGCTGGCCTTCAACGACGCCCGGCGCGGCATCGCCAAGCGTGCCCTGATCGAGGACGACCGCCTCGCCGGCGCCCTGCTGTGCAAGGAAACCCGCGCCACCGACTGGCTGCTCGACCTGATTGCCCGGGGTGGCAGCACCGCCGAACTGCGCAAGTGGCTGTTCGCCCCGCTGGCCACCCCGCCCGCCGCCGGCCCGGCGCGCGGGCGCATCGTCTGCAACTGCTTCGATGTCTCGGAAAACGAAATCCGCGCCGACCTCGCCGCCGGTCTCGATCTCGCCGCGCTGACGGAAAAGCGCAAGTGCGGCAGCAACTGCGGCTCCTGCCTGCCGGAGTTGAAGCGCCTGGCGGCGCAGGCTTGCGCTGCCCCGGTTTCATAGTTCTTCATCACCATCGGGTGGCCGGTTCGACGGACCGCGCATCGGCCTTATGTCGCGCTCCACACAAGGCCGATGAACCGACGCTTGCCGTCCTGCCGGCACCGACTCTTCAGTAGCCACTAAATGGATTGCCGCTCTTCGGCCTTGCCGGCCGATCCAGGGGAGGGCATGAGCCGATTCCCCGTCGCGGCCATTCACAATCAAATCACAGGATGAGCCGAATAATGCTAGGATTCGGCTCACGTCGTTCTCTTCCTGACCTCCGATGCCGCACTGGATTTGGCAACATCCCCAATGGCCGGCCTTGAGCTGGAATGCCGAGGCGCTGGCCCCGTTGTTGCGCGAAGTCACACTCGCCCAAGGCGCGCTGCTGGGCCGGGCACGCGGCGCCGATGCTGCGCTGCAGGCCGAATTCAGCCTCGATGCGCTGTTGCAGAACATCGTCAATTCCAGTGCCATAGAGGGCGAACGCCTCAATGTCGAATCGGTGCGTTCCAGTCTGGCGCGCCGCCTCGGTTTGGACGCCGCCGCCACTGTCGCGCCCGAGGCGCGTAGCGAAGGGCTCTCCCGCATCATGTGGGATGCCACCACCAAGCTCGATGCGCCCCTGAGCAAGGCCCGCCTGCTGCAATGGCATGCATGGCTGTTTGCCGGCGACGACGGCTTCCCTGGCCGCAAGATTCGCATCGGCGCATGGCGCGGGCCGCAGCCGATGCAGGTGGTCTCCGGCCGCGTCGACCGGCCTACCGTCCATTTTGAAGCGCCGCCGCGTGAAGGCCTCGAAGCCCGCATTGCCGATTTCCTCGCCTGGTTCAATGCCAGTCGCCGCGACGCCAGGCTCGACCCGCTGCTGCGTGCGGCCATCGCCCACTTCTGGTTCATCACCCTGCATCCCTTCGACGACGGCAACGGCCGCATTACCCGCGCGCTGACCGATCTCGCGCTGGCCCAGGGCGAGCGGCAGAGCATCCGTTTCTACGCCATGTCGGTCGCCATCCTGGCCGACCGCAAAAGCTATTACCGGCAACTCGAAAGTGCGCAGAAGTTCGCCTCGGGCAAGCAGGCGCTGGATCTCACGCCCTGGCTGCAATGGTTCCTCGCCGCCTTGCTGCAGGCCGTGAACGGCGCGCTGGCGCAGATTGATCGTGTGCTGGGCAAGAGCCGATTCTGGGTGCTTCACCGCCAGCAAAGCCTCGGCCCGGAGCAGATCAAGGTGCTCAACCGCCTGCTCGACGGCGACCAGCCTGGGCGCGGCGGATTTTCCGCAGGAATCAGCGCCGCCCAATATCAGGCCGTCACCCAGGTCAGCAAGGCTACCGCCACGCGCCATCTCGCCGACCTCGTTGCCAAGGGCTGCCTGGTCAAACTTCCGGGAGGCGGGCGTAACACCCGTTACCAGATACTCTGGCCCGTTGCCTGAAGCCGACCGGCGCTACACTATCCGCCACGCTGTTCCGAGCTCGATCGCCGAGGAGGATGCCATGCAGCAATCCGCTCACGATTCACGCCGCCGCGCGCTGCTTGTCGGCGCCATTTGCGCAACCGCACTGTCCGCGCTGCCCCGCTTTGCCAGTGCCCAGGCGGCGAGCCTGAAGATCGGCATCATCGGCACCGGCCGCATCGGCGGCGCGCTGGCCGAACACTGGGCCAGGGCCGGGCATCAGCTGCTGATCTCCTCGCGCCATCCCGAGCAGCTCAAGCCGCTCGCCGAACGCCTCGGCCCGCGGGTGCGCGTCGGCACGCCTGAGGAGGCGGCGGCCTTCGGCGAGGTGCTGCTGATTGCCGTGCCCTATGGCGCGCTGCCGCAGGTCGGGCGCGATTACGCGGCGCAGCTGCGCGGCAAGGTCGTGCTCGAAACCGGCAATCCGTTTTCGAATCGCGACGGTGCCATGGCCGAGGCCGCGCGCGCCAAGGGCACCGGCGTTGCCTCGGCCGAGTTCCTCCCCGGCGTGCGCCTGGTCCGCGCCTTCACCTCGGTGCCGCACACCGCCGTGCAGGGCGAAGCGCATCGCAGCGGCGAACGCATCGGCGTGCCGCTGGCGGCGGACGACGCGGAAGCCCTGAAGATGGCCGAGCGCCTGGTGCGCGATGCCGGCTTCGACCCGGTGGCCGTCGGCGGCCTGGCGCGAGCGAAGGATTTCGATGTCGGCTCGGCCGTGTTCGGCCGCGCCATGACCGCACGCGAGTTGCGACTGGCCCTGGGCCTGAGGCCTTGATGCGCTGAAGGGAATCGCCATGACCAAATATATGTCCACTTCGCGTCGTGAAATCCTCAAGGCCGGCCTCGCCGTCGCTGCCGCGACGCTGGCACCGCGCGCGGCTCTGGCGCAGGCGCCGTTGCTGACGCGGCCGGTACCCGCCACCGGGGTCCGCCTGCCCATCGTCGGCATCGGCACCAACCGCTTTCGCAGCGGCGATGCGGCGTGGACCGCACGGCTGCGCGACACCCTGGCGGCCTTCGCCCGCCTCGGCGGCAAGGTGGTCGACACCGCGCCGTCGTATGGCGATTCGGAACAGGCGATCGGCGCCATCCTCGCCGACAGCGGCCTGCGCGAGCGGATCTTTCTCGCCACCAAGCTCGATCGCGAGGGCATGGCCGAGGGGCGCCAGCGCCTGGAGTCCTCGTTCGCAGCGCTGGGTACAAAGCGCCTCGACCTGGTCCAATTGCACAACCTGCGCGGCGCCGAGACGCTGCTGCCGCTGCTGCGCGAGCAGCAGGCCGCCGGCCGCATCGGCCACATCGGCATCACCAGTTCCAGCGACAGCCAGTACACCGAGATGGAAGCCATCATGCGCCGCGAAAAGCTCGACTTCATCCAGGTGGACTACGCCGTCGGCAATCGCGGCGCCGGCGAACGGCTGTTGCCGCTGGCCGCCGATCGCGGCATGGCGGTGCTGATCAACCTGCCCTTCGGCCGCGGCGCGCAGTTCCGCGCCGTCGGCGGCCGGCCGCTGCCCGGTTGGGCGGCCGAGATCGACTGCACTTCCTGGGCGCAGGTCTTCCTCAAGTACGTGGTTTCGCATCCGGCGGTGACCTGCGCGATCCCCGGCAGCACGCAGGCCGCGCACGTCGAGGACAACCTCGGCGCCGCCCGCGGCCGGCTGCCCGACGCGGCGCTGCGGCAGACCATCGAGCGTTTTTTCGACGCGATCGCCGATAGCTGAGAGCTTGTGAATAAGTCGTCGCGCATCGATTTCCGCACTCGTCACCCCGGCGAAAGCCGGGGTCCAGTTCGTCTATCTGATTGTGTTCACCGATACCAGTGGTACGCACTGGATTCCGGCTTGCGCCGGAATGACGAACAGGGAGACCGGTGCCGATCAATTCATAAGTTCTGAGTGGTGCTCGCCAAACTCTTCGCCAAGCTGGTTCCAGTGCGCCCGGGCGAGGCGGCGCCGACGCTGCTCGCCACCGCCTACGGCTTCTGCATCCTGTTCGCCTTCTACCTGCTGCGGCCGGTGAGGGACGAGATCGGCGCCGCCGACCGCGGCAACCTGCAACTGCTGTGGACCGCCGTGTTCCTCGTTATGCTGCTGGCGGTGCCGCTGTATTCCATGGCCGTGGCGCGGTTGCGGCGCGGCGCCTTCATCGTGCTGGCCAACCGCTTCTTCGCCATCAACCTGATCGCCTTCTACGCCGCGCTGGTGCTGCTGCCCGAGTCGGCGCGGGCCTGGATCGACCGCGCCTTCTATGTCTGGCTCAGCGTTTTCGCGCTGTTCGTGGTCACCGTGTTCTGGGGCCTGGTGGTCGACCTGTTTCGCGACGATCAGGGCCGGCGCCTGTTCGGTTTCATCGCCGTCGGTTCGTCGCTGGGCGGCGTAATCGGCTCATCGACCACGGCGCTGCTGGCGGCGCATGTGCCGGTGTTCCTGCTGCTGCTGTTTGCGGTGCTGCCGCTCGAAGCCGCCTGCTGGCTCGCCCGCGCCCTCGACCGCCGCGCCGCGGCGGCACCCGCGACGCTCAACCGCGAACCCGAGGCGACCATCGGCGGCGACGCCTGGAGCGGCATCGTCGCGGTGTTCCGCTCGCCGGCGCTGCGCGGCATCGCATTGTGGATACTGCTGATGACCTTCGCCTCGACCATGCTCTACTTCATCCAGTCGCACCTGGTCGGCGAGGCCATCAGCGACCGCGCGCTGCGCCGGGCCTTCCTGGCGCGCATCGACCTGGCGGTGAATGTCGTCACCATCCTGACCCAGGCCTTGCTCACCGCGCGCATCCTGCAGCGCATCGGCGTCGGCCTCACGCTGGCCGTGCTGCCGACGGTGGCGGCGCTCGGCTTCGTCGCGCTCGGCGCGGCACCGACGTCGCTGGCGCTGGGTGCCTTGCTGGTGGTGCGCGTGCTCTACGACAGCAGCCGCCACGCGCTGGCCAAGCCGGCGCGGGAGGTGCTGTTCACCCGGGTCGAGCGCGAGCAGCGCTACAAGTCCAAGGCCTTCATCGATGCCGCCGTGTATCGCGGCGGCGACCTGCTCAGCGGCTGGATCTACGTCGGCCTCGCCGCGCTGGGCATGACCGTCGGCGTGATCGCGCTGGCCGCCGCGCCGGTGGCGGTGGGGTGGGCCGTGCTGGGGCGGCGCCTGGGGCGGGATGAGGTTAAGTGATAGCGCAATGGCGAGCTACCTTTGTCTCGACTCGAGGGCCTGCCCGTCGGCCACAACGATCGTACTGCTCATTACTGAAAGTCGGCGCTGGCGATACGGCGGTTAGTCGGCCGAAGCGGTCAGCCGCTCATGTTGGCTGAACTACCGCTCCGGGCCCTTAACGGCCTGATGATATTTTCAGGGGCTACGGCAGGTTACTGATCCTAAACCTGCCGCTCATCCGAACCAGCCTTCCGACAGCAGTTCGGCCTGAACGATGATTAGGAGATCGGCCCAAATAGCTGCTTTGAGCTTCACTCAATGGCACAGCCCGGCCAAGAGTGGCACAGTTCGGCCAAGAGCGTTCCTTCGGCCGGTCTTCAGGCAGCTCGATAGCGAAAAGCCAAATCTGTGGCCCCCAAATCCTCGACATTGGGGTCGGTGCTAAGGCGACGCCTGTCAGTCTGGTGACTTTCTGCAATAACTGCGGTAATTCAATGCGTTTCGTTACAATGTCAGCATATCGGGAATCAGAGGAATGTCTGGGCTGGCTGCGTGGCCTCGATATATGCCTTACAGGCGTCAGCAGAGAATGGTTTTCTCTGTAAGGACGAGTCGAGTGTGTGGGTGATCCCTAGCGGCGAAATGGAAGTGGCAAGTAATTTGGATGAAAGAGGGCGAGACAAATGGGACAAGAGGTAATGTCAGCAGTTGGAACTGTCTGCGCTCTTAACGACTCCAAAAAATTTGGATACATTCGCCTGTTTGATAATCGCCGTGTTTGGTTTGATTTTGGTGCGATATTGCAGGGGTCACCGATTCCGAAACTCAAAGACGAAGTTGATGTGAAGCTTACGCAAAGCCAAGATGGTCTAGTGGCGACTTCACTTAGCGTTCGTTTGCAGACTCCGTCCGAACCGAATGCTTCGATCGAGGCGATGACTCAAGTCGATTTCCCGTTCCTGGAGATTCCAGAAGGCTCCCCGGATGTGCCCGCGAAGCCGGATTCAAGGAGCGACCATAACGCCGTTCTGCCGATCCAAAAGTTATATGAGCAAGCAGCTATTGCACGCGCGGAAGGGAGATATCCGGCCGCGCGGGATTTATTTAACCAGGCGATAGAGGCTGGTGGAAGCCCTGAAATCTATACTGCGTTTGCAAAGATGCTCATGGAGGGAAAGGGGCGAGATCACGTAAAAGCGCGTGAACTGCTTCAGCGGGCAACCAAGCTGTATCCATCGAAACCAGGCTTCTTCGTTATGTATGGCCAAATGGAACGAAGATCGGGAAATTTGCCCGCAGCGGAAAAGATTTTCCGAACCGGACTTGGTGTACATCCAACCCATACCCTACTGCGGATGAGCTTGGCACAAGTCCTATCGCAAATAGCGACCGCGTCAAGTTTGAGGGAAGCAGGCGAACTGTTTGATTCGCTGGAAGCAACGGGAAAACTGAATAAAGGTGATCAGTCATACATTCGCTTCCGAGCCCTAGCCACCAATCCCAGGGCAGGGCGAGCATATTCGTTCCTGGACAAGGTTTCTGGCTTTCATCCTGGATTCCCCCCAGGTCGCCGTGATCTTCCTGTCGGCGTAATTGACCTTGTGGTCGAAATAAAGGATCCCGAGCTGGATGCTTCTTTCGGAGTGGGAGGCGCCTATCTGGTGCGTTGCTTCAACAGCGATCCGAAGCGCGCGGATATTCTTGCGTTGAGCAAGCATCTTAGGTCGCTAAAGTCTGACTATTCACTTGGACTCATAGACGGACGCGACTTAGTCATTAACACGACAATTGCGTTCGTGGTAGTTCCCAAGACCATAACGGTGCGGGACTTCTTAATGAGCGTCCTAAGTGAAAACAATGAAGCCATCCTGCCCATCGACGAACAGTTGATGCAAGCAAGTGGCGAGCCGATTGAAAAGATACGCAACCTGATAAGCCAGTATCTTGGATTGCGCGATCTTTACGACAGCACCCTGCCAGTGTCTGGTCGCAAGTTGTTCGGGCGCGAACGACTGCTAGTCCAAGTTGCCGATCAAACTCAAAAGGGCGAATTCGTCGGCATTTTCGGCCTAAGAAAGATGGGGAAGACGTCCCTCATGTTCCAGTTGCGAGACGAAAAGTTGAAGGATGAGGCAGTTGCGTATGTAGACCTGCAATCTAGCCCTGGTCTAGCAATTGGTAGTTTTCTGCCCGTGTTGTGGGAAATAGAACGCGACCTATTGATTCGCCTGGCCCCTCGGTTTCCGCAAATAAGCGCCACGCTTAGACTCGGCAAGTTTTCCCGTTACAGCGACGCAGTATTGAGCGGAGTAAGTCCCGCATTGATCTTTTCTGAAGATCTGCGCGAACTACTTGACGCGATTGCCAATCGTCAACTCCCAGGCGTTAATCGCGTAGTGATAATTCTGGATGAACTGGAACGTTGTCTTCCCTTGGCAGGGCAGCAACCAATGGTCGGATACATAGAGTTTTTTGGGCTGCTACGAGGTCTGGCACAGACTGAAAGATACAGAGGCGCTTTATCGAGCGTTGTCGTCGCAGCAAATGCGGCCATTAGTGAGAAGGCTTACTGGGAAGGAAAGGAAAATCCGGTTTTTTCGCTTTACAAGACACTATTTGTTCCTCCGCTTCCGAGACAGGAAACAGCCCAAATGATTCAAACCTTGGGGAAGGGTATGAGTGTTTATTGGGAAGGAGGTGCGATTGAGAAAGTTTTCCAGGAATGTGCTGGCCACCCATTTCTCACCCGTATGCTGTGCAGCCAGATAAGCCAACGGCATCTCCGTAGACCTTTGCAGGTTACACAGCAGATGGTCGAAGCCGAGATTCCAGCTTTTATTCAGGACAAGAGTGACAAATTTGAGCAAATAACGGAATTGTTGCATGCGCACTTCCCCGAAGAAGAGAGATTTCTGGAACGGCTAGCTTTGGGAAGTGATCTTTCCACTGCCACAGACGAAACCGTTCGTCATTTGCTCGGGTATCAGCTAATTAGTCGCACTCCCGAAGGTTTTACGTTGTCGCTGAATGCGCTGACCTCTTGGCTTAGAAGAAGAGCGGGTGTCGCACATGGTTAATCCCTATCGCTGGAATCAAATTAACCTTGGCCTCGTGTACGGTCGAAGCACGCTGATCGATGAAATTCTTGTGGCACTACCGTCTCCCCATGGAAACTCCTATGGTCTTACGGCGGCGAGGCGGATGGGGAAGACTACTATCTTGCGCATGGTCGAAAGGGAGTTGCGAAACAGCTTACAAATTTACTCTGAATCAGGCACTGCTGTCGCGATTGTGTATGTAGACGGCTTAACGTTGCCACGGCCGTTGTCGGCCCAATTAATATGGGGACGCATCTATTACGAGCTAAGCCGAACCTTTAGGTCTGAATTCGGAGTGACTGAGTCGGCGATGGAGTTTGCGGAGTTCGTGCAACGGTGTACAGCGTTATTCAGTTCAATAGAGAAGCTTCCGAAGGCGATTGTCATCTTTGACGAGATTGAGCACTTTGTCGTTCATGATGAATGGGCGGGAGCTTTTTTTGCAAATTGGCGGGCATTGTTGAGTAACTTTCCTGATATTTCTGGAAATATCTGCGCCGTATTCTCCGGAGCTCGCGAGATGGCCAGCCTTCAGCATGACGTTGGGTCGCCGCTGATGGATGTCCTAGAGTGGCGGAGCTTAAGAAGCTTAGATTTCGATGACACCTATCGCTTAATGACGGAACCATCGGGACTCGAGATAAATAGGGCTCTCGCTGAGTTTGCGTTTGATGAGACTGGTGGGCATCCGATGATCTTGCAGTATCTGATGCAAAAGATAGTTAATGGCTGCAATACAGTAGATGAGCAAGTCCTAAGAACTGCTGCTCTGGAATTTGAGCAAAACAGGGCTTGGCAATTTGCTGAGTGGTGGGAAAAATTCTGTGACGACCTAAGCCGACTTGTTTACGTTTCATTGCCTCCGGACCACTCCTTCAAGGACGTCACAATCTACGTTAATGAGCTCGGGGGGTATGACGCAAGCAAGGCTATAGAGATACTTCAGCATGTCGGGATAGCCGAACTTTGTTCCGATGGTAGCCAGGTGCGCCGTCGGTGCAGAATGTTCTCTAGATGGGCGGGAAAATATGCACGAAAAACTACCTCGCCAGCATATGACCCCGAGATTGCCGCGCTACTTCAAGCGTTAGATTCGAGTCTAAGAGAGAAGTACGTCTCCGCTTGGCTTATTTATGGTCAAGATATGCCGAATTATTCTGGAGCCGTAGGAGAGATGAGAGATCTCGTGACTTTGGTGTTGCACTTGATTGCTCCGGACTCTTTGGTCGAGGCGCAATCCGGGTTCGCCTACGAAAAGGGACTGAGCAAGCCAACACGGCGACAACGGGTTATGTTTGTGTTTGGCGGCACAAATAAGGAACAAGGCAAGACAGTCGCAAGCGAAGATGAATTGTTAGAAACACATGCTTTGCAAGTCAGTAGCATCGTGGCAAAGGTCTATGCAAGCGCGTCAGGACTTACTCACACAACAGCAAGTCGTAAGTTGGCGTACATGGCCATCAAGCAGGCCGAAAGTATTCTTGTGCAGCTAATTTCTCGCCATAACGATAATTGTTTGACGATATAGGTATCTTGGATTCAACCGGTCGATGCAACGGATTGGTGAAATCGTTCAGCGGGTGTGGCGTAGTCTAGTGTTTTCCTAGGGCGCTCATTCAGTTTCCTCGCTATGGCATTGAGCTTGGCTTGC
>JALHPU010000031.1 GCA_022842325.1 Sulfuritalea sp. | reverse complement strand
GCCAGTTCACGCGGCGTGATGGTGCCGTCGCGGCCGTTGTAGTTCGAGACGCAACACGCCCCGTACTTGATCCGGTTCTTGACGTCGAACTTGCCGATCTTGCCCGGCTGGAACAGATGCGGCAGTTTAATTTCTCCGGCTTTCGCTGTCATTTTCTAGTCCCTGAGTTTTGCTCGGCCATCGCCGCTTGAGTTGCCAGGATGAAATCCCGGCGTTGAATGTCCATGACGAGGCACCCCGTCATTACACTGGGGTTTGTATATCTCGTTGGATCACGCCCACGCCGGCCAGAACCTCCGGCCAGACTGCGTGTAGAACTCCCCGGGTTGGCCTGGTGCCGGGGGCCCGGAGAAAAGTCCGCGGTGCGAACTTTTCCCGGGACGGCCGGGTTTAGTTCAGGAGTACCCAGTCCCCGTTCTTGATTTCCAGCATGCGGAAGGCCGACTGATCGAGTCCCATATGGTCGGTCAGGGACATGTTGAACTTGCCCGTGGTACCGATATATCCCTTGGTGGCCTCGATGGCATCGCGCACCTTCTTCTTGTCAGTCGATCCGGCACGCTTCATGGCATCCAGGGCGATCATCAGGCCGTCGTAGCCATACCCGCCGAAGGTCGACACGTCTTCCTTGAAGCGATCCATGTAGGCCTTGCGGTAGGCCATCACCACCCCCTTCTGCGGGTCGCTGGCAGCCAGTTTTTCAGCTACCAGCAGCGCCGGCGACGGCAGGCGGGCACCTTCTGCCGCTGTCCCGGCGAGCTTGATGAACTCTTCCGAGGCCACGCCATGCGTGTGATACAGCGGCAAGGCAATGCCCAATTGCTTGTAGTTCTTGGTGACGATGGCCGGACCCTGGCCGAAACCAAAGACCAATACGGCCTGCACACCCGCCGTATTCTTGATCTTGGTCAGTTGCGGAGTCATGTCGGTGTCTTTGGGGCCGTAGGTTTCATTGGCGACGAAGGTGATGCCCATCTTGGCCGCCATGATTTCGCTTTCCTTCTTCCCCGAGGCGCCGAATCCGCTGGTTTCGGAGAGCAACGCCACCTTGGTCAGGCCGCGCTTTTTCATGTCGTCGAAGATCTTTTCGGCTGCCATGCGATCGGTATGCGGCGTCTTGAACACCCACTTCTTGACCGGCTCGACGACGACCACGGCACCGCCCATCGACATGAACGGAACTTCCGCCTTCTCCACGACCGGAATCATCGACATGGTGGAACCGGTGTTGCTGCCGCCGACGATGACGTCGACCTTGTCGTCGTCGACCAGGCGCTTGGCGAAGCCGTTGGCCTTGGCCGCATCGCTGCCGTCATCGTAATGAAACAGCTGCAGCTGACGGCCCAATATCCCGCCCTCCTTGTTGATCTTTTCGACATAGAGCTGCAGGGTCTTCAGTTGAGGGTCGCCGAGGAAGGCGGCCGGACCGGTGACCGACAATACCGCGCCAATCCTGATCGGATCAGCGGCATATGCCGACAGGCTGGTGCCAATTGCGAGTGCGGCAACGGCAAGGGTCTTGCGCAGTGAGTGTTTGACCATGGTTGTTTCCTCCTTATAGGTTTAATGACAGCATTTGCTACAGGGTGACGCAAAGTACATCCCATCCATGCACGCCGCCGATTTGCTTGAAAGTCGGCGCTGGCGGTACGGCGCCGGGACGAACACCTCAATTCAGATTCCCAGATAGGCCGATTTCACCTGCTCGTTGTTCAGCAACTCGCTGCCGGTACCTGACAGGACGGTTTCGCCGGTCTCGATCACGTAAGCGCGATCGGCGATGGTCAGTGCCGCCTGGGCATTCTGCTCGACCAGAAACACGGTCTTGCCATGCTCGCGCAGGCTGATGATGGCGTTGAATATCTCCTGGATCAGTAGCGGTGCCAGACCCATCGAGGGCTCATCGAGCAACAGCAGTTTCGGCCGGCCCATGAGCGCCCGCGCCATCGCCAGCATCTGCTGCTGCCCGCCGGACAGGGTTCCCGCCGCCTGCCTGAACTTCTGCTTGAGGATCGGGAACATGGCATACATTTGTTCCAGGTCGTCCTCGATCGCCTTTTTGTCGCAGCGCGTATAGGCTCCCAGCCGCAGGTTGTCTTCCACCGACAGCGGACCGAACACCTGACGCCCCTCGGGAACCTGGCAGATGCCCAGCCGGACCCGTTGATCCGGTCGCATGTAGGTGATGTCATGGCCGGCAAAACCGATGGCACCGCCGGATACCCGCTGCACGCCGGAAATTGCCCGCAGCAGCGTGGTCTTGCCGGCACCATTGGCACCGACCAGGGCCACCAGCTGGCCTTGCCTGACTTCGAGGGTGACGCCACGCAAAGCCTGGATGCGCCCGTAGTGGCTGCTCAGGTCCTGAACCGACAGCAGCACGGGATGCGCGTCGGGTTCGGGCAATGCCTCCCGCAGGCCGAAGCCGATCGGCTCCGGTGCCTGGTTGACGATGCGCGAGAGCAGGACGCGAAACTCGGCGCGCGACTCGTCGCCGAATTGCGGATCACTGCTGTCGGCAAATGCCGAATTGATTGCGTCCCAGTCGGTGTCTGTCAGTGTCCTGCGCGCCAGCGGGAAGAGCTCGCTCTCTTCCTTCATGATGTGCTGCCGCAACAGCGAAAGGTAGCGGTCCACTACCTCCCTGAACTCCGCAACGCCTTGTGGATGGTTCTGCATGAGGATTCCCAACTGGTTGCGCAGCCGGGCAACCGCCGCAGGCGTTTCGGCATGCTCGAGCTGGAACCGGGCAATCATCTCCCTGCCTTCGCTGCTGCGCCGGAGCACCGCCTGGTACAGGTGGGTTTCCTCTTTCGGTTCATGCACCCGCTCGATGTACTGCTCGATATAGTCGAAAATCATCCCGAACAACTCGGCATCTGGCTTCTCGTCCCCCTTGACCAGTTGTTTGCACAAGTCGTCGAGCACCACTGACAGTTGCCACATGTTGCGATGCTCGTTGCTGATGATCTGCAGCGCCTGCGTCATGCACCCCTCCTCCGTGCCCTGTTCATGCGTTGCTGCCCAGATAGGCGGCGATCACGTCGGGATTCTCCCTGACTTCCCTGGCAGTGCCCTCGGTCAGCTTCTTGCCGTAGTCAAGCACCAGAATGCGATCGGAAATATTCATCACCATCTTCATGTCGTGCTCGACCAGAACCACCGTGACGCCGATGTCGGCCACCTTGCGCACCAGTTCGTCGATTTCGGCAGTTTCGTGCGTGTTGAGGCCTGCCGCCGGCTCGTCGAGAAAGAGTATCTGCGGCCTGGCGGCCAGGGCGCGGGCGATCTCCAGCCGCTTCAGCGCACCGTAGGGCATCGAGCTGGCACCGAGATTCCAGTAGCTCTCGAGACCGACGAAACGCATCAGTTCGCGTGCCTCATCCTTGAGCTCCTGGTCGCGCCGGGCAATGCCCGGAAAGCGCAACATGGCCTTGATCATGTTGCGGTCGAGCTGCAGATGCGCTCCGACCATGACGTTCTCCAGTGCCGTCATGTTCATGCAGATCTGCAGGTTCTGGAAGGTTCTGGCCATGCCTTTCAAGGCAAGCCGGTGCGGCGCGGTGCCGGCGATGGACTTGCCGTCGAGCCGGATGTCGCCTTCGCTCGGCGTGTAAACCCCGGTGATCAGATTGAACAGCGTGGTCTTGCCGGCCCCGTTCGGCCCGATCACGGAATAGACCAACCCGCGATCGACCGAGAAGCTTACATTCTGCACGGCCTTGACGCCGCCGAAGGCGATGGAAAGATTGTCGACTTCAAGGAGTGCCATCAGCGGTCCTCCTGCCCATTGCGGCCGAAGCGTGCCGCCAGGGTGGGCACCAGTCCGTTGGGCATGAAGATCATGCAAAGTATCAGGATGATGCCGAAAGCCACCGTTTCCCAGCCCTCGAAGGTCGACAGTGCCTGGGGCAATGCGGTCAACAGCACGGCGCCGATCAGCGAACCGTAAATCGACGCCATGCCGCCGACGACGACCATGGTCATCAATTCGATGGAATGAAAGAAATCGGCGATATTGGGCGTGACGAAGCCGATGTAATGTGCGGTGACGCTGCCCATCAGGCTGGCAAAGAAGGCCGACAGGACAAAAATGGCCACCTTGTAGCGCACGATATCGACCCCCATCACTTGCGATGCAACCTCGGACCCGTGCAATGCCCTCAGGGCGCGCCCGAATGGCGAATCGATCAGGTTCCTCGATGCCCAGAAGCTGAACAGAAGCAACGCAGCGAGGACCCAGTACCATTGCTTTTCGCCGGATATCTCGAAACCCATCAGCCCCAGCGCAGCCACCGGCATGCCATCCGGCCCGCCCGTATAGGCCGCCTCGTTCTTGATCACGATGGCAATGATGATGCCCAGGCCGAGCGTTGCCATGGCCAAGTAATGCCCCTTCAGGCGGAAGATCGGCCGTGCCACAATTGCCGCGATCGCGCTCGCAATCGCCGCGCCGGCAAGCATCGCAAGTATCGGATGCCAACCGAAATGCGTCGGCAGAATCGCCGTGGCATAGGCGCCGATGCCGACGAAACCGGCGTGGCCGAGGCTGATCTGGCCGGCAAATCCGATCAGCAGGTTCAGGCCGAGAACGATGATCGCATTGATCGCCATGCGTATGGCAATGTCGTAGTAGTAGTTGTTGGGCAGTACCAGTGGCAGCAGCAGTAGCACTACAGCCAGGATCAGGAGCGGAAGATGCCGCCTTGGCATGCTCATACCCGCTCCGTCACTTTTGCGCCGAAGATTCCGCGCGGCATGAAGAAGAGAATGAACAGAATCAGGATGAAGGGAATCGCATCCTTGTAGGCGGAAGAGATGTATCCGGCCGCCATGGCTTCGATGACGCCCACCAGCAACCCGCCGACCACGGCACCCAGACCGCTGCCCAGGCCGCCGACGACAACGGCGACAAATCCCTTGAGCCCCAGCATGATTCCAACGTCGTAGGAGGTGAGGGTGATCGGGGTCAGCAGCACACCACCGATCGCTCCCAGCGCCGCCGAAAGGGCGAAACTGACCAGCAGCACCCATTGCGTATTGATGCCGACGAGTTTCGCCGCCAGCGGGTTGCACGAAGTGGCGAGAATGGCCTTGCCGGCCAGCGTGCGGCTGAAGAAATACCAGAGGGCGACCACCACCAGAGCTGTGATGCCGAGCACCCAGAGACTTTGCGGCAGCAAGGTGGCGCCGCCGATCTGGATCGGCTCGTTGCCCGAGAATGCGGGATAGGTGTGCGCGCCCTTGCCCAGCCAGATCTGGATCAGTCCGCGAATGACCAGCGAGGCGCCGATGGTGATGATGATCAGCGTCACGACCTCGGCATCCCTCGCTGGCTCGATCGCCAGCTTCTCCAGCGCGATGCCGACCAGCGCCGGTATCGCAATCGCCAGCAGGATCGCCAGCGGCATCGGTATCCCCGACTGCAGAAAGACGAAAGTCAGCATGCCGCCGAGCATGATGAACTCGCCCTGGGCGAAATTGATCACCGTGCTGGCGTTGTAGATCAGGGTAAACCCGAGCGCCGCCAGGGCATACGTGGCTCCAACCGTGATGCCTGAAAACAGGAACTGCAGGAATTCACTCATGTCTTCCCCTCAATCTGCGGCCACTTAAGCTGCCGCCTTCACCGACATCGGAGCATTGTCACTCCGCAAACCTTCACGGAGTAGTGCCGCCTTGTTCTTTGCCGCGAGAATCGCTTCTAATTTAATGTCATCATAGCCACGAATCATGTCCGGCACCGAGAGCAGTTCGAGCACCATTTCCCGCTTGGCTGCAGTCAGATTACGGATTCCATCATCCATCAGATCGAGATACCAGCCCACGAGCTGCCGTTCCTGCCGCCGCAACACCATACTTCCAAACGGATCAAGGATGGTCCCACGCAGGAACTTTAGGTACGCAAACCCCTTCAGTACCGGAACTGTCCACGGGCCGAAGCCTACTTTGCGCTTCAGACCGAACCGGCGCATGAACGGCGGCTGCAGCTGGAAACTGAGGCGCACGGAATCCGTGAACATCTCCCTGACCCGGTCAGTAAACGTCCGTTGCGTCAATAGGCGTGCGACCTCGTACTCGTCCTTGTAGGCCATTTGCTTGTGCAGATTTCTTGCGACTGCTGCGGTGATATCCAGCGCTGCAGTCGGGCCGAATGCCTTCCGCTCCGCCGCCGCGACCGCATCGACGGAGCGCAGGTAACGCAGCGCATAATCGGCGCTCTGGTAGCCCACAAGATCTTCGGCACGAACCCTGATCTGCTCCTCCAGCACCAGCTCGCCGCCCAGGTGCCGCCGACAGTTGTCGACCGCTTCCTGCACGCGCCGATACTTGCCGGAACCTGGCTGCCTGGCTGCAGCGGTCCGGTCGGCCAGCGTGGCATAAGGACGAACCAGCATCCGCGACAGCCGGTCAAAATCGTGTTGTGACAGGCGACCGGCGCGGAAGGCGAGAATGTTGGCCTCAATCTGCGTGCCATTGAGGCGGATCGAAGTTTCGATGTTCGCTGCCGAAATCGGTAGCAGCCCTGCCTGGTAGGCCGCGCCGATGGTCACCATGTTGGCCATCATGTAGTCGCCGGACAGGCCCTCGGCGATGCGCCGCGCATCGATTACCACGCCGTCCCTGCGACCGGTCGCCGCACGTATGGTTTCAACCATGCCATCCACGGGCATGACCAGATGCGGGTTGCGGATCATGTCGCCACTGGGCAGCAGCCCGGTATTGATCACCGGGTATGTGGTCTGGTCATTGCAGCACCCGAGGTTGTTGCGGTCGACGCCGGCCAGCAGGTCGAGCGCCAGATACAGGTCTGCCCGCGCCAGCCCCACCCGGTTGGTAATTGGTATCTGACCCGGCGCAGCAATGATCAGGCTGGACAAGACAGCGCCCCACTTCTGGGCTGCACCGGTTTGATCGTAGCTCTTGACCTCGCTGCCATCCAGAGTCGCCGCCAGGGAAAGAATGGCGTTTGCGGTAAGTACGCCCGTACCGCCAAGTCCGGGAATGTAGATGTTGTATGGACGTGACAGCACCGGCAGTTGGGGTTCCGGAATCGAGATCGCGGCTATCTGTTGCGGTTCGGGCCGGCGCACCCGGATGCCGGGCCCGGCTTCCACGGTGACGAACGACGGACACTTGCCACCGATGCAGGTGAAATCCTGGTTGCATGACGACTGATGAATTTGGGTCTTGGGGCCGAATTGGGTCTCGACCTTTTGCAAAGACATGCAATTGGCCACCTCGCCGCAGTTGCCACAGTTTTCGCAGACATCCTCGTTGACCACCGTGAACCGCGTCGGCGCCGGCAGCGTGCCGCGCTTCTGGCGACGCCTGCGCTCGTTGGCACATTCGCCGTCGTAAATCAGGATCGTTGTCCCGGCCGTTGCCGCAAGCTCCTGCATCGACGCTTCCAGATCCGCGGCGGTGCGGACGACGACCTGGGCCGGCCAATTGACCTGCCGATAGCGCTTGGGATCCTTGGCGATCAGCACGATCCTGGCCACCCCATCCAGCGCCAGATGGGACACCAGGGTGGGGATGGGCATTTCGCCTATGGATTTCTGCCCTCCGGTATTGGCGATGACACCGTTGAACAGGATCTTGAAAGTGATGTTGACGCCAGCCGACACGGCGAAGCGGATGTTCTGGTAGCTGGAGTGCAGCAGTGACCCGTCGCCCAGATTCTGTACGATGTGTTTGCGCGTCGTGAAGGGCGCAAGGCCGATCCACGGCAAACCCTCGCCCCCGAACTGGGTGACCGCCTCGATGCGTTTCTCGGGCTTGTCCATTACGGCGGCGAAGATATGGCAACCGGGAGCGCCCCAGGCAATCTGCCCGGGTGCGAGCAGGGTCGAGACATTGTGCGGACAACCCGAGCAAAAGTTCAGGGTGCGGCGGGGCTGCGGCAGGCAGTTGCGCTCGCTGACCTCACGCAGCACGTCAAGCCGTGCCGCTGCGGCGGCCGGAAGCATGGATCCGGTCCCGAGCACTCGTCCCAGCAGCTCCGCGATCATGTCGCTACTCATGCCTCCTTCGACGGGGAACAGCGGCCGACCTTCGGCATCGTACTTGCCCAACACGCGAATCGGGCCCAGATCACATACGGCACGGCCAACCTGGCGCTCGAGAAAGTCACGCTTCTCTTCGATGACAATGATCTGCTCGAGCCCTCTGGCGAAATCCCGAACGAACTCGACGTCCAGCGGGCAGAGCATGCCGATTTTTGCGACGCGAATGCCGGCCGCCTGCAAACCTGCATCGTCCAGGCCCAGGTCTTCCAGGGCTTGCCGCGTATCGGTATAGCTCTTGCCGGCGCTGATGATGCCAATCCGGTCGGCCGGACCACGTACCGTCAGCCTGTTCAGTCCGTTGGCCCGCCCATAGGCGCGCGCAGCCGCATGCCGCTCGACATAGAGTTGCCGCTCGGTTTCAATGTTCAGTACCGGAAAGAACTTGAAATTCGCCTTCTTGCGGAACGGCTTGCCGTCGATAGTCAGAGGCGGCAGCTCGACCGGCCACTGATCGCCGGAAAATCGCACCACCTCGCCGCCGTCGCACAGTGGCCCGACAAGTTTCAGCGCTACCCAGCAGCCGCTGTAGCGTGACAGAGCGGCCGCGTGCAGGCCGTATTCGATGAACTCGGTGACCGTCGCCGGGTACAACACCGGAATCCCCACATGCTCGAATGCGAACTCCTGCTGGTAGGGCACGCTGGAACTCTTTGCCTCGTGGTCCTCGCCGCTGAGAATCACCACCGCGCCGCTGGTGCTGGTACCGGCAAAATTTCCATGTTTGAGCGCGTCGCCCGACCGGTCGATGCCCGGTCCCTTGCCGTACCAGTAGGCAACCACGCCATCCACATCCGGATGCGGATGCTCGTCGAGCATCTGCGTGCCCATCAGCGTGGTCGCTGCCAGTTCCTCGTTTTGGCCGGGCAGATGATGAATCCCGTAGGTATCCAGCGCCTCGCCGGCTTGCCGCAAGGCAATGTCGTAGCCGCTCAGGGGCGATCCCGGATAGCCGGTTATGAAGGCCCTGGTGCGCAAGCCTGCCCGACGGTCGCGTCGCATCTGTTCGATAGGCAGCCGCACCAGTGCCTGAACTCCGCTCAGGAACACCCGGCCCGCATCAAGTTCGTAACGGTCAGCCAGCGACGGCGCTGGTGAGCGAACAAATTCGGAATTGTCAGTAGTCATACGTTGCCGAAGAAGGCTGAAAGTCTGAGGAGGCATGAAAGCTTGCTTGACCGCGAGTGCATCATCCGTCTCCCTGGGACCCTGAGCTGTATCTGACACGCCAATTGCAGATACGAAAAAGCGTTGGACAGAAATATATCGGCCGAACTTTAATTAATCCAATCGATTGTTTCTCTATAATTTATCGACCACATCAATACTAATGGGAGCCACTTGATGTCTCGCAAAGCCAAAATCGATCTGAATCTGGTTCGCGTATTCATCGCCATCTACGAGACGGGCAGCGTCACTGCGGCTTCCGAACGTCTGTATCTGACCCAGCCGACTGTCAGCTATGGCCTGGCAAAGCTAAGAGAGGTGCTCAACGACAAGCTGTTCGTCAGGACCCACGATGGCATGATGCCGACGCCCTGTGCCAAGCAGACCTACAAGCGCTTCAGCGGCGGAATGGCGCAGATCGACAGCGCCGTGGAAATGACCAGCAGCTTCGTGCCGGCGGAGACCGACCGCCGGTTTCGCGTCGCCATGTCGGATATCGGCGAGTTGATTTTTCTGCCGCCCTTGCTGAAAAAGCTCAGCGCCGTCGCGCCCCAGGTGGAACTCGAAGTAATCCAGATGACATTGAGCGATGTTCCGAACTGGCTAGCCTCGGCCAAGGTCGATGCCGCCGTGGGCTACCTGCCGACTATTTGCGACGTGACGCGAAATACCCATTTGTTTCACGAACACTACGTCTGCCTGCTACGCAAGGAACATCCATCGATTCGCGGAAAACTGACACTGGAGAAATTTGCTTCCGCCCGCCACGCCTACGTATCCTCGTCCTTCTTCGGTCACAAGCATCTCGAGGACTTGCTGCTGCAACTCGGCGTCAAGGTGGCGCTGCGGATTCCTCACTTCACGATCCTGCCCAGCCTGATTGCCACGTCCGACATGATCGTCGTGATGCCTTCCCGCGTTGCGGCCTCGTTCGAGCTGTTCGGCGGTTTGAAAATGCTGCCATTGCCTATCGACCTGCCTCAGATCGAGGTGCGGCTGCACTGGGATCGCCGTCACGAAGGCCTTGCACCCCATCAATGGTTTCTGGATATTCTTACCGAAACCCTCGGGGTGCTATGAATATCGCGGGCCAGTGACGGCCCTCGTCGATCACGATGCAGAAGGGCGCCGGCAACGGGAAAGCGGAACTTGGCGAGCGAAGACCTGATCGGGTGAACCTGAGGCTTACAGTTCGAGTATCAGCCTGGCGCCGTAGGAGCGGGAGCAACATGCCATCATTTTGTCGTTCGCGCTGCGCTCGGCCCGAGTAAGCACGACGTCACGATGATCTATCTGACCCGCAAGCACGCGTACCTCGCACGAGCCGCACAAGCCTTCGCCGCAATCGCTCTGGACATCGATATTCGCACTGCGCAGCGCCTGCAACAGGGTTTGATCCGCGGCGACGTTGATGACAATTCCGCTGTCCTTCAATTCGACTTCGAAAGACGATTCTTTTGATGGATCCAGTGTTCCCAGCGTCGAGTGAAAATGCTCGATGCGCAGGGAATCGGCCGGCCGGTCGGCGCAGCATTGCTCGATGGCTTCCAGCATTCGTTCCGGTCCGCATGCGTAGATCTGCGCACCCGGATCAGCTCCGGCCAGCAAGGCGTTAAAATCGTTGCGCAATCCCTCGTCTTTCGCGTAGACATGCAAGCGATCGCCGTGAAGCTCGGCAAGCTCCCTGATGAACGCCATTGAAGTCCGGCTGCGTCCGCTGTAATGCAGCTGATAGTCGATTTCCTGCAACCTTGCTCTGCGTGCCATTGCGCTTATCGGCGTAATGCCGATGCCGCCGGCGATGAATATGGCCTTCCTGCACAGCGGGTCGAAGCGAAAGTAGTTGCGCGGCCCCCGAATCCGCAGGTGATCGCCGACTTTTACGTTGTCATGAATCCACGCCGATCCGCCTCTGCTGGAGGGATCGCGCAGTACCGCGATCTCCATCGCAAGGGAATTCTCGGGATCTCCGCACAGGGAATATTGTCGGGACAGGCTGGCGTCGCCGCATTCGACATCGATATGGGCTCCGGGTGTCCATCGCGGCAACGGCCTTGCGTCTACCGATCTCAGGCGGAGCATCAGGATGTCTTTCGCCACCAAGCTTGCGCTGTCGACGGCCACGATGCGCGATATCGAATGCCTGGAGGGCTCGCCCAGGCGCACCGGAGTGCTTGAATCCAGCAAGCGATGGTTTGCTCGCTCCGGATTCTGTCGCGGATCCCATTCCACGAGCAAATGCTGCGGGCCCCTGAATGACGCGTTGGGCAGGTAAGTGAACGTCTGGTTCGCCAACCGCATGTGCGGCAGCCGCTTGCTCAGTTCCTCGAGGAATATTTGCAGTTCCAGCCGCGCAAGATTCTTACCCATGCACTGGTGTGAGCCGTAGCCAAAAGACAGGTGGTCGCTCGAGTTCTCTCTGCGGATATCAAAGAAGTCGGCGTCGGAAAAGTATTGTTCGTCATGGTTGGCCGACGCCATGATGATCAGAAGTTTTGCACCGGCCGGAATGTCCACCGAACCAATCCTTGTCGCTTTCGTGGTCAAACGCCGCCATGCGGCGATGGGGCCGCTGAAACGCAGGCATTCCTCTACTGCATTGGAGATCAGTCCCGGATCCTCGCAAATCTCCCGCCAGGCGCTGGGGTGCTGGAGCAGGAGCTTCACCGCGTTGGCCGAAGCGAGCGACGTCGTTTCGTGCGCGGCCACTATCCCCGCCATCATCATGGAGTGCAGGTAGGAATCGGTGACGATGTCGGGATGGTCTGCCTGCTTGCGGATTCCGTACTTCATCCAGCCGGGACCTGACGGGTCCTTGCGCATTTTGTCCAGCACCGTGCCGGCAAACTGCCAAAAATGTCCAACGGCGTGGGCGATCTCCAATTGCTGCTCCGGCTTCGGTCTGCCCCAGGTATTCAGCGTGTGGGCAACCGCGTATTTGCGTAGCATGCCCATGTCTTCCTCGGGAACGCCGAGAAAGTGCAGCGCGATCGTCAGCGGTACTTCATACAGCAACTGGTCGACCAGGTCGGCCTTGCCCTCATCCATGAACCGATCGACGTACTCTCTGGTGATCCTTCTCACCATGGGCTCATGGTGCCTGAGCTGCTCCGGAGTGAATGGCTCCATGAGGATGCGCCGTCGGGCCATGTGAGCCGGCTCGTCTTCATTCACCAGAGTACGGCTCATGGCGTAGCCGTACGAGTTGAGGACCTCGGCAACCTCCGGGCTGCTTGGCGTTATTTTTTCCAGCGCGATTGATGGACTAAAGGTAATGTTGTCGCGAAATACCGGTTTGATGTCCTCATACCGGGTCACTACCCAATAGCCCAGCTTCGGACTGAAAAACACCGGCTCCTGTTCCCGCGCCCAGCGCACATACTCTGGCGGGTCTTGCTGGTAGGCATCTTCGAAGGGATCGAATGCAGCTGCCTGGCTGCTCACGGGACAAGCCGTCGGCGAGACCGCGTGCGCCACCGGGCATCCTGACTGACTTGGAGGTGATTGACTCATGGTCATGCTGTTCATCCTGTTTATTATCGTGTGATGGCCTGTTTTGCGGCGTGATTCCGGCGCCGACCCATGGGATCCGGGCGTTGGCCAAGCGGTCAAAGTCCAGCGCAACATGTTGCCTCGTTGCTTAGTCCATTCCTGAATAGATTAGATGTTCGGACCGACTTGCCGCAAGCGCAAACTATCTTGCTGGCCTGAACTGCGGCGTTCGTGAGCTGAAACTATCCCCCTGTTGGCAGTGCGCCCCGTCCCGAAGGCACTGTCCTGCTCGCGAATGTTCCTGCGACCGCCCCGGATGTGAAGTCCCTACGCAATTTGCCGCGCCCGCCGGCCGAGAGCGCCAATTCATTCTGAAGCCGCGAAACCCTAAGCCCCGAGAGAGGTCGGCGCTCGTCGCAGCACCGTTGACATCGTGGAAGAATTGGAGTTATATATAGTGTAGCTCGTTACAATATATGTAATATCTAGCAATGAGAGGCTCATCTCAAGAAGCCTCGAAGCGGCGGCAAGCAAGGGTTGTCGCGGCGATATTCAACAAGGTCTCGGCAATGCAAACGGAGGATGAGCTATGAGATTAGGAATGGTGATCGATCTAAAGCGTTGCATGGGCTGTTACGGTTGCCAGATGTCCTGCAAGGCCGAGAATGGCACCCCGCCAGGTGTTTTCTTCGCCCGAGTGATCAAGCGGGAGGAAGGAACGTATCCGACCATGAGGCGGAAGTTGCTACCGGTCCTCTGCAACCATTGCACAGACGCTCCGTGTGTCAATGCCTGCCCGACAGGAGCCAGCCACTACGCCGAAAACGGAATCGTCGATATCGACAAGGACATGTGCGTCGGTTGCCACGCTTGCATGGTGGCGTGCCCATACAACAACCGCTATTTCAACGACGAGCGTCGCAACTATTTCGGCGACGAAGGCCCCACTCCCTATGAAATAGAGCGCTCGGAACGCCATCCCATCGGCGTAGTGATGAAATGCAATTTCTGCCGCCCGCGACTTGCGGAGGGCAAGGATCCGGCCTGTGTCGCCAACTGCCCCGCCAAAGCGCGAATTTTCGGCGACCTGGCTGATCCCAACAGCGACGTCTCCGTGCTGATCAAAGACCGCGGCGGCTATACGCTTCATCCCGAGGCAGGCACCAGCCCGAACGTTTACTACCTTCCCGAGTGAGGCAAGCATGAAAGACAACCGCTACGAGCAACTGATAGCCGATCTCCGCAGCGACTATCGTCCGCAACGCGAATGGGGAGAGGGACGCGGGATCCTGATGGTCATCGGCCACTTCCTGGTGGGCGTCGCCGGCGGTACATGGCTGATGGCCTCGATCTACGGAGTCATCTACGGCCTGGTGGTCGCATATGTTCTCGCAGCCCTCGGCGCCGTCGTGCACCTGATGTTTCTGGGACGGCCGGAGCGCGCGATAAAAATGATGCGGCATGTACGCACCTCGTGGATATCGCGCGGCTTTGTCGGCCTGAGCCTGTTTCTGATCGGCGGCGGCATTTATCTCGCAATTACCTTGCTCGGGCTGACGGGCATCTGGCGCGTGCTCGCAGTGGCGGCGAATGTCGTGGCGGGTATAGGAACGATAGCCATCATCGGCTACATGGGCTTCTGCTATACCGCATCCAAGGCGATTCCTTTCTGGCACTCGCCGCTCCATCCAGCCATCTACATCGCCTTCGCGATACGCGGAGGGATTGCCGCCCTGCTGGTCATTGGCGCGGCGTCCGGTCAGTTGGCAAGCGACTGGCTGCTGCAAATGTGGACCGGCGTCACGGCATTGGTCACCCTCTTCTTCGCGCTGGAGATCCAGGGGGCGCTGTCGAGCGGCAATATCGCCGCCAAGTGGTCGGTACGGGACCTGCTGGCGGGCCGCCTGGCATTTTCCTTCTACGGTGGAACGCTGCTATTGGGATTGATCGTGCCGGTGCTGCTGCTGACCAATTCTGCGAGTAATTCACCCATAGTAATGGCGATCCTCGGTGTCGCCTCGGTAAGCGGTGACTTCTTCATGAAGCTATCTACCGTCAAGGCCGGGGTCTACGTGCCCTTGTTCTCCCCGGCACGCCGCAGCCATGCCAGCTAGCGAGGTATCGGACATGAACGTGAATCTTCTTTTCATGGGAGTTATCGCGGACATCACCGGGACCAAGAAGCAGACGGTGCAATTCGACCAGGTGCCGACCTTGCGCGGCCTGCTGACCGAACTCGAGCGACAGTACGGAAGCGAATTCGGCGCCCGCATTTTCCGCGACTCGACCGCCCCGCGCAGGCTGCAGATGTGCACGCGAATATTCGTCAACGAAACCATCGTTCATAACCACGAGTTGGATGAGCCCTTGCCTACTCCCGCAGATACCACGACTTCCCCGGAAGTCCTGGTCTATTTCTTACCGGCCGCATGTGGAGGATGAAATCAATCATGAATACAGTTCTGAAGAACAAGCCGAAGGTCGTTGAAGACGTCTGGATTCCTTCCGCATGCACCATTTGTTATGGCGGATGCTCGATCAAGGTTCACCGGGTCAATGGAACGGTGGTAAAGATCGAGGGCAATCCGGACAGCCCCGTCGGCAGCGGCCGCCTGTGCGCCAAGGGCATTGCTGGCATCATGATTCTTTACGATCCGCACCGCGTCAACACCCCGCTGCGCCGCACCAACCCGGAAAAGGGAATCGGTATTGACCCGGGCTGGAAGCCGATAAGCTGGGACGAGGCACTGGACGAGATAACGACGCGTCTGAAGAAAGTCCGCGAAGAGGATCCGCGTCAGCTGATGGTCCAGGTCACCACCACGCTGGCGCCTTCGTCGCTGATTTTCTTTCCCTTCGGCTGGGCCTTCGGTACACCGAACATGTGGGTGGCCGGCGGCGGCGTCCATTGCGGCAACGGCGCACATGCGGCAGGCGGCGTCACCCATGCCTCGTGGTCGATCGTTCCGGACTTCAAGCACTGCAATTACGCGATCTACTTCGGCGCGTCGAAAGGACATGGCGCGGGTCATGCGGCTACGCCCAACATCGCATTGGCCGCCGATGCGCGCGAGCGTGGCATGAAAATGGTGGTGGTCGATCCGATGTGCAACTTCGCCGCCGCCAAGGCGAATGAATGGGTGCCGATACGCGTCGGAACCGATGCCGCGCTGGCGCTGGCGATGGCCAACTGTCTGGTCAATGATCTCGGCATGTATGACGCCGAATACCTGCGCGATCGAACCAACGCAATCTATCTGATCCGGCCTGACGGCAAGTATGCCCGCCACCCAGAATCTGGCAAGCCGCTGATCTGGGACACACAGTCCAACACGGCCAAACCACACGACGATACGGCGGCAAAAAACGCTGCCCTCGAAGGTGATTACGAGGTCAATGGGGAAATCTGCCAACCCTCATTTACCCGCATGAAGACTCAATTGAAGACCTACACGCCGGCATACGCCGAGGAAATCACGGGCATTTCCGCCGCAACGGTTCAGCGTCTGGCGCGTGAATTCGGCGAAGCCGCGCGCATCGGTAGCACCATTGTGATCGACGGCGTAACCCTGCCCTACCGCCCGGCTTCGGCGATATTCTTCCGCGGCGCGCAGGGCCACAAGAACTCGATGTACAACTGCTTCGCGGTCGATTTGCTCAACCACATTGTCGGTGCCGCCGACGTCGTCGGCGGAACACTCGGCTTCAATCCTGTTTCCTACGGGCATCCTGAAACCGGCCGCCCCCGCTATGTCCCGCGCGCCGACAAGGACGGGCTCATGGCCACGGGAATCTGGCTGCTTCCTCACGTACCCTATCCGGCCGCGGAACCACGCAAGCCCGATTCGATGGGATTCTGCGAAATGTTCCCGCTGTCGCATGTGTCGCCATTGATGGCGTCCTCCGACCAGGAACACTGGTGGAAGCAATTCGAGCTGCCCTATCGCCCGAAATTCCTGCTCAATTACGGAGCCAATTCGGTCATGAGCGTCGGCAACAAGGAGGCCGTGGTGGAAAGCCTCAAGTCCTACGACTTCATCGCTTCCTTCGACCTCTTCCTCAACGAATTCTCCGATTTCGCCGACATCATCCTGCCCGATTTGAGCTATCTCGAGGTGGTCGATCCACGGCCCAATTACCCGTTCATCTTCAATCATCCCGCCGGACCAGGCGAATGGGGCTGGCCGATCCGCCAGCCGGTGGTCGAGCCGATCCACGAGCGGCGCAGCGCCCGCGACGTCATGCTGCAAATCGCCTATCGCCTGGACATGGGACCCGAAATCAACATGGGCATCAACAGCTACTACGGCCTCGACGGTCCGCAGATGCTGAAACCCGACGCGACCTACAACATGGACGAGATCAGCGACCGCGAACTCAAGCACAAGTTCGGACCCGAGCGCGGGCTGGAATGGTTCAAGGAGCACGGCGTCATCACCTGGCCGAAGCGGGTGGAGGAAGTTTACTGGCGCACCCTCCTCGATGTCCGCATCCCGATTTACCACGAGTATCTGATCGAACTGGGCGAGAAAACAATGGAGCTGAGCAAGAAGGGCGGCATGTCCTTCGATCCGGCCTACTACGGCCCGCTGCCCGAATGGCTGCCATGCAAGTCCCACGAAGTGAAAGATCCGGACTTCGACATGTTTGCCTTCTACTATCGCGATGCCATCCAGGCCAACGGCTTTACCATGCAGAATCCATGGATCGACGAGGTCGCGCGCATCGATCCCTTCTCCTACCGGATTGCGGTTAACGCGGAGACGGGCCGGCGCAAGGGCCTGCAGGACGAAGACATCATCAGGCTCGAAACCGTAAAGGGCCGCCGTGTCGCCGGCCGCGTCAAGCTCACCGAAGGCATCCATCCCGAAGCGATCGGCATCGCCGCCTGTGCCGGCCACTGGACCAAGCACCAGCCGATCGCGAAAGGCAAGGGCATCTTCTTCAATGACCTGCTCGAGATCGATTTCGAAAATACGAGCCCGGTGAACCTCAATCTGGATCTGTGTGCCAAGGTGAAAATAACCAAATGTCCCGGAGCAAAGAACGAGACCGCCGCGCTCGAGATGGATATCGCTGCGGTTTGAGCATCGGGCAGGAAGTGAAAAAAAGCGGCGTCGGGGAGTCATAATCGCGGGTCATTGTCACCCTGGCGCCGTGGCCGGCAAGGTGAGCCCGATGTTCTCAACGCACAGCGGCCTCACCTGCACGTCCTGCACCCAAACTGGAAATCGTAATGGCAGATCTTGAAACCATCTGGTGTGAGCGCGGCGGCGCGGATGGCCCGTTGCTCGTGTTGCTGCATGGGCTCGGCGCAAATGGCACCGTCTGGCACGGCCTGAAGCCGTTTCTGGAGCAACACTGGCAGGGTCGATGGATGATTCCAGACTTTCGCGGTCACGGACGCTCGTTTCATCGTGCGCCGTATGGATTCGGGATTCATGCAAGCGACGTGGCTGCGCTGCTGGAGCAGGACGAAGAAGTCACCGTGATCGGCCATTCGATGGGAGGCGTGGTCGCCCTCGCTCTCGCTAGCGGCATTTTTGGCGTCCGGGTAAAGCGTGTCGTTGCCTTCGGGGTCAAGGTCGACTGGACCGACGCCGAAATAGCCAAGACAAGAGCAATTTCCCAGACGCCGCCGAAACTGTTTGCCACCAAGGCCGAAGCCGTCGAACGCCACCTGAAAGTTTCCGGCTTGTGGGGTCTGGTAGCCCCCGATTCGGCCGAGGCCGAAACCGGCATACGCGCAACAAATGGCGGATTCAGGCTTGCCGCCGATCCATTGACCCATGCCTTGGGCAAGCCGGACATTGTTCGAATCGCCCGGACGGCTGACGCGCCGATGCATCTGCTCTGCGGTGAATTGGACAATGTCACCAATCCGGACGCCACGAGACGCCTTGGCGCTGATGTTACTGTCCTGTCCGGACTCGGGCACAGCCCCCATGTGGAAGCTCCTGGCGCTTTTTGGCATGCCATAGCCGCCCAGTCATGACAGCAGACGCTCTGGATAGCGGAAAAAACGGCAAGACCCAGTTCGGTGTTCAATCTGTGGAGATCGGCCTGCGTGTTCTAGCCGTGCTTGCGGAAGCGTATCAACCCATGATGCTGCGGGACATTGCCAAGGCGATGGGAATGCCCTCGGCGAAGGTGCACCGCTACCTCGTCAGCCTGGCACGGGAGGGCATGGTCGAACAGGAAGGCTCGGGTGCCCGCTACAGCCTTGGACCGCTTGCGCTGACTGTTGGCCTGGCGGCCTTGCACCAGCTGGATGTCGTCAAGATTTGCGGTAACGCTGCCGCCGATCTTCGGGACAGAACTGACCTGACCGTGCTTCTTGCAATCTGGGGCTCGGCCGGTCCTACGATTGTTCGCTGGGAAGAATCCCGCCGGCCGATTGCGATAAATGTCCGGGTAGGATCGGTACTAACCCTTCTGGATTCCGCCACCGGTCTGGTATTCGCCGCATTCGCGGAACGACATGTCACTGAAGAAAAAATTGCAGAAGAGTTGCGCAACCATCACGATCGCAATGAGATCGAAAATCATCTGTCCGAAATACGCGCGCATGGCATCGCACTGGTTCGCGGCAATCAACTGAGCTCGGTTAACGCCATCAGTGCTCCAATATTCGACCATACCGGCACTCTCGCCGCAGCGCTAACTATTCTGGGCCCTGAGCGCCGATTCAGTGTCGGATGGGAAAGCCCGGAGGCAACAGATTTAATAGAAATTTCCAGCCAATTGTCTGAGCGGCTCGGTTATTTGCGAAAAGACAAAACCACCCTGCAGGCTACTTCTAGTGTTCCGGCAAAAAAAATATCCAAGAAAAATACCAGGCGTTCGAAATCGATATAGCGCATTTTGAATGCGCGCGTCGGTTGTCAACTAGCTGCCCCGCTATGCGATCCATGCGGCATCTTGGCAAGCACGCGCGCCATAGTGGCGCCATCGATTCGCCTGTTTTTTGCATTCAGTAATCGAAGCGGGCCTGCAGGTCGTCGAGCTTGAGTTCCTGAAGGATCCGGCCCAGGCGCTCGCGCGCATTGCCGCGCGGGGTAATGCCGCGTCGGGCGATGATCAGCTCGTTCTTCATCGAATGCTCCCAGCCCACCAGCTCGGTGACCGTGAGCTGGTAGCCATGCGCCTCGAGCAGCAGGCAGCGCAGTACGTTGGTGATCTGGCTGCCGAATTCACGGGTGTGGATCGGATGGCGCCAGATTTCGGCCAGCGCCGTCTGCGCCAGCGCTTCGCTCTTGTGCCGGCGCAGCACGGACGCTACCTCGGCCTGGCAGCAGGGCACCAGCACGATGAACTGCGCCTGCCTGTGCAGGGCAAAGCGGATCGCATCGTCGGTCGCCGTATCGCAGGCATGCAGCGCGGTGACGATGTCCACCTGCTGTGGCAACTGCGCCGATTCGATTGAATCCTCGACCGAAAGATTGAGCAGGGACATGCGGTCGAAACCGAGGCGCTGCGCCAGTTCGCGGGATTTCTCGACCAGTTCGCTGCGCGTCTCGATACCGAAGACCTGCCCCTGGTCGCGGCCCTTGAGGAACAGGTCGTAGAGGATGAAGCCGAGGTAGGACTTGCCGGCGCCATGATCGACCAGCGTCAGGTCGCCGCGCGCAGTCATGACTTCGGCCAGCAGCGGCTCGATGAACTGGTAGAGGTGATAGACCTGCTTCAGCTTGCGCCGGCTGTCCTGGTTGAGCTTGCTGTCGCGCGTCAGGATGTGCAGTTCCTTGAGCAGTTCGAGCGACTGCTCCGGCCGGATCTCGGGGATGCTGTTCAAGCTGAGGCTCAGTCTTCGACGGGCAGGCGGATGATGTGCTGGCCCGACTTTTCGTCGCGCTCGAGGATCAGCAGCTTGTGCTTCATGGCGTCCTCCAGGAGTTCACCGAAGGATCGATAGCCGTAGTAGGACTCGCTGAAGCCGGGCTTGCGCCGCTTCAAGGTCTGCTTGACCATCGAACCCCAGATCTTCTCGTCTTCGCCGCGCTCGGTGACCAGCGCCTCGACGGTTTCGACCACCAGATCGATGGCCTCCTGGCGTTTGCGGTCTTCTGACTTGTCCTCGGCCTTTTCCTCGGGCTTCGGCTTGGCGGCTGCGCTGGCGGCCGGCTTGGCCGCGGCCTTGCGCTCGCTGCGCTGCTTCTTGGCCGGCAGTTCGCGCACCAGATCGTCGTAGAAAATGAATTCGTCGCAGTTGGCGGCGAGCAGGTCGGAGGTGGCCGCCTTGACGCCGACGCCGATCACGCGCTTGTTGTTTTCGCGCAGCTTCGACACCAGCGGCGAGAAATCCGAGTCGCCGCTGATGATGACGAAGGTATCGACGTGCGACTTGGTGTAGCAGAGGTCGAGGGCATCGACCACCATGCGGATGTCGGCCGAATTCTTGCCCGACTGGCGCACGTGGGGAATCTCGATCAGTTCGAAGGCGGCCTCGTGCATCGGCGCCTTGAACTCCTTGTAGCGCGCCCAGTCACAGTAGGCCTTCTTGACCACGATGCTGCCCTTGAGCAGCAGACGTTCGAGCACTTTCTTGATGTCGAACTGCGCATACTTCGCGTCGCGCACGCCGAGGGCGACGTTCTCGAAGTCGCAGAACAGCGCCATGCTGGTGATTTCGGGGTTTCCGGCCATGATCGGGCTCCAGTGGATAGGGTTCGATGATATCAGCGTCGCGCCTGCGGTTTCCCGCAACCGGGCGTAGCGGGCATAATGCGGGCCCCTCCCGGCACTCCCGCTTGCGCATGACCGACCCCCTCGATACGCTGCACCGCGTTTTCGGCTATCCCTCGTTTCGCGGGCCGCAGGCGCAGATCATCGACCATCTGATCGGCGGCGGCGATGCCCTGGTGCTGATGCCGACCGGTGGCGGCAAGTCGCTGTGCTACCAGATTCCCGCCATGCTCAGGCCCGGTGTCGGCGTCGTGGTCTCGCCCCTGATTGCGTTGATGCAGGACCAGGTCGATGCCTTGCTGCAGGCCGGCGTACGCGCGGCTTTCCTCAATTCTTCGCAGGACTATGCGACGGCGTCGGAAATCGAGCGGCGGCTGCGCATGGGCGAACTCGACCTGATCTACGTCGCGCCGGAACGCCTGCTGACCGAACGCTTTCTCGGCCTCATGGATCGCCTGCACGAGCAGAACCGGCTCGCCCTGTTCGCCATCGACGAAGCCCACTGCGTCTCGCAATGGGGTCATGATTTCCGTCCGGAATACATCCAGCTCTCCGTCCTGCACCAGCGCTACCCATCGGTACCGCGCATCGCGCTGACCGCAACGGCGGACACGCTGACGCAGCAGGAGATCATCAGCCGGCTTGGTCTGGACGCGGCGCGCGTGTTCATTTCCAGCTTCGACCGGCCCAACATCCGCTACACCGTCGTCGAGCGTGACAACCCGCGCCGCCAGTTGCTCGGTTTCCTCGCCGGCTACCGCGGCGCCGCCGGCATCGTGTATTGCCTGTCGCGCAAGAAAGTGGACGAAACGGCCGCCTGGCTCAAGGAACAGGGCATTACGGCACTGCCCTACCACGCCGGGCTGGACTCGGCGACGCGCCAGCAACACCAGCAGCGCTTCCTGCGCGAAGACGGCATCGTCATGGTGGCGACCATCGCCTTCGGCATGGGCATCGACAAGCCCGACGTGCGCTTCGTCGCCCACCTCGACCTGCCCAAGAGCCTCGAAGCCTACTACCAGGAAACCGGCCGCGCCGGACGCGATGGCGAACCCGCGGAAGCCTGGATGACCTACGGGCTCAACGACGTGGTGATCCACCGCATGCGCATCGATGAATCGGTGGCCGGCGAGGAACAGAAGCGGGTCGAGCGCAGCAAGCTCGACGCCCTGCTGGCCTGGTGCGAAACCGTGGCCTGCCGGCGCGCGCTGCTGCTCAGATACTTCAGCGAGGAAGCTCAGGCCTGCGGCAACTGCGATACCTGCCTGGAACCGCCGGAACTGTGGGACGGCACGGTCGCCGCGCAAAAAGCCATGTCGGCGGCGCTACGCACCGGCCAGCGCTTCGGCGCCGGACACCTGATCGACATCCTGCGCGGCAAGTCTACCGAGAAGGTGCAGCAGTTCGGCCACGCCAGTCTGCCAACTTTCGGTGCCGGAGCGGAACTCGACGATGCCGGCTGGCGCTCGGTGTTCCGCCAGTTGCTGGCCGCCGGCCTGCTGCATGCGGATGCCCAGGCCTTCGGCGCCTTGCGCCTGATGGATGCGGCACGTCCCGTGCTGAAGGGCGAGGCGAGCCTGTCTCTGCGCAAGCAGGCCAAGCGCGTCCATGGCAGAAAGTCGGCGCCGGAGGCACGGCGAGCTGGTGCCGGACCGGCACTGGCCGACGCCGATGCGCCGCTGTTCGAGGCACTGCGCGCCTGGCGTGCCGATCTGGCACGCGAGCAAGGCGTGCCGGCCTACGTCATCCTGCACGACAGGACCTTGCGCGAACTGGCGGCGCGCCGGCCGGAAAGCCAGGCCGATCTGCTCGACATTCCCGGCATCGGCCAGGCCAAGGCAGAGCGCTATGGAGAGGCCCTGCTACAGTTGATGGCTTGAGGCCCAGCGAATTTTCCCCAGCGACAGCGCCAGAACGGGCTGTCGGCAGGCGATAATGTCGGGCTGCCAAAACGAAAGTTTCAGTGGAGGCTAACGTCGGCCTTATCGACGTTAAGCGTAGCGGCCGTAACTAAACAATGGAAACGTTTGCAATGAAGCGCGTCGATGATTTTCGCCTGCGGCTGGGCAAGCAGGAACTGGTGCCGATCATGGTCGGTGGCATGGGCGTCGACATTTCGACCGCCGAACTTGCCCTCGAGGCGGCACGGCTGGGCGGCATCGGCCATATCTCGGACGCCATGGTGCCTACGGTTTCCGACCGCCGCTTCAATACCAAGTTCGTCAAGAACAAGCTGCGGCAATACAAGTTCAATGTCGCCAATACCGAGAAGGCCGTGGTCCAGTTCGATCTCGGCCTGCTGGTGGAAGCCACTGCGCTGCATGTCGGCCGCACCATGGAGGCCAAGCGCGGCGATGGCCTGGTCTTCATCAACTGCATGGAAAAGCTGACCATGAATGCGCCCAGGGAAACCCTGCGCGCGCGCCTCAAGGCAGCGCTGGATTCCGGCATCGACGGCATCACGCTGGCGGCGGGCCTGCATCTGGGCTCGTTTGCGCTGATCGAGGATCATCCGCGCTTTCGCGATGCCAAGCTGGGCATCATCGTTTCGTCATTGCGCGCCCTGCAGCTGTTCCTGAAAAAGAGCGCACGCACCGGCCGCCTGCCCGACTACGTGGTGATCGAGGGGCCGCTGGCCGGAGGGCATCTGGGCTTCGGCATGGACTGGGCGCAGTACAACCTGACCAGCATCGTCATTGAAATCCGCGACTGGATGAAGGAGCAGCAGCTCGACATTCCGCTGATTCCCGCCGGCGGCATTTTCACCGGCTCGGATGGCGTCGCCTTCATGGAAATGGGCGCCGCCGCGATCCAGGTGGCGACGCGTTTCACGGTGTCGAAGGAATGCGGCCTGCCCGAAAAAGTGCAACAGGAATACTTCAAGGCCAGCGAAATCGACATCGAGGTCAATACGATTTCCCCGACCGGCTACCCGATGCGCATGCTGAAGAACAGCCCCGGCATCGGCGACGGCATTCGCCCCAATTGCGAAGCCTACGGCTACCTGCTGGATTCGAACGGAAGCTGTCAGTACATCGATGCCTACAACCGCGAAGTGGCGCTGCATCCGGAAGCGAAGAAGGTCAAGGTGATGGATAAGACCTGTCTGTGCACCCACATGCGCAACTTCGAGATCTGGACCTGCGGCCAGACGACCTACCGGCTGAAGGACACCTCGCGCCGCAACGAGGACGGCAGCTACCAGCTACTGTCCGCGGCACACATCTTCCGCGACTACCAGTTCAGCACCGACGGGAAGATAGCACTGCCCGATTAAGCGGGGAAAACCCCCGTCGACAGATAGCGATCTCCACGATCGCAGACGATGCTGACGATCACCGCGTTCTCCAGCTGGCTCGCGATGCGCAGTGCGGCGACAAGCGAGCCGCCCGAGGAAATTCCGGCGAAGATGCCCTCCTCGCGCGCCAGGCGCCGCGTCATTTCCTCGGCCTGCCCCTGGCTAACGTTTTCGACCTGGTCGACGCGCGTGCGGTCGAAGATTTTCGGCAGGTAGGCTTCCGGCCACTTGCGGATGCCTGGAATCTGCGAGCCTTCCTCAGGCTGGCAGCCGACGATGCGGATCGCCGGATTCATTTCCTTGAAGTAGCGCGAGCAGCCCATGATGGTGCCGGTGGTGCCCATGCTGGAAACGAAGTGGGTGATGCGGCCCTCTGTATCGCGCCAGATTTCCGGACCGGTGGTTTCATAGTGCGCCAGCGGGTTGTCCGGATTGGCGAACTGGTCGAGCACGATGCCCTTGCCGTCGCCCATCATCTTTTCGGCCAGGTCGCGCGCGGCTTCCATGCCGCCGGCCTTGGGCGTCAGCACCAGTTCGGCGCCGAAGGCGCGCATGGTCTGGCAGCGTTCGACGCTCTGGTTCTCCGGCATGATCAGAATCATGCGGTAGCCACGCATCGCCGCCGCCATCGCCAGCGCGATCCCGGTATTGCCCGAGGTGGCCTCGATCAGCGTGTCGCCCGGCTTGATGCGGCCGCGCACTTCGGCGTGGGTGATCATCGACAGCGCCGGCCGATCCTTGACCGAACCCGCGGGATTGTTGCCTTCCAGCTTGGCCAGGATCACGTTGTTGCGCCCGGCAATCTCCGCGCCGGGCAGACGCTTGAGTTGCACCAGCGGCGTGTTGCCGACGAAATCCTCGAGTGTTTTCCATTTCATTAGACTGCCCTCCCCCCCAGCCCCCTGCCCAAGGCAGGGGGTGACGGTAGTTCGCCGCTGTGCGGCTCCGTAACTTGGCTGCGCCGCCATTGGGACGGCCCGGCGGGGTGCGCGCCTCACCGCGCCAGCCATTTGACGTACTCGGCGACGCCTTGTTCCACCGTCGCGAAAGCCTCCTGGTAGCCGGAGGCGCGCAACTGTCCGAGGTCGGCCTCGGTAAAGCTCTGGTACTTGCCCTTCAATGCATCCGGGAAGGGAATGTATTCGATGATGCCCGCCGCCACCAGTTCGGCCACGGACTGGGGCGGCTTGCCTTCCAAAGCACGGCAGGCATTGACGGTCGCCGCAGCGAGTTCGTTGAAGCTCTGGGCGCGGCCGGTGCCGAGGTTGAATATTCCGGATGCCCGGCTTTCGAGGAAATCCATATTGACCTTGACCACATCGCCGACATAGACGAAGTCGCGGCGTTGCTCGCCGTTGCCATAGCCGCCATAGCCTTCGAACAGCTTGACCTTGCCATCGGCGCGGTACTGGTTGAAATGATGGAAGGCGACCGAGGCCATGCGTCCCTTGTGTTGCTCGCGCGGGCCGTAAACGTTGAAGTAACGGAATCCGGCGACCTGGGAGTCGGCGTTGGCGAGACGGCGCCGGACGATCTGGTCGAAGAGGAATTTCGAGTAGCCATAGACATTGAGCGGCGATTCGTGTGCGCGCTCTTCGCGGAATACGCCGCCGCCGCCATAAACCGAAGCCGAAGATGCATACAGCAGCGGAACTTCCTGCTCCAGACAGAAATCCAGCAGCGTCTGCGAGTAGCGGTAGTTGTTGGCCATCATGTAGCGGCCGTCGGTTTCCATGGTGTCCGAGCAGGCGCCTTGATGCAGGATGGCCTCGACGCCGCCGTCGAGCTGACCGTTCTCGACCAGTTCGAGGAAGTCTTGCTTGTCCAGATAATCGGCAATCTCGCAGTCGGCCAGATTGAGGAACTTGTCGGCGCGGGTCAGGTTGTCGACCGCAATGATGTCGGTGACGCCGCGCTCGTTGAGCGCCTTGACCAGGTTTGCGCCGATGAATCCGCAGGCGCCGGTGACTACGTAGTACATGGATTTTCCTAGTTGACCTGTTTCAATTCGTCGAGAGAACACGTTGCTGTGCCGAGTTTTCCAACCACGACACCGGCGGCGAGGTTGGCCTGACGCATGGCCTGCGGCAGCGACAGGCCGCTGCCGAGCATTACCGCCAGCGTCGCGATCACCGTATCCCCGGCACCGCTGACATCATAAACCTCGCGCGCCACGGCCGGCTCGTGCACCGTACCGGCGTCGGCGAACAGCGTCATGCCTTCCTCGCTGCGGGTCACCAGCAGGGCTTCCAGATGCAATTCCTGGCGCAACTGCGTGGCTTTGCGCGCGAGCTCCGCGTCGTCCTTCCAGCGACCTACCACCTGGCGCATTTCGGACCGGTTCGGCGTCAGCAGCGTGGCGCCGGCGTAACGGGTGTAGTCCTCGCCCTTGGGATCGACCAGCACCTGCTTGCCGGCGGCACGGGCCAGCGCGATCATTTCCGTGATGTGGGTCAGGCCGCCCTTGCCGTAATCGGACAGGATCACCACGTCGCAGTCAGCCAGCCGCGACTCGAAATCCGCCAGCTTGGCCTGCAGCACCTCGTGGTCCGGCGAGTTCTCGAAATCGATGCGCAGCAGCTGTTGCTGGCGCCCGATCACGCGCAGCTTGACCGTGGTGCTGAGCTTGGCGTCCTCATGCAGGCTGCATTCGATGCCGGAGTCGGCCATCAGTTGCGCCAAACTCTGCCCCGCCTCATCGGTGCCGACTACCGACAGCAGTGCCACGCGGGCGCCGAGTGCGGCGCAGTTGCGCGCCACGTTGGCGGCACCGCCGGGTCTTTCTTCGCTGCGCTCGACCTTGACCACGGGCACCGGCGCTTCCGGCGAAATGCGCGACACCTCGCCGAACCAGTAACGGTCCAGCATGACGTCGCCGACGATCAGGATGCGGGTGGCGGAGGTGTCGGGAACGGAGTTCATAGCCTGCCGATGGCGAAATACTCCAGCCCTGCCTTGCGCGGCGTCGCCGGATCGTAGAGATTGCGGCCGTCGAATATGACCGGAGACTTCAGCTTGGCCTTGATCGCGGCGAAGTCGGGACTGCGGAATTCCTTCCATTCGGTGACAATGGCCAGCGCGTCGGCGCCGTCAAGCGCTGCCATCGGAGTTGCGGCATAGCTGATGCGCGGGTTGTCGCCGAGGATGCGCTGCGCTTCATGCGCGGCGACCGGATCGTAGGCTCGAATCGACGCGCCACGCGCCAGAAGGTCGGCAATCAGCACCAGGCTCGGCGCCTCGCGCATGTCGTCGGTATTGGGCTTGAAGGCCAGGCCCCACAAGGCCAGGGTCTTGCCAGAGAGGTCGGCGCCCAGGCGGCGGGTGATTTTTCCCGCCAGCACGCCTTTCTGCGCTTCGTTGGCGGCTTCGACCGCCTGCAGCACCTGCAAGGCCTGGCCGGCCCCCTGGGCGGTGCTGATCAGGGCCTGCACGTCCTTGGGAAAGCAGGAGCCGCCGTAGCCGACGCCGGGGTACAGGAAATGGAAGCCGATGCGCGGATCGGAGCCGATGCCCTTGCGTACCAGTTCGATGTCGGCGCCGAGTTTCTCGGCGAGGTTTGCCAGTTCGTTCATGAAACTGATGCGGGTCGCCAGCATGGCGTTGGCCGCGTATTTGGTCAGCTCGGCACTCTTGACGTCCATCACGATCAGGCGTTCGTGGTTGCGCTGAAAGGGCGCATAGAGCTCGCGCATCAGTGCGACGGCGCGCTCGTCATCGGCGCCGACGACGATGCGATCGGGCTTCATGAAGTCATCGACCGCAGCGCCCTCCTTGAGGAATTCCGGGTTGGAGACGACGCTGAAGTCGTGCCTGACGCCACGCGTGGCCAGCTCTTCGGCAATCGCCGCGCGCACCTTGTCGCCGGTACCGACCGGAACCGTGGATTTGTCCACCACGACCTTGTAGCCGTCCATGTAACGACCGACGTTGCGTGCCGCGGCGACGACATACTGCAGGTCGGCGGAACCGTCCTCGTCGGGCGGGGTGCCGACGGCGATGAACTGCAGCACGCCGTGGGCAACAGCGGCCTCGATGTCGGTAGTGAAGCGCAGGCGCCCGGCCGCCTCGTTCTTGCGCACCATGGCCTCGAGGCCGGGTTCGTATATCGGGATACCGCCTTCGTTGAGCATGCGGATCTTGGCCGCATCCAGGTCGAGGCAGAGCACGTCGTTGCCGACGTCGGCGAGACAGGTGCCGGAGACCAGGCCGACATAGCCGGTACCGATGACAGTTATTTTCATGGTTTCCTACAGGGTGATATCGAATTCTTCGGTGCGTTTCGGCGGATAGGTTTCCCAGCCGCCGCAACCCGGGCAGCGCCAGTAGAACTGCCGCGCCTTGAAGCCGCAGGCGTCGCAGCGATAGCGCGCGACGCGGCGGGTGTGATTGTGGATCAGGTTCTTGATCAGTTCCAGATCGGCGCGCCGTTCCGGGGGAACTACCAGTATCTGCGCTTCCAGCAGCTTGTCTAGTCCGAGCAGGGTCGGATTGCGCCGCAGTTCGTCGCGCACCAGCGCATAGGCGGCTTCCGCGCCGTCATGGTCAAGTTCGGCGCGAAACACCGCGTCAAGCAGGTCTAGCGAGGGATGGCGCTCGAGCCAGCCGCGCAGCAGTTGCTTGCCCTGCTCCAGACGGCCGAGCTGGATGTGCGCGGCCATGAGTTTTTCCGCGGCCAGCGCAAGATAGATCGGGTTCTGCTGTTCGATGCGCTTCCAGTAGTCGATCGCCGTCTCGCCGGCGCCGACTTTTGCCGCGAGATCGCCGAGCAAGAGCGTGGCGCGCACGCACTTGCGGTTGGCCTGCAGAGCGTCTTCAAGCAGGACTCGCGCCTCGTCGTGGCGGTCGTTGAGCATTTCATTGGCGGCCATTTCGCAACGAAATTCGGCGATTTCCTTTTGCCAGAGATGGTCGGAATGGTTGGGCATGGCCTCGGCAATGGCAATCGCCTTGGCCCATTCCTTTTCCTGCTGGTAGATTTCCAGCAGGTTTTTCAGCGCCTCTTCGTCACGGTCCGTACCGCGCAGCTTGACGAAAATTTCCTCGGCGCGGTCGAGCAGACCGGCCTTTAGATAGTCCTGGCCAAGTTCGGACAGGGCATGCAGGCGCTGGCCGGGCGAGAGGCCATCGCGCTCGATCAGGTTCTGATGCACGCGAATCGCGCGGTCGGTTTCGCCGCGGCGGCGAAACAGGCTGCCCAGCGCAAAATGCAGTTCTATGGTCTCCGGATCGACGCGGGCGGCTTCGATAAAGGCTTCGATGGCCTGGTCCGGCTGTTCGTTGAGCAGGAAATTCAGGCCCTTGAAATAGGAGCGCGGCAAGGCGCGCGACTCCTGCACCAGATGCTTGATGTCGATGCGCGCCGCCACCCAGCCGAGAACGAAGAAGACCGGCAACACCAGCAGCCACCACAGTTCGATTTCCATGGGGCTAGCGCGGCTCGCGGGTGGTCGTGCGGTCGGGGCGCAGGAATACGCCGAGCGCGGCGGTCAGGCCGACGGCCACGCCGACGGCGAACACGACGAGGATGACCAGCGAGACCGGCGCGGTCCACGACTGATCGAGGAAAAAGCGCAGTTCCATCGGGCCGCCGTTCTTGATCGCCAGGCCGAACAGGCCGACGAAAACCACGATACGCAACAGCCAGACCAGAAGCTTGAGCAGGGTGGTCACGATATGAATTCGGGGATCAGCAAAACGGCACCCTTTCAGGGTGCCGCCGCCGTGATGCCAATTACAACAACGCGGATCATGGCCGGTAATCGACCCGTTCCCGCAGTTCCTTGCCGGCCTTGAAATGGGGCACGTACTTTTCCGGTACCTGCACCTTGTCGCCCGACTTCGGATTGCGACCGATTCGCGGCGGCCGGTAGTTCAGCGCAAAGCTGCCGAAGCCGCGAATCTCGATGCGATCATTGCGCACCAGCGCCGCAGTGAGCGCATCGAGGATCATCTTGACGGCATAGTCGGCATCCTTCGCCACAAGCTGGGGAAAACGCTCCGCCAGCCTGGCGATCAGTTCCGATTTGGTCATGAGATAAGGCTTATTGCTGCGGGGTCTGGTTGAGCTTGGCCTTCAGCAACGCGCCCAGATTGGTCGTGCCGCTGCTCGCCGAACCGCTGTCGGATGCAAGCTTCTGCATCGCCTGGCTCTGCTCCACCTGATCCTTGGCCTTGATCGACAGGTTGATCGAACGCGTCTTGCGATCGACATTGACGATCATGGTTTCGATCACGTCGCCGACCTTCAGATGCTGGGTCAGGTCTTCGATGCGCTCGCGGGAGAACTCGGAGACGCGCAGATAGCCTTCAACGTCGTCGCCCAGATTGACCACCGCACCGCGCTGATCGACGCTGGTCACCGTGCCGGAGACCAGGCTGTTCTTGTCGTGAGTCGCGACGAAGCTGGTGAAGGGGTCGCCATCGAGCTGCTTGACGCCGAGCGAAATGCGCTCCTTCTCGACATCGATGGACAGCACCACGGCCTCGACTTCATCGCCCTTCTTGAAGTTCTGCTTGGCTTCTTCGCCGGTGGCCGACCAGGACAGGTCGGACAGATGCACCAGGCCGTCGATGCCGCCGGGCAGGCCGATGAAGATGCCGAAGTCTGTGATCGACTTGATGGCGCCGCGGACCTTGTCGCCCTTCTTGTGGTTCATCGCGAAATCGTCCCACGGGTTCGCCATGCACTGCTTCATGCCGAGCGAAATGCGGCGACGGTCTTCGTCGATTTCGAGGATCATCACTTCGACTTCGTCGCCGAGCTGGACAACCTTGGTCGGGTGGATGTTCTTGTTGGTCCAGTCCATTTCGGAAACGTGCACCAGGCCTTCGATGCCCTGCTCGATCTCGACGAATGAGCCGTAATCGGTCAGGTTGGTGACCTTGCCGAACAGGCGCGTGCCCTGCGGGTAACGGCGGGCGATTCCCACCCACGGATCTTCGCCCAGCTGCTTCATGCCGAGGCTGACGCGGTTCTTTTCCTGGTCGAACTTGAGCACCTTGGCGGTGACTTCGTCGCCGACATTGAGCACTTCCGACGGGTGACGCACGCGACGCCAGGCCAGGTCGGTGATGTGCAGCAGGCCGTCGATGCCGCCGAGGTCGACGAATGCACCGTAGTCGGTGATGTTCTTGACGATGCCCTTGATGACGGTGCCTTCCTGCAGGTTTTCCAGCAGCTTCTGGCGCTCTTCACCCATGCTGGCCTCGAGCACGGCGCGGCGGGAAACCACCACGTTGTTGCGCTTGCGGTCGAGCTTGATGACCTTGAATTCGTATTCCTTGCCTTCGAAAGGCGTGGTGTCCTTGACCGGGCGGGTATCGACCAGCGAACCGGGGAGGAAGGCACGGATGCCATTCACCATGACGGTCAGACCGCCCTTGACCTTGCCGGTGATCAGACCCTTGATCAGGGCGCCATCGACCATGGCCTTGTCGAGATCGTTCCAGGCGGCGATGCGCTTGGCTTTCTCGCGCGACAGGCGCGTTGCGCCGTAGCCGTCTTCGAGCATCTCGATTGCGACCAGGACGAAATCGCCCGGCTTGGCTTCGAGTTCGCCACGTTCGTTGTGGAATTCCTCGACGGGAATCATGCTTTCGGACTTGAGACCCGCATTGACGACCACGAAGTTCTGGTCGATGCGAACAACTTCGGCCGTGATTACTTCACCGGCACGCATTTCCTGGCGCTGGAGGCTTTCCTCGAACAGGGCGGCAAAGCTCTCCATGGGTGAAGCTTCGGCAATAGCAGCAGTAGACATCATTGAGTTAGGGACCTTACGGATGTTTGTCACCGGGGTGACGGGTTGGTTAAGTTTCGCCGCAGCGACCGGGCGGCCGTTGCGACACCGTTACTGTGTTGCACCATGTGTTGCACTACGCGTATGACACTTCCTTATGCCTGGCTCACAGTCCCTGCCGCTTGACGATCGTCATCACGGCTGCTACTGCGGCTTCGATGTTCATTTCGGTGGTATCCACCAGGTCGGCATCGTCGCATTGCCTGAGCGGTGCCACGCTGCGCTGGGCGTCGCGTGCATCCCGTTCCTGCAAATCCTGCAAAAGGGCGTGCATGTTAGCAGGCATCCCCTTTGCGATCAACTGTTTATAGCGTCTTTCTGCACGCGCCCCGGCCGATGCGGTGAGAAACACCTTGGCGGCAGCGTCAGGAAACACCACCGAGGCCATGTCGCGGCCGTCCGCCACCAGGCCCGGGAAGCGGCGATAGGCCCGTTGCCGGGCCAGCAGGGCGGCGCGTACGGCGGGCAAGGCGGCCACTTTCGAGGCGCCGATCGAGATTTCTTCGCTGCGGATCGCGTCCGTCACGTCGGCGCCCGCGAGCAGGATGCGCCCGCCCTCGAAGCTGGCCGGCAGGCTGCCCGCCAGACCCGCCACGCCGGCTTCGTCGTCCAGCGCAACTCCGGCGCGCACTGCCGCCAGCGCGGTCAGGCGATACAGCGAACCGCTGTCCAGATAGTGGTAACCCAGCGCAGCCGCCACGCGCTCGGCCACCGTGCCCTTGCCCGAGGCCGAGGGACCGTCGATGGCGATCACCGGGGCGGTGATTTCAGCCAGGGCGTCGAAGTAATCGGGGAAGGTCTTGTTGACGCAAGCCGGATCGTTGATGGTCACCGGCACGCCGCCCAGCGCCGCCAATGAGAAGCACATGGCCATGCGGTGGTCGTCGTAGGTGTCGATGGCGATGTTTGGCACAAGAGTCGGCGCCGGTGTGACGGCGATGAAATCGGCGCCCTCCTCCACGATCGCGCCAAGCTTGCGCAACTCTGTCGCCATGGCCGCGATACGGTCGGTTTCCTTGACGCGCCACGACGCGATATTGCGCAGAACGCAGCGGCCGTCGGCGAACAGCGCGGCCACGGCCAGCGTCATTGCCGCATCGGGTATGTGGTTGAGGTCGAGGTCGAAAGCCTTGAGTTTCCCGGACGCAGGCGCCCGCGCTTCGATGTGCTGTGCGCCCCATTCGATGCGAGCGCCCATGGCTTCCAGTGCTTCGGCGAAGCGCACGTCGCCCTGGATGCTGTCGCGGCCGACGCCTTCGACCCGCACCGGGCCGCCGCCGATGGCGCCTGCAGCGAGAAAATACGATGCGGTCGAGGCGTCGCCTTCGACATGCAGCACGCCGGGGCTGCGATAGCCCTGCCCAGCGGCAATCGTGAAGCGCTGCCAGCCTGCGCGCTCGACATCGACGCCGAAACGCGCCATCAGGTTCAGGGTGATTTCGATGTAGGGCCGCGAAATCAGTTCGGTGGTCATTTCGATCACCGCCGCCTCGCCCGTCAGCGGCAGGGCCATCAGCAGCGCGGTGAGGAACTGTGAGGAGACATCGCCGCGCAGGCGGATCGGCGCGGCAAGTTTCACGCGCGCCGGATGGATGGCGAGCGGCGGGAAGCCCGGCGTGCCCGTATAGCGCACGTCGGCGCCGATCTGCAGCAGGCCATCGACCAGATCGCCGATCGGCCGCTCATGCATGCGCGGCACGCCGGACAGCCGGTAGTGGCCGCCGGACAGGGCCAGCGCCGCCGTCAGCGGTCGGATCGCCGTGCCGGCATTGCCCATGAACAGATCGGCATCCTTGACCGGGAAAACCCCGCCGCAGCCCTCGACGCGCCAGGCGCCGCCGCCCAGCGCCGTCACGCCAACGCCGACTTTTTGCAGCGCCGCCAGCATCACCCGCGTGTCGTCGGAATCCAGCAGGTCGCGGATTTCGGTCGTGCCCTGCGCCAGCGCCGCCAGCAGCAGCATGCGGTTGGAAATGCTCTTGGAACCCGGCAGGCGAACGGTGCCTGCGGCGTGAGTCAGTGGAGGAATGTCAAGTCGGTTCATGCGATATAGATGAATTGGATAGCGCGGGGACTATTCGACGCTGGCCCCGTTTAATCGCTGTTGTTGTGTACCCACAGCCCCAGTTCGCCGACGAAATAGCTGTGTGTGTTGGCCACTTCTAGGTTATAGACCGTGCGCCGCATGGGCAGATGCCCACCTGAGCGTTTGACCACAGACATCGGGCTTTCAGTATCGTAGCCGGTGTAGTCGTAGTCACCGGTATCCACGTCCCACATGGCCGTCATCGGAGCCATTTTCTTGGCGTGGTACGCGCCGCGAGGACCAAACACTATGGTGTCGCCCATAGCTTCCTCCCGCCATATCTCGCTGTCGTTAAAGGCAACACCGACATCTTCTATCGGAATCTGCAAGAACTCATCAAAAATGGGATTGGGAGGGACACGTCCACGCGCTAGCTCGTCACGCAGTTGGATATGCGCTTGGCCGAGGCTTTGGAGGATAGGTTGAATGAATCGGATCGTAGCGGGACGACCATCAACAATGACTGCGTGAATCACGTTCGCGAAATTCTTGGACTTGGTCCACCACCCCTTCCACATTCGAAGGTATAGCTCCTCAATGGTCATCCAGTTGTTGACCTCGGTAAGAATTTTGCCACCGGGATGCTTTTCATCCTCGCTCTTTGTGCGTGTAACCCGCTCTAGGCGACTCACCCAAATTGGATGTCCCCCGGTCACGGCCATTTCACCGTGCTCCCATGCTGGCTCACCACCGGTTCGGTCGATCTCGACTTCCCAGCTTACGTAATACAACTCCCTGTTCTCGTACTCGAACGTCCGCGTCACCGGCTGGTAGGACAATTCGCCCTCCCCGTTCTCCGGCCTCGTGAGCACCAGATCGCCGACCTTGATCTGCTCGATGGGCTTCAAGCCGTCCTTGGTATGCACCAGGGTGCCGGCGACGAAGCAACCCATCTCCCGGGTACGTTTGGTCTTGGGAGTAATCAAATGGGCCAGGCTCGAACCCGCTACTGAGCCAATTTGACAATCTGCCAGCTCAATGTTCGAAGTCACTTTGCGCCCAATCGGGCCCGCCAATAGCCTAGTCTCCGGCTGTCGTGGGCGACGGCAATAACCTCGGCCTTGTCACCACGGAGTCGATAAATCACGCCATAGCGAAAATGCTTCAAGTGGCAGCGTCGCAAATTGCGGCCAAGCGGATGCCATGCAAGCGGGTACATCTGAATACGGCCGAGTGCCTCATCGACATCGGCGGTAAAGCGGTAGCCCAAACCTGGCTGTTCGCCTTCCAGATAAGCAAATGCATCATCCAATTCGACTTGCGCCGCCCGTGAAAAATACAAATCCATCAGCGGCGATATCTGGCCATTACCAGATCAGCGGCAATCAGCGGCATCTCGCCGCTATCGATGGCGGAACAGCGATCTTCGCATTCATTGATCCATTGCGCTTCTAGTTCGTCACCAGCGGGACTGACCAAACCGAACAGCGCATCCAGCAGTTCGGCCTGGTCCTCCGTCGGCCACGTCTTGGCCATTTGCATGACCGCTTCAACGCGTGCATTCATTGCTCAGTCCTCCAATCTCATGAAACAAAGGGATGCCGCTTCTTGCTCAACCGCCGTCTCGTCAGCGCCGACTTTTGCCGAAACCAGATAACCGGCAACCAGCACGTTCGCGAACTTCAAGCATGATGGGCGTTTCGGGCTCCCGCGGTCATGACAGCCGAGATGATAGTCCTGCTACTCACCAGGCGGCAACAGGGAATCGAGCCAGGCGTCGCGCCGCTCGCGGGCGGTGTTGAACATCGCTTCGAGGCCATCCGCATCGGCACCGGCGAGCAACACCCGGGTCCGCATCAATTCGACCATGTAGGCATCGAGTTCCGCCAGCAGGGCCTGGCGATTGGCGACGCAGATGTCGCGCCACATTTCCGGATGGCTGCTGGCGATGCGCGTGAAATCGCGAAAGCCGCCGGCAGCGAAACCGAACAGTTGATCCGAGTTGGGACGCTGCGCGAAGTCATGGACCAGGGCAAAGGCCAGCAAGTGCGGCAAGTGGCTGACGGCTGCGAAAACGCGGTCATGTTCGTCCGCAGCGAGCTGCGACACCTTTGCTCCGCAAAGCTCCCAGACCGCGCGCACCGTTTTCACATCGGCGGCCGAGTTTTCCGGCAGCGGTGTCAGCACCACGCGGCGATCGACATACAGGTCGGCCTGCGCCGCGGCCACGCCGCTCCTTTCGGCACCGGCGATCGGGTGGCCGGGCACGAACTGCCTGACCTTGTCGCCCAAGGCAGCGCGCGCCGCCGCGACCACGTCCGACTTGGTGCTGCCGCCGTCGGTGACGATGGTGTGCGGCTGCAGATGCGGCGCCAGCGCATTCATCACCGCCGGCATCTGGCCCACCGGCATGCCCAGCAGCACCAGGTCGGCGCCGTCCAGCGCGGATGCCCAGTCGGTAGCGATCGTATCGATCACGCCGAGGCGCAGCGCCTGCTCCAGCGGCGCTCGCGTGCGTCCCATGCCCACCACCTGCAAATCCCGCCGTAGCGCCAGCGCCGACTTCCTGAGTGCCAGCGCGAAGGAGCCGCCAATCAGCCCGACGCCACAGATGACGATCTTGCTTTGCGCCATCAGATCGATGTTTCCAGCGCTTCGAGGAAGCGTGCGTTCTCGGTCTCAAGGCCAATCGTGACGCGCAAATGATTGGGCATGCCGTAGCCGCCGATGGGCCGCACGATCACGCCCTGCTTCAGCAGCTTGCCATTGACGGCGGCGGTATCGGCCACCTCGAAGGTGACGAAATTGCCGTGAGACGGAATGTGCGACAGGCCGAGCCGCTTGAGGCCGGTCACGATCTGCTCCATGCCGCTGCGGTTGGATTCGTAGCTGCGCGCCAGAAATTCGTGATCGTCGAGCGCCGCGATGGCACCGGCCAGCGCCAGGTTGTTCACGTTGAAAGGCTGGCGCACCCGATTCAGCAGGTCGATCACCCCGGCCCGGCCGACGCCGTAACCGACGCGCAATCCGGCCAGGCCGTAGATCTTGGAAAAGGTGCGCACCACCAGCAGGTTGGGGAAGTCCCTGATCCAGGCTACGGTATCGGCGCGGTCGGCCGGCGCCAGATATTCCGTATAGGCCTCGTCGAGAACCACGGCGATGTGCGCGGGGATCTTCTCGATGAAGGCGCGCACTTCCGCTTGCGGCAGGAAGTTGCCGGTGGGATTGTTCGGATTGGCGATCCAGACCATGTGCGTGTCGGGACGGATGGCCGCGAGCATGGCCTGCGGATCGTGACCGTAGTTTTTTGCGGCGGCGGCGATGCATTCGGCGCCGGCGGACATGGTCGCCAGCGGATAGACCGCGAAGGCATGTTTCGAAAATACCGCAGAGCGGCCCGGCGCCAGGAATACACGAGCGGCCAGATCGAGCACGTCGTTCGAGCCGTTGCCCAGCACCACCTGCTCCTGCGCCACGCCGTGGCGCGCGGCAATAGCCGCGATCAGGTCGAACTGGTCCGGATAGCGCTCGATGCCGGCCAGCGCGGCTTCGACCGCCTTGCGCGCCTTCGGACTCATGCCCAGCGGGTTCTCGTTCGACGCCAGCTTGACGATTTTGTCGACCGGGATGCCCATCTGGCGCGCCAGTTCGGTGATTGGCTTGCCGGGGATATAGGGCGAAATGGCGCGTACGTAGGATGGTGCCTGCTCAACAATGCTCATGGTCGAACCCTTAATAAACAGCTTTGGGATAGGAGCCCAGCTCCTTGACGAAGCCGGCGCGATGACGGAGTTCTTCCAGCGAACGGGCGACCGCCGGCTCGCTGCGATGGCCTTCGATATCGATGTAGAACACGTATTCCCAGCGGCTGCCGCCGAAGCCGCGCGCCGGGCGGGATTCGAGCCGGCTCATGGAAACGCCGTTGTCGGCAAACGGTGCCAGCAGCTGGTAGACGGCGCCCGGCCGGTTCTGTGCCGAGCACACCAGCGAGGTCCGGTCAGAGCCTGAAGGCCCGGCATCGTGGTCCGCGATGATGACGAAGCGCGTGGTGTTGTTCGGGTCGTCCTCGATGCTGGCGGCAAGAATATTCAGCGCATACAGCTCCGCCGCCGCATCGCCGGCAATGGCCACGGCACCCGGTTCCGCAGCCGCCAGGCGGGCCGCCTCGGCATTGCTCGCCACCGGCACGCGCGGTACCTGCGGCAGGTTTCGGTTTAGCCATTCGTGGCACTGCGCCAGCGATTGCGCATGGGAATAGATTCGCATCACGTCGCCCAGGGCGGCGCATTTCCCCATCAGGTTGTGATGGATCGGCAGATTGATCTCGCCGCATATCTTGAGCGGCGACGACAGCAGCAGATCCAGCGAACGGCCGATGGCGCCCTCGGTCGAATTCTCGATCGGCACCACGCCGTAATGCGCGTTGCCGGACTCGATCACGCGGAATACGTCGTCGATGGCCGCGCACGGCTGCAGCGTCGGTGCGCCGCCAAAATGCTTGCGCGCCGCCGCTTCGGAATAGGTGCCGGCCGGTCCCAGATAGGCGACGGTCAAAGGCTGTTCCAGCGCCAGGCAGGCCGACATGACTTCGCGGATGATGCGCTGCGCCGCGGCCGCGGAAAGCGGCCCGGGATTGCGTTCGGCCACGCGCCGCAGCACCTGCGCTTCGCGTTCCGGCCGGTAGATATTGCCCTGCTTGATCTCGCCGATGCGATGCGCGAGCTTGGCCCGCGCGTTGATCAGGCGCAGCAGTTCGCCGTCGATCTCGTCGATTCCCTCGCGCAGCTTGCCCAGCTCCTGCGAATCGTCGACCACTATCAGTTCTCCAGCGGCAGATACCGAACCGCCAGCACGCCGGCAATTCCCGCGATGGCGTCGATCGCCCCCTGCTTGACCTGGCTATCCACATCCAGCAGCGTATAAGCCATCTCGCCGCGCGACTTGTTCACCATGTTGTGGATGTTGAGGCCGGCGCCAGCCATGGCGGTCGAAATCTGGCCGAGCATGTTGGGTACGTTGGAATTGGCGACGGCGATGCGGAAGTTGGATTCGCGCGGCATGGTCACGTTCGGGAAGTTCACCGCGTTCTGCACGTTGCCGTGTTCCAGAAAGTCGCGCAACTGGTCGGCGACCATGATGGCGCAGTTCTCTTCCGCTTCGCGGGTCGAGGCGCCCAGGTGCGGCAGAGCGATCACCCGCGGATTGCTATTGACGTGGGCGCTGGGGAAATCGCAGACATAGCAACCCAGCTTTTTGTCCTCCAGCGCAGCCAGCACGGCGGCCTCGTCAACCACGCCCTCGCGGGAGAAGTTCAGGAGCACCGCGTCATGCTTGACGTGGGCCAGCATCTCGGCGTTGATCATCTTGCGCGTGGCGTCGACCAGCGGTACATGCATGGTGATGAAATTGGAATGCTTCAGCACTTCGGCAACGCTGTTGGCCTTCTTCACCTGCGACGGCAGGCTCCAGGCGGCATCGACGGTAATCTCGGGATCGTAGCCGAGCACGTTCATGCCCAGCTTGATCGCCACGTCGGCAACCAGGCAGCCGATCTTGCCGAGGCCGATGACGCCGAGCGTGTGCCCCGCAAGTTCGAAACCGGCGAAGTTCTTCTTGCCGTCCTCGACCTTCTTTTCCATGTCCGGATCGCTGGCATCGAGGGCGCCGACGAACTTCATCGCACCGCCGATGTTGCGAGCCGACAGCAGCATGCCGGCGACCACCAGTTCCTTGACCGCATTGGCATTGGCGCCGGGCGCGTTGAACACCGGCACGCCGCGCGCCGACATGGCCTTGACCGGGATGTTGTTGGTGCCGGCACCGGCACGGCCGATGGCCTGTACCGAAGCGGGGATGTCCATCTTGTGCATGTCGGCCGAACGCACCATGATCGCGTCCGGGTTGGCGATATCCTTGCCCACCTGGTAGCGCTCGGGCGGCAGGCGCTTCAGGCCGTTCTGCGAAATCTGGTTGAGGATCAGGACGCTGATCGGCTTGGCCATGCTCATTTGGCGAACCTCGCCTCGAATTCCTTCATGTAGGCGACCAGCGCAGCCACTCCCTCGATCGACATGGCGTTGTAGATCGAAGCGCGCATGCCGCCGACCGAACGGTGTCCCTTGAGCTGGACCATGCCCTTGGCCTTGGCACCCTTGAGGAATTCCTCGTCGAGCGCCGCATCCTTGAGCGTGAAGGGCACGTTCATGCGCGAGCGGTCTTCCTTGCGCACCGGGTTGGCGTAAAAGCTGGAAGCATCGATGCAGTCGTAGAGCATCCTGGCCTTGGCGATGTTCTGCTTCTCGATGGCCGCCAGGCCGCCCTGCTGCTTGAGCCACTGGAACACCAGGCCGGCGATGTAGATGCCGTAGGTCGGCGGCGTGTTGTACATCGAGTCGTTTTCGGCGTGAGTCTTGTAGTCCATCATGGTCTGCGGCGCCGGAACGCCCTTGCCGATCAGGTCGTCACGGATGATGACGATGGTCAGGCCGGCCGGACCGATGTTCTTCTGCGCGCCGGCGTAGATCAGGCCGTACTTGCTGACATCGATCGGCTTGGACAGGATGTTCGAGGACATGTCGCAGACCAGCGGTACAGCGCCGGTGTCCGGTGTCCAATGGAATTCGACGCCGCCGATGGTCTCGTTGGCGGTGTAATGGACATAGGCGGCATCCTTGTCCAGCTTCCAGTCCTTCTGCGCCGGGGCGTAGGTAAATTTGCTTTCCTCGCTGCTGGCTACGACGTTTACCTTGCCGAAAGCCTTGGCTGCCTTGATGGCCTTCTTGGCCCATTCGCCGGTATGCACGTAGTCCGCGCCGGGCTTGCCCGCCATGAGGTTCATCGGAATCATTTCGAACTGCAGCGTGGCGCCGCCTTGCAGGAAGAGCACCTTGTAGTTGGCCGGTATTCCCATCAATTCGCGCAGGTCGGCCTCGGCCTGGGCGTGGATGGCCATGTATTCCTTGCCGCGATGGCTCATTTCCATGACCGACTGGCCGCTGCCGTGCCAGTCGAGGAGTTCGTCTGCCGCTTGCTTGAGTACGGTCTCGGGAAGCGCCGCGGGTCCTGCGCTGAAATTGAAAATTCGTACCATAACCAGCCTCCGGAAGTGACTACATCAAGTTGGGAAAATTCAGGAATTCAAGAGAATACAGGATACCGTATACATTAATCGATGGCTTGTCACGTCCACTGGCGCTGCATGGCCGCAAGGCTATGCAGTGTCGTCGTCGGCAGGCAAGTCCGCGGCCGAGTCTTCTTCCTCGGTTTCGATGACCTTTTCCACGCCGGCGAGGTAAGTGCCGTCATCGAGATTGATCAGCGTCACGCCCTGCGTCGAGCGGCTCATGACGCGAATATCCGTGACCCGGGTGCGGATCAGCACACCGCCGGTCGAAATCAACATGATCTCTTCGCGCGTTTCGCCGAGGCCGGCGAGTACCGCGGCAACGACCTTGCCATTGCGTTCTGAAGTCTGGATCGCGATCATGCCCTTGGTGCCGCGCCCGTGCCGGGTGTATTCGGCAATCGGGGTGCGCTTGCCGAAACCGTTTTCGGTCGCGGTCAGCACCGAATAGTCTTCACTGTCGGCCACCAGCATGGAAATAACCTGCTGGTCGTCTTCCAGCATCATGCCGCGCACGCCGCGGGCCTCGCGGCCCATCGGTCGCACATCGTCCTCGGCAAAACGCACGGCCTTGCCGGCGTCGGAGAACAGCATCACGTCGCACTGGCCGTTGGTGATGGCGACGCCGACCAGGTGATCCCCGTCGTCCAGACCGACGGCGATGATGCCGGCCTTGCGCGGATTGGCGAAGCTGGTCAGCGGCGTCTTTTTCACCGTGCCCATCGTGGTAGCCATGAAAATGAAGTGTTCTTCGTCGAACTCCTTGACGGGCAGGATCGCGGTGATTTTTTCTCGCTCCTCGAGCGGGAACAGATTGACGATCGGTTTGCCGCGCGAAGTTCGCGTACCTTCCGGTGCTTCGTAGACCTTGAGCCAGTAGACCCGGCCGCGGTTGGAAAAGCACAGGATGTAGTCGTGCGTATTGGCGATGAACAGGCGATCGACGAAATCGTCGTCCTTGATCGCCGCCGCCTGCTTGCCGCGCCCGCCGCGCCGCTGTGCCCGGTAGTCGGCCAGGGGCTGGCGCTTGATGTAGCCGGTATGCGAGAGCGTGACCACCATGTCCTCGCGGACGATCAGGTCTTCGAGATTGATGTCGGCGGTGCTCAGAATGATCTCGGAGCGGCGCGCATCGCCGAATTGCGCCTTCACTGCCGTCAGTTCGTCGCCGATGATGGTGGTGATGCGCTCGGGGCGGGCCAGGATGTCGAGCAGGTCGGCGATCTGGTCCATCACCTCCTTGTACTCGGCAACGATCTTGTCCTGCTCCAGCCCGGTGAGGCGCTGCAGGCGCAGTTCGAGGATCGCCTGGGCCTGGGCATCCGACAGCAGGTAGCCTTGTGCAGAAAGGCCGAACTCCGCACCCAGGCCATCGGGACGCGACGACTCCGCCGAAGCACGCGCGAGCATGCCTTCGACCAGGGTCGAGCGCCAGGTGCGGGCCATCAATCCGCGCTTGGCGTCGGCCGGGGTCTGCGCCGCCTTGATCAGGGCGATGATTTCATCGACATTCGACAGCGCAACGGCCAGGCCTTCGAGAATGTGGCCGCGCTCGCGCGCCTTGCGCAGTTCGAACACGGTGCGCCGCGTGATGACTTCGCGCCGGTGAGCGAGGAAGCACTGCAGCATTTCCTTGAGGTTCAGCAGGCGCGGGCGGCCATCGACCAGGGCCACCATGTTCATGCCGAAGGTGTCCTGCAGCTGGGTCTGCTTGTAGAGGTGATTCAGCACCACCTCCGGCACTTCGCCCTTCTTCAGTTCGATCACCAGGCGCATGCCCGACTTGTCGGATTCGTCCTGGATATGGGCGATGCCTTCGATCTTCTTCTCATGCACCAGTTCGGCGATCTTTTCCTGCAGGGTCTTCTTGTTGACCTGGTAGGGCAGCTCATCGACGATGATGGCCTGCCGCCCGTTGCGCGGCAGATCCTCGATGTGCGTCCGGGCGCGCATGATCACCCGGCCGCGGCCCGTGAGATAGCCGTCGCGCACGCCGGAAACACCGTAAATCAGTGCCGCCGTAGGAAAATCCGGCGCCGGAATGATGTTGATCAGTTCGTCGATGGTGGTGGCCGGGTTGCCGAGCAGCAGCAGGCAGGCATCCACCACCTCGTTGAGGTTGTGCGGCGGAATGTTGGTCGCCATGCCGACCGCAATGCCGGAGGAACCGTTGATCAGCAGGTTCGGGATGCGCGCCGGGAGGATCAGCGGTTCCTGCTCGGAACCGTCGTAGTTGGGTCCGAAATCGACGGTTTCCTTGTCGATGTCGATCAGCAACTCGTGGCCGATGCGCGCCATGCGCACTTCGGTATAGCGCATCGCCGCCGCGTTGTCGCCGTCGACCGAGCCGAAGTTGCCCTGACCATCGACCAGCATGTAGCGCAGCGAAAAATCCTGCGCCATGCGCACGATGGTGTCGTATACCGCCGTGTCGCCGTGCGGGTGGTACTTGCCGATGACATCGCCGACGATACGCGCCGACTTCTTGTAGGCCCGGTTCCAGTCGTTGTTGAGCTCGTGCATGGCGAACAGCACGCGGCGATGCACGGGCTTGAGGCCGTCGCGCACATCCGGCAGAGCACGTCCGACGATCACGCTCATGGCGTAATCGAGATAGGAGTGGCGCATCTCCTCTTCGAGGCTGATCGGGAGAGTTTCTTTGGCGAACGATGTCATTTAGGCTAGCCTCAGCCGACTTGCGACTGGCGATGGCATAAAAGAGGGCGATTTTAGCATGCGCAGGTAGCCCGGGCGGGTTGTTCCGAGCATCCAAATCTGGTTGAATCGCGGCATGAATGCACTCGCCGCTCCGCGCGTCCTGCCCATCGACGTGGATCTCCTGGTCCGCCCCGAATGGATCATCCCGATCGAACCCGCCGGAGTGACGCTTTCCGGTCATGCGCTGGCGGTAGACAACGGCTGTATCGTTGCCCTGCTGCCCAATGATGAAGCGGTACAGCGCTTTCGGCCACGGCAAACGCTGAATCTGCCCGGACAGGTGCTGTTGCCCGGATTGGTCAATCTGCATACCCACGCCGCGATGAGCCTGCTGCGTGGCTACGCCGACGATCTGCCGCTGATGCGCTGGCTGTCCGAGCGCATCTGGCCTGCCGAATCACGCCACGCCGGACCGGATTTCGTGCATGCCGGCAGCCTGCTGGCGTGCGCCGAAATGCTGCGTGGCGGCATCACCACTTTCAATGACATGTATTTCTTCCCGGAGGCAACCGCTGCCGCTGCCGGAAGACTCGGCATGCGTGCCGTTCTCGGGATTATCGCGATCGAGTTTCCCACCCGCTACGCCGCCGATGCGGACGACTACCTGGCCAAGGGACTGGCGATCCGTGACGCCTTGAGCGGCAACCCCCTGCTCAGCTTCTGCCTTGCCCCGCACGCACCCTATACCGTGTCCGACAAGACTTTCGGCAAGATCGCCACACTCGCCGCGCAGTTGGAACTCCCGGTGCATACGCATGTGCATGAAACCCTCCACGAGATCGAAGAAAGCCTTGCGCAATTCGGTGTGCGCCCCATCGAGCGGCTGCGCAGACTCGGACTGCTCGGCCCGCAATTGATCGCCGTGCATGCCGTGCATCTCGACGCAGCGGAAATCGACCTTCTGGCGCATGAGGGATGCCATCTGGCTCACTGCCCGACATCGAACATGAAGCTCGGTAGCGGCATTCCGCCCATGGCCACGGTTCAGTCGCGTGGCATGAATTTCGGACTCGGCACGGATGGCGCCGCTTCCAACAATCGCCTCGACCTGTTCCAGGAAATGCGCCACGCTGCACTGCTGGCCAAGGCGGCCAGCCAAAACGCGGAAGCGCTCGATGTGCACGCAGTGCTGGCGGCAGCCACGCTGGGGGGTGCCAGCGCGCTGGGGCTGGAAGCCAGAATCGGCTCGCTGCTTCCGGGCAAGGCTGCCGACTTCTGTGCCGTGCGTCTTGACGAATGGATGCTGCAGCCCGTATTCGATCCCGCCTCGCATCTGGTCTATGTTTCAGGCCGCGAGCAGGTCACCCATACCTGGGTTGCCGGTAACCTGGTAATGAGTGGCGGTATTCCGGCAAAAATCGGTAGTTCTGAATTGCTTGACCTCGCAGGTTTGTGGCATACTCGCCTGACGTCCTGACGCCAAGCCGTGATCAGGGAAAAATGAAACACGGAATTTCGTCACAAATTAACCCAACATAAGGGGGAACAATGATCACTAGCGCCAAACATTCTCTGCTGCTCGCCACTCTGCTCGGGCTTTCCGCCTCGGCCTTCGCCCAAGTCGTCGTCAAACCGGGCGATGTCATTCCTTACCTCATCGATCAGCGCGGTTACGTCGCCAAAAGCGGTACCGGCCTTTGCTGGCGCACCGGCTACTGGACCCCGGCCGTTGCCGAGAGCGTCATGTACGGCCAGTTCCCGATCGGTTGCGAGTGCGACAAGGATCTGATGCCCAAGGCCAAGTGCGAGGCCGCCGCTCCGGCCGCCGCTCCCGCTCCCGCCAAGGCTGCTCCTGCTCCCGCCGCCGCACCGAAGCCCGCCGCACAGAAAGTGACCCTGGCCGCCGACGCGCTGTTCGACTTCGACAAGGCCGTTCTGCGTCCTGAAGGCAAGGCCAAGCTGGACAAGCTTTCCGGTGACATCAAGGGCATCAAGCTCGAAGTGATCATCGCCGTCGGTCATGCCGATCGCTTCGGTACCGATGCCTACAACCAGAAGCTCTCCGAGAAGCGCGCCGAAGCCGTTAAGGCCTATCTGGTCAGCAAGGGCGTCGAGCCGAATCGTGTCTACACCGAAGGCAAGGGTGAGAAGCAGCCGATCACCAAGGCCGATCAGTGCAAGGGCCCGAAGAGCAAGAAGGTCATCGACTGCCTGCAGCCTGATCGTCGCGTCGAAATCGAAGTCATCGGCACCAGGTAATTTCGCCTGACTCCGGAAAAAGCCCTGCCCTGCAGGGCTTTTTTTTGTTTTGTCCCCGGCCTCGTGCCGGGGACCGCCTGCAAGAATGAGCCGGAATACCAACATGACTATGCAGAGCAACTCTGATCCACGGGAAATAGACAAGTTCGGGGAAGTTGCCCATCGCTGGTGGGACCCGAACTCCGAATTTCGCCCGCTGCACGACATCAACCCCGCGCGCCTGAGCTGGATCGACGGACACGCGCAGCTCAAGGGCAAGCGCGTAATCGATGTCGGTTGCGGTGGCGGACTGCTCAGCGAAGGCATGGCGGCGCTGGGCGCACAGGTCACCGGCATCGATTTGTCGGACAAGGCGTTGGGCATTGCCCGCCTGCATCTCTACGAGAGCGGCCATGCCATCGATTACCGCCTGATCTCGGCAGAAGCCATGGCGGCGGAGGCCCCTGCGAGCTTTGACCACGTCACCTGCCTTGAAATGCTGGAACACGTGCCCGATCCGGCCAGCACGGTGTCCGCCTGCGCTGCGCTCGTGAAGCCCGGCGGCCAGGTTTTTCTCTCCACGCTCAACCGCAATGCCAAGGCTTACCTGCTGGCGGTGGTCGGGGCGGAATACCTGTTCAATCTGCTGCCGCGCGGCACCCACGACTACAGCCGCTTCCTCAAGCCGGCCGAACTCGCCCGCCTGTGCCGCGCTGCCGGTCTGGACGTACTCGAAGTCATCGGCCTGCGCTACAACCCCTTCAGCCGTGAAGGCATGCTTGGTGGCGACACCGACGTCAATTACCTGCTCAGGGCGCGGCGCAGTGCCTGAGGCGGTACTGTTCGACCTCGACGGCACGCTGGCCGACACGGCCCCCGACCTGGGCGGCGCCATGAATCAGTTGCTGCAGGAGCAGGGACGCGATCCGCTGCCCCTGGAAATGCTGCGAGCGCACGTTTCTTCAGGCGCCCGCGGCATGATCGGCGCCGGACTCGGCATTACCCCCGTCGATCCGGGCTACCCTGCCTTGCAGCAGCGCTTCCTGGCCATTTATGAAGATGCCCTGTGTGTCGGCACCCGTCTTTTCGACGGCATGGCCGAACACCTCGATGAACTCGACGCCCGGGCAATCCCCTGGGGTATCGTCACCAACAAGTCGCAGCGCTTTGCCATCCCCCTCATGGAAGGGCTGGGCCTGCGCCAGCGCTCAGCCTGCATCGTCTGCGGCGACAGCGCGCGGCGTGCCAAGCCCCACGGCCACCCGATGCAACTGGCCAGCGCCGTGATCGGGGTCATCGCATCCGAAGTAATCTACGTCGGCGACGACGAACGGGATGTCATCTCCGGCCGTGTCGTCGGCATGCAGACCGTCATTGCCGCCTGGGGCTATCTGGGCAACGGCAAGCCGCCGGCGCAATGGGGCGCCGATGCCATCGCCGCGTCACCCGCAGAAATTCTGGGCATCGCCGCGGCAAACCGCTAGAATCACCCTTGCAATCCGCAGATCAGGCGCCATCTGGTTTGCACCATCCAGGGGGCGACATGGCTTCGACATGGGTGACAAAGCATGCAGGGCATACCGAGGATCCGGGTACCTCGTAAATCCATCTGGAACGTACTAACTGCCAACGACGAGCGTTTCGCTCTAGCCGCTTAACAGCGGCTGGCTTCCGAACTGGTTTGCTTCTGGACCAGGCAGCGCAAGCTGCATCGGAATCATATACAGGAGATAAGGCTGTGCGGAGTCGCGATGCACAGTTCGAAAATTCAGCGAATCGTCTGCAACCAGCCTGTCCGTCGGCGTGTTGCAGGTTAAATCAAATGACGCGACTAAGTATGTAGAACTGTATGTGGCGCACTTATGGACGCGGGTTCAATTCCCGCCGCCTCCACCATTAACAACTAATTAAATCAATTAGTTACTAATAGCCAGCAAGCAATTGCTGGCTATTATTTTGGGCTTTTTAGGGTAGGTTGGTCAGCATTTTGGTCAGCATTTTTTAGAAGATATTACCGGTGGCGGAATATGGAACTCCGTCGCCATGCCTACGTACGGACAGGGAATACAACGCGTACGGTCCATATTCGAAATCGTCGGCATACCATGCTACTTATTGGCATGTTCATGCTATTATTTGGCTATGTCGATCGCCACTTCTCTTTTTACCGACAGCCAATCCCGTGTCTTTCAGTGGCTTTTTGGCCAGCCTGAACGTGGTTATCACCTGAGCGAATTGCGTCGCCTCACGGGCTTGGGAAGTGCCTCCCTGCAGAGGGAATTGAACCGACTGGCTGATGCGGGTCTGGTCCGTTCCGAGCGAGTCGGCAACCTGAGACGATTCCAGGCCAATCCGCAAAGCCCGGTTTTTAGCGAGTTGGTCGGACTGACGCGAAAAACGCTGGGGGTGGAACCCTTGTTGCGCGAAGCGCTGCTGCCCCTCGCTCCGAGTCTGCAAGGGGCATGGGTTTATGGCTCCGTGGCGAAACAAACCGACACGGCGCAGAGCGACATAGACGTGATGCTTGTCGGCGAAAATCTGTTGCTGAGTAGCGTCCTTGAGCTACTGGTCCCGCTGGAAGCGCAATTGGGACGAAAAATCAATCCAACCTGCTACACCCCGGCCGAATTTGAGCGCCGTCGTGCCGAACCCGATTCATTTGTGAATCGCGTCCTGGCGCAGCCCATTCTTCCATTGATTGGAGATGCCCATGAGCCTGCCCGCGCTCGATAATCTGGTCCGCATCGGCCAACTCAAGGCGGAACCGCGCAACGAAGCCGAGGCCAGGCGGATGTTGGCCATGGCGAGAACCCGCCTCGAAGATGCTCGACTGGCAAATCTCTCCATTGAAGGTCGCTTCACCAGCGCCTACAACGCCGCCCACGCTGCTGCCCTTGTAGCCCTTCGCTGGCATGGCTATCGTAGCGAAAACCGATACACCGTGTTCCAGTGCCTCACGCATACCTTGAATTGGCCTGCGCCCCGCTGGCGAGTGCTGGATGCCGCTCATCAGAAGCGGAATCTGGCTGAGTACGAGGGATTTCTGGAAGTAGATGAAGCCGCCATCACGGAGTTATGCGATCTGGCAGGCTCCCTGATAGCGGAAGTATCGAAAATGCTTGAATAGCCAGGCCCAGACTCCGAATGTGCGATTGGTCCGTAGCAATAAAGCCGTTAATCAAACTGTCTCTCAAGCACTTTCCCGGCTTGCTCCAGGTCCATCCCTTCTGTCGGCGGGCTGCCATCCCGACAAAGGTTCAAACCGTAATCCATCCCGAAGTCGGCAGTCCTGCCTGCTGAGGTCGCAACCCCGCTTTGAGTAAGGCGCACGTTGAGGCGCTTGCAGCCTTCCTGTTTG
>JALHPU010000030.1 GCA_022842325.1 Sulfuritalea sp. | reverse complement strand
AAGGAAGTCGCCGCCGGCACCATCAAGGGCTCGGTCAACATTCCGATGAACGAACTGGAGAAGAAGATCGCTTCTCTGCCGACCGACAAGCCGGTGGTCTTCATCTGCGGTACCGGCGCACGCTCGGGTGAAGCCTACGACACCGTCAAATTGCTCGGCGGCAAGGTCCAGGCCTCCTTCCTCGATGCCGATGTCAAGTTCAACGTCGACGGCACATACAGCATGGTCGCCAAGAAGTAAGCTTGCCTGATTCCCTGGCAACGCATCAGGCCGGGGCCGGCTCCGCCGCGCCCCGGCCAAGCACACACAAACCTGGAAATCAAAATCATGAAAACACTATCCATCGCCCTCGCACTAGGTTTTGCCTGTGTGCTTCCGGTTCACGCCCAGAGCCAGGCCGAACTGTTCGTCGGCATCAATTCCGGTATCGCGCAAACGCAGGGTGTAGCCCTGGTCCTTGCCAACCAGGCACTGGCGCAAAAGGCCGGCGTGCGCGTCCTGCTCTGCAGCGAAGGCGGCCAGTTGGCGGTCGCGTCCAAGGAATCACCAGCCCTCAAGCCCAGCAACAAGTCGCCCAAGGAGATGCTGCAGGGCCTCATGAAGGCCGGTGCCAAAGTCGAGGTCTGCGCCCTGTTTCTGCCCAACAGTGACCTCAAGCCAGGCGATCTGATCGATGGTATCGGCGTCGCCAAGCCCGCCGACGTGGCGGCCTACCTGCTGCAGCCCAACGTCAAGGCGCTCAGCTTCTGAGTACTATCCGCAGCGGCCGGCACCTCGGGTAGGATGTCGGCCGTGACGACCAAAACCAGTCCGCAAACCGAATTCCAGCGCCTCTACACCGGCCGCGTCTGGTCGGTGCTGGGGTGGGACCAACTGACCGCGTTCTGGCAACGCATCGACCCCGGCGCCGGCTGGTATCTGCAGGCGGTCGGCGTTCCGCCAGCACTGACTTCTGCGGCCGACGCCGCCACCGTCAGTGCTTTCATAAGCCGCATCGACGTCCTGTTGCGGGCCGACCACCACGAATCCTATTGCGGCATCGTCTACGCCGACGACCTGGAAAACCCGCGCCTGATCAAGATCTACGATCCGAACAACCTGGGTTCTTCCTGCGGCTCGTCGAAAAACCCGCCGGGGCCGGGCTGGATCATGAGCCGCGTGAAACCCGACCCGATAATCGCCAGTCGTCCGGCGCCTGAAAGCCGTAAGCGCTGGTGGCAAGCTCTGCTCGGAGATAGCTAGGCAGTTCCAGCCCGTATTCCCGGTTTTGGCCGACTGTTGCCTGAGGCATAGTGCCGGCTATGGCGACTCCGACCGAAACCGTTCCCGACCGCACTTCACTCAAGTTTCTGGTGGTCGACGACTTCGCGACCATGCGCCGGATCGTGCGCAACCTACTGAAAGAACTTGGCTTTACCAATGTCGAGGAAGCCGAGGACGGCGCCGTGGCGCTGACCAAGCTGCGCCAGGGCGGTTTCGAGATCGTCGTCTCCGACTGGAACATGCCCAACATGGATGGCCTCACCCTGCTGCAGACCATGCGCGCCGACGCCGAGTTGAAATCCCTGCCCTTCCTGATGATCACGGCCGAAGCCAAGAAGGAGAACATCGCCGCCGCCGTCCAGGCCGGCGCGTCGAGTTGTATCGCCAAACCCTTCACGGCGGCCACGCTGCAGGACAAGCTGGACAAGATTTTCGAAAAGATGGGGATTTAGCGAGACGGAAGCCTGATCAGGGCTATACCCGACTATTTTAATCGGGTATGATGCGCGGTCCGACCGGGACCCATCATGTCATCGCCGCTATCCAACCGGCTTTCTGCCGAAACCTCGCCTTACCTCCTGCAACACGCCGACAACCCGGTGCAATGGCAGCCCTGGGATCAGCAGTCGCTGGCCCTGGCCCGCCTGGAAAACAGGCCGATCCTGCTGTCCATCGGCTATTCGGCCTGTCACTGGTGTCACGTCATGGCCCACGAATCCTTCGAGGATGAGGACGTCGCGGCCGTACTGAACCGGCTGTTCGTCAATATCAAGGTCGACCGCGAGGAACGTCCCGACCTCGACCAGATCTACCAGACCGCGCACCAAATATTGACCCAACGCAGCGGCGGCTGGCCGCTGACGATGTTTCTGGCGCCGGATGGCACGCCCTTCTTCGGCGGCACCTATTTCCCGAAAGCGCCGCGCTACGGCCTGCCTGGCTTTGCCGATCTCTGCGAAAAGGTGGCGGACGCCTTCCGCAATCGTCGCGGCGACATCGACACCCAGAATGGCGAACTGCGCCGCGTGCTGGCCGGCACCACGCCCGTTCCGACACCCGGCGCCGAGCCCTTCGACGCAGCGCCGCTGGCAGCCGCAGAACAAGCTCTGGCCAGGGCCTTCGACCCGACGCATGGCGGCTTTGGCGGCGCGCCGAAGTTTCCCCATCCGACCGACCTCGCATTTCTCCTGCGCCGCGACGACGCGGCGTCGCGGCGGATGGCGCTGACCACGCTGACCCGCATGAGCGAGGGCGGCATCTACGACCAGATCGGCGGCGGCTTCTGTCGCTACAGCGTGGATGAACGCTGGGAGATTCCGCATTTCGAAAAAATGCTCTACGACAACGGGCCGCTGCTGGCGCTCTGCGCCGACGCCTGGGTGCGGACCGGCGATGCGCTGTATGCGCGCGTGACCGAAGAAACCGCGGCCTGGGGCGTGCGCGAAATGCAGACCGCCGAGGGCGGCTACTGCTCCTCGCTCGACGCCGATTCGGAAGGTGAGGAAGGCAAGTACTACGTCTGGGACCGTGCTGAGGTGGAGCCTCTGCTGACGCCACAAGAGTCGGCGCTGGCGGCACGGCGCTGGGGCTTCGACGGTCCGCCGAATTTCGAAGGCCGGCACTGGCATGCCCGCATCGCGATGGCGATCGGCGCCGACGACATGCCCTTGCTTGAATCGGCCCGCAAGAAGCTATTTGCGGCCAGGGAAGCCCGCGTTCGTCCCGGCCGCGACGACAAGATCCTGAGCAGCTGGAACGCGCTGATGATCGAAGGCATGGCCCATGCCGCGCGCGTCTTCGAGCGCCGCGAGTGGCTGGTTTCGGCGCAGCGCGCCATGGATTTCATTCGCGGCACGATGTGGCGGGACGGACGCTTGCTGGCGACGGCCAAGGACGGCCGCGCCCATCTCGACGCCTATCTCGACGACCACGCCTTTCTGCTCGCCGCCCTGCTGGAACTGATGCAGGCCGAATTCCGCAACGAGGATCTGTCCTTCGCCGTCGAACTCGCCGACACCCTGCTGGCGAGATTCGAAGACCATGAGATTGGTGGGTTCTTCTTTACGGCCCACGACCACGAGACATTGATCCACCGCCCCAAGACCGGCCACGACAATGCCACGCCCGCCGGCAACGGCGTCGCCGCAGTCGCCCTGCAGCGCCTCGGTCACCTGCTGGGCGAAACGCGCTATCTGGCCGCCGCGGAAAAAACCCTACTGCTGTTCTGGCCGCAGCTGCGCCGCTCGCCAGCCGGCTTCGGCAGCCTGTTGCGGGCACTTGAAGAAGCGCTCACTCCGCCGGACATCGTCATCTTGAGGGGCCCGGCGGCAGCGATGCGGGAGTGGCGCCGTGCGCTGGGCGCCGACCCGCGGCGGCTGGTGCTTTGCCTGCCCAACGGACTTCCAAACCTGCCGGCGATGCTCGCCAAGCCGGAAAGCGATCATGTCAACGCCTGGGTGTGTCGCGGCGTTACTTGCCTGGAACCGACGGCCAATTTGAAGAGTCTGATTTCTTGATCTGAAGCATTTCCAGCAGGACCCGGGGTGCGGTAGGATTCGCAGCGTTTTGCCCGGCACATTCATTCCCATCCACACGACAAGGAACTAAATATGAAATCGGTATTGATCTCCGCGCTGGTTGCTGCCGGCGTCATGGCTTCGGCCCCGGCATTCGCCAACAAGGACCTCGCCACCAAGAGCGGCTGCATGGCCTGCCATGCAGTCGACAAGAAGCTGGTCGGCCCCGCCTATCAGGAAGTCGCCAAGAAGTACAAGGCCGCCGACGAAGCGATGCTGGTCGACAAGGTCCGCAAGGGTGGCAAGGGCAACTGGGGCCAGATCCCGATGCCGCCGAATGCCGCAGTCAAGGACGAGGATCTGAAGACCCTGATCAAGTGGATTCTCGCCGGCGCCAAGTAATCCCGCCGCAAGCATCAGAAAAGGCCAGTCCCGCGCTGAGTGGGGCTGGCCTTTTTGTCGTCTGCCGGCGACCGCCGGACAGCGTTGACAAGTCCATGACAGAAGGCAAGAATCCGCGGGCCTGATTCACCATCCCGCTATCCACGATCCGAACGGAGCTTCGCCATGAATTTTTCTACCAATGCCCTCTCGCTTTCCGTCGTCGCCGCGCTTGCCATGATCGGCTGCAGCAAGGAAGAACCGCCCCCGCCGCCGCCGGTCCAGGCACCGCCCCCGCCGCCGCTGGTGGTCAAGATCGGCAGCGTCGCCCCGCTCACCGGCGGCATCGCGCACCTGGGCAAGGATAACGAGAACGGTGCGCGCCTCGCCATCGACGAAGCCAATGCGGCCAAGGTCAAGCTCGGCGGTCGCGAGGTCAAGTTCGAACTGCTGTCGGAAGACGACCAGGCCGACCCGAAGGTCGGCAACACCGTGGCGCAGAAGCTGGTCGACGCCAAGGTCGCCGGCGTCGTCGGTCATCTCAACTCGGGCACCACGATTCCCGCCTCGGCCATCTACAACCAGGCCAGCCTGCCGATGATTTCCGGCTCCGCCACCAACCCGGCGCTGACCGAGCAGGGCTTCAAAGGCGTGTTCCGCGTCGTCGGCCGCGACGACCAGCAGGGTCCGGCTGTCGCCAATTATCTCGCCGCCCAGAACAAGCCGAAGACCGTCGCCGTTATCGACGACGCCACCGCCTACGGCGAAGGCCTTGCCAACGAAGTCGAGAAGACCCTCAAGGCCGCCGGCGTCAAGGTGCTGCCGCGCGAAAAGGGCACCGACAAGACGGTCGATTGGAAGGCCGTGCTGACCAAGGTCAAGGGCAAGCGGCCCGACGCCGTGTTCTACGGCGGCATGGACGCCACCGCCGGCCCGCTGATCAAGCAGGCGCGCGAACTCAAGATCACCGCCGTGTTCGCCTTCGGCGACGGCGCCTGCACCGACAAAATGGCCGAGCTCGCCGGTCCCGCGGCGGAAGGCCTGCTCTGCTCGCAGGCCGGCATCCCGGTCCAGGCGGCGGGCAAGAAATTCCTTGACGCCTACAAGGCCAAGTTCAAGGTCGATCCCATCCTCTACTCGCCCTTCACCTACGACGCCGCCAATCTGCTGATCGAGGCGATGAAGAAGGCCGATTCGCCCGATCCGGCCAAGTACCTGGCGGCACTCGCGGCCAGCAACTACAACGGCGCCAGCGGCAACATCCAGTTCGACGAGAAGGGCGACCGCAAGGATGCCGAGATGACGATATTCACGCTCAAGGAAGGCAAGATCACGCCGGTCGCCATCCTCAAGAGCGGCAAGTCGATGACCCTCGACGAATACGCCCAGGCCACCGCGCCGGCACCGGCCGCCGTAGCGCCAGCGCCGACTCCTGCGGCTGGGGCACCGGCGGTTGCAGCGCCCGCAGCAGCTCCGGCTCCGGCGGCACCCGCCGCACCTGCTTCGGCTCCGGCACCTGCTCCAGCCAAGTAAGCCGCCGCCGCTCGCCACCAACGGGGAAGACGCTTCAGCGCCTTCCCCGTTTTTATGTCCCCGCGGGATGCGGGGGCGGTATCCTCCGGATTCGAGCGCTCCCCGACCATGGACATCCTGCTGCAGCAGATCATCAACGGCCTCACCACCGGCAGCGTCTACGCCGTGGTCGCGCTGGGTTACACGATGGTCTACGGTGTCATCCAGCTGATCAACTTCGCCCACGGCGAAGTCGTCATGATCGGCGCCATGGTGGCGTTTTCGGTCATCACCTCGCTCGCCGGCAGCGCCCTGCCGCCGCTGGTCATCGTACTGGCCGGCGTCATCGCGGCGATTCCGGCCTGCATGGCGATGGGCTACCTGCTGGAACGCGCCGCCTATCGCCCGCTGCGCCACGCGCCGCGACTGGCACCACTGATCACCGCGATCGGCATGTCGATCATCCTGCAGCACCTGGCCCTGCTGATCTGGGGCCGCAACCCGCTGGCCTTCCCGCAGATCATCGACAACCGGGTGTTCGCCATCGGCGGCGCGGCGATCAGCAGCGTGCAGATCACCATCATCCTGATGTCATTGGCGATGATGGCCGGCCTGTCCTGGTTCGTCTATCGCACGCGCTTCGGCATCGCGATCCGCGCCACCGCCGAGAACGTCCATGTCGCCGGACTGATGGGGGTCAATGCCGACCGCGTGATCGCCGCCACCTTCGTCATCGGCGCCGGGCTCGGCGCCATGGCCGGCGTCATGTACGGCAGCTACTATGGCATCGCCCACTACACGATGGGCTTCAGCCTCGGCCTCAAGGCCTTCTCGGCGGCGGTGCTGGGCGGCATCGGCAACATCGCCGGGGCCATGCTCGGCGGCATCCTGCTCGGCCTGGTCGAAGCGCTCGGCACCGGCTACATCGGCGACCTCACCGACGTCTGTCGCTGGCCCGGCGCCGGCGCAGGCAGCGGCTGGATGGGCGAGCGCTGCGCCGACGGCGCCCACTTCGTGCTGTTCGGCAGCAACTACCAGGAAGTGTTCGCCTTCCTGATGCTGATCCTGGTGCTGGTGTTCCGTCCCTCCGGCCTGCTCGGCGAACGGGTTTCGGAGCGCGCGTGATGAACATGAGTGCACGCGAAAAATTCGGCCTGGCCCTGATCGCCGTCGCGCTGATCGCGCTGCCGTTTGTCCTCGCTTCGGCCGGCACGGCCTGGGTGCGGATCACCAACTTCGCGGTGCTGTTCGTGCTGCTCTCGCTCGGCCTCAACATCGTGGTCGGCTTCGCCGGCCTGCTCGACCTCGGCTACGTGGCCTTCTATGCCGTCGGCGCCTATGTCTATGCGCTGCTGGCCTCGCCGCATTTCGGCCTGCATCTGCCGTTCTGGGTGATCCTGCCGATCGGCGCCGCCGTCGCCTGCATTGCCGGCGTCATACTCGGGGCGCCGACCCTGCGCCTGCGCGGCGATTATCTGGCCATCGTCACGCTGGGTTTCGGCGAGATCGTGCGCATTTTCATGAACAATCTTTCGGCGCCGATCAACCTGACCAACGGCCCCAAGGGCATCAGCCGCATCGATTCGTTCCAGATCGGCCCAATCAACTTCGCCGGCAGCGACACGCTGGCGGGCCTGGTGTTCAGCGGCCCGATCAAGTACTACTATTTCCTCATGCTGGTGCTGCTGGCGGTCATCGTCATCAACCGCCGCCTGCAGGATTCGCGCATCGGCCGCGCCTGGGTCGCCATCCGCGAGGACGAAATCGCGGCCAAGGCCAGCGGCATCAACACGCGCAACATCAAGCTGCTGGCCTTCGCCATGGGCGCCTCCTTCGGCGGCATCGCCGGCGGCATGTTCGCCGCGATGCAGACCTTCGTCAGCCCGGAAAGCTTCGTCCTCAACGAATCGATCATGATCCTGGCGATGGTGGTGCTGGGCGGCATGGGCAACATCTGGGGCGTGATCGCCGGCGCCGTGCTGCTCTCCTTCGTTCCCGAACTGCTGCGCTACACCGTCGAGCCGGCGCAGATCGCGCTGTTCGGCAAGCTGTTGGTCGATCCGGAAGTGCTGCGTATGCTGGTGTTCGGCGCCGCGCTGGTGCTGACCATGCGCTTCCGCCCGGCCGGGCTGTGGCCGGAAACGCGCCACCGGCGCGAACTCAACGAGGGGCGGGTGTGACCGTCCTGCTCGAAGCCAGCGGCATTACCAAACGCTTCGGCGGCGTGCAGGCATTGAAGGATGTCTCGCTGACCATCGCCAGCGGCGAAATCTACGGCCTGATCGGGCCCAACGGCGCCGGCAAGACCACGCTGTTCAACGTATTCACCGGGCTCTATCCGCGCGACGGCGGCCAGGTGCTGTTCGCCGGCGCGCCGCTGAATCTGGAGAGTCCGCATGCGGTGGCCGCGGCCGGCATCGCGCGCACTTTCCAGAACATCCGCCTGTTCGGCAACATGACGGCGCTGGAAAACGTCATGGTCGGCCGCCACGTGCGCACCCGTGCCGGGGTGATCCAGGCCATCCTGCGCACCCGTGCCGAACGCACCGAGGAAGCCGCGATCCGCCGCCGTGCCGACGAGCTGCTGCATTACGTCGGCATCGCCGACCGCGCCGACGACCTGGCCCGGCACCTGTCGTATGGCGACCAGCGGCGGCTGGAAATCGCCCGCGCGCTGGCCACCGAGCCAAAGCTGCTGGCACTCGACGAACCGGCCGCCGGCATGAACGCAACCGAGACGACGGCGCTGCGCGGACTGATCGAAGGATTGCGCAAGGACGGCCTGACCGTGCTGCTGATCGAGCACGACGTCAAACTGGTCATGGGTCTGTGCGACCGCGTCGCCGTGCTCGACTACGGCGAAAAGATCGCCGAGGACGTGCCCGAGACGGTGCGCAGCAACCCGAAAGTCATCGAGGCCTACCTTGGCACCTCCCACTGACGCGACAATTTCGAGCGCAGCGAGCCGACCTGGTCACCCTCTTTCTTGGGAAGGGGGCCGGGGGGATGGTCGTTCAATACTTGCCGTAATGAACCTTCAGGTTCATTACGGCGGGATTGCGGCCGTAAAAGGGATTTCCTTCGCCGTCGAACAGAACGAGATCGTCTGCCTGATCGGCGCCAACGGTGCCGGCAAGACCTCGACGCTGAAGGCCCTGGCACGCATGATTCCGTCGCGCGGGGAAATCCACTATGGTGCGGAGCGGATCGAGGCAATGCCCAGCCATGCACTGATAAGCAGGGGCCTGGCACTGGTGCCCGAAGGCCGCGGCATCTTCGCCCGCCTGACGATTGCCGAGAACCTGGCCATGGGCGCCTACCACCGCCGCGATGCCGCCGGCATCGCCGGTGACTTCGCGCGCGTCTATGGCCTGCTGCCGCGCCTCAAGGAGCGCGCCAAGCAGGTGGCCGGCACGCTGTCCGGCGGCGAGCAGCAGATGCTGGCGATCGGCCGCGCGCTGATGGGCCGGCCGAAACTGCTGCTGCTCGACGAGCCCTCGATGGGCCTGGCGCCGCTGATGGTGGAAAAAGTCTTCGAAGTGATCCGCGCCGTCGCCGCGGAGGGCATGACCATCCTGCTGGTCGAGCAGAACGCCCGGCTCGCACTGGAGGTCTGTTCGCGCGGCTACGTCATGGAAAGCGGCCTGATCACGCTGGCCGACCATTCGGCCGCGCTGCTGGCCGATCCGCGCGTGCGCGCCGCCTACCTGGGCGAGTAGTCGGCCGGAAAATACTGTCGCGCCATGCGCCGGCAATACTCGACCAGATTGGCGTGGGCTGCCGCCGCTGCCTTGATCGGGGTTTCCAGCGGCACGAACAGGATGTTGGTCAGGAAGGCCGCCGCCACGGCATCGACGGACGTCGCCTGCGCGCCGAGAAAAAAGCTCTCGTCGCCGAGCAGGGCCGCCAGCGCATCGACATCGGCGACGCCGAGCGCGTGGATCTGCTGCGGCGTGTGCCGCCCCATGCCGTGGCCATGGAGTTCGGCGCGGATGCCGCGCCGCGCGATCAGCGGCACCATGGCGCGCAAGGGCCAGGGCATGGTGCCGAAGAAGCCCGGCCGCGTCAGCGCCCAGCCCTCGGCGGACAGCCACCGGTCGTGGAGCACCGTCCAATACAGGTGTTCCTCGCACAACCGCGTGATCGCCAGCGCCGTGGCGCGCTGCAGCGGCGTCAGACCACGGTCGAGGGGGTCGCCATGCGTGCGTTTCAGGTAGTCGATGATCAGGCCCGAATCGGCCATCACCGTGCCGTCGTCATCGATCCACGGCAGCTTGCCCTTCGGTGCGCGATGCAGTTCCAGGGTGTAGTGATTGCGGTAGGACAGGCCCGCCATGCGCAGGTACAACTCCAGTTTCAGGCAAAAGGGACTCGCGTTGGGCAAACCGAGCGCCGGCGGAAACTGGTACAGCGTAATCATGCCGGCTCGGGAACGGCGGTGGCGAAGGTGAAAGCGTCGGCAAAGAACTCTTCCGGCGGCAGGCCATGCGCAACGAACTCGGCACGCGCGACATCGATCATGGCTGGCGCACCGCAGGCGTAAACCTGATACGCGGACAAGTCGGCATGGTCTTCCAGCACCGCGCGGTGCACCAGGCCGCTGCGCCCGCTCCAGGCATCCTGCGGCGCGGCATCCGACAGCACCGGCACGTAATGGAGATGCGGGTGCGCCGCCGCCCAGGCCGCGGGCAACTCGGGCAGGTAGAGCCCGCCACGATTGCGCGCGCCCCAATAGAGATACATGGGCCGCGCGACGTGGTTGTGCAGGGCATGTTCGACCAGCGCCTTGATCGGGGCGAAGCCGGTGCCGCCGGCCACCAGGATCACCGGCTTGGGCGAGTCTTCGCGCAGGAAAAAGCTGCCGTAGGGGCCCTGGAAGCGCAGGATGTCCTTCTCCTTCATGCCGGAAAACACATGACCGGTGAACTCGCCGCCGTCGATCCGACGCACGTGTACCTGCAGAAAGCCGTCGTCATGCGGGGCATTGGCGATGGAAAACGCGCGCCGCTTGCCGTCCTTGAGCATGAACTCGATGTACTGCCCGCCGAGAAACTGCAGGCGCTCGTTGGCGGGAAGTTTCAAGCTCAACACGATGACATCGTCGGCGACGCGTTCGATCTGCTGTACGCGGCAGGGCATGATCTTGACCGGGATGTCCTTGGCCGTGCCGACTTCGCGGCATTCGAGCACCAGATCGGAGAGCGGCTTGGCGCAACAGAACAGCGTCAGCCCCGCGGCGCGATCCGCCGTGGACAGAGCTTGGTCCTGTGCCGCGCCATGGTCCACCAGACCGTCGAGCACCTTGCCCTTGCAGGCGCCGCAGGCGCCATTGCGGCAGCCGTAGGGCAATGTCAGGCCGGCATCGAGCGCCGCCTGCAATACCGGCTCGCTGCCGTCGGTGCTGAAGCTGTGCCCGCTGGGTTGCAGCGTGACGCGAAATGAGGGGGCAACTGAGGCCATGCGATAATTGTCCAATGCGAAGATTGCTGATAATCGGCTGCGGCGACGTCATGCGCCGCACGTTGCCACGACTTGTATTGCGCTGGCATGTCCTGGCCCTGGTACGCAGCCGCGACCCGCAACTGGCCGCGCTGGGCATCACCCAAATCGAAGGCGATCTCGACCGGCCCGACACCCTGACACGGCTTGCCGGCATCAGCGATGCCGTGATCCACGCTGCGCCGCCGCCGTCGCAAGGCAATGACGACCGGCGCACACGCAACCTGATTGCCGCCCTGCAGCGCGGAAAAAGTCTACCACGCCAGCTGGTCTACATCAGCACCAGCGGCGTCTATGGCGATTGCGGCGGCGCCTGGGTTCGCGAGACACGGGCACTTGCCGCACAGTCGGCGCGGGCGGTACGGCGCATCGACGCCGAACGGCGTCTACGCCGCTTCGGCCGCCACGCGGGATGCCGCGTCAGCATCCTGCGCGCGCCGGGCATCTACGCTGCAGACCGGCTGCCGCTGGAACGCCTGCACAAGCGCCTGCCGCTGATGCTGCACGCCGAAGACAGCCATACCAACCACATCCACGCCGAAGACCTCGGCCGCGCCTGCATCGCCGCCCTGACGCGGGGCCGCGCCAACCGCGCGTACAACATCAACGACGACTCGTCGCTGGCGATGGGCGAATGGTTCGATGCGCTGGCCGATGCCTTCGCCCTGCCGCGCGCGCCGCGCCTGCCACGCGAGGAAGTACGCCGCACCGTACCGCCGATGCAGTGGTCGTTCATGAGCGAATCGCGCAGACTCGACAACTCGCGGATGAAGCGGGAACTGCGCCTGCGCCTGCACTATCCGACCGTCGCCGCCGGAATCGCGGCCGCCTTATAAGGAAAGCATCATGCTGTGGACCAAAGCCTTTCACATCGTCTTCGTCGTCAGCTGGTTCGCCGGGCTGTTCTATCTGCCGCGCATATTCGTTAACCTCGCCATGGTGCCGGCCGAAAGCCATGCCGAACGGGAGCGCCTGCTGCTGATGGCGCGCAAGCTGTACCGCTTCGTCACTCCGATCGGCGTGCTGGCCATCGGCTTCGGCCTCTGGCTGTGGTTCGGCTACGGCTTTGCCGGCGGCTGGCTGCATGCCAAAACCACGCTGGTGGTCGTCCTCGCCGCCTATCACATCTGGTGCGGACGGCTGCTCGACGATTTCGCCAGCGGCCGCTCGACCAAATCCCATGTGTGGTTTCGTTTCTTCAACGAAGTACCAGTACTGGTGCTTGTTGCGATTTGCATCCTGACCGTGGTGAAACCCATTTGAACCACTTCTTCGCCACCTGCCCGCGCGGCCTCGAGGCCCTGCTGGCGGAAGACCTCGCCAACGCCGGCGGCAAGGACGTGGCAATGGTGCCGGGCGGCGCCGGCTGCAATGGCAGCCTCGAAACCGGCTACCGCATCAACCTCGAATCGCGCATCGCGACGCGAGTGCTGTGGCGCGTCGCGCGCGGCGGCTACCGCGACGAGGCCGAAGTCTATCGCCTGGCCTATGACATCGACTGGTCGCGGCTATTTTCGGTGGATCGTTCGATCCGCGTCTATGTCACCGCGATCCGCTCGCCGCTGAAGAGCATCGAGTTCATCACGCTCAAGGTCAAGGATGCGGTCTGCGACCGCTTCCGCGCCGAAACCGGGCGACGCCCCAGCGTCAATACGCGCAACCCCGAAGTGCGCATCCACCTGTTCATCACCGAACAACAGGCCACGCTCTACCTCGATACCTCCGGCGAGCCACTCTACATGCGCGGCCACAAGCTGGCCAAGGTCGGCGCGCCGCTCAAGGAAAACCTGGCGGCCGGCATCCTGCGCCTGTCCGGCTGGCAACCCGGCACGCCGCTGCTCGACCCGATGTGCGGTAGCGGTACCTTCCTGCTGGAAGCGGCACAGATCTGCCTCGACGACGCTCCGGGGCTGTCGCGCGAGCCAGGCGATTTCGGCTTCGAGCACCTCAAATCCTTCGATGCCGGCCTCTGGCGCAAGCTGCAGCGCGCGGCGGCCGAGCGTCGCCGCGAAGCCGTGGCACTGCCCCTGTTCGGCAGCGACATCGACCCGGACGCGGTAGCCCGCACGCGGCAGAATCTTGCCGGCGCAGGTCTCGACGATCTGGTGACGCTGGAACAGGCGGATTTGCTGACGCGCCCGGCGCCGGCGCCATCCGGCGTGCTGGTGGCCAACCCGCCCTATGGCGAACGACTCGGCAGCGAAGAGGAACTGGCGGCCTTCTATCCGGTTCTCGGCGATGCGCTGAAACAGCGCTTCAGCGGCTGGAGCTGCTGGTTCCTCTCGGCCGATACGCGTCTGCCCAAACTGATCCGGCTGCAGACCTCGCGCAAGATCCCGCTCTACAACGGCGCGCTCGAATGCCGGCTGTACAACATCGAAATCGTCACCGGCGGCAACCGCCGCGAGCGGGCGCCGTAATCCGGCACCCCGTCAAGTCGAGCGCAGCGAGCCGATCATCCGGAGTGGCTTTGCCCGCGTCGTTTGCGGGCTTAGCCCACTCCGCAGGGGCATCATCAGTAACCCCCCGCCAGGTGCGAGGCGGGAATTCGCGACGCATGCGTTGCGCCGCCGCAGCCGGCTGGCTGTGCAAAGCCAGCCGTGGGCCGCGTAGCGGAAGGGGAGCGGGACTGCTATTGGTTGTTTGACTTGAAAGTCAGACAATATCCAGGTGCTGGATTCCGGCGTTGCGATCCATCGCCTGCGAATCCTTGCTGTGCAGCTTGATCATCAAACGTACTTCGTTCATGGAGTCGGCGAAACGCAGGGCGTCGTCGTAGCTGATGCGCCCCTCTTCGAACAAATCGAAGAGCGCCATGTCGAAGGTTTTCATGCCGAGCTCCTTCGACTTCTTCATGATTTCCTTGATGCCGTGGACTTCGCCCTTGAAGATCAGGTCGGCGATCAGCGGGGAATTCAGCAGAACCTCGACGGCTGCGGCGCGACCCTTGCCCTCCTTGACCGGAATCAGGCGCTGCGAAACGATGGCCTTGAGGTTGAGCGAAAGGTCCATCAGCAGTTGCGGCCGGCGTTCCTCGGGGAAGAAGTTGATGATGCGATCGATCGCCTGGTTGGCGTTGTTGGCGTGCAGCGTGCCCATCGCCAGGTGGCCGGTTTCGGCAAAGGCGATGGCATGTTCCATCACTTCCCGGTCGCGGATTTCGCCGATCAGAATGACATCGGGCGCCTGGCGCAGCGTGTTCTTCAGCGCGATCTCCCATGAATCAGTGTCGACGCCGACCTCGCGCTGGGTGATCACGCAGTTGCGGTGGTCATGCACGTACTCGACCGGGTCCTCGATGGTGATGATGTGGCCATAGCTGTTCTGGTTGCGGTAGCCGATCATCGCCGCCAGCGAGGTCGACTTGCCGGAACCCGTGCCGCCGACGAACAGCACCAGGCCGCGCTTGGTCATGCTCACATCCTTGAGCACCGGCGGCAACTTGAGGTCCTCGAACTCGGGAATCTGCACGTTGATGGTACGCATGATGATGCCCACTCGGCCCTGCTGGACGAAGGCATTGACGCGGAAGCGGCCGATGCTGGCCGGCGAGATGGCGAAGTTGCATTCCTTGGTCGCCTCGAATTCGGCGGCCTGCTTGTCGTTCATGATGGCGCGCGCCAGTTCCTGGGTATGCTGCGGCGACAGCGGCTGGGTGGTGGCCGGCGTCATCTTGCCGTCGATCTTCATCGCCGGCGGAAAGCCGGCGGTGATGAACAGGTCCGAGCCCTTCTTCTGCATCATCATCGTCAGAAGCTGGTACATGAATTTGAGGCCTTCGTCGCGTTCCATGGTGTACCTCGTCTATCAATTCAGCCGCTTTGCGGCTCACTTCAGTCGCCTCCCCTTGAGGGGAGGTCGGGAGGGGTGGGTGTAACTTGTCTGCCAGGACAACTTCCCTGGCGTCAGCCAGGGAAGTTGTCCTTGTTGGCGGCTTTGCTGCGCGCTTCGCTGGGAGAAATTACCCGTCGCTTGACCAGGTCCTGCAGATTCTGGTCGAGCGTCTGCATGCCGAACTGCTGGCCGGTCTGGATCGCCGAATACATCTGCGCCACCTTGGCCTCGCGGATCAGGTTGCGGATTGCCGGCGTGCCGACCATGATCTCGTGCGCGGCAACGCGGCCGGTGCCGTCCATGGTCTTGCACAGGGTTTGCGAAATCACCGCCTTCAGCGATTCCGACAGCATGGCGCGGATCATTTCCTTTTCCGCCGCGGGGAACACGTCGATGATGCGGTCGATGGTCTTCGCCGCCGACGAGGTATGCAGCGTGCCGAACACCAGGTGGCCGGTTTCGGCGCCGGACATCGCCAGGCGAATGGTTTCCAGGTCGCGCATTTCGCCGACCAGGATCACGTCCGGGTCTTCGCGCAGCGCCGAGCGCAAGGCGTTGTTGAAGGACAGGGTATGCGGGCCGACCTCGCGCTGGTTGATCAGGCACTTCTTGGTTTCATGGACGAACTCGATCGGATCCTCGACCGTCAGGATGTGGCCGTATTCGCTCTCGTTCTTGTGATTGACCATCGCCGCCAGCGTGGTCGACTTGCCGGAACCGGTCGGCCCGGTCACCAGCACCAAGCCGCGCGGCTGGTCGGCCAGTTCCTCGAAGATCTTCGGACACTTGAGTTCTTCGAGCGACAGGATCTTCGACGGAATGGTCCGCATCACGGCCGCGGCGCCGCGGTTCTGGACGAAGGCATTGACGCGGAAACGGGCCAGGTTGGGAATGGCAAAGGAAAAGTCGCATTCGAGGTTTTCCTCGTAGGACTTGCGCTGCCCGTCGTTCATGATGTCATAGATCATGGCGTGCACGTCCTTGTGTTCCATGGGCGGCAGGTTGATCTTGCGTACGTCGCCATGGACCCGGATCATCGGCGGCAGGCCTGCGGAAAGGTGCAGGTCGGACGCCTTGTTCTTGACAACGAAGGTGAGCAGTTCGGTGATGTCCATGAGCGCTTTCCTGTAGAGGGGGTGCGATATACTTTGCAGACGCTATATGACATCAATCGCCGCCAACTTGCAAGCCGTGCGTGCGCGCATTGCCGCCGCCTGCGTTGCCGCAGGGCGGGCGCCCGGCAGCGTGGAATTGCTTGCCGTATCCAAGACCTGGCCGGCGGACAGCGTGCGCGCCGCGGTCGCCGCGGGACAGCGTGCCTTCGGCGAAAATTATGTGCAGGAATCCGTCGACAAGATCACGCAGCTCGGCGGCCTCGGACTTGAATGGCATTTCATCGGACCGTTGCAGAGCAACAAGACGCGGCCGGTGGCGGAAAATTTTGCCTGGGTGCATACCGTGGATCGCCTGAAGATCGCCGAACGCCTCGCCGCGCAGCGCCCGCCGAATCTGCCGCCGCTGCAGATCTGCGTCCAGGTGAATGTCTCGGGCGAGGCGTCCAAGAGCGGTTGCGCTCCGGCGCAGGCGATCGATCTGGCTGTCGCCGTCGCCAAGCTGCCGGGGCTGCGCCTGCGGGGATTGATGGCGATCCCCGAGCCAAGCGCGGACACGGCGCGCCAGCGGCGGCAGTTCGCCATGCTGCGGCAGACGCTGGAGCAGATCAACGCCGCACGGAATGGCGAACTCGACACCCTGTCGATGGGCATGACCGACGATCTCGAGGCGGCGATAATGGAGGGTGCGACCATGGTCCGCATCGGCACGGCAATTTTCGGCAGGAGGGAATACACACTATGAAAATCACCTTCATCGGCGGCGGCAACATGGCGGTTGCCCTCATCAGCGGCCTCTACCGGCAGGGCTTTGCGGCGGCGGCGATACAGGTCGTCGAACCCTTCGCCGAGACCCGCGACGCGCTCACCGAGCGCTTCGGCGTGCGCTGCACGGCGAATGTCGATGCAGCGGCGCTGAACTGTCACATCATTGTGCTGGCGGTGAAGCCGCAGCAGATGCGCGAAGCAGTTGCCCCGCTGGTCGGCAAGCTGACGGCGCAGCTGGTAGTCAGCATCGCCGCCGGCATGCGCCTGGCCGACCTCTCGCGCTGGCTCGGCGGCTATCGCCACCTGGTGCGCACCATGCCCAACACGCCGGCACTGATCGGCGCCGGCGTCACCGGCCTGTGCGCCGATCCCGGCGTCAATCAGGACGGCCGCGACAACGCCGACAGCCTGATGCAGGCCGTCGGCCACACCTTCTGGGTGCATGATGAGGCGCAGATGGACGCCGTCACCGCCGTCTCCGGCAGCGGACCCGGCTATGTCTTCTATTTTCTCGAAGCCATGGAAAAGGCCGCCGTGGATCTCGGCTTCGATGCCGACACGGCACGCCGGATCAGCATCGACACCTTCGTCGGCGCGGCGCAGCTGGCGGCCCAGAGCAGCGAATCGCTGTCGACCCTGCGTAGCCGCGTGACCTCGAAGGGCGGCACCACGGAGGCCGCACTGCTCGCCTTCGATGCCGGTGGCGTTGCCGCCGGCATCGAGCGCGGCATCATGGCGGCCGATGCGCGCGGCCGTGAGCTGGGCGACATCCTCGGCAAAGACTGATGCTGACCCAGATCCTGCTCTTCGTGCTCGACACCGTCTGCGGCTTCTTCACGCTGGCATTGCTGGTGCGCTTCACCATGCAATGGGCGCGCACGCCGTTCCGCAATCCACTGGGGCAGTTCATCGTCGCCGTCACCGACTGGATGGTACGTCCCGTGCGGCGTCTGATCCCGGGGCTGTTCGGCCTCGACATGGCCAGCCTGTTCCTGGCCTGGCTGTGGCAGGTGGCCTACCAGGGCATCGCGCTCGGCTTCAGCGGCGTCCTGGTTGCCGTGTCGCCGGCGCCGACTCTTGTCGTGGCACTGCTGGCGCTGCTCGAGGTGGCCAAGATCGGGCTTTACCTGGTGATGGGTGCGGTGCTGATCTCGGCAATATTTTCCTGGGTCAATCCCCATGCGCCTTTGGCCGAGGTCTTCAACACCGTGACGCGGCCCTGGCTGCGGCCGTTTCGCCGTTTCATTCCACCGGTCGGCGGCGTGGACCTCTCGCCGCTGGCCCTGCTGCTGGTGCTGCAGATCGCCCTGTTCATCCTAGCCAGCCTGCGCCAGAGCGTATTGCCGCTGATGCTGGTTTCATGACCTGGCTGGTCGCCAGCGGCGACGGCGTCACGCTGCGGCTGCACATCCAGCCGGGGGCGAAGAAAACCGAAGTCGTCGGCCTGCATGGCGAAGCGCTGAAAATCCGGCTCGCCGCGCCGCCGGTAGATGGCAAGGCCAACGCCTGCCTGCTGGCCTTTCTCGCCGAACGACTCGGCGTTGCCAAATCGGCGGTCAGCCTGCTGAGCGGCGACGCGTCACGCGCCAAGCGGGTGCATGTCAGCGGCGTGACTGACGCCGCGGCAAAAAGCCTGCTGGCTTAAACCAGGCCGCCGTCGAAGGCCAGATGGCCGTCGATCAGGGTGTAGCGCACCCGGCCCGGAAACTCGCAGCCGAGGAAAGGCGTGTTCTTGCCCTGGCTTCTGAGGTTTTCGCGGCTGACCTGGAACTTCGCTGCCGGATCGAACACGCAGATATCGGCCGCCGCGCCCTGCGCCAGGCTGCCGGCCTTGACGCCGAGGATGCGCGCCGGATCGGAGGTGACACGGGCCAGCGCGGTGACCAGCGGCAGCTTGACTTCCTGTGCCCACTTCAGCGTCAGCGGCAGCAGCAGTTCGAGCCCGGTGGCGCCGACTTCCGCTTCGTCGAAGGGCATCTGCTTGCCGTCGTCATCGACCGGGGTATGGTCGGAACACAGTGCGTTGATCGCACCGGAGGCGAGCCCAGCGCGCAGCGCATCGCGATCGCGGATCGAGCGCAGCGGCGGGTCGAGCCGGGCATGGGCATCGAAGTAACCCAGATCCATCTCGCTCAGGTGCAGGTGATGGATGCCGACGTCGCAGGTCACGGCGATGCCGGCGGCGCGCGCGGCGACGATCATGTCGACCCCGGCGGCCGACGAAATCCGCGTGACATGGACGCGCGCACCGGTCTCGCGCGCGAGGTGCAGGATGGTGGCCAGCGCGATGGTTTCCGCCGCCACCGGGATTCCTGCCAGGCCGAGACGGGCAGCGACTTCGCCGTCATGGGCGACGCCCTTCCTGGCCAGGAAGGGATCCTGCGCCTGCAGCCAGACCGGGAAGTCGAAGGTCGCCGCGTACATCATGGCGCGCAACAGCACCTGGGTATCGACGATGGCGCGATTGGCCTGGCCGAAGGCGACACATCCGGCCTCCGCCAGTTCGGCCATTTCGGTCAGCGCCTTGCCTTCGAGTTGCGTAGTCAGCGCGCCGACCGGATGCACATGGGCAAACTCGGGCAGGCGCGCGCGGTGGGTCAGCATTTCCACCAGCCCGGGTTCGTCCAGCACCGGATCGGTATCCGGCGGACAGGCCAGCCGCGTCACGCCGCCGGCCGCCGCCGCGGCCATTTCGGATTCCAGCGTGGCGCGATATTCGAAACCCGGTTCGCGCAAGCGCGCCGCCAAATCCACCAGCCCGGGACAGACGATGCAGCCCGTCGCATCCAGCACGCTGTTGGCTTCGAAACCAGCCGGCGTGTTGCCAACGCCGACTATTCGCCCCGCGGCGATGAACAGGTCGAGCGGCTTGTCGATCTTGCTTGCCGGGTCGATCAGGCGACCGTTCTTGATGTGAATTTTCATCGTGTCAATTTCCGGCAAGCATGGCCATCACCGCCATACGGACGGCGATGCCGAAAGTGACCTGCGGCAGGATCACCGCCTGGCCGCCGTCGGCCACCGCCGAATCGATTTCGACGCCGCGGTTCATCGGCCCCGGATGCATGACGATGGCGTCGGGCTTGGCCAGCGCCAGCTTTTCCGGCGTCAGACCATAAGACTTGAAATATTCCTGGGTCGAAGGCAGCAGCGCGCCCTGCATGCGCTCGTTCTGCAGGCGCAGCATCATCACCACATCGACGCCGCGCAGGCCTTCGCGCATGTCGTTGAACACCCGCACGCCGAGTTGCTCGATGCCGGTCGGCAGCAGCGTCTTGGGCGCGATCACGCGCACTTCCGGCACGCCCAGCGTGGTCAGCGCGTGGATCTGGCTGCGCGCCACGCGCGAATGCAGCACGTCGCCGACGATGGCGACGGTGAGATTGGTGAAGTCCTGCTTGTAATGGCGGATGGTGTACATGTCGAGCAGGCCCTGCGTCGGATGCGCATGGCGCCCGTCGCCGGCATTCACGACGTGGATGTGGTCGCGCCCGGTGGCGGCCAGGTGCTGCGCGATCAGGTAGGGCGCGCCGCTCGAGGCGTGGCGCACGACGAACATGTCGGCCTGCATCGCGGCGAGATTGTCGGCCGTGTCGAGCAGGGTCTCGCCCTTGTTGGCCGACGAGGTGCTGATGTTGAGGTTGATGACGTCGGCCGAGAGCCGCTTGGCGGCGATCTCGAAAGTGGTGCGGGTGCGCGTCGAATTCTCGAAGAACAGGTTGAACACGCTCTTGCCGCGCAACAGCGGCACCTTCTTGACTTCGCGCTCGGCAACTTCGGTGAAGGGCGCCGCAGTATCGAGAATGCGCGTCAGGATTTCGCGCGGCAGGCCCTCGATGGTCAGCAGGTGATTGAGCTCGCCGTGGCTGTTGAGCTGCGGATTGGACTGCTTGCCGAATGCGCTCATTTGTCGATCAATCGGAAGGAGAGCCCGCCGTCGTCGGCACGCTCCAGCGCCAGTACCTGGCTTGCGGCCAGGCTCAGCGAATGCGAACAGAAGGTCGGGGCGATGGGCAGTTCGCGGCCGCCGCGATCGGTCAGCACGGCCAGGTCGATGCGTCCCGGCCGGCCGTAATCGAACAGCTCGTTCATTGCCGCGCGGATGGTGCGGCCGGTGTGCAGCACGTCATCGACGATGACGATGTGCGCCGCGTCGACATCGAAGGGAATCTGCGAGGTCTTGGCATTGGCGTGCAAGCCGCGCTGATGGTAATCGTCGCGATAGAACGAGACGTCGATCGAGCCGGACGGAATCTTGAGGCCCAGCGCGGCATGCAGGCGCTCGGCGACCCAGACGCCGCCGGTATGGATGCCGACCAGGGCCGTGGCAGCAGGGTCGACGTGGGGCCGCATGGCCTCGGCGAGGGCCGCGCACAGGGCTTCGGCGTCAGGTAGTTGCATGGGTGGCTGCATGGCTGCGGGCATGAACATCGAACCAGGTTTGAAGAATCACCAGCGCCGCTTCGGCATCGACCTGCGCCTTGCGCTGCTGCCAGGAAAGCCCGCGTTCGCGCAGGGTCGCATCGGCCTCGGTGGAGCTGAAGCGCTCATCGACGGCGTCCACCGGCAGGCGGAAACGTCCGCGCAACTGGTTGGCGAAGCGTTCGCAGCGCGCGGTCATGTCGTGCGGCGTACCGTCTTCGCTGAGCGGCCGTCCCACCAGCAGACGCACCGGCTGCCATTCGGCGATCAGTTTGGCGATGGCGTCGAAGCGCGCATCGTTGGCTTCGGCATCGATGGTGGTCAACGCCCGCGCCGGGCCGGATTGGCTCTCGCCCAATTGGGTTCCGATGGCAACGCCGATGCGTTTGGTGCCGAAATCGAAGGCGAGCACCGAACCCGCCGCCTCAGGCATGACCGGCGACTTCGGACAGATTGGCGAAATCCACGCCGAGCAGCTGCATCGCGGCCGGCAGGCGTTCTTCCGGGGGAACGTAGAAAATGATGCCGAGGTCGGCCTCGACCGTCAGCCAGGCGTTTTGCGACAGCTCCCATTCCAGCTGTCCGGCGGTCCAGCCGGCATAGCCGAGGCTGACCAGGACTTCGGCCGGCTCGCCGGTGCTGCCCATGGCCTGCAGGATGTCGCGCGAACTGGTCAGCGCAATCTGGTCGCTGACATTCAGCGAAGACTGCCATTGCCCGCCCGGGCGGTGCAGCACGAAGCCGCGGTCGGTCTGCACCGGGCCGCCGAAATACACCGGCAGGCCGGCAAAGCGCGCCTCGGCCTGCTCGTCCTCCAGTGGAATGCTGACCCGGTCGAACAGCCCGGCAAGATTCATGTCCATCGGGCGATTGACGATGATGCCGATCGCGCCGTCTGCGTTGTGCTCGCAGATGTAGGTCAGGGTGCGGGAAAAATTCGGGTCGGCCATGGCGGGCATGGCGATCAGAAAGTGGTTGGCGAGACTGACGGTTTCCATGAATATGTCGACATTGTAATCCGTCAGTCCGTTCCCGAGTATCCCCGTTCGATCATCCCATGTCCGCCGCCCTCGTCTGGTTCCGTCGCGATCTGCGCGTGCACGACCATGCCGCCTTGCATCACGCGCTGAAAGCGCACCGACGCGTGCATTGCGTCTTCGTCTTCGACACGACCATTCTCGGTCTGCTGCCACGCCGCGACCGCCGCGTGGAATTCATCCTGCGCGCCGTCGAGGAAGTCGCCGCTACCCTGCGCGCCATGGGCAGCGCCCTGCTCGTGCGCCACGGCGATCCGGTCGTCGAAATTCCCCGCCTTGCGGCGGAACTCGGGGTGGACGCGGTGTTCGCCAATCGCGACTACGAACCGGCCGCTATCGCGCGCGATACGGAAGTTAAACGCCGTCTCCATAATGGCAAACCCGGCGCCGACTATCAGGATTTCAAGGACCAGGTGATTTTCGACCGCGCCGAGGTGATGACCCAGGGCGGCACGCCGTTCTCGGTGTTCACGCCCTACAAGAACGCCTGGCTGAAGCGGCTGACCTCGCGCGACCTGAATCCCTGGCCGGTCGAGGAGTTGGCCACCCATCTGGCACCGGCACAGAGCGCCGATCCGCTGCCGACCCTGCAACAGCTCGGCTTCGAAGCCACGGACCTCGCCGAACTGAAGCTGCCCACCGGCATGAGCGGCGCGCAAATCATGTTCCGCGATTTCGCCGAGCGCATCGACGACTATGCCGTCAGCCGCGACTTCCCTGCGGTCAAGGGCTGCTCCTACCTGTCCGCACACTTGCGTTTCGGCACGATCTCGATCCGCCAGCTTGCCGCCTATGCGCAAGCCCAATCCGGCCGCGGCGCCGCCACCTGGCTATCCGAATTGATCTGGCGCGACTTCTACCACGCCATCCTCTGGCACCACCCGCGCGTCGCCACACAATGCTTCAAGCCGGCCTGCGATGCCCTGCGCTGGGACAAAGCACCCGAGCTGTTCGCCGCCTGGTGCACCGGCCGCACCGGCTATCCGCTGGTCGATGCCGCAATGCGCCAGCTGAGCGCCAGCGGCTGGATGCACAACCGCCTGCGCATGGTGACCGCATCCTTCCTGACCAAGGACCTGGGCCTCGACTGGCGTCAGGGCGAAGCCTGGTTCGCCGAAAAGCTGCTCGACTTCGATTTGGCCGCCAACAACGGCGGCTGGCAATGGGCGGCCTCCACCGGCTGCGATGCGCAACCCTGGTTCCGCATCTTCAACCCGGTCACCCAATCGGAGAAGTTCGATGCCGAGGGCCGCTTCATCCGCCGTTACGTTCCGGAGCTGGAGCGCGTGCCGCAGAAATTCATCCACGCGCCCTGGAAAATGAGCGCCGCCGAGCAGGTCGCCTGCGGCGTCCGCATCGGCCACGACTATCCGGCACCGGTGGTCGATCATGCGGCAGCGCGGGAGCGGACCTTGGCACGATTCAAGGCCAGCCAGGAGCGTTTGCCGGTACCATCGTGACCGGAAAATGTTCAGCGAATGCAGTGCTCATGAGAGTCATAGTCCAGCGCGTCAGCGTAGCGGCCGTCAGCGTCGAGGATCGCATCAGCGGCCAGATCGGTCGCGGCCTGCTGGTGCTCGCCGGATTCGAAGACCCCGACCAGGACGCCGATCTCGACTGGATGGTGCAAAAGATTCTGCGCCTGCGCATCTTTCCCGACGCGGCCGGCGTCATGAATCGCAGCGTGACGGAAATCGGCGGAGAGATCCTGGCGGTGTCGCAATTCACGCTGTATGCCTCGACCCGGAAAGGCAATCGTCCCTCCTGGGGCCGCGCGGCACGCGGGGAGGTTTCGCAGCCGCTGTTCGAGCGCTTCCTGGCCCGGCTCGCACATGCCCTGGGGCGCCCCGTGGCGACCGGCGTGTTCGGTGCCGACATGCAGATCAGCCTGGTGAATGACGGTCCCGTCACCATCGCCATCGACTCGAGGAATCCCGAATGACGCAACCCGCCCCCGCAACAAGCCTGCTCGGAAAGGCCGTGGCCCTGGTAAGCGGCGCGATCCTGCTGGTGCTGGGCCTCATGTTCTCGCTCGTCCTGGTCGCCGTGGTCGCCGTCCTCGGGCTGGCGGTGGGAGCCTGGTTCTTCTGGAAAACGCGCCACCTGCGCAAAGCCATGCGCGAAGCCGGTGCCATGCGAAGCCCGCCGGCGGACGGCAACGTGATCGAAGGCGAAGCGGTCGTCGTCGAGGAATATCGGGTCAGCGAACCGCTGATCCCGCCGGAGGACACAGGCAGACCCTAGCCGGTTTGCTGACGGGAATCGAATCTGCGAAACACGCCATTACGGGCAATTGACAGCTCGTTGGCCGCTGATAAGTTCCGGGAACGAAGCTGTGGCGCGCTCGGCGGGGATCGAACCCACAACCCCTGGCTTCGGAGGCCAGTACTCTATCCATTGAGCTACGAGCGCGCGAGGGGGCGAAGCATAACCCGTTCGCGGGGCGGCGTCCATTGCGGGGCGGGTGTATCCGCTATAATCGCCCGTTCTGTTTGACTATTCCGGGAAGGCTGCTCATGTTCCATTCGACTATTCGTGCGCTGGCTGCCGTCGGCGCGCTCGCTCTCACCGCGTCTGCGTTCGCCATGGGCAGCCGCCCTGCCGGCGACGATGAAGCCGCCAACAAGCGCATTGCACCCGTGGCCCGCGTCGAACTGGCGGCCGCCAGCGCCGGCGCTGCCGCCGGCGCACGCAGCGGCGAACAGATCTACAAGGCCATTTGCGGCGCCTGCCATGACGCCGGCGTGGCCAACGCGCCCAAGCTGGGCGACAAGGCCGCCTGGGCACCGCGCATCGCTCTGGGCCTCGACGGCCTGCTGAAGTCGGCGATTGCCGGCAAGAACGCCATGCCGCCCAGGGGCGGTTCGGACGCCAACGATGTCGAGCTGGCCCGCGCCATTGTCTATATCACCAACAAGTCGGGCGGCAACCTCAAGGAACCGGCGGCCAAGTAATTCCGGCGCTTCGCAGCCGCAAAAGGGACCTCGCGGTCCCTTTTTTATGTCCCGCCGGAGGCGCGGACGGTATCCCCCGGTGGGATTTGGCCGTCGCCGTGGCTGACTGAAGTCAGCCCTACAGGAACGGCGGCAATCCCCTTAGCGCTTGCCGGCCAGCATCGCGCGCAAGGCCCCGGCCCTGGCGCGGGCGGCCGCGGGTTCGGGCACCGTATTTCCTTGCACCGAGGCCTTTTGCGCCGCCTCGCCCATTTCGGCGATGAAGCGCGAAGGCTCGCGCGGCATCCATTCGCGGCCCTGCTTGCGCTTCTCGCACCAGCTCACGGTCAGGCTGGCCTGGGCACGGGTGATGCCGACATACATCAGGCGCCGCTCTTCCTCCAGCTTGGCCGGGTCCAGCGAATCGCGGTGCGGCAGCAGGCCTTCCTCGACGCCGACCAGAAACACGTGGCGGAACTCGAGGCCCTTGGCCGCGTGCAGGGTCGCGAGCTGCACCGAATCCTGCTCGCCTTCGTCCTTGTCCAGCATCGACAGCAGCGCGACGGATTGCGCCAGTTCGAGCAGGTTCTTGCCTTCCTCTTCGCCCTTGCGACCCAGCCACTCGACGAAGTCGCAGACATTGGCCCATTTGGTTTCGGCCTCGCGCACCTCAAGCGCTTCGAACAGCCAGCTCTCGTAGCCGATGGCCTTGATCAGGTCATTGAGTACCTGGGCGGCAGGCTCTTTCGCTGCGCGCGCTTCGATGCGCTTGATGAAATCGCCGAATTCGCGCAGCGCGGTGCGCTGCTTGGTGTTGAGCTCGGCATCCAGCCCCGGCGCATGGATGCTGGCGAACAGGCTCTGGTGGCTGCGCCCGGCGGCGCGGCCGAGGCCTTCCAGCGTGGTGCCGCCGATGCCGCGTTTGGGCGTGGTGACGGCGCGGATGAAGGCCGGATCGTCGTCCTGGTTGGCCAGCAGGCGCAGGTAGCAGGTGATGTCCTTGATCTCGGCGCGTTCGAAGAAGGATTGGCCGCCGGAAATGACATAGGGAATGCGCTGCGCGCGCAGTTGCTGCTCGATGGCACGCGCCTGATGGTTGCCGCGGTAGAGGATGGCGTAGTCGGAGAATTTGGTGCGCCGCTCGAAGCGATGCGCGGACAGGCGCGAGCCGACCCATTCCGCCTCGTGCTCGCCGTCGCGACAGGTCTGGATGTGGATCGCATCGCCCTGGCCGTGTTCCGACCACAACTTCTTTTCGAACAGCTTGGGGTTGTTGGCGATCAGAGTGTTGGCGGCGGTCAGGATGCGCGCCGTGGAGCGGTAGTTCTGCTCCAGCTTGACCACTTTCAGGCTCGGGTAGTCCTCCTTGAGCAAGCGCAGGTTCTCGCTGTCGGCGCCGCGCCAGGCGTAGATCGACTGGTCGTCGTCGCCCACCGCGGTGAAGGAATCGCGGCCCTGGGTGAGCAGTTGCAGCAGGCGGTACTGGGCGCGGTTGGTGTCCTGGTACTCGTCGACCAGCACATGCCAGAGCCGGCTGCGCCAGCGCTGCGCGACCTCGTCGTGTTCCGAGAACAGCTTGACCGGCAGGCGCAGCAGGTCGTCGAAATCCACGGCCTGGTAGGCGCGCAGGGTGCGCTCGTAATTGGCATAGAGCTGCGCCGCGGCGGCTTCGATTTCGTCTGCAGCGGCCTGCTGCGCGGCGGCCGGCTCGAGCAGCTGGTTCTTCCACAGCGAGATGCGCGATTGCAGGGCGCGCAGCCGGCCCTTGTCGATGGTGCCGGCGAGTTCCTGGAACAGCGCCGTGGTATCGGCCGCGTCGAGGATCGAGAAGCCCGGCTTGAGGCCGACTCTGGCCGCCTCCTGGCGCAGGATGCGCACGCCGAGCGCGTGAAAGGTGCTGACGATGAGGCCCTCGGCACGCCCGCCGATCAGCTTGCCGACGCGCTCCTTCATTTCCTTCGCCGCCTTGTTGGTGAAGGTGATCGCGGCGATCTGCGACGGCTTGACACCGTAGTCGTCGACCAGCCAGGCGATCTTGTGCGTGATCACGCGCGTCTTGCCCGAGCCGGCGCCGGCCAGCACCAGCAGCGGGCTGTCGAGATGATGCACGGCCTCGAGCTGGGCCGCGTTGAGTTTGACCATGGATAATTCTTCGCCGGCGCCGTGTTACCAGCGCCGACTTTCGGAGTTTACCTGAGCGCGCCGAACACCTTCTGCGCCAGCTTGCCGGCAGCGCCGGCGGGATCCTTGCGAATCGCCTTCTCTTCCTCGGCGATCATCAGGTAGAGGCCGTCGAGCGTTTTCTGCGTGACGTAATTTTCCAGTTGCGCATCCTGCTCGCGCACCAGGCCCAGCTTCGACGCCTTGCCGGCCAGCTGATCGTATTTCTCTGCCAGCTTGACCTTGGCCATGGCCTTTTTCACCACCGGCTTGAACTTCTCCGCCAGCGGAGCGGAGGTGGTGCGGCGGAAATACTGCGTTGCGGAGTCCTCGCCGCCCGACAGAATGCCCTTGGCATCCTGTACCGACATCTGCTTGATCGAATTCACCAGCAGCACCTTGGCCTGCGGCACGGCGGCCTCGGCGGCGCGGTTCATGGCGTTGATCAGTTCGTCGGCCTGCTTGCCCATGCCGAGGCCACGCAGCAGGCCTTCGATCTGCTGCACGCTCTCCGGCAGCGGGATCTTTACCTTGGGATTGCCGAGGAAGCCGTCCTGCCGGCCGAGCAGATCCACGGCCTTGCCCGCGCCCTGGGTCAGGGCTTCCTTGAGGCCGCCGTTGGCATCCTTGCCCGAGATGTCGGCAAGGCTCAGGGCGTGGGCGGAAGCGGCCAGCAACAAGCCTGCAAGCAAGGTCAGGACGTAACGCATGATTCGGTCTCCCGTAAAGCGATGAAAAGGCCGCCGCCCTCGCGGACGGCGGCCGGTGTCGTCGCGGCTATTTGGGCCGCAGCTCGCGGCGCAGGATCTTGCCCACTGGCGTCTTCGGCAGATCGGCGCGAAATTCGATGTACTTCGGCCGCTTGTAGCCGGTGAGCTGTTCCTTGAGGAAGTCCTGCAGCGCCGCTTCGGTCAGCGCCGGATCCTTCTTGACCACGAACAGCTTGGGCACCTCGCCCGAGTGTTCGTCCGGCACGCCGATCACCGCGGCTTCGAGTACGCCCGGATGCTTCATGGCCACCTCTTCGACTTCGCTCGGATAGACGTTGAAGCCGGAGACCAGCACCATGTCCTTCTTGCGATCGACGATGCGCGTGGCACCGCTCTCGTCCATGATGCCGACGTCACCCGACTTGAAGTAGCCGTCGGCGGTCATGACGTTGGCGGTTTCCTCGGGGCGCTGCCAGTAGCCGGCCATCACCTGCGGGCCGCGAATGCAGATCTCGCCCGATTCGCCCAGCGGCACATCGGCGCCGTTGTCGTCGCGGATCGCGATCTCGGTCGAGGACACCGGCAGGCCGATGGTTCCGGTAAAGCCCTTGAGGTTGGCGACGTTGCAGGTCGCCACCGGCGAGGTTTCCGACAGGCCATAGCCTTCGACGATGGTGCTGCCGGTAAGCGCCATCCAGCGCTCGGCTACCGGGCGCTGCGTCGCCATGCCGCCGCCCAGGCTGATCTTGAGCGTGGAGAAATCCAGCTTGGCGAATTCCGGGTTGTTGGCCAGCGCGTTGAACAGGGTATTGAGGCAGGGGAATACGTTGAACTTGAAGGTCGACAACTCCTTGACGAAGCCGGGGATGTCGCGCGGGTTCGGGATCAGCAGGTTGCAGGAACCGGTGCGCATGCCGATCATGTTGCAGACGGTCAGCGCGAAGATGTGATACAGCGGCAGGGCGCAGACGAAGTTGTTCTGCTCGTCGGTGTGGGTGTTGATCGCCGGCTGCATCCAGGCTTCGACTTGCAGCATGTTGGCGATGATGTTGCGGTTAAGCAGGGTGGCGCCCTTCGACACCCCGGTAGTGCCGCCCGTGTACTGCAGGAAGGCGACGTCCTCGCGTGTTCGCGTCGCCGGCTTCAGCGTCATGCCGGCGCCCTGGGAAACGACGTCGTTGAAGCGGAAGGAACCCGGCAAGGAGAAGTCGGGCACCATCTTCTTCACCTTGCGCACCACGAAATTCACCAGCGTGCCCTTGAGGCCGCCCAGCAGGTCGCCCATCGCGGCGACCACGACATGCTTCACCGGCGTGTTGGCGACGATCTTTTCCAGCGTCGTGGCGAAGTTCTCGATGATGACAATGGCTTCGGCGCCGCTGTCCTTGAGCTGGTGCTCGAGTTCGCGCGGGGTGTACAGCGGGTTGATGTTGACCACCACATACCCGGCGCGCAGCACCGCGGCGACGCAGACCGGGTACTGCATGATGTTGGGCATCATCAGAGCGACGCGGCTGCCCGGGGCCAGCCCGCGCGACTGCAACCAGGCGCCGAGACTACGCGAAGCCGCATCGAGCTGGGCGTAGGTGATCGATTTGCCCATGCAGATGAAGGCGGTGCGCGCCGCATAGTTCTTCATCGACTCTTCGAGCACCTGCGCCACGGTCTCGTACTGGGTGGAATCGATCTCGGCCGGCACGCCGGCCGGATAATGCTTGAGCCACAGCTTTTCCATTCTGGTCTCCTCCGTTTTGTTGTCTGCCATTATTGCATTTGCCATGCCTGCCGTCAGCAAGGGGCCGCCGGCCCGGGGCGAAACCCGGTTCGACCGGCCAGTATTGTTCGGGCGACGCCGATGCTCAGCGCGCCAGAACCGACCCGGTCACGCCTGCACTTCCGGCCTTGAGGTCATAGGACGAGATCACGCCCTGTATCGCGGTGCTGCCGATCGCCGCGCCATGTGCGCTGCCAAGGCCCGTGGCGACGGTGCAGCCAGCGCAGCCCACGGTAAGCTGCGCGCCGGTGCCTTTGAGGAAGTCGCCGAGGCCCACCGACCCGCCGGCGAGCGAGGCGGTCCAGTTGCGTGCGTTGGCGTCCGCCACGCTGAGGTTGTAGGCTGTCACGGACGGGGCGGATGAAACATTGTTGAGCGTGATGCTCAGCCCGACACTGCCTCCAACCGCGCCGTTCTCGGCGACCGGTTTGGTGTATTCGTTGTTGCCGGCGACGGCGGTGAACGTCATCGGTCCGCCGGCGGTGAGCGCCGGGACAAGCACGGCAAACGGCGTGGCATTCGGCGCACCCATGAAGTGGAAAAAGCTCGGGTTGCGCACACCCTGGCCGTCGCTGATCTGGCCGCCGGCGTAGATGCCCCAGCGCACGGGAATACCCGCCACGGTCGTACCATCCTGCTGAGCCAGCGGCGCTCCGTTGCGGGAATACGAAAAACCGCCGCCGCCGACATTGAGCATGTTGCCCGAGGCGTCGAGCACCAGACCGAAATCATTGCCGACGACCCCGGCGCCGCTGCCGACGGAACCACCCGAGAGGTCGCCGCCGGTTGCCGCAAATCCGTTCGGTGCGGCAACGAATCCCGACGGCGGATTGTTGAGGTCCAGGGTCCCCTTGATCAGGGGCGGCAATGGCGGCGGAATCGATCCCGGCAGGGGCAAGCCGCCCGGGGCCGGCATTCCTCCGGGCATGGGGACCTGCATGCCACCCGGCGCCGGGCCGGCCGGAATGCCTCCTGGCGGCATCAATCCGCCAGGGCCAGGACGCCCATCGGGCCCGGGGCCGGCAGTGCCTCCCTGTGGTGGTGGCCCTGCCGGGCGTACCGTGCCGCCGGCTTCTCCGTTGCGCCCGGCAGCTTCCTGGCCGCCCTGTCCTTTGCGTTCCTGAGGCTCGCCGCGTTCCCGTTGCTCTTGCTTGTTCGCGGTTTCTTTCTGTCCTTGCCCGCGCCGCTCGCCGTCACGCGCGCCGCGCTTGTCGCCATCGGCCCCGACAGGTGGTGTGCCGCGCATGAAGGCCGGGATTTGCGGCAAGCGCACCGGCGCGATATTCGGTGTTGGCGGAGCAAAGCCTGCCTGATTGGGACCGATGTCGATGCGACCGCTGGCATTCTCGATGAAGGTTTGACCGGAGTTCACCTTGTTGTAGGTTCCGGGCGGGCCGATCGGCGTCTCGCCCGGTCCGGGCGGCGGGATGTAGAGTGGTTCGTGGTCGGTGCCGCGAATGCCGATGGTCGCGGTCGGCGTCGTGACGCGATAGGCGCCGGGCCGGGCGCGGCCGATGAGGCCGGTGATGGTGCGGAATCCACCGCGTACCAGCGCCATGATTCCCTGTTCGGTTCCGTCAGCCTTGCCGGAATAGCGATAGGTTTCGAACAGTAGCCGCGTATCGGGCCGCACTGCGATGATCGCATCATCGAACATCAACAGTTGTGCCTGTCCGTGCCTGCCGGTGATAACGGCATCGCCCTCCTCGATGGCGTCCCCCTTTTGCAATGGGCGCACCGCACGGCCCGCCGATTCGAGATTGACGATACCCGCGACGAACTGAACGCGGCCAACCGGGGCAGCGAAAACCGCGGCCACCGGCAGCAGCAGAATGACCGTCAGCAACCGAAGCAGCAAATACATACGAGTTCCCGGGTTTCAGCGAAAATCACGACGCAGGCTCAAAGATACATCGTAGCGTGCGGTGTCGTATATCGCCACGTTGGAGTCGTTGCGCGTCAATGAAGCCTGCGGCCGAATCGACCAGAGCGGGGCAAAACGCCAGGTGGCGCCAAGGCCGAGATCGTATTGCGCATCGCGCCGGCGGACCAGAAACAAGCTGCTGTAGCGGCTGTAAAGACCGACCTGCGCGGCGGCGCTGGCGAAAACATCAAGCGAGTCATGGGCCGCAATCGACGCACCCACGCGGATTCCGCCAAGCGCCCGATTGCCGTCGGTACGCTCGCGTTCCTCGCGTTCCTGGCCGGCAAACGCCCCGACGAAAGCAGTCACCGGACGCGTAGCGGGGATGAGGTGCGACAGGCCGGCGCCAATCATCACGACATTGACGTCGTTGCCGCGCTGGTCCGCCGTCACATAGCGGATCTCGTTATATTGCGCCGAGAGCGAAGCGGCCGTACTCTGGTCGAACGCGTAGCGCCACTCGCCCAGGGCCGTCGCCACGCCACGATACCTGTCGCTCGCGAGCCGGTAGTCGTTGTAGCCGGCACCGATCCGATAGAAGCTCTTGCCTTCGGTGAATACCATGCCGGCGCGCACATCGATGCTGCCGATGTCGTAGCCGTTCTGTTTCAGGTAATCACGGAGCTGCAAGTCCCCGCCGGCATACACTGCCGTTTTTTCATCCAGCGCCAACTGGGCTTCGCCGCCCGCCGTTACAGCGCCGTATTCATCGCGCTGGGCGAGGCTGGAACTGCCCAGTGCGTAGCTGCCGCCGAACGCCGGGATATCCACCGACGACATGCTGGTTGCCTGATTCACGTTGGTGTCGGTGCCGCTCGTCAGCTCGATGTAGCCGGTCAGGCGCAGGCGCTTCGGATCGCGTCGGGCGGCGATCGCCTTCTCGTAATTGTTGATCGTGGCGAGTGCCTCCGGCGGGGCATTCAGCGAGCGGGCGAAGCCAAGTGACTGCTCGGCGCGATCGAGATCGCCGAGTGCGTAGTAGGCGCGCCCCATGTCGAGGTGCGCCGCAGCGTAGTTCGGATCCACGGCGATGACGCGCTCGAAGGCCAGCGTTGCCAAACCGGGACGTCCCGAAGCCAGGGCAGCGAGACCGAAGACATAGTCGAAATCGGAGTCGCCGGAGCGATCGAATTCCAAAGGCGCGAGACGATCGTAGGCTTCGCTCGCTCGCCCCTCGCCAAGCAGGGCGCGCGCAGAATTAAGATCAGCGTCAGCCAATGCTGGCGGCGATATCAGCCAAACGCCAATTGCGACCGCGATAAGGTAATCTTTTATCACTGTTAATCATTAAGTTAGGCCACGTTTTTAAAGTTAATTCAAATAATGGGACGCGTCAACAGCTAGTTTCATTTGAACCCGGGAGCGAGATAGACGTTGTGTCAATCAGGCAACTTGTTGGGTCGGCGAACGAGCCTGGCGGCGGACGGCGAGTCAAGGTCGAGTCCTGTCGCAGGCATCGGCTTCCTGTTGGCCTCGGGCTCCGGGCTTGGCCGCATTTTTCAACCGGGCGTTGTTGTTTTTGCCTCGCTTGCCGTCACCAAGGGGCGGGAGCGGTGGAGCATGCCAGCCGTTCACATCCGCTTGCTGCGGCCGGTCGGTATCACCGTTCGATACCCCCGGGCGCGGCTGCCGCCGCTTTGGGATTATCGCTTTACGCATCGCTCCGCCAAACCCATTCTGGCTGTATCTTCACTCGGGAGAACGCCATGAAATCCCTGCACCACCACCTTCCACTGCTCGTCGCTGCCCTGCTCGCGGCGGCGGCCCTGCTCCACGGCCCCATCCACCAGCCTGCCGGCTATCACGACTTTGCCGACCAGACGCTGCGTTTCGGCATTCCGCATTTTTGCGACGTGACCTCCAATATCGGTTTCGCGCTGTCGGCGCTCTGGGGCTGGATCAGGCTCGCTCCGCTGCGCGCGCACCCCGAGCTGCGCTGCGGCTGGGCCGGCTACCGGCTGTTCCTGACCGGGCTATTCCTGACCGCTTTCGGCTCGTCCTGGTACCACCTCGCGCCCGACAATGCCGGCTTGGTCTGGGACCGCCTGCCGATCGCCCTGGCCTGTGCCGGCTTGCTGGCCGGCGTCTGGGGCGATGTCCGCCAGCGGGAAAGCGGCAAACTCGTCTCATGGCTCGCGCTTGCCGCCGTGGCCAGCGTCGCCTGGTGGTACTTCACCGATCTGTCGGGCAACGGCGACCTGCGCCCCTATCTGCTGCTGCAGCTTCTGCCGATCCTGCTGATCCCGCTCTGGCAATGGATTTACCGTATGCCCGGCGCCGACCGCCTGGCCTTCGGCACCGCCCTGGCCATCTATGTGGTCGCCAAGTTCGCCGAACTCAACGACCACGAAATCGCCGCCGTACTGGGCCCGGTCACGGGCCATACGCTGAAGCACCTGCTTGCCACCGCGGCGGCCGCGCTGATCGTCGGCCGGCTGGTGTTCCGGGTGCACCCCCAGCTCAGGGCTTGCGCCGATGCATGTCCGCCAGCGCCGCCATCAGCCAGGAACGCATGCCGATGACGATGGTGTAGGGACGGCGCTGCTCGGGCGGCAGCTTCTGGTCGGCCAGGTGCTGGTTGGAAAAATCCTGGCCGACGCGCATCAGGCGCTCGCGGAAGGAATTGGCCAGGCCGCGGCCGATCTCGCCATGCACCACCATCAGCATTTCCGATTCGCCGTCGAAGCCGCCGGCGAAGTAGTCATGCAGCACCTCCTTGCGGAAAAAGGCCATCACCGGGCCGTGCGGCAGCCAGCGGAAGCCCTTGGCCACCTTGAGCCGATAGCGGTTGCCGGGGCGCAGGTCGATGATGCCGATGCGGTCGAGCTGCGCCAGCGCCTTGACCAGCCTGGCTTCGGTCAGCTCGTAGGTGGCGAGGATTTCCTCGACCGGCACCTGGCTCATGACGCAGATCGCCACCACCAGCAGCGTGCGGTCGGCCACCACCGCCTTCTCCTGCGCCAGCGTGAGTTCCAGCATCAGCGGCTGGGTGTCGACCACGCGGCGGGCGAGGTCGGCGAAATCGAGGTTGATGATGCGGCAGATGTCGTCGATGCGCGACACCGGCATGTCGCCGTCCTTCGAGAACATCCGCTTGACGCTGGATTCCGCCATGCCGAGGCGTTCGGCGACCACGGCGTAGGTGACGCCGGCGGTTTTGAGTTCGGCCTTGAGCTGTGCGATCAGATCGACGGTGGTACTCATGACATTTGCAATTCCCGAAGAAAGTATCTGCAAACGATACTACAAGTCGAATTGGATGGCACATCGTCGCCCATGCTTGTACCGACAATCCCGCTTGCCCATGATGCGTCCGTCACCCGACACCCGTCACGTGACACACGACAAGGAGCACATCATGGAACACACCACTCGCCTCATCCACCGCGACACCGGCGCCTGGCGCATGCAGGTCTGGATCTCCTTTGGCATCGCCCTGCTGGTCTGCGGCACCGGCCTGGCCTGGCTGCCGGGTGGCGACCTCGACCGCGCCTTCATGGTCATGGGCTATTTCTTCTGCCTCTCGTCGGCCTTCGTGCTGTCCAAGTACGTGCGCGACAACGCCATCGCCCCGTCCGACACGCCGATGTGGGCCATGGTGGTCTGGGGCGGCTTTGCCCTCTCGATGGCGCTCACCGCCTGGGGCCTGTGGCGCATGGACGTCAACCCGACCTGGAAGGCCTACCTGCTGGTGAGCTGGCTTTACCTGATTTCGTCCGCCTTCACCCTGGCCAAGACCCTGCGTGATGCCTACGAGGCCGACCGGCTAGAACACGCACAAGACTCCGGCATTGCATTGCCCGCCGCCGAAACCGCTGCCACCAACCACTAAGCCCTGCACTCATACAAGGAGACTCTGATGACACACGACATTTCCCGCCGCCGCGCCCTGCGCACCCTGGTCGGCCTGACGCTCGCCCCCGCCGCCGTGCTGTTTGCCAACCCCGGCCGGGCCCACGGCGAAGCCGCCGGCGCCAGCGCCGCCTCCAGCCTTTCGCTCTCGCTGCCGGTCGCCGTGCTCAGCGCCGCGCCGGTGATGATCCTGAGTGCCGGCGCCATGCTGACCGTGGTCGCGGTCGAGGCTGCGGCCACGGGTACGGTATGGCTGCTGCGCCGCGCTGCCGACGGCGCCACCGCCAGCCTGCGTTTTTCCGGCGAAGCCGCCGCCGCGTCGCTGGTGGTGGCCGGCACCGCGATTTCGGTGACCACCATCGCCGCCGGCTGGCTGCTTTCAGTCGCCGGCGAAGTCATCTGCCTGGTGCCCAATGCGCTGGGCGAATCGCTGCTCTACAACGAAAGGGTGCGGTGATGAATGCCCTCGATTCCTTCAAGCGCGGCCTGCGTCGCGCCCTGTGCGCCGCCGCGGCCATAACGACGCTGGCTGCCATCGCCGGCCCGGCCCTGGCCGGCCAGAACTGCGAGCCGCGCCGGCCCAGCCTGGAGTCAATCCGGCGCGACCTCGCGCTGGCAGCCAGCGTCGCCGAGCAACTCGACGAGATGGCGACGCGCGACGGTACCCGGGTTGTGCTGATCGCCCGCGCCGGGCAGGATCTCAGCCAATACGGCCTGCGCTATTCGCATCTGGGCATCGCCTATCGTGACGATGCGGCACTCGGCGGACGCGGCGCCTGGCGCGTGGTGCACAAGCTCAACCAGTGCGGCAGCAGCCAGAGCACCCTGTATCGGCAGGGCCTGGCCGAATTCTTCGGCGACGGCCTCTACGCCCATGAAGCCGGTGTGGCGGTGTTGAAGCCGGCGATCGCCTCGCGTCTGGCCGCGCAACTGAAGGATGACAATGTGCTGACCGCGCTGCATGAACTGCGCTACAACATGCTCGCCTATCCGTGGTCCGGGCCCTACCAGCAAAGCAACCAGTGGGCGATCGAAACCCTGGCGCTGCTGGCCGATCCCGCCGTCACCAGCCGCGCTGCGGCGCGGAACTGGCTGCGCGCCCGCGACTACCGGCCGACGACATTGCAGATTTCCTCGCTGACGCGCCTCGGCGCCCGCGTGTCGTCGGCGCACATCAGCTTCGACGACCATCCTTTCGGGCGGCGCATGGCCGGGCAGATCGACACCGTTACGGTCGACTCGGTGTTTGCGTGGATCGAGCGCTCCGGCCTCGGCGACGCCCCGCTGCGGCTGCGTACGCTGCCTGTCACCACGCCGCAGCGGCGCAGCCTCACCGATACCTGAGCCGCATTCTGCAATTCTCGCCATGCGCCATTCCTGCGACAATATGACATCGCTGTGGTACCTCCCAAACCAACGCCCAAGGAACTCCCGATGAGTACCCAATCCGGCCTGCTGCGCGCACGCCGCTTCGCCCCGCTGTTCGTCACCCAGTTCCTCGGCGCGCTCAACGACAATGTGCTGAAGAACGCCATGATCGTGTTGCTGACCTTCCAGGCGGCGAGCTGGACCACGATCAAAGCGGAACTGCTGGCCAATCTCGCGGCGGGCATTTTCATCCTGCCCTTCTTCCTGTTTTCCGCGACGGCGGGACAACTCGCCGACAAGTACGACAAGTCGCGCCTGGCGCAATTCGTCAAGCTGCTCGAGATCGGCATCGTGCTGGTGGCAGGGCTCGGCTTCGTGCTGCACAGCATCGCGGTGCTGTTCGTCGCCCTGTTCCTGCTCGGGCTGCATTCGACGCTGTTCGGCCCGGTCAAGTACGCGATCCTGCCGCAGCACCTGAAGAGCGAGGAACTGGTCGGCGGCAACGCCCTGATCGAGGCCGGCACCTTCATCGCCATCCTGGTCGGCACCCTGCTCGGCGGGCTGCTGGCCGGCAACGGCGCCGGCACCGCATGGATCACCGGGGCCGGCCTGGTGATTGCGATTGCCGGCTATGTCGCCTCGCGCTCGATTCCCGTCGCCGTGCCGCCGGCGCCGACTCTTGCCATCAGCATCAATCCGCTGACCGAGACCTGGCGCAACATCAATTTCGCCCGCGAGAACCAGACCGTGTTCCTCTCGATCATGGGCATCTCGTGGTTCTGGCTGTTCGGCGCGCTGTTCCTCGCCCAGTTCCCCGCCTATACCAAGAACGTCCTCGGCGGCAGCGAGACCGCGGTGACCCTGCTGCTGGCGACCTTCACCTTCGGCATCGGCGTTGGCTCCTTGCTCTGCGAAAAGCTCTCGGCACGCCGCGTCGAGCTGGGCCTGGTGCCGCTGGGCTCGATCGGCATGACGCTGTTCGCGCTCGACCTCGCGCTGGCCTCGCCGGCCGTGCCGTCGCCCTCGCCGCTGGGTGCGATCGGCCTGCTGGCCTACGACCAGACCTGGCGCGTGCTGCTCGACCTGGGCCTGCTCGGCATCTTCGGCGGCTTCTTCATCGTGCCGCTCTACGCCCTGGTGCAGCAGCGCTCCAACCCCGAACACGGCGCGCGCATCATCGCCGCCAACAACATCATGAATGCACTGTTCATGGTGGTCGGCGCGCTCTGCGCCGCCGGCATGCTGGCAGCCGGCCTGAGTATCCCGATGCTGTTCGCCGTGGCGGCGCTCTGCAACGCGGCGGTGGCACTGTTCATCTACGGCCTGGTGCCGGAATTCCTGCTGCGCTTCATCATCTGGATGCTGATCCACACGGTGTATCGCCTGCGCGTCAAGGAACTCGAGCAGGTGCCGGACGAGGGCCCGGCGGTGATCGTCTGCAACCACGTCAGCTTCGTCGATGCGCTGGTGATCATGGCCGCCTGCCGGCGTCCGATCCGCTTCGTCATGGACCACCACATCTTTCGCTGGCCGCTGCTCAACTTCGTCTTTCGCACCAGCAAGGCCATCCCGATCGCCTCGGCCAAGGAAGATCCGGCGATGATGGACAGGGCCTTCGAGGAAGTCGGCAAGGCGCTCGATGCCGGCGATCTGGTCGGCATCTTCCCCGAGGGCAAGATCACCGCCGACGGCACGATCAACCCCTTCCGTCCCGGCATCACGCGCATCCTCGCGCGCAATCCGGTGCCCGTGGTGCCCATGGCCCTGCGCGGACTGTGGGGCAGCTTCTTCTCGCGCAAGGACGGTCCGGCCATGACCCGGCCCTTCCGCCGCGGAATGTTTTCCCGCATCGAACTGGTCGCGGGTGTGGCGGTGCCGGCAGCCGAGGCATTGCCCGAGCGGCTGCAGACCGACGTCACCGCCTTGCGCGGCGACCTTCAGTAAAGGGAACCTGTCATGTGGATCATCGGCGGATTGATCGGCCTCGTCGTCGGGGCCTATGTGGGCGGCAAATCCGCCTTGCTCGGCGCGCTCGTCGGCGCAGGTCTCGGCGTCTGGATAGGCAGCGAGCGGCAGGCCGCCGGCGAACGAAAGTCGGCGCTGGCGGCACGCCTCGCCAGGGTCGAAGGCGACCTCGCGCGCCTGTGCCGGGAAGTCGAGGAACTGCAGGAACGGCAACGCGAGCGGGGGGTGCCGCAGGCAATGCCGGCAACAGCGCCGACCGTGTTCGCCGAAACAGTTGCCATGCGGGCAAACCCGGAGCCGGAGCGCATCGAGATGGCAATCGAGCCGCCGCCGACCATCGCGCCCTCCGCCACCTCGCTGCCGCGGGACGAACCCGCCGTGCCGATCGCCGCACCGATCACCCTTCCGGCGGAGCCGATCGAATTGCCGCCATGGCTTGCGCGCTTCTGGGCCGGCAACCCGCTGGTCAAGATCGGCATCGTGCTGCTGTTCTTCGGCGTCGCCTCGGGCCTGCGCCTGGCGGCCGAATACGGGCTGTTCCCGGTTCCGGTGCGGCTCTTCCTCGCCGCCGCTGCCGCCGTCGGCCTGATCGGCTTCGGCTTCGCCAAGGTGCGCGACGACACGCACCGCGTGTTCGGCCTCTCGCTCCAGGGTGGCGGCTTCGCGCTGCTCTACCTGGTGGCCTACTTCATGCTGGCGCGCTACGCCATGATCGGCCAGGGCCTGGCTTTCAGCCTGTTCGCGGCCTTCGGCGTCGCCTGCGTGACGCTGGCGGCGAAGCAGGACGGGCCGGCACTGGCGGTGCTCGGCCTCGCCGGCGCTTTCCTCGCGCCGCTGCTGGCGGGCGGCAATGCCGATACGCCACTGCCGCTGTTCAGCTACTTCGCGCTGCTCAATGTTTTCATCCTCGCCGTCGACTGGTTCAAATCCTGGCGCGTGCTCAACATCGCCGGCTTCATTTTCACGCTGGCGATTGGCATGGCCTGGGGTATCGACCGCTACGAGGATCGCCACTACCTGGTGACGCAGATCTTCCTCGCGTTGTTCCTGGTCGCCTACTCGGCGATGCCGGTGCTGACGTCGCTGTTCCGCGCGCCGGGGCTGAACGGCTGGCGCGACGGCATGCTGATCTTCGGCACGCCGGTGATCGGCAGTTTCCTGCAGGCCCGGCTGATGGAAGGCGTGCCCTATGGCACGGCGTGGAGCGCCCTGATCGCGGCGATCTGGTATGCCCTGCTGTGGCTGATGCTCTACCGGCACAACGACCCGGAGAATGAGATCGTCGAACGCAGCCAGCTGGGCCTGGCGATTGCCTTCTTCACCCTGTCCATCCCGCTCGCCTTTGGCGCCCAGCTCACTTCGGCACTGTGGGCGATCGAAGGTGCCGCGGTGCTCTGGTACGGCGTGCAGACCCGGCGCCTGTTGCCGCAGATCACTGGTCTCGGGATGCAGGTCATCGCGGGTGTGGCGCTGCTGCTCGGCTGGAATGAGCTGGGGCATCGCCTTCCCGTGGCCAACGACGTCGTCATGGGCGGTTTCCTGCTGGTGCTCGGCGGCCTTGCCTCGGCAAGAATGCTGCGCAGCCTGGGCAAGGATCCCGAGTTTCCGCCCGCGGTGCCCTTCATCTGGGCCCTGCTGTGGTGGCTGGCAATCGGCCTCGGCGAGATCCGCGATTTCGCGCCGCAGCAGCTGCACGCAAGCCTCGGCCTGGTCTACCTGATGGCGACCGTGCTGGCGCTGGAAGGGTTGGCGCACTGGTGGTCCTGGCCACAGGTCCGCGCCGCCGCCATCCTGCTACTGCTGGCGCTATGGCTGGCTGCGGCCCATTCCACCGTCGATACGGGCCATCCGCTGCCCGGCCTGATGACCCTGGCGCTGCCGGCGGCATTGGGGCTGCACTACTGGCTGCTGTACCGCCACGAAAGGAAGGGCAGCGTCGACTTCGAGGAAGTGCGCCATCTCGGCGCTTTCTGGCTTGGCCTGGCTGTGCTGTCCTTGGAACTGGCCTGGCGCCTACAGCAGTGGGCGCCCGCCAATACCCTGTGGCCCTTCGTCGCCGTGACGCTGACCATGGCGGTCGGCGGCGCGCTGCCGGTATGGGGGGCGGGCAGGGGAATCTGGCCCTTTGCGCGAACGGAAGGGCAGTATGTCCCCACCGGCGCGATGCTGCCCGCCCTGGCGCTGATCGGAATCCTGCCGCTGGCCGCCATCAGCCTCTCCGGCGACGGCTCCGGTCTGCCGTATCTGCCGCTGCTCAGCGTCTTCGACCTGACCCAGATTGCGGGAATGGCCGCCCTGCTGATGTTCGCCGGATGCCTCGACCAGGACCACCGGAAACTCCTGCGCGCAGCCATCGGCGGCATCGCCTTCATCTGCCTGTCGACCCTGGCGGCGCGCCTGGTCCATGCGTGGGGCGGCGTGCCCTTTGAATTCGCCGCGATGATGCGCTCGACGCTGTTCCAGATGCTGCTGACCCTGTTCTGGACCATCACCTCGATCGCCACCATGATCATCGCGTCGCGGCGCGGGCAGCGCGAATTCTGGTTCGGCGGATTCTCGCTGCTCGGGGTGGTCGGCGCCAAGCTGCTGCTGTTCGATGCGGCAGGTCGCGGCACGCTGATGTGGACCGGTACCCTGATCGGCGTCGCCGTGCTGGTGTTGGCGGCGAGCTACTTCGCGCCGCTGCCGCCGCGCGCAGAAGCAGCGCCCTTGCGCGACGCGTGATCGCCGTTCCCTCCACGGGCGGCTCTGCATAGCCGCCCGGCTTCGCGGGCGCAGAGCGGTGCTCTGCGAAACCCCCGCTACGCCCAGCGCCGTCCTACTGGATACCGCTTCGCATAACTTTCAGGTGCCGGCAACTCCGGCGCCGTGCGCCTGCAGGTCGGCGTGATAGCTGGAACGCACCAGCGGCGCCGAAGCCGCATGGGTGAAGCCCATCGCCGTGGCTTCTCTGGCGTACATGGCGAAGATGTCGGGATGGACGTAGCGCAGCACCGGCAGGTGGTGGCCGGAAGGCGCCAGGTACTGGCCGATGGTCAGCATCTCGACCTCATGGGCGCGCAGGTCGCGCAGGGTGTCGAGGATTTCCTCGTCGGTCTCGCCGAGGCCCACCATCAGGCCGGACTTGGTCGGCACGCCGGGTACGCGCGCCCTGAAGGCTTTCAATAGCTGCAGCGAGTTTTCGTAGTCGGCGCCGGGGCGAGCCTGCCTGTACAGGCGCGGCACGGTTTCCATGTTGTGGTTCATCACGTCGGGCGGGGTCGCGGCGAGGATGTCCAGCGCGATGTCCAGCCGCCCGCGAAAGTCCGGCACCAGCACTTCGATTTTCGTTCCCGGCGAATACTCGCGCACCTTGGCGATGCAGTCGGCGAAGTGCTGGGCACCGCCGTCGCGCAAGTCGTCGCGGTCCACGCTGGTGATCACCACATATTTCAGTTTCATCGCGGCGATGGTGCGCGCGAGTTTTTCCGGTTCCTCGGCGTCCGGCGGCAGCGGCTTGCCGTGGCCAACGTCGCAGAAGGGGCAGCGGCGGGTGCACAGGTCGCCGAGGATCATGAAGGTGGCCGTGCCGTTGCCGAAGCATTCGCCGATGTTGGGGCAGGTGGCTTCCTCGCATACCGTGTGCAGCTTGTGCTCGCGCAGGATCTGCTTGATCTCGCCGAAGCGGCCCGCGCTGCTGCCGGCCTTGACGCGGATCCAGTCCGGCTTTTTGAGCACGGTCGCGGCCGGCACCACCTTGATCGGGATGCGCGCGGTCTTGGCTTCGCCTTTTTGCTTGGTCGTCATGTACTCGCTTCTTCCAGTTGCCGGGCCAGATGTGCGGCCAGTGCTTGGCCAACTATCGCAGTTTCGTCTGCGCCGCGCCATTGTGGCAAATACGCACGCAACTGGGTGACTGCCATGCCCTCGTAGCCGCAAGGGTTGATCGCATCGTAGGGCGCCAGATCCATGTCGACGTTGAGCGAGACGCCGTGGTAGCTGCAGCCGTGCTTGATGCGCAGGCCGAGCGCGGCGATCTTGGCGCGGCCGACATAGACCCCGGGCGCGCCGGCCAGACGCTGCGCCGCGACGCCGTAGCCGGCCAGCAGGTCGATCACCGCCTGCTCGATGCGATTCACCAGGCCGCGCACCGTGATTTCACTCCGGCGCAGGTCGAGCAGCAGGTAGACCACCACCTGGCCGGGGCCGTGATAGGTGATCTGGCCGCCACGGTCGATCTGCACCACGGGAATGCCGATATCGCGCAGCAGGTGTTCCGGCTTGCCCGAAAGGCCCTGGGTGAACACCGGCGGATGCTCGCAGATCCAGAGTTCGTCTTCGGTGTCGGCGCCACGCGCGGCAGTGAACTCCTGCATCGCGGCGAAGGTATTCTCGTAATCGACGCGACCGAGTTCCCTGATTTTCACGGCCTCGCCTCCGCGCCACCAGTGCAACTTGATATGCCTTGCTGTCGGCTCGCAGTGCCGCTCGCCAGGCACGCATCCCCGCTGCGCGGGGCCCCTGCTACGCCGCTCACAGCACTACCTTCACCATCGGATGCGATGTCAGTTCCAGATACAGCGCATCAAGCTGGGCCTGCGATACGGCGCGCACGGTGCAGGTCAGCGACAGGTAGTTGCCGGCCTTGGAGGGGCGCATTTCCATGGTTGCGACATCGAAGTCCGGCGCATGCCTGAGCACCACGTCGGCGATCGCCTGCGCGAAACCCGGGTCGCTCGCGCCCATGATCTTGAGCGGAAAGTCGCAGGGGAATTCGAGCAGCGTGGTCATCGACCTACCCCCCATCCCCCTTCCCGGGGAAGGGGGTGACGATGGTTCGCCGCTGCGCGGCTCCATGTCTCACGCTGCGCCATTCTTGGGGCGGCCCGGCGAATGGCGCTACCCATTTCGCATTACCGTGGCCTTGAATTCCTGGTACCAGGCGTACATCCGCCCGAACACCGGGCCCGGCGTGCCGCCGGCGCCGACGCTTTTGCCAACCGCGCGGCCGTCGAGCGTGACGATGGGCAGCACTTCCTTGGTCGAGGAGCACATCCACAGTTCGTCGGCAGCGCGTGTCTCGGGCTCGGTGATGTCGCGCACTTCGTGCAGCAGGCCGTGCTGCGCGGCGAGTTCGAGCACCACGTCGTAGGTGATGCCGGGCAGCATCAGGTGGTTCTTGATCGGCGCCAGCAGCACGCCGTCCTTCACCACGAAAATCGACGAGGCCGAACCTTCGGTCAGGAAGCCGTCGCGGAACAGCACGGTCTCGACGCAGCCTGCGGCGACGGCCATCTGGCGCAGCAGGCAGTTGGCCAGCAGTGAGGTGGTCTTCAGGTCGCAGCGCAGCCAGCGGACGTCGGCCGCCGAGACCGCGGCGATGCCCTGCTCGCGCTGGCTGTCCGGTGGCGTCAGCATCGGCTCGGCGAGCACCACCACGGTGGGCGTGACCTGCTTCGGAAAAGCGTGGTTGCGCACTGCCATCGGCCCGCGCGTGACCTGAATGTAGATCGACTGGTCTTCCCACTCGGCCTCGCCCGCCAGTTGCCTGACGATGGCGATCCATTCCGCCACGCCATGCGGATTGACCAGCTGGATGCCGTCCAGGCTTTGCTGCAGGCGTGCCAGGTGCTGTTCGAGGCGGAACGGCCGCCGCGAGTACACGGGAATCACTTCATAGACGCCGTCGCCGAAGAGGAAGCCGCGGTCCATGACGGAGACAACGGCATCCTGCGCGGCCAGCCATTGCCCATTGAGGAAGACCCGCACCGTCATTGGAAATACAGCCGGATGTCGTCCCACAGCCGGCCGAGGAAGCCGGCCATCGGCACCGCGCTTTGCGCGACGACCGGATACTCGCCCCAGGGCTGGCCGCCGACGGCCAGCTTGAGCGTACCGACCGCACTGCCGGCCGCAATCGGCGCCACCAGCGGCTGCTGGCTGACCAGCTGCGCGGTGACCTTGTCGGCCATGCCGCGCGGCACGGAAACCACGAAATCCTCGGCGAAGCCGGCGGCCACCAGGTTCTGCGCGCCCTTGAAGACCTTGATCTGGGAAATCGCCTGACCCTTGTCGTAGAGCTTGACCGCCTCGAATGCGGTGTAGCCCCAGTTGAGCAGGTTCAGCGAATCGCGCGCACGGGCCTCTTCCGATCCCGTGCCGAGCACCACGGAAATCAGCCGCCGCGGGCCGCGCTTGGCGGTGGCGATCAGGCAGTAACCGGCCGCATTGGAATGCCCGGTCTTGAGGCCATCGACGGTCGGGTCGGCCCATAGCAGGCGATTGCGGTTGTGCTGACGGATGCCGTTGTAGGTGTATTCCTTCATCGCGTGCAGGGCGTGGGTTTCCGGATGGTCGCGGATCAGCGCGGCAGCGAGCCTGGCAAGATCGCGCGCGGTGGAATAGTGGGTCGGCGCCGGCCCTTCGAAATAACCGCTGGCGTTGAGGAAGTTGGTGTCCTTGAGGCCCATGCGCTGCGCGGTGCGATTCATCATCGCGGCGAAGGCATCTTCCGAACCGCCGATGGCCTCGGCCAGCGCAACCGAGGCGTCGTTGCCGGACTGGATCACCATGCCCTTGAACAACTCGTCGACCAGCACGCCCTTGTTCACCGGGACAAAACTGCGCGAGCCCTGAGTGCGCCAGGCGCGCTCCGACACCGTGACCGGCTGCTGCAGGGAAAGCGTCTTCTGTGCCAGCGCGTCGGCCACCAGATAGGTGGTCATGACCTTGGTCAGCGAGGCGGGTTCGAGCTTCAGATCGGGTTCCTGTGCCGCCAGCACCTGGCCGGTGGCGTAGTCCATCAACAGCCAGGCGCGCGCGCTCAGGGTGGGTACGGGAAGGGTCTGGGCGTGGCTGGCCGCAAGAGGCAACAGGGCAAACAGGAATACAAGAAAGCGCATTGGAAGGTATGTGGGCTGCAGGGGATGTGGATTATAAGGGGGTGCCGCTGACGCCGCCGGCGTCGACGCCGGCGGTGCTAGCGCTGGACGATCACCGGCGCCATGCCGAAGCTCTCGCGCAGGCGCCCGCCCGCGAGCTGCGCCGCGGCGGCATCCGGCCAGGGCCCGAGCTGGACGCGGAACAGCTTGCCGGCCGATTGCACCACCAGCTTTGCCGCCAGATCGCCCAGTTCGCGCGCCAGCCGCAGGCGCAGCGCCTCGGCGTTGTCGCGATTGCCGAAGGCGCCCAGCTGCAGGAAGTGGCCGCGCACATCCTGCAGCTGCGGCAATGCCGGCTCGGGCTGTGCCGCGGCCAGCTTCGCGATCGGGTCCTCGTCGCCGGCCTGCGGCGGCGGGGCCGGAGTCATGCCTCCGGCGGAGCCGGAGGCGGTATCCCTTGCGGACGGCGCTGGCGCAACGGCGAGGGTCTGCCCGGGCAGGACGCTTTCCACCTCGACCACGGTGCTGCCCTGGCCGATGTAGCCGAGCTTGTACGCCGCGGTCCAGGAGAGATCGATCTGGCGTCCGGCATGGAAGGGGCCGCGGTCGTTGACGCGCACCACCACCGATCTGCCGTTAGCCGGATTGCTGACGCGAACGTAGGAGGGAATCGGCAGGGTCGGATGCGCCGCCGTCATACCGTACATGTCGTAGGGCTCGCCGCTGGAGGTCTTCTGGCCGTGGAACTTGCGCCCATACCAGCTGCCGATGCCGCGCGCCTTGTAGGGCTGCAGCGTGCGCTGCGGCACGTAGTCGCGGCCGAACACCGAATAGGGATTGTTGGCGAAGCGGTGCAACGGCTCCGGTTTCGGCACCGCATCGGGGATGGCGTCGATAACTTCCGGCGGCGGCTGGTCGCCGGGCCCGTCGTCCTTGTAGAAGCCGCCGCCGTACTTGATCGGCGGCGCCGGCTTCCTCGTCTCAGACCCAGAAGTCGGCGCCGACGGTACGGCGGCCGCTGGCGCCTCGGCGCGGTCGATCACCGGGCGCGGCGCCTGGGTGCCGCACGCGGCCAGCAGAAGCGCCAGCAAGGGAACGAACGGTTTGCCGAGTAGTCTTGCCGCAGGGCCGCCCCAAGACAAGACGGCGCGTTCGCGCAGCGAGCAATCGCGACAGCCGCAATTCGGAGTCCCCCGTGACTGTCGAGCGCAGCGAGCTTGCAACCTCCCCCTTGCGAGAGGGCGGAGGCGGGGTTGCGCGGAGCACTGCTCCGCGCCGCCGGAGCCGGCCGGCTGTGCAAAGCCGGCAGTGGACGGCTGGGGAGAGGGGGTGTTCACTTCTGCACCAGCATGCGGTTGCCGTGGATCGACATGAGTATCCCGATGCCGAGGAACAGCGTGACCAGCGCCGTGCCGCCGTAGCTGACCAGCGGCAGCGGCACGCCGACCACGGGCAGGATGCCGGCCACCATGCCCATATTGACGAAGGCATAGGTGAAGAAAATCATGGTGACGGCGCCGGCCAGCAGGCGCGAAAACAGCGTCGCCGCATTGGCCGCGATCATCAGGCCGCGACCGATCAGCAACGCGTAGAGCGACAGCAGCAGCAGGTTGCCGAAGAGGCCGAACTCCTCGGAGTACACGGCAAAGATGAAGTCGGTGTGGCGCTCGGGGATGAATTCGAGCTGCGCCTGCGTTCCCGATCTCCAGCCCTTGCCGAAGATGCCGCCGGAGCCGATGGCGATGGTCGACTGGATGATATGGAAGCCCTTGCCCAGCGGATCCTTCTCCGGATCGAAGAGGGTCAGGATGCGATGCCGCTGGTAATCGTGCAGCAGGTTCCAGGCCAGCGGCGCCGCGGCGACGGCGGCGACGGCCATGCCGATCATGATCTTCCACGACAGGCCGGCAAAGAAGATCACGTAGAAGCCGGCGGCCAGCACCAGGATCGCCGTGCCGAGGTCGGGCTGGCGCGCAATGAGGCCGACCGGCAGCAGCAACAGCAGTGCAGCAACCGCATAGTCGCGCAGGCGCGGCATGGCTTCGCGCTGCTGGAAAAACCAGGCCAGCAGCAGCGGCATGGCGATCTTCATGAGTTCGGAGGGCTGCGCGCGCATGAAACCCAGATTGAGCCAGCGCCGCGCGCCCTTGGAGACGTCGCCGAACAGCGCCACGGCGACCAGCAGCAGCACACCGGCGACATAGATCGGCACCGCCAGGTGCATCAGGCGCTGCGGCGGAATCTGCGCCAGGATGCGCATCACCACCAGGGCGACGGCCACGTTCGTCAGCTGCGCGTTGATCCGCTCGGGCGAGGCGCTGGCCATGATGCCGACGGCCAGCAGCAGCAGCAGGCCGGCGATCAGCATCAGCGGGCCGTCGAGCGGGGCGACCAGCTTGTGCCACCATTCGCGCAAAGTGGGCAGGCCGACGCCGCGATTCATTCGTCATCCCTTTCCACGGCGGCCTCGTCCGGCAGCGCCGGCGCCTTGGGTTTCTTGCCGAGCAGATAGTAGTCGAGCACCTGGCGCGCGATCGGGGCCGCAGCCTGGGCGCCGAAGCCGCCGTTCTCGACCAGCACGGCCAGCGCGATGGTCGGCTTGTCGGCCGGAGCGTAGGCGATGAACAAGGCGTGGTCGCGCAGGTGGGCCGCCATGGTCTCGGTCTTGTGCTCGGCACCCTTGTAGGAGAATACCTGCGCAGTACCGGTCTTGCCGGCGGACACATACTCGGCGCCGGCGAAGGCACGTGCGCCGGTGCCCTCCTTGTTCACGCCGACCATGGCGTTCTTGATCACTTCGACGTGCTCGGGCTTGAGCCGCAGGTCGCGCAGCGGCTCGGGCTCGATCAGGCGCTTGTCGCCGGTCCGGGTGTCGATGACGTACTTGACCAGGTGCGGGCGGAACATCACGCCGTTGTTGGCCACGGTCGCCGTGGCCTGTGCCAGCTGGATCGGCGTGTAGGCGTTGTAGCCCTGGCCGATGCCGATCGAGATCGTCTCGCCGGCGTACCACTTCTGCTGCTCGGGCTTCCTGAAGCGCTTCTTCTTCCATTCCTGCGAGGGCAGCACGCCTTCCGATTCGCCGTCGATGTCGATCCCGGTGCGCTGCCCCAGGCCCAGGCGGCCCATGAAGGCGGAGATGTTGTCGATGCCCATGTCGTTGGCCAGCATGTAGTAGTAGGTGTCGCAGGAATGCACGATGGATTTGTACATGTCCACCATGCCGTGGCCGCCCTTCTTGTCGTCGCGGAAATGGTGGCCGCCGAAGTTGAAGAAGCCCGGATCGGAAATGGCCTGTTCCGCGCGCCGCTTGCCCAGTTCCAGCGCCGCCAGCGCCATGAAGGGCTTGAAGGTCGAGCCGGGCGGATAGGCGCCGTTCAGGGCGCGATTGACCATCGGCTTGTCCGGCGATTCGTTGAGCTCGCGCCAGTTCTGCGTGTCGATGCCGTCGACGAACATGTTGGGGTCGTAGTTGGGCACGGAAACCATGGCCAGGATGCCGCCGCTGGCCGGCTCGATTGCCACCAGTGCGCCGCGGCGCGAGCCGAAGGCCTGCTCGGCGATGCGCTGCAGTTCGGCGTCGATGGTCAGCGTCAACTGGTTGCCGGCGATCGGCGGCGTGTGCGTCAGCGTGCGCACGGCGCGCCCGCCGGCATCGACCTCGACCTGCTCGTGGCCGCTGACGCCGTGCAGGTCGAATTCGTAGCGCTGCTCCAGCCCGGTCTTGCCGAAGTGGTCGGTGCCGCGATAGTTGGCGTCTTCCTCGCGCGCCTCGATCTTCTCCAGGTCGCGGTCGGTGATGCGGCCGATGTAGCCTAGGATGTGCGAGGCGAAGGTGCCGCCGGGGTACTGGCGGAACAGGCGCGCCTTGATCTCGACGCCGGGAAAGCGGTAGCGGTGGGCGATGAACTTCGCCACTTCTTCGTCGGAAAGTCGGGTGCGGATCGGCAGCGTCTCGAAGCTCTTGCTCTCGTCCATCAGTTTCTTGAAGCGGCGCCGGTCCTTGGCTTCGATTTCGATGATCGTGGCCAGGCCGTCGATGGTCTTTTCCAGGTCGCCGGCGCGCGAGGGCGTGATCTCCAGCGTGTAGGCCGAGTAGTTGCGCGCCAGCACCGTGCCGTTGCGATCGACGATCAGGCCGCGGTTGGGGACGATGGGCACCAGTGAGATGCGGTTGTCCTCGGCGCGGGTCTGGTAGTAGTCGTGCTGCACGATCTGCAGCCAGACGAAGCGGGCGAACAGCAGCGTGAAACAGACCAGCACGAAACCGCCGGCGACCGCGATGCGCGACCGGAAGCGTTCGAGTTCCTCCTGGGGGTTCTTGAACTCCATTTAGGGTCGCCGCACCCCTGCCTCAGATCGGCCGATGGACATCTTTGTCTTCGGACTGGAACTGCGGAATCAGCAGCAGGTAGGTCACCGGATGCCAGAGCAGGGTCGCGCTGATGCTGGAAAGAAACCAGAGCAGGCCTGGAAATTCGCCACCGCTGACCATGCGCGTGACCATCATCACCAGCTGCATGCCGAGAAACAGCGGCAGCACATGCAGCGCCTGCTGCGACAGGGGAAACCACAGTACGCGGCGCGACAGGCCGGCGGCGGCGAAGGCCAGCAGCACGTAGGCCAGCGCATGCTGGCCCATCACGCTGGCATCGGCGACGTCCATCGCCAGGCCGAGGATGAAACCGGCAGCCATGCCGACTTTCAGGGGTTGATGCACGCACCAGAACGCCAGTACCAGGGCCACCCAGTCGGGAATGCCGGGCAAGCGGCCGAAAGGCACCAGGTTCAGCAGCAGCGCGACGAACAGCGTCAGCACGATGAACCAGTTTCTGACCGGCAACAGGATGCGGCGCGAGGAATGGGTGGGTTGCATTCAGCGCGCCTTCTCTTTCTTTTTTACCCGCTTGCCGCCGGCCGGCTGCTCAGGGGTCGCCGCGACGTCTTCGGGCTGCGGCGGCAGGGCGGTGCGGCGGCCGAGCACCAGCGCCAGGCCGTGGCGTTCGACGCCGGCCAGCGGCGCGCAGGTAATGCGGGCGAAGGAGTAGGAACTGTCGCGGTCGATCTTGATCACCTTGGCCACCGGCAGGCCCCGCTGATAGACACCGTCGAGGCCCGACGTGACCAGGATGTCGCCCACCTGCACCTCGGCGTTCGCCGCCAGGAAGCGCAGTTCCATCATGCCCGCGCCGACGCCGGCAAGTACCGCACGCAGACCGTTGCGCTGCACTTCGACCGGAATCGCCTGGTCCTTGTCGGTCAGCAGCAGCACCTCCGAGGTGAGCGGGAATACCCGCACCACCTGCCCGATGACGCCGACGTCGTCGACCACCGCCTGGCCGGCGTCGATGCCGTGCTGGCTGCCCTTGTCGATGATCACCCGGCGCGAAAAGGGGTCGCGCGCCGCATACAGGATCTCGGCAATGCGGCCTTCGACCGGCTGCCGCGCGCGCATGTCGAGCAGGGCGCGCAGGCGCATGTTCTCCTGCTCCAGATGCTGCTGCCGCAGCAGCAGATTGGCGGTGCCGAGCTGACGCCGGCGCAAGTCCTCGTTTTCCCGCAGCAATGTCGCGTGGCGCGAGAGGTAGGTGCCCAGGTCGCCGGCCGCATCGATCGGCATCCAGGTCACCCGCTGCAGCGGCCAGGCTACCGTGGCGACCGCCAGGCGTGCCCATTCCAGGGTGTGGAAGCGCAGATCGGCAATCAGCAGGATCAGCGACAGCGAAACGAAGAAGGCAAGCCGCACGAGCGGTGCCGGACCCCGTTTGAAGAAGGGTGGCGGAGCATGGCCAGCGACGGACATCAAGGCATTGCGCCCTCGAAATGAGATGGAGACCCTATGAGACCCTGAGCGGCCCCCTTTGCGGGGATGGGGCCAAGCTGCAAGCTACACGGGGCAGGACTTACTCGTTGGCAAAAATACTGCCGAGTTTGTCCATCTTTTCAAGCGCCATGCCCGATCCGCGGGCGACGCAGGTCAAGGGATCGTCGGCGATGATCACCGGCAGACCGGTTTCCTCGGTCAGCAGGCGATCGAGGTCGTGCAGCAGCGCGCCGCCGCCGGTCAGCACCAGGCCGCGCTCGGCGATGTCGGCGCCGAGTTCGGGCGGGGTCTTTTCCAGTGCGTCCTTGACCGCCTTGACCACCTGGTTGAGTGGCTCGGACAGGGCTTCGAGGACTTCGTTGGAGGAAATCGTGAACTTGCGCGGAATGCCCTCGGCGCGATTGATGCCGGAGACTTCCATCTCGCGCACTTCGGCACCGGGGAAGGCCGAACCGATCTGCTTCTTGATGTTCTCGGCCGTGTTGTCGCCGATCTGCATGCCGTAGTTGCGGCTGATGTAGGAAATGATCGCCTCGTCGAACTTGTCGCCGCCGACGCGCACCGAATTGGCATAGACCATGCCGCCCAGCGAGATCACGCCGACCTCGGTGGTGCCGCCGCCGATGTCCACCACCATCGAACCCGTGGCGTCCGAGACCGGCAGGCCGGCGCCGATCGCCGCCGCCATCGGCTCCTCGATCAGATACACCTGCGAAGCACCGGCGCCGAGCGCCGATTCGCGTATGGCGCGGCGCTCGACCTGGGTCGAACCCGATGGCACGCAGATGATGATGCGCGGGCTGGGTGAGAACAGGCGCGACTCATGTACGCGCTTGATGAACTGCTTGAGCATCTGCTCGGTGACGGTGAAGTCGGCGATGACGCCGTCCTTGAGCGGGCGGATGACCTGGATTTCCTTGGGATTGCGGCCGATCATGCCCTTGGCCTCCTTGCCCACCGCCTGGATGGTCTTCTTGGCGTTGGGGCCGCCTTCGATGCGGATGGCGACGACCGAGGGTTCGTCGAGCACGACACCCTTGCCACGCACGTAAATCAGCGTGTTGGCGGTACCGAGGTCGATGGCGAGATCATTTGAAAAATAGGAGCGGAGAAAGCCGAACATCGTGGTTCCAGTGTTGAAGCCCGCCCGGAGAGGGGTGGGGGCGAAAACGAATTTAGTGGAGGCTAACGCCAGCCGTCGGTGTCAAGCGTCGCGGCCGTAGTCAAAAGGTCGCATATGATACCCTATCGCGCCGACCGATTCGGCAATGAGCAGGCCTTGTTTGCGACGGGCCCAACAACACCTACCCCACTTGTCATCATGTCCCTGAACCTGGAAGACGTCGCCCGCATCGCCCTGTTGTCGCGAATCGAGATTTCCGTTGCGGAGCGCGAAACCACGCGCGACCAGCTGAACGGCATCCTCGGCTTTATCGAGCAATTGCAGGCCGTCGATACCACCGGCATCGAGCCGATGGCGCATGCCGTCGATGTGGTGCAGCGCCTGCGCCCCGACGTCGTCACCGAAAGCGACCACCGCGCCGAGTTCCAGGCCGTGGCGCCGGAAACCGAGGCCGGGCTGTATCTTGTCCCGCGAGTTGTCGAATGAAGCTGGCGCTTCACTGGCCAATTAAGGCCCCCCACCCCCCGGTCCACGGGCGGCTTTGCAAAGCCGGCCGGCTGCACAGGCGCGGAGCAGTGCTCCGCGAATTCCCTGCTTCGCCCCCCGCCCCAAGGGCGGGGGCTACTGATTGGCGCCTCCGCGTTGCGGAGGCGAAGTGACATGATCAACGCCTCACTCAAACAGTTGTCTGCCGCACTGGCAGCGAAGAAGATCTCCGCAGTCGAGCTGGCGACGCTGTTCCTCGACCGCGTCGATCAACTCAATCCCGCGCTGAATGCCTTCATCGCCACCGACCGCGAGAAGAGCCTGGCACAGGCGCGAGCTGCCGACGAGACCCGAAGAGTCGGCGCCGGCACCACGCCGCTGACCGGCATTCCATTGGCGCACAAGGATATTTTCTGCACCAAAGGCTGGCGGACGAGCTGCGGCTCGAAGATGCTGGAGAACTTCATCTCGCCCTACGACGCCCATGTCGCCGAGAAACTCGCGACCGCCGGCATGGTCACTTTGGGCAAGCTGAACATGGACGAATTCGCCATGGGCTCGTCGAACGAAAGCTCGTATTTCGGCCCGGTGAAGAACCCCTGGGACGTCTCCCGCGTCCCCGGCGGCTCCTCCGGCGGGTCGGCGGCCGCCGTCGCGGCGCGCCTGACGCCGGCGGCGACCGGCACCGACACCGGCGGCT
>JALHPU010000029.1 GCA_022842325.1 Sulfuritalea sp. | reverse complement strand
GCTGCCGCCGCCCAGTCCGGCATGAGCCGCTGGATGGGTCCGCTGGCGGGGCTGGCCGCCGGTATCGGCCTCGCCGCCCTGTTCTCGCATCTGGGCATGGGTGAAGGCATGGCCAACATGATGATGATGTTGCTGCTTGGCCTCGCCGTCTTCTTCGCCGTGCGCTGGTTCCTCGGCAGGCGCCAGCCGGCCGCTGCGCAGTCGGCCATGCAGTACGCCGGCATGCCCGGCGGCATGCAGTCGCCGCGCGCCAATCAACCCTTCGTTCCGGCATCCGCCGGCGGCACGGCCGCCGCGGCGACGGCTGGCGTCGCCACGACGAATGATCCCGCCGACTTCGATGTCGACGGCTTCCTGCGCCAGACCAAGCTCAACTTCATCCGCCTGCAGGCCGCCAACGACCGCGGCGACATGGAGGACATCCGCCAGTTCTGCAGCCCCGAAATGGCCGCCGAAATCCAGATGCAGTTCCAGGAACGCAATCAGCTCGCCCAGGAGACGGACGTCGTGCAACTGAATGCGGAGTTGCTCGATGTCAGCACCGAAGCCGACCGGGCCATGGCCAGCGTGCGTTTCTCCGGCCTGATCCGGGAAGAGGCAAATGCTGCGCCCGAAGCCTTCAGCGAAGTCTGGCACCTGAGCAAGCCGGTCGATGGCAGTCGCGGCTGGAGCATCGCGGGCATCCAGCAAGGCTGAGATTCGCTACCGATGCGATCCGGGCACGGCCGAGGCCGAGCGGCACGCTTCCGGTCCGGCGCGGCGCCATGAGGAGAGCATGGCGCCGCGCCGTACCGCCGGCGCCGGCTTTTGCAACGGATCGTGATGTAGTGCCGGGATCATGATCGACGTCGTCGTTCTGTTCTTCCTGCTTGGCCTGTTCGCCGGTCTGGCGCGCTCGGAGCTGAAGCTGCCGTCACAGCTTTACGACTCTCTCGCGCTCGTCCTGCTGCTGGCCATCGGACTCAAGGGCGGCGAAGGGCTGGCAAAGCAGCCGCTGCTGCCGCAGTTCGGCGCCGTGATCCTGCTCGGCATCGCGCAAACCTTCCTCGCCTTTGCCGTACTGCGGCGGCGCTTTTCGACGGTCGATGCCGCCGCGACGGCCGCCCACTACGGCTCGGTCAGCGTCGCCACCTTCGCCGTCGGCGTCAACTGGATGAACTCGCGGGCCATCGAATTCGAGCCGCAGTTGCCGATCTTCCTCGCCATCATGGAAGTGCCGGCGATCGTCATCGGCATCCTGCTGGCCCGCGGGCTGAAGGCCGGCACCAACTGGCGGCAGCTTGGCCACGAAGCCTTTTTCGGCAAGGGCGTCGTGCTGCTGCTCGGCGGCATGATGCTGGCGGCGCCCTGGTTCCACATGCCGATTCAGTGGTCGCTTGGCATCGTCGGTGGCATCATCCTGATTTCGGTGGTGATGAGCCTGGCCTTGTCCAAAAACAAGATGGCCGTGGCGGAAGAGAATTCATGAACGAGGTGCAAAAATGAACAAGTTGATACGCATTCTGGCGGCCACCGATTTTTCGCCCCTGGGCGATGCCGCAGTCCGCCGCGCCACCTTGCTGGCGGCACGGGAGGACAGCGAACTCCTGATCGTCCACGCCATGCCCGGATTGTCGGTGCTCGACGGCGTCTTCGGCGCGGAAGACGACCTGCCGGCCCGCATGCGCGCTGTCGCCGAAGCCAAGCTGGCGGCCCTGGTTCAGGCTACGACACAGACCGGCGTCCGGCCAGTCCGGGCGGGAATTGCGGAGGGCTCCGCCCGCCGGACGCTGGCGGAAGCGGCCGAGAGCTTTCACCCGGATCTGCTGGTGATCGGCGCCCACGGCAAGGGGCTGTTGCAGCAGTTCTTTCTCGGCGGCACGGCCTCGCGCATCCTCGCCCAGGCAGTCTGCCCCGTGCTGGTCGCGCGTTGCGAGCCCGCGGGCGACTACCGCCAGGCGCTGGCGGCGGTCGATCTGGGGCCGCGTTCCGAGGCCGTATTGCGCGCCGCCATCATGGTCGCCGCGCGGGCGCGTGTCACGGCGGTTCATGCCTACCAGGGTCCGTTCGAAGCCAAGCTGCGCAACAAGGGCTTCGCCGAGGAGGACATCGCGTGCTACGCGGAGATAGAAGCGCGGGCGGCGGAACGAAACATGGCGGCGCTGCTCGCCGATCCAGAACTTGCCGGACTGGATCTGGAAACCCGGATCGTTCACGGCCACCCCAATCCGGTGCTGTTCGAGGGCGCGAGCGATCTGGGCGCCGACCTCATCGTCGTCGGCAGACATGGTGGCTCCCGCCTGGGAGAGGCGGTGATGGGCAGCATCACACGACTGCTCGCCTACCACGCGCCCTGCGATGTGCTGGTGGTTTGAGCGTGCGGGCGCATTGTCATGATCCATCACCCCGGAAAGCTCGCCTCGCCGTGCTGAAGACGAGCACGCAGCGATGGTGAAAACCCTCGTGCCACCCGTCCCCATGGGCGCCCGCGCGCGCCTGCGCGCCTTCATCGAGCACCGCCGCGTGCAGGGCGCGATCATTGCCCTGATCCTGATCAACGCGGCGCTGCTCGGGGTCGAAACATCGCCTGCCGCGATGGCGGCGGCGGGCGGCTTGATCCTTGCGGTGGACAAGGTCATCCTGGCGGTGTTCGTGGTGGAGATCGCGCTGCGCCTTTACGTCCATCGCGGGTCCTTCTGGCGCGACCCCTGGAGCGTGTTCGATTTTGCCGTCGTCGCCATCGCCCTCTTGCCGGCCACCGGCCAACTCGCCGTGCTGCGGGCGCTGCGGGTCTTGCGCGTGCTGCGATTGCTGACCATGGTGCCCTCGATGCGACGGGTGGTCGGGGCGCTGCTCGCGGCGATTCCGGGGCTGGGGTCGATCGCCCTCGTGTTGATGATCGTCTACTATGTATTCGCGGTGATCGCAACCAACCTGTTCGCCGCCAACTACCCGGAATGGTTCGGCGACCTCGGCCGCTCGCTCTATACCCTGTTCCAGATCATGACCCTGGAGAGCTGGTCAATGGGCATCGCCCGCCCGGTCATGGAAAACTTCCCCTACGCCTGGGCCTTTTTCGTACCCTTCATCCTGGTGGCCACCTTCACCATGCTCAACCTGTTCATCGCCATCATCGTGAACGCCATGCAGACCTACACCGAGGCGGAGCAACGGGAGACGGTCGCGGCGGTCGACCAGGCCCGCGAACACATCGAAGCGGATTTGCATGCCGAAGTGCGTGCCATGCGCGAAGAGATCCGGGAACTGAAGACGTTGCTGTCGCTGGGGGCGCTCACCCAAACGATTGCGCCGCGCCGCCCCGCCCCTGAGCTTCTCGCTACAACCAAAAAGTGAATCCCGCCATGACCGACACCGCCAAACCCAATCCGCTGATCGAACTGTTGATCACCCTGATCATCCCCTCGATCATCCTGATGAAACTCTCCGGCCCGGAGAATCTGGGCGTCGTCAACGCGTTGTTGCTGGCGCTGGCGTTGCCGCTGTTCTGGGGCGCGCGGTCGCTGCTGCGCGAGCGCCGCGTCAACCTGTTTGCGGTGCTGGGCCTGGTCAGCATTCTGCTCACCGGCGGCATCGGCCTGCTGCAACTGGATACGCAGTGGTTGGCGGTCAAGGAAGCGGCGGTTCCCGGCCTGATCGGCCTGGCCGTGCTCGTCTCCGCCTACACCAGCAAGCCGCTGGTGCGGGTGCTGCTGTTCAGCCCGGCGCTGATGAACGTCGAGCGGATACAAGAGAACCTCGATCGGCGCGGCAACGCGGCAAGCTTCGAGACGCGCCTGAAGGCCGCCACCTGGATGCTGGGCGGCTCGTTCTTCTTCTCATCCGTCATGAACTACTTCCTGGCCACCTGGATCGTCACCAGCCCGGCCGGCACGCCCGCCTTCAACGAGGAACTGGGCCGACTGACCCTGTTGAGCTATCCCGTGATCGCGTTGCCGTCGATGCTGATCGTGATGGCGGTGCTCTACTACCTGGCGCGCACGATCCACGAGCTCGCCGGGCTGAAACTGACGGAAGCGATCAAGCACTGAACCACCGGAAACCTTTGGACACCCTCATTGCATGACATGAAAGGCCAACCAGCATGAACAGCAAACCTGAACGAGATGTGGGAAAGACCTACCCTTTGCCGGAATTCATTGCGAAATTGCGGCGTTTAGCCGATGCGCTCGAACAAGGCCAACGCTTTGAAATCCAGATTGCGGGCGAAAGAATCTCGGTTCCTGTGTGGGCAATCTGCAACATCGAGCACGAACGCGAAGGCGAGTCGGAAGAAATCGAATTCCAAATTAAATGGGAGAACCCGCAATGAACCCTGAACAGCAGAAATCCATCCTCGCCATCGCCCTGTATGCCGCCTTCGCCGACGGCGCCAAGGACGAGCGCGAACGCGAGGAAATCCGCCGCATCGCCGAATCGCTGGCCGACGAATCCGGCACGCCCGACCTTGCCCGTATTTATCAGGACGTGCTGCTCAAGCGAACCAGCCTGGAGGCCGCCGCCGCGGCACTGACCGACGCCGGCCAGCGCCAGCTCGCTTATGAGATGGCGGTGTGCGTGTGCGCTGCCGATGGTCGCCAGAGCGAGGCGGAGCGAGGTTTTCTGAACGAGTTGAAGGCCCTGCTCAAGCTCGAGACCGCGCAGGCGGATCTCATCGAGGGCGAGGCCGACCTCATCGTCGATCTCGGCGAGGAAGCCGCGCCCGTCGTGGCGGCAGGCGCCGCTTCCGCTGTCGCCGCGCCCGGCCCGGTGGTGGCGGCCCAGCCGAATGTGGCCGAGGCGGAGCTGGACAAATCCATCCTCAACCACGCTTTGCTCAACGGCGCGCTGGAACTGCTGCCGCAGTCCTGGGCGTCGATGGCCGTGATCCCCTTGCAGATCAAGATGGTGTACGGGATCGGCAAGGCGCATGGGGTCGATCTCGACCAGGGTCACATCAAGGAATTCATCGCCGCCGCTGGAGTCGGCCTCACCTCGCAGTATCTCGAACAGTTCGGCCGCAAGCTGCTCGGCGGCCTGCTCGGCAAGGCGGCGGGCAAGACCTTCGGCAAGGTCGGCGGCGCCGCCACCGGCATGGCGTTCTCATTTGCCACGACCTACGCGCTGGGACAGCTCGCCAGGCGCTATTACGCCGGCGGCCGGGTGATGAACACGGCATTGCTGCGCGACACTTTCCAGAACCTGCTGGGGCCGGCCAAACAACTGCAAACGCAATACCTGCCGCAAATCCGGGAGAAGGCGGCCACGCTCGATGTCAGCCAGATCATGGCCATGGTGCGCGGCGGCTGAGCGCGATGCGGATCTTTTCTCCGTTATGCCTACCCCATTGCCCGCTTCACACCCCGGCGACTCCCCATCCGGACACGCCAAAACCACGGATGCGGTCGTCGCCGCCTCGCCTGGCGGCACGGGCGGAACATCACTCACCCGTCGATGTCACCGAATCCAGAGAAAGCTGAAAATGAGCCAGATCTTCCTGATTCCCGTCGATGACTCCGAAACCGCGCTACGCCCGGTTTCCTGGGTAGTGCGGAACCTGTCGACATGGCGCGAGCCGCCAGCAATTCATCTACTCAACGTGCAAGCCTCGCTGCCACGCGACGTCAGCCGCTTCATCAATGCCGGCGCGATTCGCGATTTCCATCTGGAAACAGGCATCAATGTACTCACCAAGGCCCGCGACCCATTGGTCGCCGCCGGCCTGCTCCCCGAGCTTCATGTACTGATGGGCGAAGCCGCACCCACCATCACCGAATTTGCCGACCTCCACGGCTGTTCGCAAATCCTTCTCGGCACGCGGGGCCACACCGGCATTCTCGGCACCCTGCTGGGTTCCGTCGCCACGAAAGTAGTGCATTTGTCGAATGTCCCGGTACTGCTGATCCGCCAGGCCGCTCCAAGCCACTAACGATCATGCCTGCCCAATCGCCCGCTCCACGCCCTGACGACTTCCCAGCCTGGCACGCCCAAACCACGGTGGCGGTCGCCGCCGCTCTCGGTGCCGATCCGGCAGCCGGCCTCGATGCCGCCGAGGCCGCGGCCAGACTCGCCCGCCACGGCCCTAACCAGCTTGCTGTTGCGCCGCCGCGCCCGGCCTGGCGCAAGCTCGACCAGTTCCGCAACTTCCTGGTCATCGTGCTGCTCGGTGCGGCGGTGCTGGCCGGCGCGGTCGGCGACCTCAAGGACGCCCTGGTCATCGCCATCGTGATGCTGCTCAAAGCGACGCTGGCGGCGCTGAAGAACATGCTGGCGCCGATTGCGCGGGTGCGCCGTGACGGCCGGGTCGCGCAGATCCCGGCGGTCGATCTAGTGCCGGGCGACCTGCTGCTGCTCGAAGCGGGCGACCGCATCCCGGCCGATGCCCGCGTGCTTCATGCCCATTCGGCCGAGGTGGCGGAAGCCGCGCTGACCGGCGAATCGCACGCGGTGGCCAAGAGCCCGGAAGCTGTCCCTGAAAAGTCGGCGCCGGCGGAACGGCGGGGGATGGTGTTCATGAACTATGTTCTCGTCGCCGTCGTCAAAAAGCGCCTCGATCTCGACGCCTCGCTTTACACTTTGCTACAGATATTGTCAGTCACGTTGTTCGAGAAGATGCCCTTGCAGCAAGCGTTTCCAGCCGGCGAGTACATTCCCCCAGAGGGTATGCCCCGCAAGCAACTGAATCTATTCGCGTTTTAACCGGACAGTAGTGATTGTTTCTTTAAGGATTGCAGAATGACACCCCCACTCTTTATTGCCAGGCATCTGGCGCTGTTACTCGCATCCATCCCGGCGCTGACGCTCGCGCAGCATGCCAGACGACCGGATCCGGCTGATCCTGCGTCGCCGGTACTCGCGGTCAAGTACGAATCTGCGTTCGCTAACTACCAGTCTTTTCAGGATCAGAAACTGGCTCCGTGGAAAGACGTGCACACAGAGGCTATGAGGATGTCCGAGGCTGCCGGCCACACAGGTCATGGTGATGGCGCCATGGCGGAGAAAGCGCCCCCGGGCGCACCTGTCGTCGTCGCTGCCGCTCCGTCCAAACCGGCGTCGCCCGCAGCCGCGGGCGTCATTACCGCCACGGGCGTGGTGCAACAGGTGGACAAGGCCAACGCCAAAATCAAGCTAAGCCACGATCCCATCCCCGCGCTGGGCTGGCCGAAAATGACCATGTTCTTTCGCCTGAAGGACGGCGCGTTGGCCGACCAGGTGAAGGCAGGCGACGCCGTGGAATTCCAGCTTGAGAAATCCGGCTCCGGCTACGTTATCTCAAATTTTGCTAAACCCGCGCCCGCACCCGCACCGACGCCAAGCCCAAAGAAATAACGGAGAACAACCATGACATATTTGCCAACACCGGCGCCAAGCCGGGGAAGATCGCTTGCGATTGCCCTCGGCGCGCTTTTCCTGGGCGGTTGCGCCACGTTTTCACAGGATGGCGGATTCGGCGCGGTCGAATCCATCGCCAAACAGCGGATAGACAAGGATCTCAAGTGGGTGCGCTCGGATGCGGATGCGGACAGTGTCAAGGAGGAAGTGAAGAAATTACTCGCCGCGCCGCTCTCGGTCGATAGCGCGGTGCAGATCGCGCTGTTCAACAACAAGGGCTTGCAGGCCTTCTATGCCGATCTGGGCATCACCGAGGCAAACCTGGTACAAGCGGGGCGACTGCGCAATCCGGGATTGTCCTACAGCAGGGCCAGTGACGGCAGTGATGCCAAATCCGAGCGCTCGATCACGTTCGATTTCCTACAGATCCTGACCATGCCGATGGCGCTCAAGATTGAGGGCAGGCGCTTCGAGCAAGCGAAGCTTCGCGTGGCCGGCGAAATGCTGGGCACGGCGGCCGAAACGCAGCGCGCCTACTACATGGCGGTGGCGGCGGAACAGACTGTCCGCTATATGGAGCAGGTGAAAATGTCAGCGGAAGCGGGCGCCGAGCTGGCCCGCCGCATGGCGCGCGCCGGCAACTGGAGCAAGCTGGATCAGGCGCGCGAACAGGTGTTCTACGCCGAAGCGACCGCCCAACTCGCCAAAGCAAAGGGTAACGCGGGCATGCAGCGTGAGCGCCTCACCCGCCTGATGGGGCTTTGGGGGAACGATATCGGCTTCAAGCTGCCGCAGCGCCTGCCGGAACTTCCCGCGGCAAAACCGGAATGGAACGATGTCGAATCCATTGCGGTCGCACAGCGGCTCGATATTCAGGCCGCCAAACGCGAGACCGAGGCACTGGCGGAATCCCTGGGGCTTACCAAGACAACGCGCTTTATCAATGTGCTCGAAGTCGGCGATTTGCGCACCACCGCGACAGCCGAGCCGAGCAAGGAAGGCTACTCGATCAGCCTCGAGGTGCCGATTTTCGATTGGGGCACAGCGCGCGTCGCCAAAGCCGACGCCATCTACATGCAGGCCGTCAGCCGCCTCGCGGAGACGGCGATCAATGCCCGCTCCGAAGTACGTGTGGGCTACTCCGCCTATCTCATCCACTACGAACTGGCGAAACACTATCGCGACGAAGTCGTGCCGCTGCGCAAAAGAATCTCCGAAGAAAACCTGCTGCGCTACAACGGCATGCTGATCAGCGTGTTCGAACTGCTGGCCGATGCGCGCGAGCAAATCGCCGGCGTCAACGCCTACATCGAGGCATTGAAAGAGTTCTGGGTGGCGGACGCAGACTTGAAAATGGCGCTGGGCGGCTCTCACTCAGCCCCGGCTTCAGCAGGCCAGGAACGCAACTCACGCCGTCAACCATCAGGAGACTGAACATGCTCACACGTAGAAGTTTTATTCGCTCCTCCGGCGCCGCGATTCTGGGCGCCGCCGTGGTGAGCAAAGGTCAGGCGGCCTCGTTGCCGGAAGCCGTCATCCAGGACAAAGCGACCACCGAACCGCCGCTGCCGCCGCCGAACGGGCGGCCCTACAATCCGGTGGTCACGCTGAACGGCTGGTCCTTGCCCTGGCGCATGAAAAACGGCTGGAAGGAATTCCACCTGGTGGCCGAGCCGGTGGTGCGCGAAATGACGCCCGGCATGAAGGCTAACCTGTGGGGCTATAACGGCCAGAGTCCCGGCCCCACCATCGAGTGCGTGGAAGGCGACAAGCTGCGCATTTTCGTCACCAACAAGCTGCCCGAGCACACCACCATCCACTGGCACGGCATTTTGCTGCCGAACGGCATGGACGGCGTGGGCGGGCTGAACCAGCCGCAAATCCCGGTGGGCAAAACCTATGTCTATGAATTCGAGATGAAGAAGTCCGGCACCTTCATGTACCACCCGCACGCCGACGAAATGCTGCAGTTGGCGATGGGCATGTACGGCGGGTTTATTGTGCACCCGAAAAACCCGAATCAGCACCGGGTCGATCGCGACTTTTTCTTCATCATGGCCGCGTACGACATCGATCCCGGCAGCTATACGCCGCGGGTCGCCGAAATGTTGAACTTCAATATGTGGACCTGGAACAGCCGCGTGTTTCCTGGCATCGATCCCTTCGTCATCCGTACCGGCGACCGGGCGCGCATCCGCTTCGGCAACCTGACCATGACCAATCACCCGGTCCACATGCACGGCTATGATTTTGAAGTCACTTGCACCGACGGCGGCTGGGTGCCCAAGAGCGCGCGCTGGCCGGAAGTGACCATCGACAGCGCGGTGGGGCAAATGCGCGCGTTCGAGTTTGACGCGATTTATCCGGGCGACTGGGCCATCCACTGCCACAAGTCGCACCACACCATGGGCCCCATGGGGCACGGCGTCCCCACCATGATCGGCGTGAATCAAAAAGACGTTGTCGGGAAAATCAACAACCTGGTGCCGGAATACATGGCCATGGGCGACAAAGGCATGGCCGACATGGCGGAAATGGAAATGCCGCTACCCGAAAACACGCTGCCGATGATGACCGGCCAGGGACCCTTCGGCCCGCTGGAAATGGGCGGCATGTTCACCGTGGTCAAAGTGCACGACAACATCAAGCCCGGCGACTACAAGGATCCGGGCTGGTACAAGAACCCCAAGGGCACGGTGGCCTACGAATGGAGCGGCGACCTGCCGGAACCCAAACGCGCCAAAGCGCCCAAGGCCGACGGCAGCGAGCTGAAAGTCCACAAGCCGGACGGACACGGCGGACACTGACCGCTTCCAATTCCAGGTTAATTTCCGACAACAGGAGAATTACATGAAAAAATTATTCATCGCCTTTGCTGTAACCCCAGGCACCGTATTTCCACGGCAGTTGATTTTTTTTGGAGAACGTTATGTCGGAAAAAGCAAGTGGCGATAAAGTCATCGGTTTTCTCAACCGGGTCATATGCCACGCCGCCAGGGCGCTCGCGGTGATCATGACGCTGCTGATCCTCTGGGGTGTCGCCGACGTCGTTTACGTGCTATACCAGCGTCTGATCAATCCCAGCAACCCCTTCATGCTGCTGGAGATCAGGGACATCCTGGCCACCTTCGGCGCTTCATGGCGGTACTGATCGCCATCGAGATTTACCACAACATCATCCTTTACGTGCAGGATTACCGCGACCACCAGCTTGCCGTGGAAATCGTGCTGGGCACCGCGCTGATGGCGATTTCGCGCAAGGTGATCGTGTTCGATTTCGAGGATACGACTCCGGAACACCTTTACGGTACGGCGGCGGTCATCCTCGCACTGGTCATCGGCTACTACCTGATCGTGACGCGTGGCTCTCCGGCCGCACATGATTCTCGAACCACGAGGGATATTGATGGAAAACCATGACGCCGGTCAGAAAATGGAACCTTGGGCCATCGCCGCCGACGCCGCGCTGGCGCGCTTTGACACCACCCTCCAGGGCTTGACCGAAGCCGAAGCGCGGCAGCGGCTGGAACGCCACGGCCCCAACCGTCTGCGGGGCAAACCGCCGCGCCCGGCCTGGCTCAAGTTCCTCGACCAGTTCCGCAACTTCCTGGTCATCGTGCTGCTCGGCGCCGCGGTGCTGGCCGGCGCGGTGGGCGACCTCAAGGACGCCATCGTCATTGCCATCGTGGTGTTGCTAAACGCGACGCTCGGCTTCTTTCAGGAACACCGCGCCGAGGCGGCCCTGGCGGCGCTGAAGAACATGCTGGCGCCGATTGCCCGGGTGCGCCGCGATGGGCAGGCCGCGCTGATTCCGGCGGTCGATCTGGTGCCCGGCGATATTCTGTTGCTCGAAGCGGGCGACCGCATCCCGGCCGATGCCCGCGTGCTCCACGCCCATGCGGCAGAGGTGGCGGAAGCCGCGCTCACCGGCGAATCGCACGCGGTGGCCAAGAGTCCGGACGCCGTCCCCGAAAAGTCGGCGCTGGCGGAACGGCGGGGGATGGTCTTCATGAACACCGTCGTCACGCGTGGGCGCATCGAAGCCGTCGTCGTCGCCACCGGCATGCGCACCGAGATGGGCAAGATCGCCAATCTGCTGGCCGCGGCGGCCGAATCGGCGACACCCTTGCAGGTGCAGCTCGACCAGCTCGGCAAGCGGCTGGCGGTCATCGCCGGCGTGGTCGTGACGCTGATCTTCGTCATCGGCATTCTGCGCGGCGACGACCTGGTAACGACGGCGATGACCGCCATCGCGCTGGCCGTGGCGGCGATTCCCGAAGGCCTGCCGGCGGTGGTCACCGTCACCCTGGCACTCGGCATGCATCGCATGGCCAAGCGCAATGCCATCGTCAAGAAGCTGGCGGCGGTGGAAACCCTGGGCTGCACCACGGTGATTTGTTCCGACAAGACCGGCACGCTGACCCTGAACCAGATGACGGCGCGCCGCGTCTTCACGCTCGGCCGGCGTTTCGCCGTCGGCGGCGAAGGCTACGAGGGCGTCGGCGAGATTGCGGCGGAAGATGGCCCACCGAGCGGCCAGCCGCCGCCGGACTGGGCGCGGTTGCTTCTGCCTGCCGCGCTGTGCAGCGACAGCCGGATTCGCGATGGCGAGTTGATCGGCGACCCGACCGAGGGTGCGCTGCTGGCACTGGCCGCCAAGGGCGGCGTGGATGCGGAGGCGCTCGCCGAACGGAGTCCGCGCATCGCCGAAATCCCCTTCGATTCGGCGCACAAGTTCATGGCCACCTTCCACTTTGACCACGACGGCGCCGGCGTTCCAATCGTGCGCATGTGGCTCAAGGGTGCGCCCGATGTGCTGCTCGCCCGCGCCGGTAGTTATCTCGCCGCAAGCGGCGCGCTGGCCATCGACGACGCGGCGCGCGCCGGCTTCGCGGCCGAGAACGCCGCGCTTGCCGAGGACGCGATGCGCGTGCTGGCCCTGGCCGGGCGGACCATACCCACCGCCGACTTCGACCCGGCCGGCGAGCTGATGCGCTGGACCGACGATCTGACCCTGATCGCCCTGGTCGGCATCATCGACCCGCCGCGCCCCGAAGCCAAGGAGGCGATCCGCGTCTGCCAGGCCGCCGGCATCGCGGTGAAGATGATCACCGGCGACCACCGCGCGACAGCCGCCGCCATCGCCCGCGAACTCGGCCTCATTAGCGAACTGCGCGGCGAGGCGCGCGAAGGCCGCGAGATCGAGGGGCTGGCAGGCGCGGCGCTGGCCGATCTGGTCGAGCGCACCGCCGTCTTCGCCCGCGTCTCGCCCGAGCACAAGCTGCGCATCGTCGAGGCATTGAAGGCGCGCGGCCATGTCGTCGCCATGACCGGCGACGGCGTTAACGACGCGCCGGCACTGAAGATCGCCGACATCGGCGTGGCGATGGGCATCACCGGCACCGAAGTGACCAAGGAGGCCGCGACGCTGGTGCTGACCGACGACAACTTCGCCAGCATCGTGCGCGCGGTCGAAGAAGGGCGCACCATCTACGACAACATCGTCAAGTTCGTGCGCTTCCAATTGTCGACCAACATCGGCGCGATTCTCACCATATTGGGCGCGCCGCTGTTCGGCATGCCGACGCCCTTCACCGCGATCCAGATCCTCTGGGTCAACATCATCATGGACGGCCCGCCGGCCATGACCCTCGGCGTCGAGCCGGCGCGGCCCGGCATCATGCACGGCCCGCCGCGCGCGGCGGATGCCCACATCCTCACCGGCGCGCGTCTCTGGCGCCTGGGCCTCTACGGCCTGACCATGGCGGCCGGCACGCTCGGCGCCTATGCCTGGGGCGAGCGTGGGGACGCAACTACGGGCGGCCACGCTTACGCCGCGACGCTGGCCTTCACCACCTTCGTGCTGTTCCAGTTCTTCAACATCTTCAACGCCAGAACCGAGTTCGGCAGCGCCTTCAACCGCCAGTTCTTCGCCAACGGCAAGCTCTGGCTGGCGCTGGCGGGAGTGGTCGGACTTCAGGTCGTGGTCGTGCATTGGGCGCCGGCGCAGGCGGTGTTCGATACCGTTGACCTCGGTCTGCGCGACTGGTTGTGGTCGGCCGCGATCGCTTCGAGCACCTTGTTCCTGGAAGAGACGCGCAAACTGGGGCTGCGCATTCTGCGCGGGAGAGTCTGACCATGCCGCGCCCGGGCTTGCTGCTGCTTCCGGCCCTGCTCCACGTCCTGCCGGCACAGGCGACGGGCGTCCACGTGCTCACCGGCGCGGAGGAACTGCCGGGCGCCGCGCGGGGATGGCGGCGATGAACCTTGACCAGGCCATCCACTGGAAGGCGCGCGGGCGCCAGCGGACAGGGCTGATTGCAGCGTGCCTGATCTGGATACTGCTGTCGGGGCTCGCCCATTACCTGACGGGCCCGAAGTACGAATTCCATATCGTCTTCCTGCTTCCCGTGTTGGCCGTTTGCTGGTATGTCGATGTCAAAGCCGGATTTCTCACCGCCTTGCTCGGCGCAGGGGTCTGGATGGCCGCGGATTGGCTCGCGCTGCCCCATGACGTCGACATCAGGGCCTTGCTGATCAACGATGCCGTCAGGTTGAGCGTGTTTGCTCTGGTCATCATGCTGGTTGACAGACTGAAAAGGGCGCATGAACGCGAGTACGCCCTGGCCCGGGTCGATGTGCTCACGCAACTGCCGAACCGGCGCGCCTTCCATGAGCACGGGGCTGCCGAGATCGAGCGGGCACAACGTTACCGGCATCCGCTCACGGTTATCTCCCTGGACCTGGACGATTTCAAATTAGTCAACGACAAGGACGGCCATGACGCCGGAGACCGGGTGTTGCTTACGGTGGCCGAGACCTTGCGGAGAAATCTCCGATCGACGGATGTCGCCGGGCGGCTGGGCGGGGACGAGTTCGCGGTCCTGCTGCCGGAGACGGGACCCGAAGCGGCCGGGGCAATCGCCGCCAAGCTGCAACAGCAATTGCTGCACACCATGCAAAAGGCGGGCTGGCCAGTAACGGCCAGCCTGGGTGTGGCTACATTCGTGGCGCCCCCGGAGAACATCGACGATGCGATGAAACAATCGGATTGGCTGATGTATGGCGCGAAGCAGCAAGGCAAGAACATGACCAGGCACGAGGTCATCCAGGCACGGGAGGAGGCTGCGTCATGATCGTGCGCAAGGGGATCGAAGCTTTCATTGCGGCTGGCGTTGCCGGCTGACCACCAGGAGAGACTCATGCAGGCCATCACCACCCTCGTCGCCGCCACCGATTTTTCCGCAGCGGCCAAGCGCGCCGTGCGGCGGGCGGCGCTCATCGCCCGGCAACATGACGCGGAACTGCACCTGCTGCACGTGACGGCGCCCTTCGCCCTGTACCCCGGACAGGAGCTCGGCCCCGCCGACAGTACCGTGGGCGACGCGACTATCCACGACCAGTTCGATGCCGTGGCGCGCTGGCTACGCGAGCATTACGGCATTCGCGTCCGGGTGGCCCAGCGCATTGGCCGGGCGCACACCGAGATCGCCGACTACGCCGCCACGGTGGGCGCCGATCTGGTGGCGGTGGGCGCGCGTGGCGAGAGTTCCATGCTGCGCCTGTTGCTCGGGTCGACCACCTCGCGGCTGCTGCGGGTACGCCAGGGGCCGGTGCTCATCGTGCGCGGCGAGCCGGTCGAGCCCTATGCGCAGGTGCTGGCGGCGGTGGATTTCTTTCCGCATGCCCGCGCCGTCGTCGAATGGGCGGGCAAGCTGGCATGGGACGGGCGGCTTCGGCTGCTGCATGTGATGGAACCCATGGACGAGCGCGGCCTGCGCGCCAGGGGTCTGGACGATGCGGCCTTCCGGCAACGGCGAGACGAGAGGTGCGCCATCGCCGAAAACCTGATGGCCGATCTGCGTTGCGGCCTGCAAGGCGACGTGGAAAGTCGCATCGAGACGGGCTATCCGCCGGCCCGGATCCTGGAATGCGCCGGCGACTGGCATCCCGGGCTGATCGTGGTGGGGCGACAGGGCCGCGGCGGGCTCGAAGAGTTTCTCCTCGGCAGCGTGAGCAAGGACGTGGCGCAGGCGGCCTATTGCGATGTCCTGCTGGTGGGGCAGGACCGCGGCCGATGAACCTTGCATTCGTCGTGCATGGCGAAGCGGAAACGGCGACGGGCTTCGCCGCCCTGCTCAATGAGAAACCCCGCTGGCAGGCGGCGGCGCCCCTGGCCGGGCAGCGCGTCGTCTTGTCCTGATTCGCCGAGTGCATCGACACCCTGGGGCTTGGCAACAAGTGCTAACGTTCATTGCGGTTTGCGCCACCCCTGATGATGAAAGAGAATTCGGGGTGGAAGGTGACGAGCAGAGGTCGCGCAAATTTTTGGTGGTTGCACCCCGCAAGCTAACGTGACCCGCCGAACTGACTCGAACCCCGGATTGCTTCCATAGAGAGCGCACGTTAAACAGGCCGTTGGCGACTTGTCGCCTTCAGGCAGTTTCAGTTCTGGCACCCGCCACCTTCCATTTTCGAGTGTACACATGATGCCGGGCCACAAATGTATTCGACATCGCGTGACCGGTCTAAGAATTATTCGGCCTGTCTATATATCCTTTCGGTTCGGAGGACGTGCAGCGCCCCGCACTTCGGCGCGCATGACGGCCACACCCCGACCAGCAAGAAATGCCGCTGAAGCGCGGGGTCCGTCCGCGCCCGGCGTCAGAAGTTGTCCAGCACCGCGCCCTTGCTGGCGCTGGAGGCGTTGAAGGCGAATTTGGCCTGCACCCCGCGGGTGTAGCGCGGCAGCGGCGCCGTCCAGAGCGCGCGCCGTTGGGCGATTTCTGCGTCGCTGACGTTGAGTTGCAGCAGCAACTGATGGGCATCGATGGTGATGGAGTCGCCCTCATGGATCACGGCAATCAGGCCGCCAACCGCCGCTTCGGGCGCGACGTGGCCGACGACCATGCCCCAGGTGCCGCCCGAGAAGCGGCCATCGGTGATGAGACCCACCGATTCGCCCAGTCCCTGGCCGACCAGGGCGCCGGTGGGCGCCAGCATTTCCGGCATGCCGGGGCCGCCTTTGGGGCCCAGGTAGCGCAGCACCATCACGTCGCCGGCCACGATCTTGTTGTCCAGAATAGCCGCGAGGGCGGATTGCTCATCGTCAAATACACGGGCCGGGCCGGTCATCACCGGGTTTTTCAGGCCGGTGATCTTGGCCACGCAGCCTTCCGGCGATAGATTGCCTTTCAGAATCGCCAGATGGCCTTGGGCGTACATGGGATTGCTCAAGGGGCGAATGACGTCTTGGTCCGCTCGTGGCGCATCGGGTATATCTCTGAGCACCTCGGCGATGGTCTGCCCGCTAATGGTGATGCACTCGCCGTGCAGCAGCCCGGCAGACAGCAAGGTTTTCATGACCTGAGGAATGCCGCCGGCGCGGTGCAGGTCAACCGCCAGGTACCGGCCACTGGGCTTGAGGTCGCATAGCACGGGGGTCTTGACCCGCACCCGCTCGAAGTCGTCAATGGTCCACTCCACCCCGGCGGCATGGGCGATGGCCAGAAAGTGCAACACGGCGTTGGTCGATCCGCCGATGGCCATGATGACCGCCACGGCGTTTTCGATTGCCTGCCGGGTCACGATGTCGCGCGGTTTGATATTCCGCTTGATGGCCTCGATCAGCACCCTGGCCGACTCCTTGGCCGAGTTCAGCTTTTCATCATGCGGGTTGGCCATGGTGCTCGAGTAGGGCAGCGAAATGCCCAGCGCCTCGAAGGCCGAGGACATGGTGTTGGCGGTGTACATGCCGCCACAGGAACCTGTGCCGGGGATGGCGCGGCGCTCAATCTCCAGCAGGTCGGCGTCACTCATGCGGCCCGCCGCGTTTTCACCGACGGCCTCGAACACGCTCACGATGTTGATATCCTTGCCCTGGTAATGTCCGGGCAGTATCGTGCCGCCGTACACAAAAATCGCGGGCACATTGGCGCGCAGCATGCCCATCAGGCCGCCAGGCATGTTTTTGTCGCAACCGCCGATCACCAGCACGCCGTCCATCCACTGTCCCTGCACGCAGGTTTCGATGCAATCGGCAATGACCTCGCGACTGACCAGCGAATACTTCATGCCCTCGGTGCCCATGGCCATGCCGTCCGAGATGGTTGGGGTGCCGAACATCTGGGCATTGCCGCCCGCTGCCTCGATGGCGGCAATGGCCGCATCGGCCAATTTTTGCAGGCCGCTGTTGCAGGGCGTGATGGTGCTGTGACCGTTGGCGACGCCGACCATCGGTTTCTTGAAGTCACCCGCCTCGTAGCCCATGGCGTAGTACATGGAGCGGTTGGGCGCGCGGGACTTACCCTCGGTGATATTTTTGCTGCGCGGATTGAGGATGACTGGCTTGGTGTCCATGGACTTGTCTCGTTGGGTTGGCCCAAAGGAGGGCGGTTGGTGGCAATTGGCATTTTTGCCGGGCAGTGGTGGCGGCGCTTCACATTTTCTCGCGTTTCCGTATCGCGACTGTTTAGCCTACCCTGAAAGTCGCGGCTGAAAAGTTCGGCCAGCAGCCCAAGGCTTGCGCTTGCGTCAGTTGCCGGTGCAGAAAGTCGCGGGTTCTTTCCGCCGCCGGCTCGGCGCCTTGCAGCCACCCCGCCAGCGGAATCCAGACCAGACTCACGGTGACCAGCCAAATACGGTGGCGCCTTTGTACTTTCCAATGAATTACCTTGGCAATACTCATCCGCGTCATACACTCCCGCAATCCCGTCGATTTCAGCGCCACAAACTCAGCGGCGGGTCCGTAACCACCGCGCGCAAGATGTCGCTACGCGACACGAAGCCCACCAGACGACCGCTTTCGTTCGTTATCGGAGCGCCATCGACACCATGATCGAGCATGACGGCGGCAATGCGTCGAATGTCGGTCACGGGTGCAGCGGCAACCACCGGCGTGGTCATGACATCCCGAACCCGCCGGTTGAGCGCTTCCACGATTTGGCCGGAATCGATATTGATGGCAGTCAGCAGGTCGCGCTCGCTGACGATGCCCACGAGCTTTGCACCGTCATCGAGCACGGGCGCCTGGTGGATCTGGTTGTCGCGCAAGGTCCGCCACGCCAGAGCCACATCGTCGCCATCGGTAACGGCAATCACCCGGCGCTGCATGATCTGCTCGGCAAGATAGAGTGGCCCACGCTCGATCTCGGGCGGCAACATCGCGCGGTAAGCGCGAACCGCCTCGTCATTGGATCGACTAGCTACGCCGGCAATGGCCTCGGCGCCAAGTTCGACGCCTTCCTGCGCTGCAGTGCGGGCAGATCGTGCCTTGGAAAGGGCGCGGACGCGGTTCATTTCCTCCAGCGTACCGCTGAAGACCTGCCCCGTAACTCCGTAGATCGAAAACATGGACCTTTCCTTTGTGCGGTTGCGACATCACTCCCAGCGGGCTATCGGCGCGGTGTTTCACTCATTGTCCCTGTCACCTGCACATTCGCGGGTTGCAGAACCTTGCGCGTCACCGAGCCAAACACAATCGCCAAGATGGCTCCAGGTCTGCGCGTAGCGACAATCCGCCATGCACTGTTTCCCGCCACTTCATTTCACCTGTCCGGCCGGATTCATTGAGACCCCTTCTGGAAACCGCGGCGACTCACGGCGCAGCGTTCGTGACCCGCTACCTGACCGCAAGGGCGGCTACTGTCGAAGTGCGAAGTGCCACGGGTCGGGTGCGGCGCATCCTCTTCACGGCCGGCGAGCCACGTGCCTGGCACGGCGGCGACTACGCAGCCTTGCGGTACCGCTCCTTCGCCGCCCGAGCCAAAGTGGCTTCTTCGGGGGTGTAGGCGCGACCGGACCAGAGCATGCGATAGGCGATCTCCTCGTTACCGTTCTCGCACAGTTCAAGGACACGCTGAAACAGCGGCTGGAAGGTTTCCGATCGATGGCTCTGCTCATGTTCTTCGAGCGATTTCCAGAAGGTCACGATGAGCGCCTCTCGATCCTTCAGCGGCGAGGCGACGGCCTGACCGACGGTGGATCCTTCGTTGGAAATCTGCCCGGTGTTCAAGACCACGAAGCCGCCGATGAAGCCGGTGTCGGAGTGGTATGTCTTGACGTTCTCGCACATTTCGGCCACGCGCATTTCCAGGTCATCTACCGTGAATTCGGGCCGCAGGACGACACGGTTGACTGTCACTGTCCCGTCGCCGTCAAAGCCATTGATGAGTGAGGACATATCGGGCTCCCCAGGGCTATTTGCCGGGGCGGCAAGACGCCGCCTCGGGCATCACTGCCTGCCATGACGAGTCGAATGCGGACTCGATGTTCGGCACCGGCAACGGTCGCTGGTCGGCTGACGAGCGCGGATGCGCGCAAGCCTGCTGAAGCGGGAAGCTTGCCGATCCGGTACGGTCGGCAAGGATACAAAGTTCGTTCAGGGTGTTCATGATTGGTCACTCTTTGGTTGCGACGGTTTAAGGGTAGTAATGCCGACTAATTTCGTCAACTATTGGTTCGATAGTGCCGAGCTATCTATTGGTCAATCCGGGTTCAACATCGGATCGAATGCAACTTTCCGCTGTCGGCCCCTTTGCCTGAACGCCGCGGCTCGCGGGCGGTACTCGATGCCGTCGTCCAGCCGCAGCCGCCAGGTATCAAGCGCCCTCCAGAACAGCCGAGCCTCGCTTTCGGCCAGATGACCGTCGCTGCGGATCACGTCAAAGATCAGGCGTATCAGTTTCTGCCGCTCCCCGGTGCTACCTACCTCGGCGAACAGGTTGTCCAGAAGCGCCGGCGAAATCAGGTAATTGGCGCTGCCCTCTGGCAGCCCGGCGGCGTCGCCACAGAAATCGTAGAGCACCTGAAAAAAGTCGTCGCGGCTTATGCCCAGTTCTTCAAAGGTCTGGTATTTCGCCAGGCCGTCCAGTTCTGCAGCATCCACCCGACCGTCGGCGAGCAGCGCCAGGACGATGAGGCGCGCCTTGGCACGCGGGCTATCGACCGGGTAGGTCCGTAGCGGGTGGCCCGGGTGTTTGATCGGGGAAAGGCTTTCCCTGGCTTGCATGGTCATCATGATGTGTCGGTCCTCAGGCAGCCAGACGCTGCGGTACGCAGGTAGCGGGGGCTGGGGTGATCGGATGCCGGGCGTGGAGCGGCCGGGCTTTCATCAGCCTGCTTTGCGCAAAGGCGATCGCGAGTATTTCCGGCAGTTGCTCCTGCCTCGCCACGCGCGCCACGGTCGCCGGATCGGCATCGCAAAATGCCCTGCAGTCGTCAAGAGTGATCATGTGCTGTCTCCTCGGTTGTTTATCTGCCGCAGCAGGCTTGCTGCGTATGGAGGGCACTTTAATCAGGGCAAGGATTCGGATAAATAGATATATTTGGATACAATGCTTCCATTTATTGGAACAGTAGATGACCCCGGACGACCTCAATTTCCGTCACCTGCTCTACTTCTGGGCGGTCGCCAAGGAAGGCAGCATTACCCGCGCGGCGGAACGGCTGAATCTGTCGGTGCAGACCATCAGCACCCAGCTCGGCGTACTCGAGCGGCAACTGGGGCAGGCCTTGTTCGCTCCACAGGGGCGTTCCCTAGTGCTGACCGAGGCCGGCCGTGCGGCGCTGGACTATGCCGATCAGATCTTTTTGCTCGGCGAGCGTCTGCGCCACGCCGTGGCCGATCACGCTTCGGGACGCCGGCGCTTTGCCGTGGGCCTGAGCGAGACAGTACCCAAACTGGTCGCCTTCCGCCTGCTCCGGCCGGTGCTGCAGGCGCCGTTGTCGATGCGCCTTGAATGCATCGAAGGCAATGTTGACCACCTGCTTGCCGAACTGGCGCTGAACCGGCTCGACCTGGTCCTAACGGACCGATCGGCGCCGACCGACGCTCATCTGAAACTCCAGTCCAAGCTACTCGGCACGGTCGGCATCGACCTATATGCCGCCGACCGCTTGCACAAGCGCTATGCCGCAGACTTTCCGCAGCAATTGAACGGCGCGCCGGTGCTGCTTCCGGTGCGCAGCAATCTGCTGCGCGGCGCCATCGATGCCTGGTTCGCGCGGCACAACCTGAAGCCGGAAATAGTCGGCGAGTTTTCCGACAGCGCCCTGCTCAAAACCTTCGGCCGCGCCGGGCTCGGCCTCTTTCCGGCGCCCTCGGGGATGCATGCCGACATCCTGGCGCAGTTCGGCGCCCGCTCGCTCGGCGCGCTCACCGATGTCCGTGAAAACTGGTATGCCATCGTCACCCAGCGGCGGATCCAGCATCCCGCCGTCGAGGCGATACAGGCTGGCGGGATCGCGTCGCTGCTGGAATGACCGGACATCAAGGCAGCCCGAGGTTGAGCAGGCGGCTCAGTTCGACGCCGAGCACGATGAACCAGACCAGGATCGCAATGCCGACGCCGGCGGCGGCGATGTCCTTGATGACCTTGATCTTCTCGTTGTGGCGGGTTTCGACGAAATCGCAGAGTGCCTCGATTGCGCTGTTGAAGATTTCGGCGACCAGAACAAAAGCGGTCACCACCAGGATCAGCAAGAAATCCACCCAGGCACGCGCGCCGAAGGCGACCGCCAGCACCACCACCGACAGGATCAGCTTGTAGGTCACCGACCAGTCATAGAGCACGGCATAGCGCAGCCCGGAAATGACCGTCCTGATCTTGCGCAGCGGGTGGTAGCCGGCGTCGCCGGTTCCAAGAAATTTATGTCTCATTGTTTATGCTCCCGCCATGCCGGCAGACGATGCAGGAAAACGACCCAGAGGGTCGCCAGTAGCGCGCCGGCGATGACATCGCTCGGAAAGTGGACCTGCAGATAGAGCCGCGAGGAAATAACCACGGCCACGGTGGCGAACAGGACGGCAATCTCGATCCGCCCCGGCACCGTTCCCGGCCGCAGCAGCCAGGCCAGGGCGAAGGCGGTGATCTGCACCGCATGGGCGCTGGGAAAGCTCCAGTCCTCCGGCATCGGGATCAGCGGCGGAAACAGGTCGGGCCGCGGCCGCGCCGCTATCAGCTTTGCCAGATGGCCGAGCGCGGAGGCACCGATCAGCGCCAGCGCAACAAAGGCCGCACCCCTGTCGCCCCGCCTCCGCCACCAGACCAGGAGCGCCAGCGGCAGCAGCACCGCCAGCGAACCGAGCCAGGTGACGGTGGTGAAGAGGACGTCGAGCCACGGGGCTCGCGCCGCGTGAGCGAACGTCAGGCCAGCATGATCCCAATCCAGCAGTCGCGTTGCTTCCAGCATTCAACACCTCCGTATTGCATAGGGCGAGGGCTTGCGCGTGGCGCCAAGATGACCGCGCAGGGCCGCGATTTCATTTCGTAGGCTGGCGATTTCAAGAGCAGTTGTATCGCGGCGGTCGTCGCCCCCTTCCTGCTGGATCGCGTTGACGATGACCGCGATGAACAGGTTGAGCATGGTGAAGGTGGACGCCAGGATGAAGGCCAGGAAGAAAATCCATGACAAAGGGTAGACGGCCATCACCGGGCGCACCACCTCCATCGCCCAGCCTTCGAGTGTCATTACCTGGAACAGCGTGAAGGCGCTCTTGCCCAGATCGCCGAACAGCGCCGGAAACTCCTGGGCAAACAATTTCGTGGCGATCACGGCGGCAACATAGAAGATGATGCAGATGATTGCCACCACCGAACCCAGGCCGGGCAAAGCCGCGAGCAGGCCGCCGACCACCCGCTTCATGCTCGGCACCAGGGTGATCAGGCGCAGCACGCGCAAGATGCGCAAGGCGCGCAACACCGCCAGGGGGCCGGAGGCCGGTACCAGTGCGATGGCCACCACGGCGAAGTCGAAGACGTTCCACGGATCGCGAAAGTAGGCCAGTCGATGGACGAAAAGCCGCAGCGCGATCTCGACGACGAAAACGGCAAGGATCGCGCGGTCGGCTGCGCTTAACCAGTAACCCCAATCCGCCATCAGCGATGGACTGGTTTCCAGGCCGAGGATCACGGCATTGATCAGGATCAGCGCGATCAGGCCGTTTCTGACCGGCGCGATCTCCAGCCAGCGGCCCAACCGCGGGCGCAGCGTTGCAGGGGGGTGCATGACTGCTTCCATGTCAGCCCCTCACGAGCCGGCGCGGCCCGCCGCGCGTTCGATCTTTTCCTTGCGCAGCGACAGCCCGACCGAAATGCCGATGAAGGTGGCGACCACGGCCAGCGAGAAACCGATGGGGATCTTGTAGAGGTCGATCAACAGCATCTTGACGCCGATGAATACCAATACCGCCGCCAGGCCGTACTTCAACAGCGAGAAGCGGTCGGCCATGTCGGCCAGCAGGAAGTACATCGCGCGCAGGCCGAGGATGGCGAAGACGTTGGAGGTCAGCACGATGAAGGGATCGGCGGTGATGGCGAAGATGGCCGGGATCGAATCGACGGCGAAGATCAGGTCCGAAATCTCGACCAGGATCAGCGCCAGCAACAAGGGCGTCGCGTAGCGCACGCCGTCCTTCCAGATGAAGAATTTTTCGCCGTGGAGTTCGTCGGCGATCTTCATGTGGCCGCGCAGCCAGCGGATCAGCAGGTTGTTCGCCATGTCGGGCTTTTCTTCGGCGAACCACCACATCTTGATGCCGGTGATCAAGAGGAAGGCGCCGAAGATGTAGAGCATCCAGTGGAACTGGGTGATCAGCCAGGCGCCGGCGAAGATCATCACCGTACGCATGACGATGGCGCCGAGCACGCCGAGCACCAGCACGCGCTTCTGCAATTCCAGCGGGATGCCGAAGAACGAGAACAGCATCAGCCAGACGAAGACGTTGTCGATCGCCAGCGATTTTTCGATCAGGTAGCCGGTGACGAATTCGAGCGACTTCTGGTTCGCCACCTCGCGCCCGGCGCTGCCGTCCAGATGCCACCAGAGCGCGGCTGCAAACAGGAAAGATACGGAGACCCAGATCGCCGACCAGGTGGCCGCCTCCCTGAACGACACCTTGTGCTGCTTGCCGCCGCCGACCACGAACAGGTCGATGGCCAGCATCACCAGAACGATGGCGAGAAATCCCGCCCACATCCACCATGTACCGATTGTTTCCATTGCTTGCTCTTCTTGCCGGACCGGGTTCGCCGTTGTATCAGTGCCCGAAGACTACAAACACAACGGCCCTTTATCCAGCGAGGACGAAGGGCCGTGTTTTCGACAAGGGTACCTTCGCCATCGCGGCAAAGGTCTTGCTCGTACCTGTCTTGCGACAAGCACCCGGGGCGCCGGGAAACCCCGCAATTGCCAGGAGTTCCGTCTTGACGACGCCGCAGCGGAGAGCTACTCCCCCTTGGGACGGGCTCACTTTACTTAACTTGATAAAAACAATCAACTACTATTTTGCAAAGGGTGGGGTGTCGCTGCAACCATTGCCGCACCGGCAGGCGCAGGAAAACGTGATCGGCTAGATGCGCCGCCGTGTTCTGCACTACCCTCGGCGTATGATAAAAAATTCTGTCGCTGGTGAGCCTGCGCTGCATGGAGGCCAATCCCCGTTTAATCAAAGGAGCAAACCTTGTTACGAGCCTTGGATAAATTTGAAAATGTTGTGCACCACGCCCTGCTCTTCATGCTGGCATGCGTGGTGGTGCTGGCTACCTTTGAACTGGGGTGGCTTATCGTCAGGGACGCGCTGACCCCACCTCTGTTCCTGCTGGAAATCGATGAGTTGCTTGAACTGTTTGGCCAGTTCCTGCTGGTCTTGATCGGACTTGAATTGATTCACTCGGTAAAGGTCTACATTGAAGACCGGGAGTACCACCTCGAATCGGTACTGGCAGTGGCGCTGATTGCTATTGCCCGCAAGATCATCACACTGGAGCCCAAGGAACTGCCGGAGGGGTCAATGCTGGGTATCGCCGCGATCGTCATTGCGTTGATCGCCGGCTATTACTTGCTGCAACGCAGTCGCCGCGAGGCGCACCTTATCGCTCGGCCGAATCCGCAGTGATTGCGGCGCCAGGTCGATCATCACCGGTTTTTCCTTGCAGGCACGGCATGGCTGATGGTGCCGCCGGTTCCGCTGCCGGTTCGGGTAAACTTTTACTTGGCTGATTCGCCAGTCTTCGGCTGCCATCGTCCGCCGCGCGCGGTGGCAGGCTAATAATCCTGAGGTTCTAATGACGACTCTGCTGTTTTTTGTTTTGGGCCTGGTCGCTCTGGTGGCCGGCGCCGAATTGCTGGTGCGTGGCGCATCGAAACTGGCCCTGTCCTTCGGCATCTCGCCGCTGGTCGTCGGGCTGACCGTGGTGGCCTTCGGCACCAGCGCTCCTGAAATGGCGGTATCAGTGCAGGCAGCTTTGAGCGGTCAGGTCGACATCGCTCTGGGCAACGTGGTGGGCAGCAACATCTTCAACGTCCTGTTCATTCTGGGATTGTCGGCGCTCATCATCCCGCTTCTGGTGGCGAGACAGTTGATCCGGCAGGAGGTGCCGATCATGATCGGCGCGTCGCTGCTGCTGTTTGCCCTGGCCTGGGACGGCGGGTTATCCCGTTATGACGCAGCCTTGATGTTCGGCCTGCTACTCGCCTACACGGTGTTCCTGATTTGGCAGAGCCGCCGGGAGAGCAAGGCCCTCGCGGCCGAAGGCACAGCGGAAACCGCGTCCGGCAAGAGCAGTTGGGACAATTACTGGGGGGTACAAGTCCTCCTGATCGCCGCCGGCCTGGCTTTGCTGGTGCTGGGCGCTGACTGGCTGGTTACTGCGGCGATCACTTTCGCCAAGCAGCTCGGAGTGAGCGAGTTGGTGATCGGGCTCACCATCGTCGCCGCCGGAACCTCGATGCCCGAAGTGGCCACCTCGATCGTCGCCGCCCTGCGCGGCGAACGCGACATCGCCGTCGGCAACGTCGTCGGCAGCAACACCTTCAACATCCTCGGCGTCCTCGGCTTGTCGGGTATGGTGTCGCCGGAGGGTCTGTCGGTCGCCCAGTCATTGTTGAGTTTCGACATTCCGGTGATGATTGCTGTGGCGCTTGCCTGCCTCCCGGTGTTCTTCACCGGGAACCTGATCGCGCGCTGGGAGGGCGGGGTGTTCCTCGCCTACTACGCCGCCTACACGACTTATCTGTTGCTCGCCGCGCAACAGCATGACGCGCTGTCCACCTTCGGCGTCGCGATGAGCACGGTGGTCCTGCCGCTGACGGCGCTCACCCTGATCGTGGTGAGCTGGCGTGCCTGGCGGTCGTCGGCAGTCGGTAAGCACTGATCCGCCGCGCCGTGACGGCGAACGTCGAATCCGCAACGAAAGCGCCCCTGCTCGCCTGGGCCGCGCTGCCTGTCACGCTGTTCGTGGCCTTGTCGATCGCCCTGGCCAGCGTTCCGCTGCCGTGGAGTATTCACTGGTCGTGGGTGCCGTCGGCGGAGGTTGATCTGGCGTTCCACGTCGATGGACTGGCGGCGCAGATGCTGCTGCTCATCTTCGGTGTCGGTAGCCTGGTCTTCATCTATGCCGCCGGCTATCTTGCCGGCACACCGGAGGCCGGACGCGTCCCGGTCCTGTTGTCGCTCTTCATGCTGGCAATGGTCGGCGCCGTGACCGCCGACAATCTCCTCCTGCTGTTCGTCTTCTGGGAGATGACCAGTGTCCTCTCCTTTCTTCTGGTCGGCTTCAGCCACAACCAGGAGGCGAGCCGCAAGTCGGCGCAGCAGGCCTTGCTGGTCACGGGCGGCGGCGGGCTGTTCCTACTCGCCGGTTTACTGTTGTTGGGCGATCTGGCCGGCACCCTGTCGCTGCGCGAGTTGATTGCCACGGCGCCGCGCCTGCTCGATGAACCGCTGCTGCCGTTGGCGTTGGGGCTGGTGTTCATCGGCGCCTTCACCAAGTCGGCCCAGTTCCCTTTCCATTTCTGGCTGCCCAACGCCATGACGGCGCCGACACCGGTCAGCGCCTATCTGCATTCGGCAACGATGGTCAAACTCGGTATCTACCTGCTGGCGCGCCTCGATCCTGCCTTTGGCGAATTGCTGTTCTGGGACATCGTGCTGATCGCCGTCGGCAGTATCACCGCCCTTTGGGGCGCCCTTCATACGTTGCGCGAGCGCGATCTGAAGCTAATTCTGGCCTGGTCCACCGTATCGTCGCTGGGCACGCTGACCATGCTGGTCGGCCTGCCCGGCCCGACCGCGCCGCTGGCGGTGGCGGCCTTCCTGTTCTCGCATGCGCTGTACAAGGCGACGCTGTTCTTCGTGGTCGGCAACCTCGATCACGGCGCCGGCACGCGCAGCATCGACCAGCTCAGCGGAATGCGTCGCTACATGCCGTGGACAGCCGTAGCGGCGGCGCTGGCGGCAATGTCGATGTCGGGGCTACCCCTGTCCGTCGGCTTCGTCGCCAAGGACGTGATGGCCGGAGCCAAGGCCGAGGCCGACTTGGTCGCGTTGGCCGGCTACGCGGCAGTAATCGTCGCAGCCGTGTCGGTGGCGGTGGCGGCGATGGCGGCGGTGCATGTGTTCTGGGGCCGCGACACCTGTCCGCCCGACGCCGATCCCCATGAAGCCCCGTGGACGATGCTCCTGCCGCCCCTCGCCCTGGCCACGCTCGGGCTGCTTTTCGGCATCATGCCGGGGACCATCGATCCGCTGCTGGCGGAGGCCGCGCGGGCCATGGCGCCGGCACTGGGCGGGCTCAGCGTCGAATCTGCGTATGACGGCGGCCCGGTCATCGGCGCGCTGGCGCTGGCGCTGTTGTTCGGCGGCTTGATCTATGCCTTTTGGGACCGGCTGCATGCGGCGATGGAACGCATGAGCTGGATCGACGCCTTCGGCCCCGCTGCCTGGTACCAGCTCAAGCTGCAGGCGCTCGGCCAGCTTGCCGCCTGGCACACGCGCCGGTTGCAACACGGCTTGCTTGATCGCTATCTGTTCGGCTTGCTGGCGGCGATCCTCTTCGCGGCCCTGCTGGCGCTGTCTTCTTCGGCCGCGAACTGGGCGTGGCCGGCGGCGCACGGCATCAGTGTGCCGCTGCTCGCGGTCGGGGCGATCACCGTCGCCGGGGCGCTGAGCGCATTGTGGGCACGCGACCGCTTTGTGCTGCTGCTGGCCAGCGGGTTGGTCGGCTACGGTTGCGCGGGCTTGTTCCTGTTTGCGGGTGCGCCTGATCTGGCATTGACGCAGTTCGTCGTCGAAACCGTGTTTGTCGTCGTCGCGGCGGCGGTCTTGCCGGGGATCCGCGGCGCTCCGGCGCTCCGCTACGCGCTGCCGGTCCGGCAACGCATTGACCCGGCGAAGCTCATGGTCGCGATCGCTTTCGGCGCCATGATGGCCCTCCTTCTCTTGCTCGCCGCTGGCCAACCCTTCGATCCCGCGCTCAGTGATTTTTTCGGCGCCCGCAGCGTCGCCGCAGCCAACGGCCACAACGTGGTGAATGTCATCATCGTCGACTTTCGCGGGTTCGACACGCTGGGCGAAATCGCCGTGCTGGCCTTTGCCTTGCTGGCGGCGGCACCGCTGTTCAAGCTGGCGCGCCAGCAGAAGCGGGACGCGCCGTGAGCCCCCGCGCGATGATTTTCGAGTTGGCGGTGCGCGGCCTCTACCCGGTGATGTTGATTGCCTCCCTGTGGTTGCTGCTGCGCGGCCACAATGCCCCCGGCGGCGGCTTTGTCGGCGGCTTGCTGGCGGCTGCGGCCAGCGCCGTTTACGCGATCGCCTTCGGCGCCTGCCCGGCCCGTCAACGCCTGCCTCTTTCGCCACCACGCCTGGCGGCGGCGGGCGTGCTGCTGGCCTTGGCGAGCGGTCTGCCGGCGCTGCTGGCGGGTTTGCCCTACCTGACCCATCCGTGGATCACCATCCCGCTCGGCGTGACCAGCCTGCCATTTTCCAGCGTCATGCTATTTGACCTCGGCGTTTATTGCTGCGTGTGGGGCGCCATCGGCGGCTACTGCCTCGAACTGCTCGACCAAAAGGAGAGCGGCGAATGATCTGGATTTTTGCCCTGGTCATGGGCATCGGCGTGGCGGCGGGGGTCTATCTGGCACTGTCGCGCGACCTGTTCCGGATGGTCGTCGGGCTGTCGGTTATCGGCGCCGCGCTCAACCTGCTGGTCTTCGCCTCGGGCCGGCTCGACTCTGCGGCGCCGCCGATCATACCGACCGGGGCGCAGGTTCTGGTCGACGCCGCCAATCCGCTGCCTCAGGCGCTGGTGCTTACCGCAATCGTCATCGGCTTTGCCCTGCTGTGCTTCTCGCTGGTGCTGGTGGTGCGCCTGATGCGCGCCGCCGATACCGACGATGCGCATCGCTTGCGCGCCGCCGAGCCGCGAAATGACGACGACATCAAGCCGCCGGTGGAAGAGGTCTGACCATGCTGGTTCTGCTGCCCCTCCTGACCGCGCTGGCGACCTCCGTGGCCTGCGTGCTGGCGGCCGGACGACCTCGCTTGCAGTGCTTCGTCAGTTGGGCCGGATTGTCGGCGCTGCTGGCCTGTGCAGTCGCACTGCTCTTCGCGGTCGATGACAGCACGCTACGCGTCGCACTGGGTAACTGGCCTCCTCCTTTCGGCATCGAGTTCGCAGCGGACCGGCTCAGCGCTTCGATGGTCCTGGTGGCGGTACTGATGGGCGCCGCGGCGCTCGGTTTCCAGATGTCGGATGCCGATCCGGCCAGCCCCGACGAGTCGCTCCTGCCGCTGGTCCACGGCATGCTGGCGGGGGCCTGCGGCGCCTTTCTCACCGCCGACCTGTTCAATCTCTACGTCTGGTTCGAGCTGACGCTGATCTGCGCCCTCGGGTTGATGGTTCGTCGCGCCACCGTGCGCGACCTGGAGGCGACGCTCAAGTACTTTGCCCTCAACGTGGTCGGCACCTTATTGCTGTTGGCGGCGGTGGCCCTCATCTACGCTCTGACTGGCCATCTCAACTTTATTGCGATCGGGCAGGCGGCAGACAAGGTCGCCCCCGAGATCCTGTTGCCTTTTTCCAGTCTTCTCGTCGTCGCCCTGCTCATCAAGGCGGCTGCATTCCCTTTCTACGCGTGGCTGCCGGCGTCGTACCACGTCCTGCCGGCGCCCTTGTTGGCGCTCTTTGCAGCGCTGCTGACCAAGGTCGGCGCCTATGCGCTGCTGCGCGTGCTCGGCGACGTGTTGTCCGGATCGTCGGAAGTGCTCTATCAGGCGCTGGGCTGGCTCGCCGTGCTGACCATGGTGAGCGGTGTACTCGGCGCGGCCTACCATTGGGATATGCGCCGCATCCTGGCTTTCCATATCGTCAGCCAGATCGGCTACATGCTGCTCGGAATCGCTCTGGCGACCCCCGAAGGCAGCGCCGGGGCGATGTTCTACATGTGGCACAACATGGTGGTCAAGGGCGGGCTGATCCTGATCGCGGCGATCATATTTCGCCTTGCCGGCCACTACGATCTGCGGCGCATCGGCGGCCTTTATTCGGCGCGACCCTGGCTATCGGTGCTGTTTCTGGTCACCGCCCTGGCCCAGGTCGGTATTCCGCCCCTGTCGGGCTTCTGGGGCAAACTGCTGCTGGTGCGCGAGAGCTTCGCGCAGGGGCAGGCCGTATGGGGCGCGGTGGCTCTCGGCGTCGGCGTCCTGACGCTTTACTCGATGGCCAAGATATGGATGGAAGCCTTCTGGAAACCCCATCCCGATCCCGACTGGCAGCCGGCGCGCGCGCGCCTTGCGCCGGCGTATGCCGTAACCACTATGTTGGCCCTGCTGGCGCTGGGAGTCGGCGTTTATCCGGAGCCCTTCATCGCCTTTGCCGGCGACGCTGCCCGGTCGCTCGGCGGAGACCGCTGATGCGCCGAGCGACCGCCGCCGCGATCCTGCTGCTGCGCTTTTTCTGGCAGGTGCTGGTATCCGGCTTCACGACGGCGGGGATCGTCGTGCGCCGCGGCCCACCGCCACCGGCAGGATTGATCCGCATGGAATACGCGCCGATGAGCGAGACCGGAACCGTGCTACTGGGCTGCATGGTCACTCTGACGCCAGGCACGACGGTGATCGACATCGACCTCGACCGACATGAAATGCTGCTCCACCTGCTCGATCTGTCGGACGCCGAAGCCACGGTGGCGTCGATCCGCCAGAAGTTTGAGCTCTACTTGACCCCGCTTTTCGGCCTGCCGGAGGATTGAAGATGATCACCGCGATAGTTCTTTGTCTGGTTCTCGCCATTGCGCTCGGCATGCTGCGCTTCCTGCGTGGCCCGACCGACGTCGATCGGGTGATTGCGCTCGACATCCTCTTCGCCTCGGCGGTCGGCCTGTGTGTGGCGGCGGCAATGGCGTCCGGGCGCGAACTGTTTCTCGACGTGGCGATCGGCGTCGCGCTGGTCGGTTTCGTGGCCACCGTGGCCTGGGCGCGCATGATCGAGGGGCGCGCCGACAGCGCGCGGCGGCAGCCATGAGCCAGGGCGGCCTGATCCTCGCCATGCTCGGCTGCGGCGTGCTGCTGATCGCCGCTGCCGGACTGTTCCGGCTGCCCGATGCGGTCTCGCGCCAGCACGCCGCGACCAAGGCCGGCACGTTGGGCCTGGGCCTGATCCTGGCCGGCGCGGCACTTTATGGCGGAGACTGGGCCTGGGGCGGAAGGGTGCTCACGATCCTGGCAATTCTGTTCGCCACACTACCGGTGGCGTCGCATATGCTGGCGCGCGCGGCGGCAAAGCAGCAGTTTAGTCGTGACGAGATCTCTCGGGCGCCTCTCTATCCGCGCCCGTGAGATGGCCTTCGTCGCCACAAATAGCGGGTAAGGACCACGCGGTATCGGGCGGAGGACGTCCTCGGTCGCGACTGCTGCGCGGCCGCATGACCCGAACCGACCCTCCGGTATAGCCGCCACCGACTGCCGTATAGTGCGGGAAACCCATCGCCGGTCCACTTCGCGACCACTCCCCCCGCACCCTGTGGGCCTTGCCCGGAATGCCCAGACCATGCTTTACGCTTTGCTCAAAACTGTCCATGTGCTGTCCATCATCCTTTGGTTGGGCGGCATGATCTTCGCCCACTTTTTCCTGCGTCCGGCGCTGGCCACCCTGGCGCCGCCCGAGCGGCTGCATCTGGCAAATGCCGTGCTGGGCCGTTTCTTCGCCGCAGTGCTGTGGGCCGCCAGCCTGACCCTGGTGAGCGGGGTATGGATGATCGGCCGGGTCGCAAAGGCCAGCGTGCAATCCGGCGGCAGCTTCAGCATGCCGCTGACGTGGACCGTGATGGCCAGCCTCGGGGTACTCATGGTGGCTCTCTTCGGTCACATCCGGTTTGTACTGTACCCGCGGTTTGGCGCCGCCGTGGCTGCTGGCGACTGGGCGCAGGCGGCCGACCGGCTGGCGCGCCTGCGGCAGTGGGTGGGCATCAATCTGGTGCTCGGGCTGTGCATCATCGGGGTCCTCTACCTGGCGCACTGAGGCATTGCACCGGCGCCGACTTCCCGCCCCGCGCGGACGCCCGGCGAATCGATACCACCACCTTGCTCGGGTCGCCGGCCACACTCAGCTTCGATCACAAAGCGACCGCGCCGGAAACCCCGCCTCCTCTTTTAATCGCCGCCCGCGGCCCCATGTATCGAAATGTTTGGGTTCGTATCACCTTGCGGTGCTGCTGCTTCGGTGCGTGGGTATCCGGCGGCGGACCTGGGAGCAAAGCATGTTGTATGTACTGATATGGGCAATGTTCGGTCTGCTGTTCGTCTTCTGGACCGCCGCGGCGTGGGGCTTGCACCTGGCGGCGCAGTGGTTTGCCGGGCTGGCGCCGGCCAAGCTGGGAGCCGCCACCACGGCGGCGGGCGACGCTGCCCGGCAGGCGGTCCCCCTGCTCGGTTTGCCCGAGTGGCTGACGGCAGGCTTGCCGGCCGGCCTCGTCGAGGCCTGGCTGGCGTGGGCACAGTCCTTCCTGCCCTGGCTGGAGTGGCTGCAGCAGCAGGTACCGGCGCTGGTCGGCTGGCTGTCGCCGGCGATCTGGATCGGCTGGGGCTTGGGTGCCTAGGTGTTGCTGCTCGCCGGCATTGCGCTGCACGTGGTAATACGCTTGTTCGCGGGTCGCGGCACACCCCCGGCGACATCCGTGACACCCGCGCAGCCGTGAAACATTGGCGCGTGCGTCGAGATGGATAGCCTGCTCTGGGTGCTGGCGGCCGGGTTGATCGTCCTCGGTCTGCTCGGCACCGTGCTGCCGGTTTTGCCGGGCACCGCGCTGGTGCTGGCAGGCGTGATCCTCGGGGCCTGGATCGATGATTTTGCCCGCATCAGCGTGGGGGCCGTGGTGCTGATCGGGGTACTGGCGGTACTGGCCTGGGTGCTGGAATGGGCGGCCGGCCTGCTCGGCGCCCAGCGGGCCGGGGCAAGCCGCCAGGCACTGCTGGGGGCGGCCATAGGCACCGTGCTCGGCCTGGCCCTGGGCCTGATCGGCGTTTTGTTCATGCCCTTGCTGGGGGCGGCGGTCGGCGAGTTTCTGGCGCGGCGCGATCAACACCGGGCCTTGAAGGTGGGATTTGCCACCTGGCTGGGTCTGCTCGCCGGCATGCTGGCCAAGGTGGTGCTGGCATTCACCATGGTGGGCGTGTTCATCGCGGCACTGGTCTGGTAGATGCAGCCCCGGCGTGTGGCTCCGACGTCTCGCACGCATCGACGCATCTACAGCTTCATGCCCTGGCTGGCCGGAGTTCGGTAAGCCCGGCGCGAACAAATGCCTGCTCGGCAGCCGAGAAATCCCATTGTTCTATGACGCAGCAGCCGGGAGATGAATCCGCACCCCAGCGCAGCAGGTTCACCGAGTTCGGCACACCCCGGCGCACCCGCGACGAGACGGCCGTGCCGGCCTGCACCGCCCACAGCGGCCGCGCCAGGCCGTCAAGCGCCATCACGTAGGGCAGGTGGATGTGCCCGCCCATGACGAGGTCGGCGCCGGCGGCGGCCCAGCGCTGCAGTGCGGCGGCGTGCCCGCGCAGCAGGTTCGGCACATCTTCGGCGCGCGTCACGGCCACGGGCTGGTGCACCACCACCACGCGCAACTGTGCGGCGCCGGCACCGGCGAGCAGCCGGGCGACGCGGTCGACCTGATGCGCCGATACCTCGCCTTGCTTGTGGCGCCGGGCCCGGGTGGTGTTGACGCAGACCACCATAAGGTCGGGCGCGGAGTGCACCGGTTCGAGATCGTCACCGAACGCAGCGATGTGCGCTGCATAGGGGCGGCGCAGGCGTGCCCAGAGGTCGAACAGCGGTATGTCATGGTTGCCCGGAATCGCCAGTACCGGCGCGCCCAGACGGTGCATGAAGGCGCGAGCCGCCCGGAACTGCGCCGGCCGCGCGCGCTGCGTGATGTCGCCCGAGAGCACCAGCAGGTCGGGCCGCTGCTGCCGGGCCAGCGCCACCAGCGCTTCGACCACCGGCGGCTGTTCGGTGCCGATGTGTGTATCCGAGATCTGCAGCAGGACGCTCATCCGCCCGTTTCCCCGGTGTCGCTTGCGGTGCCGGACGCGGTATCGATCGCGGTGTTGATTGCAGCTTCGTCGCGCGGGGGCATCAGCAGGTACAAGGGCTTTTCGAGCACGCGGAAGTCGAGCGGCGCGCGCATCCGCGTCACCTCGCCGTCGAAGGCCACCTTCACCCAACGGCGGCCCGGTGCGAGCGTCGGCCTGACCACCATGTGGTGGAACTCGAAGCGCTCCACACTCTGCGCTTCGCCGAGCGTACCCATCGCCCCGTGCAGCATCAGCCGGATCATCGCCAAGGTTCCGATGGGGCGCAGCATCAGCGCGGCGATGCTGCCCGCGCCGGGCGTGCCGGCCACGGTGTCCTCCGGCTGCGCACCGAACTGCTCAAGTTGCAGCCGGTTGTTGCCCACGAACAGGGTCAGGGCAAGCATGTCGCGAACCGTGCCACCCGTCTCGATGTGCAGTCGCAGCCGGCGTTGTGCGCGCAGCAACGTCGCACAGGCCGCCAAAAACGCCACCCAGCGGCTGCGGCCGAAACGGGCTTTGTAGGCTTCGCGGTCTTCCAGGAGCTCGGGGTAGAGCCCGAGGCTGGCGTTGACCAGAAATACGCGGTCGTTGATGCCGGCCACCTGCACCGGCGCCGGCGCCGCACGCAGCAGCAGGCCTACCGCTTCCGTCTGGTCGGCGGGAATGCCATGGGTGCGGGCGAAGTAGTTGAACGTGCCCTGCGGTACCACCCCCATGGCGCAGCCTGCGGCGTGCGCCGCCTGCGCCACCGTGTTGAGGGTGCCGTCGCCGCCGACGGCGACCACGGCCGTGCGGGTGGCGCTGGCCTGGGTCGCCGCCTCCTGCGCCAAGCGGGCAAGCCCGGCGGGGCGGCTGAACAGCAAATCCCCGCGCCGTCCGCCGGTCCGCAGCGCGGCTTCGATGACTTCGCGCTTCGCGTCCGCGTCGCTGCTGCCCGCTGCCGCATTGATGACGAACTGCAGCGGTGACGCCGGGTCGATCTCGGGGCAGACAGCCATGGAAAGTGGTTGGATCAAACCGGGGCCAGGGATCTCAATCGTGGCGCAGCAGGTCACCGAAGACGGTGTGCTCGCCCTCCTTGCGATCGGCACCCGGTGCGTCGTACAGCACGAGCCAGCTCGCCTTGCCGCCCGACAAGGCCGGAGGCAGGTCGCAAATCGCCTCGGCACGGTTGGTGCCGTGTCCATGGGGCAGCGAGACCGACTCGGTCAGCGCCGACTCGAAGCGCACCGGGTCGCGGTTGGCCGCGAGAAAGGGCCTGGCTGCGGGCCACTTGAAGACGCGGATATCGCCGTTCAGTACCATCGTCGGGCCGGCCAGGATGTAGAGGTCATCGCCGGAGAAGTGCAGGTCACGCACGCCCAGGCCGTCGAGCTGCAGGAAGTGCTTGCGAATCAGCGTTCCCCTGTCGTCCAGGGGCGCCAGGCGCAACTGGTCACTGCGCGTTTCGACCGCGATCTCGAGCAGCGCCGACCAGCCGCGCAGCACAGGGCCGCGCAAGCCCAGCAGCAGCCGGCGGCCGTCCACGGCCAGACCTTCGATGTCGAAGCCGTTGTCCTTGCCCGGGATCGCCATGTAGGGGGCGAAGTGGGGGTCATCGGCGAGCGCACGGCTGAGCAGGTTGGTTTGGGCATCACCCTTCAGGCGCAACGCCCGCCGCCCGTCTTTGGCCTGTCGCACCAGGCAGGGTGCACCATTGGCGTCGGGCTCGATCGGCAGGCAGGCCAGCAGACGACGATTGCCGTCGAGCGTTACTTTCGCCAGCCGCTTGGCGTTTTCGGCATGGTCCCGGCCCGGCTTGGCGTTCTTGCGCTTCAGGCCATGCGAGCCCACCACCCAGAGGAAGCCATCGGCCACGGCCATGCCCTCCAGATCGGCCTCTTCCCCGGCAGCGCCGGGCAGGTCCAGCAGATCGGCCAGCGGGAAATCACGCACTTCGCCGAAGCGCAAGGTCTCGCGCCCCACGGGATCGAGGCGGCGCAGGCGGTCTATGCCGCAGGCTTCGTCGCCAGCCACCCACAGCCAGTCGCCGGTGAAGGCCGCGCCCGACAGGTTGGTTTGAACCAGGCAACCGGGCGCGAACTCCAGGCGGACGGCATTCGCGGAACGGGTTTTGGGCATCGGTTTGGTTCTCCGCAGGATGAAGTGGCCAGGAGGTCTGGCGCTCGGCTAACCCGCCATCAGGGCTCGCAGCACGTAGGGCAGTATGCCACCATGCCTGGTGTATTTGACCTCGACAGGTGCGTCGATACGGCACAGCAGTGGCACATTCGTAAGCGTCCAACCCCACCATCTGTACTGAACGATTGACGCCGTGCAAAGTGGGAGCCTTTTGCGAAGGCGCGACAAATGGCGATGAGACACGGGCCGGAATTCTGGCGCGAGCACGTTGAGAATTGGTGTCGAAGTGATCTGACGCAGAGGGAATACTGCGCGACCCATGGATTGGGCGAGAGGGCGTTCCATCGCTGGCGCGGCAGGGAGAAGGAAGCGATAGCGGCGGCAAAGGCATCCTTGACGGCTGGTACCGGTGAGCGTGGGCAAGCCGGATACGGTCAGCGTCGTGCGGCTGCGCAGCCCGGACGGATGGGAAATCGAGTTGCCGGGCAACAGCGTTCCGCTGCTGGTCGATTTCCTGAAGCACCTCTCATGATCCCGGCACCCACTCACGTCTGGCTGGTAGTCGAACCCATCGACATGCGCACCGGCATCGATGGCCTGTCGCAGCGGATCCAGAACACCCTGGGCCGCTCACCCTGCGACGGCAGTGCCTACGCCTTTCACAATCATCGGCGCACCCGAATCAAACTCCTCGTCTGGGACGGCACGGGCGTGTGGCTCTGTCATCGCCGCCTGCATCGTGGCCACTTCATCTGGCCATGTTCCGATGCAAGCACCTGCACCCTCACGGCGAGGCAATGGCAGTGGCTGATCACGGGCGTCGATTGGCAACGACTGGAGGCTGCGCCACCGGCGCACTGGCGGGTGTAATCCGTCACGCAAAATCCATACGCAAAATCAGCACTTGAACGACAGAACAATCATCGCTGGAACGACCTGTTCGTCAGGCTTCGCGGCCGGTTGGCCGATATAATTTCGGCATGGATTTGCATGCTGAACTGGATCGCTTGAACACGGTTCCCGACCTCCCGGAATGGGTCGCCGGTACCGTTCAGAAACTGCTCGACAAGGCCCGACAGGACGCGGCCACCATCAAGGCGGCGAACCTCAAGATCCAGGCCCTGACACTGGAACTCGCGCACCACCGGCGCATCCGCTTTGGTCACAAGAACGAAGCCCTCTCACCCGAGCAGCGCGAACTGTTTCAGGAAACCTGGAATACCGACCTGGCAGCCCTCGAAGCCGAGACCGAGCGGCAAGCCGAAGCACTGCAACCGAAGGATCGGCCCCAGCGCCCGCGCGCCGGCCGCCAAGCCCTTCCTGAACACCTGCCGCGCATCGAACATCGGCACGAACCGGAGTCCTGCACCTGCGGGCAGTGCGGCAAGGATCTGATCAAGATCGGCGAAGACGTCAGCGAACAGTTGGACGTGGAGCCCGCCCGGTTCTTCGTCCATCGTCACATCCGCCCGCAATATGCCTGTCGCGCCTGCGAGACCGTATCGGCGGCACCGATCCCGCCCGCCGTGATTGATGGTGGCATGGCGGCGGTGGGCTTGTACGTCTGGGTGATCATCGGCAAGTATCTGGACCATCTTCCGCTGTATCGTCTGGAGCAGATCGCGGCACGGGATCAGGTCATGCTGTCGCGCTCCACGCTGGCGGAATGGGTCGGGCGCGTAGGTGTTGCCTTGCAACCGCTGGCGGATCGCCTGACGACGCTGCTGCTGGAACGCACGGTGTTGCATGCCGACGAAACGCCGGTGGCGCAGTTGGATCCTGGCCAAGGCAAGACGAAACGGGCCTACCTGTGGGCCTACCGCAGCAATGTGCTGGAAACCGGCCCGCCGATTGTGGTGTTTGACTATCAAACCAGCCGCGCGGGTCGCCATGCGCAGAACTTCCTGTCGGAGTGGCAAGGCCATCTCATGGTCGACGACTATTCTGGTTACAAGGCGCTGTTCACTCAAGGGGTGGCGGAACTTGGCTGCCTGGCGCATGCGCGGCGGAAATTCTTTGATTTGAATGAAGCCCAGGCTAACCCGATTGCGCAGGAGGCCCTGCACCGGATCGCAGCCTTGTATGCCGTTGAGGCGCAGGGCCGGGACATGGACGTGGATGCGCGCTCGCAACTGCGACAGGAGCACGCTCAGCCCCTGCTTCAATCCATGCACGACTGGATGCTCAAGACTCGGGTGAATGTGGCCAATGGCGGCGGGACGGCAAAGGCCATCGACTACAGCCTGAAACGCTGGGTGGCTTTGAGTCGCTACGCCACCGACGGCCGGCTGCCGATCGACAACAACCCGGTGGAGAACACCATCCGCCCCATTGCTCTCGGGAAGAAGAACTGGCTCTTCACTGGTTCCGAGCGCGCCGGCAAACGGGCCGCCGCGATTCAGAGTTTGCTGGCCACCGCCAAACTCAATGGCCTCGATCCTTCGGCGTGGCTACGCGATACTCTGGAAGCCCTGCCGACTTGCCTCAACAGCCAGATCGATTCGTTGTTGCCCCTTCGTGCGGAACCTCTACATCAGGTCTCTTCGTAAGCGTACGTGGGCGCGCTGAGCGCTTACCCAACATCGCACGGCGTCACTCGTTCAGTACAGATGGTGGGGTTGGACGCTTACTCACTTCCAACTCCGGACGCTGGCCCCAATCGTCCCAAATCAGGAGTCCAGGTCTAAGCGGTCATTCAATAGTTCATGGTTTTGGTGGCGCCAATGTCCTTTTATGGCCGACTGCCGCGTAATTGAGGCCCGACTCAGTTTAGCCTGCATCCAAAATTCAGCACGAGAATTCGATGCCGAATAACGGCCATTGCTGCTACAGATTCAGGAGAACACTTATTGGAAGGCCTTCGGCGGCTAGGCGGTTATCACCCGACAATCGAACTCCATTCAATCCCAGAAGGAGTTCAAAATGGAAAACGACATTACCACCAACCGCCGCCAACCGTGGAACAAGGACAAGCTTATCGGTCAGAAACCGCCCCTGAAGCTGAAGGAAATCTGGGCGATCCGCGTACGCCTTCAACTGGCCAAACGAACTCGCGATCTCGCGATGTTCAACCTCGCGATCGATAGCAAGCTACGTGGCTGCGACCTCGTCAGCCTGCGTGTTCGAGATATCACGCATGGCAACCAGGTGGCCCCTCGGGCGATCATTATGCAGCAGAAGACACAGCGCCCGGTGCAGTTCGAACTGACGGAACCGACCCGTGACGCTGTCGCTGCCTGGATCGCCAAGTCGAAGCTCAAGCCGGAGCAGTTCCTGTTTCCAAGCCGACTCCGGGCTTCACCCCATATGTCGACCCGGCAGTATGCGCGGGTGGTCCATTACTGGGTGGCCTCGATTGGTCTCGACCCGACGGCCTATGGCACACACACGATGCGTCGCACCAAAGCCACGTTGATCTATCGGCGCACCAAAAATCTGCGCGCCGTTCAACTCCTCCTCGGGCACACGAAGCTGGAATCAACAGTCCGTTACCTAGGTATAGAAGTTGACGATGCGCTGGAAATTTCCGAGCAGACGGACATCTAGTCGGTCCCAAACAACCCCTCCCATGAGGGGCTTCACAACTTCTTGCTTAGCGCCTTCCGGACATTCTCCAGATCCTGATCACTGATATTGCCAACGTCGTAAAGCCACATCAGCGTCTTGAGCGGTTTGGGAATATTCCGTCCGCTCTCATACCTCGATCCGCCCGACTGGGTTACGCCAAATCGAGACCAGAATTCAGATTGATTTAGACCGGACGCGCGGCGAGCAGCCGCCACGTCAGCGAGAAGTTTGGATTTCTTCATACACGCCCCTGTATTGATCCCAACATCTATTGATGTCGGCATCGGTACAAGATGCACCGGCGCCGCATCGTTAAAGAAGGCAGCAACTAACTACTTCTTCTTCGCTACTTTCTTTCCAGCCACGGCAGCCTTGAAACCAGCACCCGCTGTGAAACGAGGCATCGTGGTAGCTGCAATCTTGAGTTCCTTGCCGGTCTGAGGATTGCGCCCTGTACGGGCTGCACGCTTTGATGACTTGAAGGTGCCAAATCCAATCAATGTGACCGTATCGCCCTTGGACACAGCTTTGACGATGGCAGCAGTGAATGCCTCCAGCGCCTTCCCGGCAGCCGCCTTGGACAGGTCCGCTTCCTTGGCGACGATTTCGATAAGTTCAGCTTTATTCATGGGATCTCCGTGATCAGGTTTTGTGGAAAATGGGATAGTACCGTCGAACAATCCTCCTTCAATGCAAGGAACATGAATGCCGGCTGCAAGTCCATGGAATTCCTTGTTCGGCATCAGCAGGACTACTACTTTGACATGCGCGCATTGAGCACAGCCTTGATTCGAAAAAGCTCCCAGAACGCTGGATGCATCTTTCTATCCCCAGCCTCCCATTGCTGCCATGCTCGGCACGTTGAATGAACCAGTAATGCTGCTTGAGCTTGAGATACTCCAAGTAGTATTCGGGCCGCTCGAATCTCAGCAGGTGTGGGGTAACCAGTAGCAGCCATCGTGGCAATCAGGAATGATAACGCTTTTACTATACGCGCATTGCGCGTATAGTAAAAGGCAAATGAATGACGTGCTGGAGTACCCAATGGAGCGAATGGTTCTTGTATCTGTACTGCTGGTCGTACCAGGGATGACCCTGATCTATCTGGCTGTCCGATTGACGGCTGTCGCCGTAAAGCTGTTTCGAACGGGGCATGTCGTCGAGTCATTTCTGCTCCTCGTTGCGGCGTTTGTGGCGGCGACTCTGGTAGTGATGTTCGGCAACGAAAAGTCAATCCTGGTCGCCGCCCTGCTCTCCTGGGTTTTTCTGGCAACCGCATTTATTCGCTTTGTACTGCGCAATGGCGAGAATGATCCCAGGCAGCAATCGTATTTCTCTGATCCACCGCACGATCAGGACCCGAACTCACTGACCTTCTCTGGCGTGGGTCCCGGCTTCCAGGGCTTTGGCATGTATGCTCATGGTGTCCGAGTGGGGAACGAACCGATCGAAGACGACAAGTAACTCGCGTTTGGATCATTTTCTCGTGGAGGGTGAATCACTCGGAGAAAAGATGTCCAGCGCCCTACCCGCCTGATCGGCAACCCAGCCGGCGCCCTCTGATGCCCTCCCCTCTGCCTGTCGAACCGACTGCATGGCCCTGGCTTCAAGCCATGCCATGTCGCCCTGGTTTGGTTGACTCCCTGTTCGATTGTTGAGGGCGATGGTCGCCAGGCCCTTGGCGAGCTCGCGATCCTTTTGGGCGACCTCGCGCAATTTTCCTGCGTACTCCTGAACGCTGGCGGATCCAGCACCGAATCCGTAGGCATTCAGGAGTACGGTTCCCGCCCCCTTTTGCCGATCGTGATACAGCTGGTTTGCCATCATCGTGATGCCGCTCTCAAGCAAGACCTGCGATTCCTTCTGCCTGGTCAGCTCACTCGCAGAATTCAACGTTTCCGCATAGTGCTTCGCGGCAGGTGACAAATCCGGCTGCGATTTTGGATTGACGTGTTGTTGGCGCTGGACCTCTTTGCTGTTCGCACTGTTCTCGGCCGCGACCTGGGCTTTCCCCTTTTCATCCAGCCGGGCAAGATTCTTCTCGCCGGCCTGCCGAACATCCTGCGGCGACTCCGGGGTTTGCACGCCTTCGGAGGCGAGGCGCGTCTTCGCTATCCGGTCTCTGGCTTCGAAGGCAACATCTTCCCGAAATCCCTGGTTCTGATTCCACTCACGCTGAAACCGGGACAAGCGTTCCGGCGTGACCTCAGCCCCCTTCCCGAAGAGCATCTCGTAGCCGGACTTCGCCATGACGAGTGTTTCGTCCACCGAAACGCTCGAGCGGTTCTCGTTGCCAGCCTGACGTCGGCTTCCTGCCTCCTGCTGCTCGGTCAGGGAAGCGAGTTCCTTGCTGTCGTAGGTCCTGGCCTTGTCCAGCGTCGATGCGGCGCGTTCAGCGGCCTGCTTGACGCCCTGATCGGAAGTGCTGCCGGCAACACGCAGCAACCCCCGCCTGGCCACGTCCGCCGCGTGTCGCAATTCATCCTGTGTGGCCGTCCTGATGGTCTGGTCGGCGGATTCATCGTAGCGTTGCCCCGTTTTCACAGCACCGGCGACTCGTGCTGAAATTCCGGATGCCTTTTCGGCGAGCGCCATGGCAAGCCGCCCTGCCCGACCCGACTCTTTGGGCGGCTGACCTTCTTGAGGTTTGCCCGACGCGCCGCTGCCCCCTGCGATGAGCGCAGAATCAACGGACACGCCCTCCTGATTGGTCAGTCCCTTTTTGCCGGAAAAATCCCTTCCAGTGGTGACCACGTTCCCCGAGCCGGTAGTCACTCCAGCACTGGTATCCCCACCTATTTCGCTATTCAACGCCCTGGACAACTGACGTTGGAATGTGGCGCTTTGGTCTTTGGTGAGCTTCGCAGTCTGAGTTTCCCCTACCGATGCGGCACGCCCCGACGATGCCTGGGTGCCTTCACCGGAGTAACTGACATCGGAGGCAGAGCGTCCGAGGCCAGATTGTGCAACCGCCCCCATGAGCGATGACCCTGCCGCTGACACGTTGGTGACCTCGTCGATCGTAAATCGGCCATCACGATTCCTGTCGAACCCGGTCATCGTCATGTTGCCGCTTTTTACGGTCACGGCATCCCCCGTGCGCTCCATCGAGCCAAAGGAATCCGCCGAGGCCATTTTTCCTGCGCCTGCCGCAAGCGAGGGCTGTGTCGAATGCTGCAAGGCAGAGTAATTCCCATGCTGAACATTGCCAAGTGACGCATTCCCCATGTTCATGTTGCCCTGAGCCAGGGCGGCGGCGGCCTTTTCTGCGTCACGTGGCGCGAAAGACGCTCCAACCGATCTCAGCCCGGCATCGCCCCACTTGATGAGCGCCGCGGCAATCGCCGGAATCGACAACACCAGCATTCCGGCAATGGCCTGATCGCTGACCACGGAGTTGTTGAGATAGCTGTAGGACTCCAGAGACATCCCCCCGCCATTGGTAGCACTCGTCAGTGCCTTTTGCGCCTGTACATTCATGAGGAAATTCATGACCGCGTAGAGCGGTGGCCACAGTTGGATCCAGAGCAGGCTGCCGGCGTACATCTTGAGCACCGATCCGCCATGGTGCCCGGCAACCAGCGTCAGCAACAGAATGATCGGGAAGACGGCGTACTGCACCAGCTCGATGGCGTTTCGGGCTTTGGGCATGGTGCCCTCGGCCAGCTTTGCCATCGCCTTGTAGGCGTCACCGGTCTGGCGCACGGCCTGTGCCTGTGCCAGATTGGTCGCAGCGCTGGCGGCATCGCCGATCTGTGCCGGGATGGTGTACTGGGCGTCAATCACGGCGTTTGAGACGATGGACTGCTTGATGGTATCGGTCGCCGTCGCCGATAGCCCGAGAAGATAATTGGTGCTCGTCGCAAGCGACCCCGAGATCGCCGTATTGGCCAGGGCAGAGGGCATTCCCGGATACATCCGATTGCCCAGCAGGCCCAGTTGATTGGCGGCCTCGGCGTTTAACTGGATGGTGAGCGTCGTATAGCCGGCAGTACATCCAACCGTTTGCACGATGGTCGGATCCGCCGTGTCCCGGAGTGTCACCAGCCGGGAGGGATTGGTCAATCCGTTGAGCGTGCCCCAGATGTCGTTCGTCTTCATGAGGTCGTTCATGCGGATATAGCCCGAGGCGAGCTCTGGCGTGATGCACTCGCGGTAAAACTCGTAGAAATTGCTGGTCAGAATCGGCTGGCCGCTCTTGATGGCCAGTCGCTCCTGAAGAACCCGGTGCCCGAACAGTGTTCCGCTGGTACGAAACTGCAAGTCACCGGGCAGCGCAAAGACGGTCTCGAAGGCCCCGGTCAGCCAGTCGCCTATCTTGCTGGTCGAATGCGCGAAGGCAGCCAGACCAATCGGAACATTGGCCACCACCTGAGCGGGCGTGGTTCCCGTGCGATCAACGACGATGACGTTGGTCTTCGGGACCAGCAGCATGCCGTTGAAGAGCGCCAGCATGATGACCCACTTCCAGAAGTCCTCCATGCGCCCCTTGCCGGCGAGGACGACCAGCGCCAGAGAGAGAATGCCGACCAGTGCCAGCGTGCGCAGAAGGCCCAGGTAGTCGCCGCTCCCCATGAGGGCGGCGACGGCGTTGAACGTGGCCGTCAGTTCCTCGATATTCCAGTAGGCATAGACCTCGAAATTCATCGGTGTGAGCGCGTCGTTCTATCGGCCTACCGATTGAACGCCATCATCGACTGAAAGACGTTGGTCGGCAGCCCGGCTTTCAGCGACTGATCGAGCCACTGGATGCTGCGTTGCATCTGGGCCACCTGCACGCCCTTCTGATATTCGGCGACCAGCATTTCGCGCCCTTCCTGCTCGATCTCGGTGACCCGCATCAGAATCGACTTTGCCGCTTCCGCCACGTCCGCGTTCCCCTTGCCCATCTCGTTCTGGATCGCCTCCCTCAGCGTCTTGGCCAGGTTGGTGAAATAGGAGTGAGCGATATCGACGGCGACGAGCTGGGTATGGTTTTCCACAACGAAGTCACCGCCGGGCATATTGGCGGCGAGTGACAGCATCTTCCATACCGGCAGGCTGGACGCTCCGATCAGGGCGACATCCAGGGTGCCCTGTCCGCCCGCGTTGCGCGACTCCACCTTCTGTTTCATCGCGACGATCTTGTCGCGAACGAACTTGGCAAATGAACTTGCCGTGATGCCGTCCTCGACGTACGCAGGATTTCTGCATTCCGCGTAGTCATCGCAGACCAGTCCGGATAGCGTCGCCGTCGCTGCGGACCCATCGCCCACAAATTGCCTGAAGGTGATCTTTGCGCCGGGCTTGTACAACCACTTGGCTTTCTGGTCCGTGCTCGACCCCGATTCATCGTCTCCGGGCGGAACGATGATGATCGTTCCCGTCATGCTCATCATCAGTTGCCGGGTTTCGTCATCGACACCATTAACCCGAAGCAGCGCCCGCCACACGACATTCCCGGGATCAAAGGTTTCCCTGTTGCGCGAGTCGGCACTGATGGCGGCCTGGCGCGTCTGCCTGGCCTTTGAGCGGTCCTTCCAGGCATCCCAGGACTCGAACACATCGGAATACAGATTCAACGACGCGCCGGCGACCTTGCCCTCTTTCTCCTGCGTCTTGTCGGTCAGCGTGCTGCCGATCGCGGCGACCACTCCTTCGGCGGCCTGACAGGAATTGATGTTGAGGTTGTTCACCTTGGAGATCTGATCCTGGAGGTACTGGATCAGATCGGCCAGATCGGGCGAGATCGACTTGACGGCCATCATGAACGCATAGCCGACGGCATTGTTGGCGATGTTGCGCATCAGGGCCGTCAGTTGCTCCTTGTTGATGAAGGAGAAGGAGCCGGCAAACAGGTCGATCCCGCCACACCCCGCCTTGAAGGCCGGAGGGGCAACGGTGGCAAGCTGGTAATTCTTTACCGGGGTGCGCATGTACAGACTGCCGCCCGAGTACAGGTTCATGGTCTGTCCCTGGTAGGCCGCCACACCGGTCACGTTGCCGTAGGCGCCGATGTCGTTAAACCAGGTCTGCATGCTGGATTGCACGCTGGCCTGCGCCGTCAACGGAATTGTCAGCGCCAGGATTGATGCGATGAAGCGAGTTCTGAACATGGGCACCCCCTTAGTACAACTCGCCTGGCCGGGTCTGGGTCAGGATGTAAATTCGCTCGACAATGTCCTGCACGGACAGCACGCCGGAACCCAGCGGAATCAGGCGGTGATCCTTGATGTTGCCGAGCGCAACGTAGGGAACCTGTTTGACATCGAGCACCCTGGCCATGCCGTTATCCCGTGCCGGGCTGGGAAACTCAGGCAGGACACCGCCATCCAGACTGACTGGAAATACGGTGATGCCGTAGGTATCGGCGAGCAACTTGAGGGCCGGCGCCATCCGGTGGCAGTACGGACAATCCGACCGAAACACGAAGAACACGCCCCATTCCCTGGCGATCTCCTTCATGGAGGCGCGTTCCTTTTGGGTCCGCTCCACGTCTCTGACCTGGATGGCCGCGTTATTGACGGGGTTGCGCAGCTGGTAATTGAGGTCCGGGTTCGCCCAGATGACGCGGCGCCAGACATCCGAGAACACCGAGGCCCGATCCATCAGGGCTTCCTGCGCCGTAATGTAGGCCTTGAGGTTTTCCGGAGAAGGCTGCATCAGGGCCAGCGCCCGTTTGGCTTCCAGCGCCTTGCGCAGGCGCTCAAGCTCCTCAAGCGCGGCTTCTTCGCTGGTTTTGGCCTTTGCACCGGGTTTTGTCGGGTCGGGTGTTACCTCAGGCTCAGCATCGCAATACCAGTGGAACTTGGCCTCCTCGCAGGCCCAGATCGACGGATAGTCCATGCCACCGCTGATCACGGTGGCCGACGAAGAACTCGCCAGAAGGCATCCAGTCATCATGGCCAGCCATTCCTTGCGCATCTGCACGGACCTAGTTCTGGCCCAGAATCTGTCGAACCCGGTCCGTGACATCGGGAATTCCCGATTCACCGGAATCCGGCAGGCGGACAATGGCGGCCGTGTTCAGGACCGCACATTGGCATTCGCGTGCCGCGCTGTTCAAGGCCTCATCAACGCGCGTGCCATAGTCTGTCGCCGCCTTGAAAATCGCCTTTTGTTCTTCCTCGGTCATGCCCGGCTTGAGCCGCGCACTGAGCGTCTTCTTCTGTTCCTCGTAGAGACTGCCGACATCGACCCGCACCATGCGTGGAGCGGGATGCGAACGAACCCACATCAGTCCGAGGGCACACGACACCAGGACGGACAGGAGGCCCGTGACAAGCAATCGGACAAGGTTGAGATTCATGCGGCCCCCCTGCGCTCGATGATGGTCTCAATCGCCTCCGTGACGGGGATGCCCTGATCGGTGAGCGTCTTGATGGCCTGATAGTCCTCGGCTTGCGTCGAGTACAACAGCATGGAGAAAGGATCGAGAATCAGGCGTCCAACTCCGGAGCCCATCGGGCCGTGCACGAAGATCTCCGAATAGTGGCCATGCTCCGTGCTGACCGAAGACAATTGCCGTTTCATCCACTCGTCCACATGGAGCTTGCCCTCCTTGCCGAGCCGATCGATGCTTTCCGGCTTTTGCCTAAGAAGGAACAGCCAGTCGGCATTGGTGATGGCCGCCCGCGTCGCCTCGTTCTTGTAATAGTCATCCACGGATTGCGTGATGGTGCCGAACGCACCGCCATATTTGCGTGCTCGCCGGTAGCCGGCCTCGATGAAGTTCGCACTGGATCCGCTGCCCATCAGATCCCAGGCCTCATCGATGATGACCAGCTTGCGTTTGGATCGATCGAGATACATCTCCTGGGTGATCCGGTACATCATCAGCTGCATGACGACCGCCTGGAGATCCTTCTTCGCCTTGAGTTCCTCCAGCTCAAGCACGACCAGGTTCTTTCGAAACTGGATGTTGGCCTCGCCCTCGAAGTAGCTCGCGTAGATGCCGTACTTTGTATAGGGCTCCAGTGCAGTTGCCAGTCGGGACAGGTCTCGCTCGACCTCGCCCTCGTCACTCAGCCGCCCGGTGCGCAGCAGGTCATAGACATCCGTGATCGTCGCGGATTTTTCCTTCTGATCCCACACGCGCTTGATCGCTGCCGCCAGGGCGGAGTAGCTGTAGTTATCCAACGGGCCGCGGGGGCTGGCCATCTGGGCCACCAGGGGCAGCAGCATTTCCATGTCGTTGTTGATATCGACGACCATGGAAAACGGATTGAGACAGATCGTGTTGGTTCGCTCATCGGAGAACTCGATGAATTCCCCGTCCAGAAGCTCGGACAGATTGCGGTAGGAGCGGCCGACGTCAATGATCCAGACCTTGGTCCCGGTGCCCAGGTAACGGAAGGCCATTTCGTTCACGAAGACCGACTTGCCGGAACCGGACAACGCCGCGACGGCGAAGTTGTAGTTGCCGCCCGTGTTGTCGAAGAGATCGAAGCTCATGATTTGCCCGCGGCGACCGAACAAGGTCATGACCGGGGTCGCGGTGCCCTTCCATTCCGCCATCAGGGGGGACGTCATTACCGCGTTGTCGGCGGTCTTGGTGCCGGCACGGCCGAACAACTGGAGGTCCTTCTGCAATGCCGGGGTCAGGGTGCACGGCATCGACGCCACAAATGCCTGATGCTGCAGATAGACATCCTTGGCCAGGTCGAAACCGCGCGCGCGCCAGACGGCCCGGACGGCATGTTCGGTCCGGGATACGTCCTCGATTCGCGAGAGCAGGACGATCTGGTGATACATCTGGACCACGTTGCGGCCGTTGTCGAAGGCGCGCAGCACCATGTCCCAGTCGCGCTTGCGATCCTGAAGGTCTGGCTGGAAATGGGCCATGTAGGAGCCAGCGGCCTGGGTCGCTCGCGCCGCCTTCATCAGTGCCTTGCTTCTGGCCGACTCGTAATCCAGGGTGATGGCCCCCATGGTGATGAGAAACGGACACGGTATCGAGAGGGCCATCTGGTAGTAGTCGCCAATCATCGAGCCCATGTTGCCCATCCGGAAATACTTTGGGTACTGCCGTACCGAGAAGCATTGCATCGCCGTCTCGGCACCGCCCGCCTTGCGATACTTGATGAAGGAGTCGGCGACGGCGGAGGCAATTTCCGGATTCGACACTTGACTGCGAAGGGAGCGCGAACTGTCATACTCGATATGCCTTTCTTCAGGCTGGCCAAGCACCCGCTCGTGGTCAAAGAAGTCCGCGACAAAGTTCAGCAGGCTTTCCGGCCCCCAGTCCCAGCCCGGCATGTGGGCTGAGCGCAAGGTGGCGTGGGTACTCTCCTTGATCCGGATCGCCTCCTCCACATCGGCGGGACTTTCCGGATCCAGCGGCGTGCTGATGGCAATGAGGCAGCGGTAGTCGCGAAGCAGATAGACGTGATGCGAGAAGAGCGATTTGGCCACGCCCTTCAAGTAGTGATCGATACGACGCCGACCAAGGACTCGGTAAATATTTCGGTTGCGACGGGACTCCCATTCCGATCCGGCGGGCTCCTCATCCACCGGGAGCATGTTGGCCTGCTCACGCAGCGACGGCAGAATATGCGGGCTGGCGTACAGCGAGATCTGGATGCCCGTACCCGGTGGACAGGACATGAACAGACTGGCCAGCACCCGTTCCATTTCTTCATTGGATCCGGTTTGCGGGACTGTCTCGATGCAAAAGCCCATGGAATGTGTGGGCCTGGCGCCGAATGTGCCCTGGTCGAGCACAAACATCCCCTCGTCTGCCATCCACCCCAGGTAAGGCAGGATGCCGGTGAGTCTTGGCAGCGTGGCGATGCGATCCAGCAGGCTGCGCTGAACCGCATCGGCGGGCTCGAAGCGCTCGCCATAGAAGACCGATTTGAGGGCTTGCAGCACGCTCACTCGCGGTCCTCTGCTGGTGCGCCAGTGCCGCCCGGACCGATGGCCTGATTTCCTGGAAGGGAGGGTCCGCCCAACGGCCGGGACGGCTTTTGTGATGGGGTGAGCGGCTTTTGCAGGCCTTGTCCGCCGGGACCGGCCTTGATGAACGTGGGCCGATAGCGGTCAACGATGTGTCGCTGACTGTGCTCGATCGCCCATCGGCCTGCGTTGGCGACAACGTAAATGTAGGACTGATCGTGCAGGTCGCCTTCGGTGTCCTCCCAGGGGGCGATCCAGATGCGCAAGACCGTGGCTTGCGTCCGAAGCGGGTCGCCGGATGACGCCACCTGACCGGTAATCGTGCTGTCGGTATTTTCTTTCACCGCCGACCGAGCCGCCGGGTCACCCTTCCCGTCCTTGCGCAGCCCCGGAAGATTGTTGGCAACCGCATTGGCGTAAACCCCGGACAGTGAGGAACACGTCACGCCATCAGGCGCCTTGCATGAAAACTTGCTCTCGCCATCCATTCCCGTCAGGGTTCCGGCACAGCCGCCCAGCGCCAGGGCGAGAACGGATGCGATCAGGCAGACCGAACGCATGGTCAATCCCCCTTGAGTCTGGGCGTCACAGCGGCTTTTATCGGTGCCGCCTTGCCTGCCAGTCGACGCTCGATTTCAGCGGCGGAGGCCGCACCCGGTATCAGACTCCCGTCCTGCAGGATGAGGGTGGGCGTGCCGTTGATGCCGAGACTGCCCGCCAGCTGGTTGATGCGCTCGATCGGCGTGGCGCACTTGGGGCCATTGGGCAGCTTGCCGATGGTCATGAACTCCGACCACGCTTTCGCGCGGTTGGATGCGCACCAGATGCGTTCAGACTTCCCCTTGGCTTCTGGATGCAGGCCCTCAAGCGGATACAGGAAGGTGTAGACCGTGACGTTGTCGAGTTTGGCGAGTTCGCCTTCAAGCCCCTTGCAATAGGGACAGTCCGGATCAGAGAATACCGCCAGCTTGCGGCTGCCATCCCCGCGTACGGTCTTGATCGCGTCCTGCAATGGCAACTGGGCAAAATCGATGCGATTGATGTCGCTCAGTCGCTGTGCGGTCAGATCCTTTTGCTCCTTCATGTCGAACAGGTGGCCGAAGACAAAGTAGCGCCCCGTCGGGTCCGTGAAGGCCACGCTTCTTCCCATGGTGACTTCATAGAGGCCCGAGACCTCGGACGGACGAACGGCGCTGATCCGGGTCGAGGGGTAAAGCTCTTTCAGGCGCGCTTCCATTTCAGTCTCGCTGGCGGGGCTGCCGGGGCTGGCAGCACTGGCCACGCTCGCCACGGAAAGAAGAACCAGGACCGTGAGCAGGGGGACACGCATCGATTTACGCATTTGTTGTTACTCCGAAGGATTCAGGGACTTTTTCATGATCTGGCGCCCTCGCTTCCAGAGTTCCGTGTAGGTGTCTTCATCGGCACTCGCGGCCATGCCCAGCGTTACGCCCTTGGTCAGGACCACGTCGACGACCCGGCCGGCATCCACTTCGATGATCGGGAACATCTTCTCGGCCAGCGTGATGTAGTACTGGGAGAGCCGATCCAGTGCCTTGCCGACGCCGGTGCCGATGCCTGCCTGGATCTGCTTTCCGGATTCGATCGTCCCCACCGAGCCCAGGGCGCTGGTGCTGTAGCTGGTTGCGCTTTGCTGAAATCCCTGGCCGATGCCGGCGATGATTCCGGTCATCAATGCATTGGCCAGCACCTGTCCCTGCTTGCTGACCAGTCTCCCCCGCAATCCGGCTTTCCCGTCCTCGCCAACGACGTAGCCCTTGATCGTGGCGTCCACCACTTCGCCGTTATTGAGCACACAGGAGAGTGATTCAAGGCGCAGATACGCCCGCTCGGAACTGATGTCGCCGTAGCCGGAGCCGAGCATGAAACACTCCTTGACCCTGGCCCGGTAGCGATTGGGAAGAAAGGCGTTGTCCTGCACCCGCAGCAGGATCGGCCACGGATTGTTTTGCGCCTGTCCTCCCGTGGGTGCATCCAGTCCACCCATCAGCGCCACCCGCATGAAGGAGCCCGAGGGAATGTAGGTCTTGCCCTGTTTTGCGTCGGCCGGCGCTTGCGGTGCTACCGGAATCGCCTCACTGACTTCGAACGATGCAATTCCAGGCTCTCGTGGAATGACGGGAGGTGGCAACAGCGGAAGCGGTGTTACCGGTGTCCCGGACGGCGATGGTGTCGGGCCCTGGGTTGACGCCTGAAGTGTGCTCGAAGGGCCGGGACCCGGCAGCATCGGCGGCAAGGGCGGTAGCACGCTGGCCTGACGGGTCGAGGGTTGCGGTGCAGACTGCTTTTGCTCAACCTCACCCATCTTCTGTTTCAAGCCCTGAATGACGTTATCCATCTCCTTCATCTGCTGCGACGATTGCGCCATCCAGACATCGCGCGGATCCACCTGCGCGCCCGGCGTGACAATGTTTCTGCTGGCCTTGTCGAGCCTGGTCGATTGAGGCATCGGGGCGGGCTGGTTGTCCCATATCGCGATGCTGCCAAAGACCAGGCCGATGAATCCTGTGCCCAGGCCGCCGAGCACCAGATACTGTCGAGCCTTGGGCGACAAGCCTTTCAGATAGGACGTGAGACCGCCGCTGGCGGCAGCCGGATCACTCACCGGGGTTCTCCGAGATCACGAAGACCTCAGTGGTTTCCCCGGGCGCCAGCTGGGGTTTGGCGATCGAAATGGCGATGACCTGGCGCCGGTAGAGTTCCCGCTCGTCGAGCACCATCGCGTTGGCGGACGTGTTGGTGAGAAGGTACTTTTCACCTCTGAGAGGACCGTCGATGACCCTGGTCAGGACGAACAGGGCTTCGGTCCAGAGGGGCACGATCTCGTTGGCTGCCCTGACATCCATTTCGGTGTCGGCGTCCGACTGAAGGGAGAGCAGGACGCGCTTGATCAGCTGATTTCTGGCGACATCCTTGCCCGGCGTGAGGCTGCTGCCGGCGACTGATCGTCCCTTGATGGTGATGGAATCCGACGGGCCGTCCGTCACCGACAACAGAAGCTTCCAGGTCCGGCCGTTCTCATCGGAAACGAAGATGCTGAGGGTTGGCTTGTCCGTGGTCGGCTTGAGATAGGCGGTACCGGCTTCCTTGTCGGCCGTGACCGCGAACTCACCTTCCGCCCCGAAGATCCGGCGAACGCGATGTCCATCGATCCGAATCAGGGTCGGTTCGGATCGAGATACTCTGGCGCTCAAGGTGTCGTCAGGTTTCCCGACGAGCACTTGGGCCGCACTGGCGGACAGGCTAACGGCCAGCAGCGCTGTCAAAAGGATTTTGTTCACTGGTTTCCTTGAACTCGGATACATAGAGCCTCCCATTCATGTGCTTGAATCCGACGAGATAGGTCGCCTGGCGCTCCCCGGCCTTTTTGTCCGACGCCCAGGTAAACAGTGTTCCCGACAGGGCGACCCGCAGCGTCTTCTCGTCCAGCGTGATGTTGCGAACCGAGAATTGCGTGGCGGTGTTGTTCTTCTTAAGAAAATCCGCGCGAGCACCCATTTCCATTTGCAGCCGCCCAAACTCGGACGGCGCCGCATACTTCAGGAACAGGCTGTTCTGGTAAGTTGAAACGGCCGGGGTAATGTTGAGGGCGAGTCCGGCATACCAGTAGGCCATGTCTTCGAGGTACTCCCGGGAGACGGCGTTGCCGGATACCCAGAAGCTGCGCTTGATATCGGGCGGGACCAGGACGGTTTTTTCATTGCCGACCAGTTTCAGCACGACGCCGGCGACGACCAGAATCACCAGTAGCAGTCCCGCCAGGAGAATCCGCATGAAGCGGATTTCCTGTGTGGCATTCGCCTGCTCGGACAGGTAATTTCGAAATAGCATCGCGACTTGTCACCTATCCCAGGAAGTAGCGCTGGTCAGACGGTGGAGTGGCCCGCAACTTCAGGAACAGCCCGCTGGGAAACCACCAGTAGAGAGCGTGAGCGGCGAACTTCGGGTGCTTGCCTGCCTTCATGCGACCGTACTGCCAGGCTGCCAGTGCGCCCAGGGCAATGCCCATGAGCATGGATCCGGAGATCACCCCCATGCTGATCAGCATGATGGCGATCACCGCCTGATCCATTTCCCACCACAGGAAGCGCTCCTGCGCATCCAGGGACTTCGGGATGTAGCCGTTTTC
>JALHPU010000028.1 GCA_022842325.1 Sulfuritalea sp. | reverse complement strand
AACCCCCACGCCTCGCAGCGCTAGTACCTGAAACTAGTGCGTCTACCAATTCCGCCACCTGGGCAGGCGCGAAACGAGGCGCGAATTCTAAAGGAAAAAATCAGATTGTCAAACAAGCCGCATAGCACCCACAAGCTTTCAAAAATTCGTCGCGCCGATCCGCAGTTCGAGCGCGAAAAAACGCAGTACGACCATCCCTTGCCGAGCCGTGAATACATCCTGCAAACGCTGGCTGCGCAGGGTGCGCCGCTGGAACTCGGGCGTATGGTCGAGCTGCTCGATATCCAGCCGTTCGAGCTTGACACGTTCCAGCGCCGGCTGGGAGCCATGGCGCGCGATGCGCAACTGATGCAGAACCGCCGTGGCGATTGGCTGATTCCGGACAAAGCCGATCTGGTGCGCGGGCGCGTTGCCGGTCACGCGGACGGCTTCGGTTTCCTGATTCCCGACGAAGAAGGCCCCGATCTGTTCCTCTCGCCCAAGGAAATGGACAAGGTGCTGCACGGTGACAAGGCTATCGCCCGGGTCATCGGCGTAGATCGCAAGGGCCGGCCGGAAGGCAAGATCGTCGAGGTCACCGAGCGCGCCAACCGCTTCGTGGTGGGGCGCGTAATCGAGGAGCACGGCGTGCGCTTTGTGGTCGCCGAGAACAAGCGCATCAGCCAGGACATTTTGCTGGCCCCGCCTGAGAAGGGTGCGAAGAAGGCACTCAAGGCCCAGTCCGGCCAGGTAGTGATGATCGAACTCATCGAGCAGCCGAGCAAGCATGGACAGCCCATCGGCCGCCTGGTCGAGGTGCTCGGCAACTATGCCGACCCCGGCATGGAAATCGAGATCGCGCTGCGCAAGCACGAACTGCCCTACGAGTTTTCGACCGAGGCGCTGGCCGAAACCAGGAAGCTGCCGGAGGCTGTGCGCAAGTCGGACTGGAAAGGCCGCGAAGACGTGACCGGCCTGCCGCTGGTGACCATCGACAGCGAGACGGCCAAGGATTTCGACGACGCGGTGTTTTGCGAACGCCAGGGCAAGGGCTTCCGGCTCGTCGTGGCGATTGCCGATGTTTCGCACTATGTGACCGCGGGCGGTGCGCTGGACCAGGACGCCTATGCCCGCGGCAACTCGGTATATTTCCCGCGGCGCGTGATTCCGATGCTGCCGGAGAAGCTGTCCAATGGCTTGTGCTCGCTCAATCCGCAGGTGGAACGGCTGTGCATGGTGTGCGACATGGCGATCAACGCCCACGGCGCGATCAGCCGCTACCGCTTCTATCCGGCGGTGATGTTCTCGCATGCGCGGCTGACCTATACCGAGGTTGCCGCTGCCCTGTATGACAAGGATGGTCCGACCCGCGAGCGCCTGGCATCCTTGCTGCCGCATCTGGAGGCACTGGACACGCTGTACAAGCAACTTGCCAAGGAACGCGTCAAGCGCGGTGCCATTGATTTTGAGACCACCGAAACGCGCATGGTTTTCGATGATCACGGCAAGATCGAGCGCATCGAGCCCTATGAGCGCAATGAAGCGCATCGCCTGATCGAGGAGTGCATGCTGGCGGCGAATGTCTGCGCCTCGGAATTCCTGCGCGAACGGGAACATCCCTCGCTCTATCGCATCCATGAAGGTCCGACGCCAGAACGCCTGGTCAAGTTGCGCGACTTCATCGGTACCTTTGGCTTCCAGCTGGGCGGCGGCGATGAGCCCAAGGCACAAGACTACGCCAAGCTGCTGGAAAAGATCGGCCAGCGCCCCGACCGGCAGCTGCTACAGACGGTAATGCTGCGCTCGTTGCGCCAGGCCATCTACAGTCCGGACAATGTGGGCCATTTCGGCCTGGCTTACGAGAGCTATACGCACTTCACTTCGCCGATCCGCCGCTATCCCGATCTGCTGGTGCATCGCGCCATAAAGTCGGCGCTGGCGGCACGGCGCTATGAGCCCGCGGGGGGGGCAAATGCGTGGGAGGAGATCGGCCTGCATTGCTCCATGACCGAGCGCCGTGCCGACGAGGCGACGCGCGATGTCGAGGCGTGGCTCAAGTGCTTCTACATGAAGGATCGCGTCGGCGAAATCTTCGAGGGCAGCATTTCCTCGGTGGTGCCTTTCGGCATCTTTGTCGCACTCGATGGCGTGTTTGTCGAGGGTCTGGTGCATGTTTCCGAACTGGGGCAGGACTATTTCCATTTCGACGAGAAATCGCATGCCATGGTTGGCGAGCGCAGCGGTCGGCGCTTTCGCTTGTCCGATAGGGTGCGCGTGCAACTGACCCGGGTCGACATGGAAGCCAACAAGATCGACTTTCGGCTTGCAGAGGAGGCACCGTCGCGCGCCAGGACAAAGCGCTGATATGGAGCCATACTTGAATTTTGGACCCAGTTTTCCTTACAGGTAACTTCGTCATGTACGCCGGACTTATTGATCTTCCCTGGTGGGGATATGTGGTGGTGACTCTGGGTCTGACCCATGTCACGATCGCCGCGGTCACGATCTTCCTGCACCGCCATCAGGCGCATCGAGCGCTGGACCTGGGTCCCGTGCCGAGTCATTTCTTCCGCTTGTGGCTTTGGCTGACGACCGGCATGGTTACCGGCGAGTGGGCGGCAATACACCGCAAACATCACGCCAAGTGCGAGACGCCGGAGGATCCGCACAGCCCGCAGGTGCTCGGCCTCAATCGCGTGCTGTGGACTGGCGTGTTGCTTTACGTAAAGGAATCACGCAACGCGGAAACCATCGCGCGCTACGGGCACGGCACGCCTGACGACTGGCTGGAGCGGAAAGTCTATTCGCCACAGCACAAGCTGGGCATCATTGTCATGCTGGGCATCGATGTCGCGCTGTTTGGCATCTGGCCGGGGCTGCTGATCTGGGGTGTGCAGATGATCTGGATCCCGTTCTGGGCGGCTGGCGTGGTCAATGGCATTGGCCATTTCTGGGGTTACCGGAATTTTGCCTGCGCGGACGCATCGACGAACTTCTTTCCGCTGGGCATCCTGATCGGTGGCGAGGAGTTGCACAACAATCATCACGCCTTCGCCACCTCGGCCAAGCTGTCGAACAAATGGTACGAGTTCGACATCGGCTGGCTGTACATCCGCCTGATGGAAATGCTGGGTCTGGCTCGCGTGAAGAAGGTGGCCCCGATTCCCCGCCTTGGCGCGCTGCGTCCAGCCATCGATCTGGACATGCTGCAGGCCGTGGTGACGCATCGCTACGACGTTCTGGCGCGATATCTCAAGACGCTGCGCCAGCTTGCCGCAGAGGAATTCAAGCAATTGCGAATCGATGCGCACGAGGGCCGCAGCATGAAGCGCCTGCTGGGCGAGGACAGTGCCGCCTTGCCGGCTCCGCAGAAAGAGCGGCTAACGGCGCTGCTTGAGCGTAGCGAGCGTTTGGCCAAGGTATATGCCATGCGTGCCGACCTGGAGGCGCTGTGGGCCCGTTCCTCTGCCTCCCACGATCAGTTGGTGAAGCAGTTGCAGGACTGGGTCGCTCGTGCCGAGCAAAGCGGGATCCGTCAGCTGGAGGATTTTTCGCGGCGTTTGCGCTCCTACGCCGTTTGAAAACCGGAATCCCAGCCAATAAAAAACCCGCCAGCGGCGGGTTTTTTATTGGGAAGCGCCGAATTACTTCAGCTTCACTTCCTTGTAGGCGACATGCTTGCGCGCCTTCGGGTCATATTTCAAAAACTCCAGCTTTCCCGGCGTGGTCTTCTTGTTCTTCGTAGTTGTGTAGAAGTGTCCCGTACCGGCTGTGGATTCCAGCTTGATCTTTTCGCGTCCGCCCTTGGCCATGATGCTTTCTCCTGTTAGACGCGCTCGCCGCGCTCACGCAGCTCGGCGAGGACAACGTCGATGCCCTTCTTGTCGATGGTGCGCAGACCGGCGTTTGATACGCGCAGACTGACCCAGCGGTTTTCGGTTTCGATCCAGAAGCGGCGGCTGTGCAGGTTAGGCAGAAAGCGACGCTTGGTCTTGTTGTTGGCGTGGGATACGTTGTTCCCTACCATCGGGGCCTTGCCCGTCACTTGACATACGCGAGACATGTGTAGTGCTCCTGAATGCTTATTTCGCAAAGCTTGCTAGTTTACCAAACAATCACCCAAAAACTCAATCCTTTTGTCAAATCAGTCCGCGCTCAGCAAAGGACAGGGGATTGGCGCTGCCGGTCACGATGAAATGGTCCAGAAGCTTTACGTCTATCAGGGCCAGAGCCTGCTTCAGCGATGAAGTGAGCACTTCGTCGGCGCGCGATGGCTCGGCGAGACCGGACGGGTGGTTGTGAGCGAGGATAACGGCACCGGCATTGTGCGCCAGGGCCCGTTTGACGACCTCGCGCGGATAAACACTGGTTTGCGTCAGCGTTCCGCGGAACAACTCCTCGCTGGCGATCAGGCGGTTCTGGGCATCCAGCCATAGCGCGATGAAGACCTCGTGCTGCAGGCTGCCCAGAGAAAGCCGCAACCAGTCGCGGACCGCCTGGGGCGAGGCCAGCGCATCCCTGGCTTTCAGCGGATCGACGAGCGCGCGGCGCGCCAGTTCCAGCGCGGCCGCGAGCTGTGCGGCCTTGGCGGGGCCGATCCCGGGCAGGCGGGCAAGGTCTTGAGTGCTGGCGGCAGCGAGACGGGCCAAGCTGCCATCGAAGCTCGCCAGCAGTTCCCGCGCCAGATCCACTGCGCTCTTGCCGGGCATGCCGACGCGCAAGAAAATCGCCAGTAACTCCGCATCCGAGAGCGCCGCCGCACCCTGCTGGGCAAGCCGTTCGCGCGGGCGTTCTGCCGCGGGCCAATCGCGTATGGCCATGGTTTAGAATCCCCGCTTGATTGCCGATCGACTGGATTTTAATGTCATGAACGAATTTCAGGGCAAACGCATTGTGCTGGGAGTGACTGGTGGCATCGCAGCCTACAAGGCCGCGGAGCTGGTGCGGCTGCTGGTCAAGGCCGGTGCAGAGGTGGATGTCGTCCTGACCGAGGCCGGTGCGCAATTCGTCGGTCCCGCCACTTTCCAGGCACTCACCGGGCGCCGCGTGTGGCAGGCGCTGTGGGACCCGCGCCTGGATAATGGCATGGCGCATATCGACCTTACCCGTGGCGCCGCTGCCCTGCTGGTGGCTCCGGCGACCGCGGACTTCCTGGCAAAATTGGCTCATGGCTTTGCCGATGACCTGCTTTCCACGCTTTGTCTGGCACGGGATTGTCCCCTGCTGATCGCTCCGGCCATGAACCGCCAGATGTGGGAGAACCCGGCGACGCAGCGCAATGTGGCTCAACTGCGCGCCGACCGAGTGAGCATTCTCGGTCCCGCGCGTGGCGAACAGGCCTGCGGCGAGGTGGGTGCCGGGCGTATGCTGGAGGCTGTTGAACTGTTCGATGATCTGTATGCCTCCCTGCAGGTGAAATGCCTGGCCGGCAAGCGTGTCCTATTGACCGCCGGACCGACCTTCGAGGCGCTCGATCCGGTACGCGGGTTCACCAATTCAAGTTCGGGAAAGATGGGGTTTTCCCTCGCGCGTGCCTGTGCCGTGGCGGGCGCCGAGGTGACCCTGGTCGCCGGACCGGTCGCGCTCGCTACCCCGCGCGGCGTGCATCGAATCAATGTCCAGAGCGCGTTGCAAATGCATGAGGCGGTGATGCGGGCTTTGCCAGGGCAGGATGTGTTCATCGGCGTCGCGGCAGTGGCCGATTATCGGCCGCGTCAGGCGGCTGCGCACAAGATAAAAAAAAATGCCGGCAGCCTGACGCTCGAACTGGATTCCAATCCCGATATCCTCGCCGAAGTGGCGGCGCGACCTGATGCGCCGTTCTGTGTAGGTTTTGCTGCCGAGAGCCGGGATCTGGCAAGCTATGCGGAAGGCAAGCGTGTGGCAAAGAAGCTCGCGCTGGTGGTGGGCAATCTGGTGCAGGACGGATTGGGTGGAGACACCAATGCGGTGACCCTGTTCGATGCGGCCGGGGCGCATGCGCTGCCACCCGCCGACAAATCCGACGTGGCGCGCGGAATTGTCTCGCATATTGCCAGTCTGATGGAGAAGCCGCGTGGCCAGCATTGACCTGAAAATACTCGATGCACGCCTGAAGGACGATCGCTACGCGCCGCAATATGCCACACCGGGCGCGGCCGGGATTGATCTGCGCGCCTGTATCGAAATGGCAATAAAAATTCATCCCGGAGAGACCATCCTGATCCCGACCGGCATTGCCATACATTTGTCCGATCCGGGCCTGGCGGCAATGATCCTGCCGCGTTCCGGTCTGGGTCACAAACACGGTATCGTGCTCGGCAATCTGGTCGGGTTGATCGATTCGGACTATCAGGGCGAAATATTCGTGTCCACCTGGAACCGTGGCCACGACACCTTTACCCTGAATCCGATGGATCGCCTGGCACAACTGGTCGTGGTGCCGGTGGTGCGGGTGGCCTTCAATGTGGTGGACGAGTTCCCTTTAAGCCAGCGCGGCGCAGGCGGATTCGGCAGCACCGGGCATCATTAGGATAGTGCGGCAGGCGACTGCGGAAAAACAAACCCCGCCAATTGGCGGGGTTTGTTCTTGAGGTTGACGACGGGTCAGGTCGACATTTCGGTCAGGATGTTCTTCAACCAGCTTTCGGCGTATATCGCCTCCAGCTTTGCGGCCGAGAAATCGGCTGGAGATACGCCGCCGGAGTTGGGCACGGCAACAATCTTGCCTTCTTTGACCGCATACACGGCCGCGACACTGACTGCATCCTTGTCGGTGATGTAGCTGTAGCAGGTGTTGATGCCCGACAGGTCGGTGATTTCCTTGCCATTCATCAGCGCCACGATGTTGGTGGCGCAGACCTTAGCTTCGGAATTGGCCGAGTAGCCGGACTTCGGCATGGCACCGGCAACGCAGGCATCACCGATGACGTGAATACCTGCTTGCTTGGTGGACTCGAAGGTCGTGGCGTTGACCGGACACCAGTTCTTGTCGTCGCCGACGAGTCCGGCGGCAACCGCGATCTGTCCGGCGCGCTGCGGCGGAATCACGTTGATGACGTCACCCTTTACTTCCTCGATGCCCTCGACCATCACGGACATGGCTTGGGCATTGACCTCGGTAACCTTCTTTGCCGGGCGATAGTCGATGATGCCTTCGTAGTTGTCCTTCCAGCCCTTCTTGAACAGGCCGCCCTTCGAGGTGATGTCCGGGTTGGCATCAAGCACGACGATCTTCGACTTCGGCTTGTTCTTCTTCAGGTAGTGGGCAATCATGCTGGTGCGTTCATACGGCCCGGGCGGGCAGCGATAGGGCCCGAGCGGCACGGTCATCACCACGGTGCCGCCATCCTTCATGGCCTCGAGCTGCTTGCGCAACAAGACTGTCTGCGGACCGGCTTTCCAAGCATGGGGCATTTTTTCCATTGCGGCCGCATCGTAACCCTTCATTTCTTCCAGGCGGAAATCGATGCCGGGGGAGACGACCAGGCGATCGTAGCTGACGGTACCCTTGGAGGTCGTGACTACCTTGGCCGCCGCATCGATCGCGGTGACTTCGGCCTGCACGACCTTGACGCCGTGATTCGATGCGAGCTTGTCGTACTTGATGGTCAGCGGATTCAGATCCTTGAGGATGCCGCCAATATAGAGGTTGCTGAACGGGCAGGAGACGAAATGGTCGTTGCGCTCGATCATGACGACTTCGATGCTCTTGTCCATCATGCGGATGTACTTGGCGGCGATGGTGCCGCCGTAGCCGCCACCAATCACGACGACGCGTTTGCCCGCCTTGGGCATCAACTCAGCAGCCCGGCCGATCAGCGGCAGGCCTGCGGCACCGGCGCCAACACCGACCAGTTTTAGAAAATTTCTGCGATCCAGAGTCATATTGTGTTCCCCCTTATTTAACACTGGCGTAGAAGTGGAGCAGCGCGTCGATGTCTTCCTTGGACATCGGATCGACCTTCTCCTTCATTTTTTCCGGCATCTTGCGCTTGCCGGACAGGTAGTCCGCCATCTGCATCTGCATGTAGGGCAGCCACTGGCTGGCCATCACCGGGGTGTCGTCCTTGCCTTCCTTGCCGTCCTCGATATGGCAGCGGCCGCAGTTGGATTCCTGCAGGCTGGCTCCCTTGGCGATCTTCGCCTTGTCGAGGGCCTGCGTCGTGGCGTGGAGCTTCTGCTTGGAGAAGAACTCGGCCATGGTAGCGATCTCGGAGTCGCTATAACCCTTCGCCAGGCGGCCCATGATCGATGACGGACGCTCTCCGTTCTTGAATTTCTTCATGGCAGCTTCGATGGCCTCCTTGGACTGGCTCGCCAGGCTGGGCATGGTCGGACCAGCGCTGCCGCCGTTGGTGCCGTGACATCCGGCGCAGGCATTCGACAACATTGCCGCCGTTGGCGGTGCTGCCTGTGCCAGTGCGGAAATTGCCAGGGCACCAGTGGCCAGCGCCCATCCTCTCCACTTCATCATCATATTGTCTCCTCCTGAGTTTGATGAATGTACTGCTTGAAAAACGATTGCCGACTTATTGCTTTTGTACGTCGACGTAGTTCTTGACGCCAGGATTCGGTTTGTCGAGACCGAACTGGTAGCCCAGCGACACATAGTGGAAGCGGGCGTTGGTGTAATCCTCGTGAAGCGCGAAGCCGAAGTTATACACCTTATCGGCAGTAATGGCATGGTCTCCCTTGCCGCCTCCGGCCAAGCTGCGCTCGAAGATCACGACCCACTTGTTGCCCTCCTTCTTGCCTTCCGCCTTGAGCTGGCTCTTGCCGCCCTGCATATGACGTTCGCTGTCGACCCAGCCGTCTACCGGGTTCTGGCCCTTGCCGCTGCGGAACTGGATCAGGTCCATGAACTTGCCGCTGGCGAGGTCGGCACCGGCGATGTACTTGGTTTTCTTGTCGTCCTTGGCATCCTTCATGGTGCGCAGGTCGGTGTGGCAGGTGGACCAGCAACCGTTCAGTTCACTTCCGTCGACCGTGCCGCCGCCATCGAACATCATGGTCAGCTTGACCTCGTTCTTCGGATCCAGTTTCTTGTCGCCGTTCTTCGGCGGCACCCATTCGAAGCGGAAGTAGATCTTGCTGCCGTCATGAGTAGTCTGGAAAGTCATCGGGATGAAGCCTACCTTTCCTGCAGGCGGGTTCGGCTCCATCACGGTCTTGGACACGCCTACCGGCTTGCCGGCCACGATCGCGGCGCCGACTTCGTTGGCGTCGCCTTCGTGGCACTTGGCGCAGGCGCGTTTCTTCTCGATGATGTCCGCAGCGGATGAGTGGTCAGCCTTGTTCATCACCCACTCCAGGCCAGCCTGACCAGGATAGAACACCTTGATCTGGCGCGCCGGTACCTTGCTCCAGTCCAGCGCAGTGACCGTTCCGCCGGTCGCGGCGGGTGCCGCGGCACTAGCAGCCTCCGCCTTGGGAGCCTCAGCTTTCGAAGCCTCAACCTTTGATGCGTCGACCTTCGCTGCCGGCTTGGCCGCTTCGGCAACCGCAGCGGGCAATGCGGCAGAGCCGGCCGGACCGGTTGCGACCTGGGCAGGTTTGTCCTCCGCCTTGGGTGCCGGGGCCGTTTCGGCGTGTGCCGGCGGTTTCGGCGCACCTTCCTTGGACGTGCCGGCTTGGCCTTGCTCCTGTTCGAGCAAATGGTGCACCGGTTTGTGCGCGATGCCCTTGTGGCAGTCGATGCAGGTTTTGCCGTCCATGACGGCACCTTCGTGCTTGACGACGGAGCGGTCTTTTTGTTTCGTCGTGTCCATCTTGTCGAACTTGTGGCAGTTGCGGCATTCCTTGGAATCCGTCTCCTTCATGTGCGCCCAGACGCGCTTGGCCATGGTCAGGCGATGGGCCTCGAATTTTTCCGGCGTGTCGATGGTGCCCAGAATCTCACCGATTACGTCCTTGGAGGCGAAGACTTTCTGCGTCAGTTTGCGCGCATAGTCGAAGGGATCCTTGCTGCTGGCGACGTGGCAGTCGGCGCAACCGACAGTGGTGCCGGTGCGGTTGCTGTAATGCACCGTCTTCTTGAGTTCCTCGTACGGCGTCTGCATGGTGTGGCAGGAGAGGCAGAATTCGGTGCGGTTGGTGAATTCCACGCCGGTGTTGAGCCCACCCCATATGACGATGCCCCCAATCACGCCGATAACTATCATGCGCAGCATTGAGCACTGGGGAGGGCGCTTGAGCCAACCAAAGAGGCCCTTCCCCGCCTGTGGAGGGATGCCGTCGGGTGAGTTATCTGCCATTTGTCTTCCCAATCAATACGATATTACGAGTGACCGGAACGATGATCCGGCTGCTATGTCTTATAAAAGACCGCTTCCTTCACTATGAAACAAGGCCGGCGCTGCGCGTGGGCAATGCGACGGGCAGTTTCGCCAGTGTGCTGCAGTGGATCTCCCCGAATTGTCCGGTTTATGGTTATGGTTTTTCGCAAGATTATTGCAGGGCCGGCGATTCCCGTAAAAGTGATTATTGTGATTAGTGGATCAAGCTGGCTTTTAACAGGAAGCGCTAATCCAGCACGCAGCCTCGACGCCTGCTTTTGCAGGCATTCGAATTCACGCTAAGCATCCTTCAGAAACAGGAACGGCGCTCCGAAGAGCGCCGTTCTGCCGGTGCCGACTTTCGGCCGGCGTCGGTATGCGTTCCGTGTAGAAACTTACTCCATTGCTTCGTACAGAGGCAGGGTAAGGAACTCCGGATATTCCGGGGTCAGGCTCATCTTGTCGAAGATTACCGCCGCCTGGTCATAGGTCTCGGTTTTTTCACCCTGTGCGCTTACGGTCGCCTTCACCTTGGCGAGTTCCTCGGCGATCATCGGCCGCACCATCTCGGCGGTGACTTTGCGGCCATCGTCGAGCTTGCCCTTGGGACTGACGACCCACTGCCATACCTGCGAGCGGGAAATCTCGGCGGTGGCGGCGTCTTCCATCAGGTTGTGGATCGGGACGCAGCCATTGCCGGCCAGCCAGGACCCGAGGTAGTGGATGCCGACATTGATGTTGTTTCGCAGTCCGGCTTCGGTGATCGGCTGCTCTGGTTGGAAATTGAGCCAGTCCTTGGGTCCGAACGTGCCGCTGACCTGTTTCTCCCACTGGTTGGGACGGTCGCCGAGCACCTTCTGGAACTCTTCGGCGGCGATGGAAACCAGGCCGGGGTGTGCTACCCAGCCGCCGTCGAAACCGTCGTTGGCATCGCGGGTCTTGTCGTGGCGTATGCCGGCCAGCGCCTTTTCATTGGCAACCGGATCGCCCTTGATCGGAATCAGTGCGCTCATGCCGCCCATGGCCGGTGCGCCGCGCTTGTGGCAGGCCTGCACCAGGGCCAGTGCGTAGCTGCGCATGAAGGGCACTTCCATGGTGATCGCGCCGCGCTGAGCGAGGCAGAAATCCTTGTTCTTCTTGAACTTCTTGATGCAGGAGAAGATGTAGTCCCAACGGCCGGCGTTGAGGCCGGCACTGTGGTTGCGCAGTTCGTAGAGGATTTCTTCGAGTTCAAAGGTGGCGAGGATGGTCTCGACCAGCACGGTGGCCTTGATGGTGCCTTGCGGCAGGCCGATGTGGTCCTGGGCCATCACGAAAATGTCATTCCACAGGCGGGCTTCGAGGTGGCTTTCCATCTTCGGCAGGTAGAAGAAGGGGCCGGCGCCACGGGCGATCTGCTCCTTGGCATTATGGAACAGGAACAGGCCGAAATCGAAAATGCCGCCGGAGACGCGCTGGCCGTCGATCAGTACGTGCTTTTCGTCGAGGTGCCAGCCGCGCGGACGCACTTGCAGGGTGGCGATCTTGTCGTTGAGCTTGTATTCCTTGCCGGCTTCGTTCTTGAAGCTGAGTTCGCGGCGGATGGCCTTGTAGAGGTTGACCTGGCCCTGGATCTGGTTGTCCCACTTCGGGCTGTTGGAGTCCTCGAAGTCGGTCATGTAGCTGTCGGCGCCCGAGTTGTAGGCGTTGATGATCATCTTGGCTTCGACCGGGCCGGTGATTTCGACGCGGCGGTTTTCGAGTGCCTTGGGCAGCGGGGCGATCTTCCAGTCGCCAGCCCGGATGTGGGCGGTTTCGGGCAACAGGTCGGGCATTTCGCCGGCATCGATGCGGGCCTGGCGGGCGACGCGGGCCTTGAGCAGCTCCTGGCGACGCGGATCGAAGGCGCGATGCAGTTTGGCGACCAGTGCCAGCGCTTCGGGCGTGAGAATCTTGGCATAGTCGGCGGTGACGGGAGCGTTGATCTGGATGCCGGCGGGCAGGTTCATGTTTGGGACTCCTTGATGAGGGGTGCGACGATGATGGAATTCTATTCTTGCCTGTTTCAGGATAGAAGCTATGATTCGATCAATTTATTGTGGACGAATAGTATTAAATGGATCAATTCAAGCAGATTTCTGCCTTTGTCGGAGTCGCAAGTCGCGGCAGCATGTCGGCTACGGCCCGAGCCGAGGGTGTGACACCGGCCATCATCGGTCGGCGACTCGATGCCTTGGAAGAACGGCTCGGCGTCAAACTGCTGTTGCGCACCACACGGCGGATTTCATTGACGTTCGAGGGCGCCGCCTTCCTCGAGGATTGCCAGCGCATCCTGCGCGAGATGGCTGACGCGGAAGCGGCTGTGAGTCTGGGCGGCATCCGTCCTGGCGGCCATCTGAAGGTATCGGCGCCCGCGGGATTCGGGCGGCGTCATGTGGCGCCGCTGCTGAGACGTTTCGTCGAGGACAATCCGGATGTCACCGTTCGACTGGATCTGTCCGATCGCTTGGTCGATCTGGTGGAAGAGAATGTCGACTGCGCGATTCGGATTGGCGATCTGGCGGACTCCAGTCTGATCAGCATTCGCTTGGGGGAGATGCGGCGCGTGGTGGTTGCCAGCCCGCAATACGTCGCGGAATTCGGTGTACCGCCAGCGCCGACTGCTTTGTTCGAGCACAACTGCCTGTCATTGCGCCAGCAACGCGGCTGGACGCTGTATGTCGATGGCGAAGTTCGGGTGGTAAAAGTGAGTGGCAACTTCGAATGCAACGATGGCGCCGTATTGCACGACTGGGCGCTCGCCGGGAAGGGGCTGGCCTGGCGCTCGCTGTGGGAGGTTGGTGCCGATATCGCGGCCGGCAGGCTGGTGACGGTACTGGATCAGTTTGCCGCGCCGCCGGTGGGTATTCATGCCGTGGTGCCGCAGCGCCGGCATCTGCCGCTGCGAGTCAGATTGTTCATAGATCTGCTGAAGGCAAACTGGCGCGATCCGGCTTATTGGGCGGCATCGGCGGGTGCCTGACGGCGGGCGAAGGCTGGCTGGTCATGGCAAGGTTTGCCGCAGAAACCCGTCGAGTTGCCTGACCCAGTCTTCCCGACCAAAGACGAAGCCGTCATTGTGGCCACCCTCGATCTCAAGAAACTGTTTCGGCGGGCGGGCCGCGGCGAATAGTCGCTGGCCATGGGCGTAGGGAATGATGTCGTCGTTGCGGCTATGGATGACCAACAGCGGGCAGTCGATTTGAGCAAGGCGTTGCAGGCTGTCATAGCGGATGTGAGCCAGCAGTCGTATCGGTAGCAGCGGATACAGCTCGGCTCCCATGTCCGGTACCGAAGTGAAGGTCGAGGCCAGCACCAGCGCCGCCGGTCGATTTTTCGCGGCCAGATCAACCGCGACTGCTCCGGCCAGCGATTCGCCGAAGATGACAATCCGGCTGGCGGAAAATCCACGCACCTGCGTGGCATGGCGCCAGGCAGCGTCGGCATCCAGATAGGTGCCTTCCTCCGATGGACGGCCGCTGCTGAGACCGTAACCACGGTAGTCAATGATCAGGGTCGCCAGGCCGAGATCATGGAACATGCGCAAGTAGTCGAGCCGATGCGCAATATTGCCGGCATTGCCGTGAAAGAAGATCACCAATCCGCGCGTCTCGCGGTTTGTGCCGGCCGGCACGAACCAGCCGTCGAGACTTACGCCATCAGTGGTAGCCAGTTTCAGCGGAGTGAATGACAAACCAATAGCCGCCGGACTGGCGCGGAATCCGCGATCCATTTCGGGCAGGAACACCAGCGAGGACTGCTTGAAGTAGATGAGGGCCATCAGGCCCAGATAGACCAGCAGAAGAATCTGGAGCGCCGACCAGAGCATGGAAAAGCCCTTAGTTGAACATCGGGTAGCCATCAGTAGGATGCGACTGGCAAAAAGTTCGCAGGCAGTTTGCGTGGCGCTACTTTAGTCCACAAAAAATGCCGCACCGGTTTCCCGGTACGGCATTTTGGCGAACGTCAGGCGATTGCTGCTTAGTGGAACTGTTCTTCCTCGGTCGATCCGGTCAGCGCCTTGACGCTGGACGACCCGCCCTGGATCACAGTGGTGACATCGTCGAAATAGCCGACGCCGACTTCCTGCTGGTGCGACACGAAGGTGTAGCCCTTGTCGCGTGCGGCGAATTCCGGCTCCTGAACCATTTCGGTGTAGTGCTTCATGCCTTCGCCGCGGGCGTAGGCATGGGCGAACTGGAAGGTGTTGAACCAGTTGATGTGGATGCCGGCCAGCGTAATGAACTGGTACTTGTAGCCCAATGCCGACAGATCTTCCTGGAACGACGCGATTTGCGAGTCGGACAGGTTCTTTTTCCAGTTGAAGGAAGGCGAGCAGTTGTACGACAACAGCTTGCCGGGGCAGGCGGCGAGGACGGCCTGGGCAAATTCGCGGGCGAAGCCGATATCCGGCACGCCGGTTTCACACCATACCAAGTCGGCGTAGGGAGCGTAGGCGATGCCGCGGCTGATCGACTGTTCGAGGCCGTTCTTGACGCGGTAGAAACCCTCTTGCGTACGCTCGCCGGTGATGAAGGGCTTGTCGTTGTCGTCGTAGTCGCTGGTGATCAGGTTCGCGGCTTCGGCATCGGTACGGGCCAGGATGATCGTCGGTACGCCCATGGTGTCGGCAGCGAAACGCGCGGAGATCAGCTTTTCAACGGCTTCGCGGGTCGGAACGAGCACCTTGCCGCCCATGTGACCGCACTTCTTCACGGCAGCCAGTTGGTCTTCAAAGTGCACGCCGGCAGCACCGGAGGAGATCATGTTCTTCATCAGTTCGAAGGCGTTGAGCACGCCGCCGAAGCCGGCTTCGGCGTCAGCCACGATCGGCAGGAAGAAGTCGATGTATTCCTTGTCGCCGGGGTTGATGCCACGGCTCCACTGAATTTCATCGGCGCGCTTGAAGGTATTGTTGATGCGGCGCACCATGGTCGGCACCGAGTCGTAGGCGTACAGCGACTGATCCGGATACATGGTTTCGGACGTATTGCCGTCGGCCGCGACCTGCCAGCCCGACAAATAAACAGCCTCGAGGCCAGCCTTGGCCTGCTGCATGGCCTGACCGGCACTGATGGCGCCGAAGGCATTGACGTAGCCCTTCTTGGCACCGCCATTGACCTTTGCCCAGAGGGTTTCCGCGCCGCGCTTGGCCAGCGTGTACTCGATCGGGAGGGAACCGCGCAAGCGCACGACGTCCTCTGCGCTATAGCCGCGCTTGACGCCTTTCCAGCGGGGATTCTCTTTCCAGTCCTTTTCCAGGGCTGCTACTTGTGCTTTGCGGTCGGTCATGTTCAATCCTCTGAAGGGTCGTTGTCGAAGGGGGTGCTCCAAACAGGAGCGGGATCGACAGTATAAAGAGGATTTTGCGTTGCAGCAATAGTCTTATATAAGACTAAGCGATAATTTTTATTGTTATCTAACAGCAGGTTGAAAAGTGATTTTTATAATGCGGAATGTTGTTTGCTATCGCGAAACGTAAAATTTTAATAACATGTATCTTATATAAGACTTGGTGCTAATGTAGAGCAGTGGCGCTTACTATTACTCCATCTTCGTCCGCGTACAACCATTCACCAGGTGTGAATGTGACGCCGCCAAAAGTTACCGGCACGTCTGCCTCGCCGACATTTTTCTTGAGTGTCTTCATCGGATGCGTGTCGACCGCAAACACGCCGATGTTCATTTCGCCGATGGCGCGGGAATCTCGGATGCAGCCATACACGACGACTCCGGCCCAGCCGTTCTTGACTCCGAGTGCCGCGAGTTGATCGCCGACCAGGGCCCGGCGCAGGCTGCCGCCACCGTCGATGACCAGCACGCGGCCTTCGCCGGGGGATTCCAACACCTTTCTGACCAGCGAGTTGTCTTCAAAAAGCTTAAGCGTGGCAATGCGGCCATAAAAAGCTGCACGGCCGCCAAAACTGCTGAACATGGGTTCGACGACGCGCACCTTGTCTTCATGCGCATCGCAGAGGTCGGTGGTAAGGAAATCCATGGGCGATTTATAGCCGGAAAGGCGGAAGCTCCAGTCGCGTGCGTGGTGGCGGTGAGTCTGGCCTAGATTGGTGAGGTAATGGCCGGAGTACTGGTGGCTTCGTCGAAACTGAGCGTAATCTTTTCGTGTTCGTCGACGTCGATGATGACATGGCCGCCGTGCACCAGTTTGCCAAACAGCAGTTCGTCCGCCAGGGCAGAGCGGATCGTGTCCTGGATCAGGCGGGCCATCGGCCGCGCGCCCATCAGGGGATCGAAGCCCTTTTCAGCCAGCCAGGCGCGCAGGCTGTCGGTGAAGATGACCTCGACCTTTTTCTCGTGCAGTTGGCCCTCGAGTTGCATGAGGAATTTATCCACCACGCGCAGGATGATCTCGGCATCGAGTGCACGGAAGGAAATGATGGCATCCAGCCGGTTGCGGAACTCCGGCGTGAACATGCGCTTGATATCGGCCATTTCATCGCCCTGGCCCTTGTTGGCGGTGAATCCGATGCTGGTTTTCTGCAAAGCCTCCGCTCCGGCATTGGTCGTCATCACAATCACAACATTGCGGAAATCCGCCTTGCGGCCATTGTTATCGGTCAAGGTGCCATGGTCCATGACCTGAAGCAGGATATTGAACACCTCGGGATGCGCCTTCTCGATCTCGTCCAGCAGCAACACGGCGTGGGGCTTCTTGGTCACCGCTTCGGTGAGCAATCCGCCCTGATCGAAGCCTACATAGCCGGGGGGCGCGCCAATCAGCCTGCTGACGGCGTGGCGCTCCATGTATTCGGACATGTCAAAGCGGATCAGTTCGATACCCATACCGTAGGCCAGTTGACGTGCCACCTCGGTCTTTCCGACGCCCGTGGGCCCCGAGAAAAGGAAGCAGCCAATGGGCTTCTGCGGATCGCCAAGTCCCGAGCGTGACATCTTGATTGCCTTGGCCAGCGCATCGATGGCAGCTTCCTGGCCGAAGACCATGTTCTTCAGGTCGCGGTCAAGGTTCTTCAGGGCCGAGCGGTCGTCGGCCGAAACGTGCTGAGGCGGGATGCGCGCTATCTTGGCGACGATATCTTCGATCTCGAGCTTGCCGATGGTCTTCTTCTGCTTTGACTTCGGCAGAATGCGCTGGGCAGCGCCGGCTTCGTCGATAACGTCGATCGCCTTGTCCGGAAGGTGGCGATCGTTTATGTATTTGGCGGCCAGTTCGGCTGCACTGGAGATTGCGGCGGCAGAATATTTGACACCGTGATGTTCCTCGAAGCGGGACTTGAGGCCGCGCAGAATCGAGACGGTTTCATCCACCGACGGTTCATTCACATCGACCTTCTGGAAGCGCCGGGACAAGGCATGGTCCTTTTCGAACACGCCGCGAAACTCGGTGTAGGTGGTGGCACCAATGCACTTGAGCGCACCGGAGGACAAGGCGGGTTTGAGCAGGTTCGAGGCATCCATCGTTCCCCCCGACGCCGCACCGGCTCCGATCAGGGTGTGAATTTCATCGATGAACAGGATTGCATTCGGATTGTCCGCCAGTTGCTTGAGAACACCCTTCAGGCGCTGCTCGAAATCACCCCGATACTTGGTTCCGGCGAGAAGCGCGCCCATGTCCAGGCAATACACCGTGGCATTGGCCAGAATCTCGGGTACGCGCCCTTCGACAATGTGCCGCGCCAGGCCTTCAGCGATTGCCGTCTTGCCCACGCCAGCCTCGCCGACCAGCAGGGGATTGTTCTTGCGGCGTCGACACAGCGTCTGGATGACCCGCTCCAACTCCCGGTCGCGGCCGATCAGCGGATCGATCTTGCCCGTCAGCGCCAACTGGTTGAGGTTCTGGGTAAAGCTCTCAAGTGCGCCACCCTTTTCCTGCGATTCGACTTCTGTCTCGGCTGGATCTTCCTTGCCTTTCGCTTGCGGCGTCTTGGTGATGCCATGGGAAATGAAGTTCACAACATCCAGCCGTGTGACATTCTGGCGTTGCAGGTAGAACACCGCGTGGGAGTCCTTTTCGCCAAAAATAGCTACCAGTACGTTCGCACCGGTGACTTCCTTCTTCCCGGACGACTGAACGTGCAGGATCGCGCGCTGGATAACCCGCTGGAAACCGAGCGTTGGCTGGGTATCAATTTCATCGCTGCCAGCGACAGTTGGCGTGTGCTCATTGATGAAGGTCAGCAGCTCCTTGCGCAATGCTTCGATGTCCGCCGCGCACGCGCGCAGTACCTCGGCCGCAGAGGGATTGTCGAGGAGCGCCAGCAGCAGATGCTCGACGGTAATGAACTCGTGGCGCTTCTGCCGCGCTTCGACAAAGGCCATGTGCAAGCTGACTTCCAGTTCTTGGGCAATCATCAGTTTTCCTCCATCACGCAAGCCAGCGGATGCTGGTGTCGGCGCGCATACTCACTTACCTGTTCAACCTTAGTCGCGGCAACATCGCGAGGGTACACTCCGCAGGCGCCTTTTCCTTCGCGATGCACCTTGAGCATGACTTGCGTAGACTGCTCTCGCGACAAACCAAAAAACTTCTCCAGTACGACCACCACAAAATCCATCGGCGTGAAATCGTCGTTGAGTAGCAGCACCTTGAACATGGGAGGCGGCTTGGTGCGACTCTGCTCCGGCGCCAATACAGCGCCGCCCTCCGGTCCGACTTGCTTGCGTGTAGCCATGATTCGATTCTAATGTGATTCCCACACAGTTCAACACCTCGAAAAGGAGGGGAATACGGCACCGACCTCAATGCATTTTGGGATGATCAGCCGATATGCAAGAGGCTGAAATGTGCGATGCAACATCGAAAGTTGTTGACGCTGCTTGACAATGTGCGTAAAACGCGAAACGTGTTTAGTTCAAAATCCCCCGCAGTGACCTACGGTCGTCTCACAGCCTGTCAAATAGCAGCTCCTCTGAATCGCCGCTTGGCCCCCTCTGCTCGTCCGACTTTGAAACTCAAACATGCCCCGGCCGGGGTGCGGTGTTTTGCAGCCCGCAGCGGTGGCCGATTCGTTCGTTTTTGATTAAGGAAAAAGTTACATGGCAACTGGTACAGTTAAGTGGTTCAACGACGCCAAGGGTTTTGGTTTCATCACCCCGGATGACGGTAGCGAAGATCTTTTCGCGCATTTCTCGGCTATCAACATGGCCGGCTTCAAGTCGCTGAAGGAAGGTGACAAGGTAACGTTTGACGTGGTGCAAGGCCCCAAAGGCAAGCAGGCGTCGAATATTCAGAAGCCCTGATGTTGAGTTTATCGGCGGCCGGGTAAATCGGCCCCGAAAAAACAAAGCCCGCCTGATGCAAATCAGGCGGGCTTTGTTTTTGTTGCGACTGGTTTTGTGAATTACATGCGGTCGATCATGGCCTGGCCGAAAGCCGAGCATTTGACTTCCTTGGCACCTTCCATCAGACGGGCAAAGTCGTAAGTCACTACCTTGTCGCCGATCGCGGCTTCCATCGACTTGATGATGAGGTCCGCCGCTTCAGTCCAGCCCATGTGACGCAGCATCATCTCCGCGGAGAGAATCAGCGATCCCGGATTCACATAGTCCTTGCCTGCGTATTTGGGCGCAGTACCGTGAGTCGCTTCGAAACATGCGTAGAGATCCGAAATGTTGGCACCCGGAGCGATGCCAATGCCACCCACCTGTGCAGCCAGCGCATCGGAGATATAGTCGCCATTCAGGTTGAGTGTGGCGATGACGTCATACTCGGCCGGGCGCAGGAGAATCTGCTGCAAGAACGCGTCGGCAATGGCGTCCTTGATGACAATGCCGTTGGGCAACTTGAGCCAGGGGCCACCATCGATTTCTACGCCACCGAATTCGTTCTTCGCCAGGGCGTATGCCCAGTCACGGAAGCCGCCTTCCGTATATTTCATGATGTTGCCCTTGTGTACAATCGTCACCGACTTGCGCTTGTTGGCAATCGCGTAGTTGACGGCTGCCCGCATCAGGCGCTCGGTTCCTTCGCGGGAGACCGGCTTGATGCCGATGCCCGAGGTGTTCGGGAAACGAATTTTGCTGACGCCCATTTCCTCTTGCAGAAACTTGATGAGTTTCTTAGCCGGCGCCGATTCAGCCTGCCATTCGATGCCGCAGTAAATGTCTTCGGTGTTCTCGCGGAAAATCACCATGTCGGTCTTGCTCGGGTCCTTTAGCGGCGACGGGATACCCTTGAAATAGCGTACCGGGCGCACGCACTGATACAAATCCATCTCCTGTCGCAAGGCGACGTTGAGCGAACGAATGCCCCCGCCTACCGGCGTTGTCAGCGGCCCCTTGATGGAAACCGAATAATCCTTGCAGGCCGTAATCGTTTCAGCGGGCAACCAGACATCGGGTCCGTAAAGTCGGGTCGCCTTTTCGCCGGCATAGACTTCCATCCAGGAAATCTTGCGCTTGCCTCCGTAGGATTTCAGGACTGCGGCATCTACCACCTTCTGCATGACCGGCGTGATATCCACGCCAATGCCATCGCCCTCGATGAAGGGAATGACAGGATTGTCGGGAATCGGTTGGCCGGGAATAATTTTCTGGCCCTGCGCGGGAACTTTGATAAGGGAAGTGCTCATGCCTGCTCCGATATTGAGTGTGTGGGAAGTCGAGAGGAATGCTGAAAGAATCGCGTTTGATTATCCTCCAAAAATACGCATGGCTCCAGTCGCGCGCCGCTTTCAGTGGCGGTGGAGCCCGCTGGTAGAATCCCGCGGGTGAAGCTTCCGGAATTCTGCAACATGAACGCTGGCCACTCTGATGACCTGATCGCCGCATCCATCGCCCGGGTCCTGGTCGATGGTTTCAACAGGCACTACCACCTGTTTCACGAGAGTTCGGCGCTCGCCAAGCAGCGCTTCGATCAGGCGCGTTGGCAGGACGTTCAGCAGGCGGTGCGCGATCGTATTCAGTTCTATGATGATCGTGTCAGAGAAACCACCGAACGACTGCACTGCGAGTTTCTCGCCGACACCCTGGGCGATGCCGTGTGGCGGCAGGCAAAGCTGCAGTACATCGATCTGCTGACGAACCACAAGCAGCCGGAGCTAGCCGAAACCTTCTTCAATTCGGTGTTCTGCCAGATACTGCACCGCACTTATTTCCACAATGATTTCATTTTCGTGCGACCTGCAGTATCAACCGAGTATATCGAGTCGGATCCTCCGACCTATCGTTGCTACTACCCTAACGAATCCGGCTTTCGCGCGTCGATTCGCCAGGTATTTGTCGATTTCGGATGGACGCGTGAGTTCGACGATCTGGATCGCGACGTGGATTTCATTTTGCGAAGTATCGAGGCTCATCTCGGCACCATCCCGGCGCGTGAAGCCAATCTGCAGATACAGGTGCTGAATTCGGCTTTCTATCGCAACAAGGGTGCGTACGTGATCGGCAAGGCGGTCAACGGTGCGCAGGAGTATCCGTTCACGATCCCCGTATTGCATACTCCCGAAGGCAAACTCCACCTCGATACGATCATCCTCGATGCCTGGCGGATTGCGGTGCTGTTTTCCCTGTCACGTGCCTATTTCATGGTGGACATGGACGTGCCTTCGGGCTACGTCCAGTTCTTGCGTTCCATCATGCCCAACAAGCCGCGTTCCGAGCTTTACACCATGCTGGGACTGGGCAAGCAGGGCAAGACCATGTTCTTCCGCGACCTCATTTTTCATCTTCATCACTCGGCGGACCAGTTCATCGTCGCACCGGGGATTCCGGGTCTGGTCATGCTGGTGTTTACCCTGCCGTCCTACCCTTATGTGTTCAAGGTCATCAAGGATGTTTTCGGCGCGTCCAAAGAGGTCGATCACGACACCGTGCGACGCAAATATCAGTTGGTAAAGCAGGTGGATCGGGTCGGCCGCATGGCGGATACGCTCGAATTCTCAAAGGTTGCACTGCCCCGCAAGCGATTTTCCCAGGAACTGATCGATGAGCTGTACAAGGAAGTTCCGTCGCTGATGGAAGAGGACGGTGGCGACCTGATCATCAAGCATCTGTACATCGAAAGACGCATGGAGCCGCTCAACCTTTATCTCGAGAAAGCTGAAAAGGCGGGGCGTAGCGATCTGGTGGAGCATGCCGTCAGCGAGTACGGCAACGCGATTCGGGAGCTTGCCATCGCCAATATCTTCCCTGGTGACATGCTTTGGAAGAATTTCGGCGTTACGCGTTACGGTCGCGTGGTGTTTTACGATTACGATGAAATCGAATACATGACCGACTGCAAGTTTCGGCGCATTCCGCCGCCGCCGAATTTCGAAGCCGAGATGTCAGGGGAGGTCTGGTACTCGGTGTCGCGCCTCGATGTGTTTCCGGAAGAGTTCGCAACCTTCCTGTTGGTGTCGGACAGGATTCGAGACGCTTTCATGCGCCACCACCCGGATCTGTTCGACGTTGCGTTCTGGCAGAACACCCAGGAGCAGATTCGTAATGGTGCGGTGCAGGATTTCTTCCCATACCCGGAATCGCAACGCTTCTGTAACCTTTTTGGCAACGGCTGTCCCGCTTGAGTCGCCTCATTCTGTTCAACAAGCCCTACGGCGTGCTCACCCAGTTCACGGATGCGCAAGGGCGGCCGACGCTTGCCGACTACATTCCGGTACCCAAGGTATATGCCGCCGGCCGACTGGATGCCGATTCCGAGGGCTTGGTCGTATTGACCGACGATGGCGCCTTGCAGGCAAGGATTGCCGACCCCGGCCACAAGTTGCCGAAGCGCTACTGCGCGCAGGTTGAAGGTGAAGCTGCGGATGATGCCCTGCTGAAACTCTCGGCTGGAGTTGATCTGGGTGATTTCGTGACGCGCCCCTGCAAAGTGCGCCGGATTGCCGAGCCGGAGAATCTTTGGGAGCGGAAGCCGCCTATCCGTCATCGGCAGTTGATCCCGACCAGTTGGCTGGAACTGGTGCTGGCAGAGGGCAAGAATCGTCAAGTCAGACGCATGACCGCATGCGTCGGACTGCCGACACTGAGGCTGATTCGCTGGGCGGTAGGCGATTGGACTCTGGAGGGGCTCGCGCCGGGTCAGTGGCGCGAGTACGAAATCCAAGGTCAACCGGATGTAAAGCGGCGCGTTAATTCATCCAACGCCGCGAAACACCGAGGCGTTTATAACAATCCATCTACTCAGAAACGAAAGGAAACACCTTGAACAAGCTTCTCGTTACCTTGTTTGCCGGCCTGATTGCCACTTCCGCTTTCGCTGCCTCGCATGGTGGCGCCATGAAGGATGAAAAGAAGGCTGCTCCGGCTGCCGCTGCTCCGGCTGCCGCTGCTCCGGCTGCGGCTGCTCCTGCCGCCAAGGCCGATGCCGCTCCGGCCAAGGCTGAAAAGAAAGCCAAGAAGGCCAAGAAGGCCAAGAAGGCTAACGCAGCCAAGTAATTTTCTGGTTCGCGAGAAAAATGGCAGGGTAACCTGCCATTTTTTTGCGCTGAGTTTGGCTTAGGTGATTTACCTGCCGATTCGGTCGAAGTTTATTGGCTAAAGTATGCTATCAAGCGTTGTGCCGGTTCTGTCATGGCCCGGAACGAAGAAGCAGGTCGGGATCCTGGGCACTTGAATCAATATATGTTTCCCGATTGCGGCGAAGGAGATTGATCGTGTTCTTGAGGAAGGTGCTGCTTGCGGCATCGCTGGTAATTGCCGTGCCTGGATGGGCCCAGCAGCCACAATTGCCTCTGCTCGAATTGTCCGCGGGCATGCACCGCATCGAGGCCGAGGTCGCCGCCACTCCTGCAAGCCGTCAGACCGGGATGATGTTACGGACCTTCATGGCGCCCCAGCGCGGCATGCTGTTCGTGTTCCCCGAGGCTGCAGAACACTGCATGTGGATGCGCAACACGCTGGTGCCGCTGTCGGTGGCCTTCCTCGATGAGAAAGGGAAAATCATCAACGTCGAGGACATGAAGCCCAGGACCGAGGAAAACCATTGCTCCCTCAAACCGGCGCGCTATGCGCTCGAGATGAATCTGGGGTGGTTCAAGAGTCGTGGTCTCGGTGCTGGATTCAGCATAGGCGGGATCGAAAAGGCACCGTCCGGCCGCTGACAAAGCCCGGAGACGGGCAGCCTGCGCCCAGTACCAAGTGTGGCATTGCACCATCCGGCAATGCCACGCGTCAATTCAGTAATGTGGAGGTATCTCGTCGCGTAGATTGCGCGGTTCGCCGGGTTCCGCCGCCTGCATCAGCAGGTACAGTTCCCGAATCTGCTCCTGCAGCAGATCGATCTGCCGCTGCTGACGAAACACCGTGCGATTCAGCTCTTCGAGGTGATCCTCGCTGAGATTGAGCTTGAGTTCGAGTTCGGCAATTCTCGATTCCATATCGATTTCCCGGTCATCCAGCGGCAAAGGGCGCCTCTGCGGCGCCCTTTGTTAATTGCGACTTCAATTCCGTGACGTGGTGCGCGATCAGGCGAAATTCTTTGCCGCGAAATCCCAGTTTGCCAATGAAGCAAGGAAGGTTTCGACAAACTTGGGGCGGGCATTGCGGTAGTCGATGTAATACGCGTGTTCCCAGACATCGATAGTCAGCAAGGCTTTGTTCTCGGAGTTCAGCGGCGTACCGGCGGCTGAAGTATTGACGATATCTACCGAACCATCCGGCTTCTTCACCAGCCAGGTCCAGCCGGAACCGAAATTACCCACGGCCGATGCCTGGAAGGCCTTCTTGAACTCGTCGAAGCTGCCCCATTTTTTGTTGATCGCATCAGCCAGGGCGCCGGTCGGCGTGCCGCCACCGCCGACTTTCATGCTGTTCCAAAAAAAGCTGTGATTCCACACTTGCGCCGAATTGTTGAAAATGCCGCCGGCGGGAGCTTTCTTGACGATGGCCTCGAGGTCGAGGGTCTCGTACTCGGTGCCCTTGATCAGGTTATTGAGATTGGTCGCATACGCTTGATGGTGCTTGCCATAGTGATATTCGAAGGTTTCCTTCGAGATATGCGGAGCGAGCGCGTCCATCGCGTAGGGCAGGGGCGGGAGGGTATGTTCCATTTTGATTCTCCTGTTGCGGTGAAGTGAAGTGCGAGAAGTTGACTATTATAGTCAAGAATAATTCAAACGGCAATTAATCCGGGGTCGAGGTGCAGGTGACAATGCTGGCTTCAGCGCTGCCGCGCGCCAGATGCAGGCTGACGGTCTGACCGGCATGCAGCACGGCGGCATCGGTGATCAGGCGTCCGCCGGCATCCCGAACGATGGAATAACCACGCGCCAGCGTCGCTTCCGGATTCAGATGATTGAGCGCGACGGCAACGTTTTCGAGTGCGTTGATGCGCCGCTGCTGCTGATTGCGCAGCGCAGTGCCCAGCCGCTGGGACAGCAGCCCAAGCTGTCCTCGGCGTCGATCGGTGCGCGGAATGTTGCGGCCGAGCGCAAGGGCCGCCTGGTTCAGCCGGTGCCGATGCCGGCGCAGGCCGTAAGCCAGCGTGGCATCCAGGCGCGAACCCAGCAGTGCCAGCCTGTCTCGTGCCTGCGCCAGGCGTGTCGCCGGGTGCACCAGGCGCAACGAGATGCGATCCAGCTGCTCTTGCTGCCGGCCAAGGCGGTATTGCATTGCCCGAGCCAGCGCGGCGGCCAGATCCTCGATTTCCGCTGCCGCCTCGTACCATCCCTGGGTTGCCAGCTCGGCGGCGGCGGTAGGAGTTGCGCCGCGCAGGTCTGCAACATAGTCGGTGATGGTGGTGTCGGTTTCGTGGCCCACTCCGCTGACCACCGGCAGCGGGCAGGCCACTATGGCGCGAGCGACGGTCTCTTCATTGAAGGCCCACAGATCTTCGATGCCGCCGCCGCCGCGCACGATCAGCAGCACGTCGCACTCATTGCGCCGCCCGGCCACATCCAGTGCCCTGGCAATTTCCGCGGCGGCGCTCTCGCCCTGTACCGGGGTCGGGTAGATGATGGCGGCGAGGTAGGGCGCCCGACGCTTCAAGGTCACCAATACGTCACGCAAGGCCGCGGCACGCGGCGAACTGACAATCCCGATGCAACGGGGAAAGCGGGGCAGGGGACGCCTGCGCTCGGCAGCAAAAAGTCCTTCGGCCTGCAGGCGTTCCTTGAGTCGAGCGAAGGCTTCGAACAGCCGTCCAAGGCCGGCACGACGCAAGGCCTCGATGTTCAGCTGGAATTCGCCACGGGCTTCGTAGAGCGAGACCAAGGCTCGGGCTTCCACCTGCTGCCCGTTTTCCAGTCGCCAGGGAATGGATTGCGCGCGCGCGCGAAACATCACGCAACGCGCCTGTGCGCCCTCGTCCTTGAGCGAGAAATAAACGTGACCGGAGGTGGCTCGGGTCAGGTTGGAGATTTCTCCAGCCACCCAAAGCAGAGGGAACGTGTGTTCCAGGCTTTGGCGGGCCAGACGATTGAGTTCGCTGATGCTGATGACGGTAGCAGGATCGAGCATTGGGCAGAGGGATTGAATCCGGGGAATTCACAGTATAGACAGCTTGCTGCGCCACGCGGCGCAGATTCCGCAGTCATGGGTGCAAGGCCTGGACGAACGAAATGCCGGATCTGGATCTGAGCAAAAAATGGCAACTAGCCGCAAAAGGCCGACTGCGTGAAAAACTCACATGGTGATCCACAGGTTTATCCACAAGTTCTGTGGATAAGCCGGTGTCCTGTGATTCATTCCCGATAATTCCGCGTCTGATGCCCTGGCGATCGGTAGCGGCGCGCTTTCCGGTGTAACGGATAGTGTTGAAGAGGTTGCGGTATTCGGCCGCGTCCGCACTTTGTGTTGCCGAATCCGCCCACTCGGGCTAAAGTTCGCGCTTTCCTGCTTACCGGAGTTGCCCCACGTGTTCTCCATCATTCAGGCCGCTGGCTGGCCCATCTGGCCGCTGCTGTTCGCGTCCGTCATCGCCGTTGCGCTGATCATCGAGCGCGCTGCGGCGCTGCGTCGCCCCAAAATCGTTCCGGTCGGTTTGCTGCAAAGCACGGTCGCCGACTATCGTCAAAACGGAATCTCGGACGCGCAACTGGCACGGCTCGAGGCGCATTCGCCGCTGGGTAAAGTGCTTGCCGCCGGCGTGCGCAACGCCAGGAGTTCGCGCGAGATCATGAAAGAGGCCATCGAGGAAGCGGGGCGCGGCGTGGCGCACGAACTCGAACGTTTCCTCACCACGTTGGGCACCATCGCTTCGATTGCCCCCTTGATGGGCTTGTTCGGAACCGTCGTCGGCATGATCGAAATCTTCGGTTCGCCGACATCGTCCGGCACCAATCCCCAGGCCCTGGCGCACGGCATCTCGGTGGCGCTCTACAACACCGGATTCGGTCTGATCATCGCCATTCCGAGCATGATCTTCTATCGCCACTTTCGGGCGCTGGTAGATGGCTTCCTGGTCGAAATGGAGCAGGAAGCCGTCAAGCTGGTTGAAGTCATCCAGGGCGAGCGGAAGTAGGGGCCGGACACCATGAACTTCCAGCGAGGACGCCAGCGCGAAGAACCCGAGATCAATCTGATCGCGATGATCGACGTGCTTTTGGTGATCCTGATTTTTCTGATGATCAGCACCACCTATTCGAAGTATTCCGGCCTGGAGATAAATCTGCCCACCGCCGATGCGCCGCCGAACAAGGAGCAGCCGAACGAAATCAATGTGGTCGTTACGGCCGCCGGAGAAGTCCTGGTGAACAAGGCGCCGATCGGTGCACGCGACATCTCGTCGATTGCGGCGGCGATGGCGCGGTTCAAGGACGGCGGCAAGGAGCCGGTCGTCATCATCAATGCCGACGCCAAGGCCGCGCATCAGAGCGTCATCGATGTCATGCAGGCCGCACAGCAGGCCGGGCTGTCGCATATTTCCTTTGCCACCCAGCAGGCGCAACGCTGACGGCGGTTTTGCCGCCCTGTGGCGGCGGCGCGGCCCGCTGGCCTGCCTGTTGTTCCCATTTTCATTGCTGTTCCGTGCTCTCGTCGCCATGCGGCGGGGGGGGTACCGCATCGGTCTTCTGCGCAGCGAACGCATGCCGGTACCGGTGGTGATCGTCGGCAACATCACTGTCGGCGGCAGCGGCAAGACGCCGCTGGTGATCCATCTGGCATTGGCTCTGCGCAAGCTTGGACGCCGCCCCGGGATTGTCAGTCGCGGCTATCGCGGCGGCAGCGCGGGGGTGACCGAGGTGCTTGCGGACAGCGATCCCGCGGTGCTCGGCGACGAACCCGTGCTGCTGGCACGGCGCAGCGGCTGCCCGGTGTTTGTCGGCAGGGACCGGCCGGCCGCCGCCCGCGCGCTGCTTGCCGCCCATCCTGAGTGCGACCTGATCCTCACCGACGATGGCCTGCAGCACTATCGTCTGCAACGCGACGTCGAGCTTGCGGTATTCGACCAACGCGGAGTGATGAACGGCTGGTGCCTGCCTGCCGGTCCTCTGCGTGAACCGGTTTCGCGCCTGACGCAGGTGGATGCCGTGGTGATCAACGGCAGCGCCGTGTCGCCAGCGCCGACTGTTGACCGTCCGCTGTTCAGAATGAGCTTGCTGGGAGAGAAATTCCACCGGCTCGATGATCCTCGGATCGAGTGCAGTCCTGCCGACCTGGCAGGCAGGAACTTGCATGCGGTCGCCGGTATCGGAGCGCCCGAGCGTTTTTTTGAGCAGCTGCGGTCGATGCGCCTGAGCTTCACCGCGAATACCTTTCCCGACCATCACGATTTCTCCGCCACCGATCTCGACTATGCCGGGGACGCCATACTGACGACCGAGAAGGATGCCGTAAAATTGGCACGACTTTCCTTGCCTCTGCCGGTCTGGGTTTTGCCTGTGACAGCCGAGGTCAGTCCTGACCTTGCCGCATTTGTTCTGGAGACGCTCAATGGACGCCCGCCTGCTTGAAATACTCGTTTGCCCTGTCTGCAAGGGACCGCTGGAGAACCGCAAGGCGGCCGCCGAACTGGTGTGCAAGGCATGCAGACTGGCCTATCCGGTCAAGGACGACATTCCGGTGATGCTCGAGGACGAGGCGCGGCAACTGGGAGCAGAAGAAGCCTGATGGGATTCAGGGTCGTCATTCCGGCACGTTACGCCTCGACGCGACTGCCGGGAAAGCCCTTGGCCGACATCGCCGGCCAGCCGATGATCGTCCGTGTGGCAACTGCGGCAAGGCGCTCGGGCGCGGATGGCGTGTGGGTGGCCACCGATGACGAGCGGATTGTCAGGGCAGTCAGGCAGCATGGCTTCGATGCCGTGATGACCGACGCGAATCATCTCAGCGGCACTGACCGTATCGCCGAAGTGGCCGATCAACTGAATTGGGATGATGCCGAGATAGTGGTCAACGTCCAGGGCGATGAACCGCTGCTGGATCCCGCCCTGATCGATCTGGTCGCCGGCGCCTTGCGCGGCGATCCGGATGCCGCAATGGCGACTGCGGCGCATCCCTTGGCGTCGGCGTCCGACTTTTTCAATCCCAATGTGGTCAAGGTGGTCTGCGACGCGCGCGGCCGGGCACTGTATTTCAGCCGCGCGCCGATTCCATGGGACCGGGACCAATTCGCCGACAGGCGCGATGCACTGCCGGCCGATCTTCCGGCGCAACGGCATATCGGCCTCTATGCCTATCGGGTGAGCTTTCTGCGTCGCTTCGGGCAGCTCGCGGCCTCGCCGCTGGAGCGCTGCGAATCCCTCGAACAATTGCGGGCCCTCTGGCACGGCTATCCAATTCAAGTCGTCAGCATCGATCATCCCCCGGCCCCCGGCGTCGATACACCCGAGGATCTCGAAAGGGTGCGCCGAATGTTTGACGCCGGTAAGGATTCGGAGTAAGTTTTGTTCGACAAAAAATTTGAAAAATACTTTTAAATCATTGAGATAAACTTTACTTCGGGAGATGGATATGAAACTGATTCTGTTGGGAGGGCCGGGTGCCGGCAAGGGGACGCAGGCTGGGTTCATTACCGAGAAATACGGAATTCCACAGATATCGACGGGCGACATGTTGCGTGCAGCGGTCAAGGCAGGTAGCCCGATGGGACTTGCCGCAAAAAAAGTCATGGATGCCGGTGGTCTGGTATCGGACGACATCATCCTTGGCCTGATCGCCGAGCGCCTGAAGCAGCCAGACTGTGCCAAGGGATTCCTGTTCGACGGATTTCCCCGGACCATTCCGCAGGCCGAGGCCTTGCGCGCGCAGGGCGTTGAACTGGACTACGTGCTGGAGATCGATGTCAGCGACGAGGAGATCATTCGGCGCATGAGCGGCCGTCGCGTGCACCCCGGTTCCGGACGCACTTACCATGTCGTGTTCAATCCCCCCAAGGTCGAAGGCAAGGACGATGTGACAGGGGAATCATTGATTCAACGTGATGACGACAAGGAAGAAACGGTCAGGAAACGGCTCTCCGTGTATCACTCCCAGACGCAACCGCTGATTGAGTACTATTCGAGATGGTCCGAGAGTGGAGTCAATGGCGCGCCGAAGCACCGCAAGGTTGCAGGGACCGGTCCGCTCGAGTCGATCAAGAGCGCGGTATTCGCCGCATTGAACTGACGGGTCGCCGGGATCCGATTCGCAGTCAGGAGGCTTCATGTCCAGTCACATTCGACGCATCGCTGTCTGTACCGGTGGTGGTGACGCCCCGGGGCTCAATGCCGTGATCCGGGCCGTGGTCATTGCTGCTGCCAACCGGGGCTGGGAATGCTACGGGATCCGCGATGGATTCAACGGCATTCTGTTTCCGGAGCGCTACCCCGAGGGTGGCGTGTTCCGACTCACCCGGGAACGGGTGCGCGGCATCGGGCATCTGGGCGGCACCATTCTCGGCACCACCAACAAGGGCAACCCGCTGCATTTCCCGATGAAAATGCAGGACGGCACGACCAAGGACGTGGACCTGTCGGGAGAAATTCTGGAGTATTTCGCCAGAAAGGAAATCGATGCCCTGGTTTCCATCGGCGGTGATGGTTCGCTCACCATCGCCAACGCCCTGCACAAAAAGGGTCTGCGCGTCGTCGGGGTGCCGAAGACGATCGACAACGACCTCGACAAGACCTTCACCACTTTCGGCTTCGATACGGCAGTCGCATTTGCCACCGAGTGCCTGGATCGCCTGCACAGCACGGCCGAAAGCCATCAACGGGTGATGGTGGTCGAGGTCATGGGCCGTTATGCGGGATGGATCGCGCTGCACGCCGGCATTGCCGGCAGTGCCCATGCCATCCTGATCCCGGAGATTCCCTTCGATGTGGACAAGGTCGCGGCAAAGATTCGTGACCGGGACGCCGAGGGGCGAATGTATTCGCTGGTCATGGTCGCCGAGGGGGCCGAGCCCATCGACGGTCATCGGGAAGTGCTGGCTCCCGCCGAGATCGGCCATGCCGAGCGACTGGGCGGCGTCGGCGAACAAGTGGCCCGGGTGCTCGCCGACCGTACCGGCAAGGATGTCCGGGTCGTTGTGTTGGGACACCTATTGCGCGGCGGCAGTCCGACGTCGTTCGATCGCCTCGCCGCCATGCGCTTTGGCACCGCTGCGGTCAGGGCGCTGGACGAAGGGCAGTCCGGCATCATGGTTGCGCTCGGATTTCCCAACGTGAATTACGTGGCGCTGGAGGAAGTAGCCGGTCGCATGAAGGCGGTTCCGCTTGACAGCGACACCCTGCAGACCGGCAGGGACGTCGGCATTTGCTTCGGTGATTGAATCCCGATCCGGGCGGCCCGGGATTCGCGGTACCCCTATCGGCAGGCCTATTTCCCCGATTTCAGTATCTTGTCGACCTTGTTGAGTCGCAGCCGATAGGCGTCCGGCATTCCGGAACCCAGCAAGGGGCGCAGATACAGGCGGAAGGCGTCGGTGACGTCGGTACCGTTGGCCGAGATGAACTCGTCTTCCATGACGCGCGTCTTTCCTGCCACGCTTTCGAGCGGGACCAACTGGTAATCGACGGAGTAAAAGCCGGTGCGCTTGATCGCAACCGATCCGTCGCGATCACCCCACATGGCGTATTGCACGGCTTTCTCGCCGACCTCGCGCGCCTCGCGCTGATCGACATCCGAAACACATCCCATGAAGGAACGCTGCAGATAGCCGAAGGTGTCGCCCCGTACGCGCTTGATGCCGAGCTTGTCCTTGATCTCGTCGCACAGCAGGTCGGCCAGAGCGCCGGTGCCGGACAGCTGGATATTGCCGTGCGCGTCGCGCTCCACCTGGCTGGTCAGCTGGGAGATGATGGGCGTGCCCTGCTTGTCATGGATGCCTTCCGAAGCAGCAATGACGCAGCGGCCGTATTTGTCATAAGTGCTTTTGACGTCGGTCAGAAATTTCTCGACGCTGAAGACGCGTTCCGGCAAGTAGATCAAATGCGGGCCATCGTCCGGGAACTTCTTGCCCAGCGCCGACGCTGCTGTCAGGAAACCGGCGTGCCGGCCCATCACCACGGCCAGATAAACGCCTGGGAGGGCGGCGTTGTCCAGATTGGCTCCCATGAAGGCCTGGGCGACAAAACGTGCCGCCGACGGAAATCCCGGCGTGTGGTCGTTGCCGACCAGATCATTGTCGATGGTCTTCGGAATGTGGATGCAGCGCAAAGCATAGTTGGCGCGGCGCGCTTCCTCGCTGACGATGCGCACCGTGTCCGAGGAGTCATTACCGCCGATATAGAAGAAGTAGCCGATGCCGTGCGCCTTGAGAACCTTGAATATCTCCTGGCAATATTTCAGGTCAGGCTTGTCGCGCGTCGAACCGAGTGCCGAGGAAGGCGTATTGGCCACCATTTCGATGTTGTGACTGGTTTCCTGCGTCAGGTCGAGGAACTCTTCGTCGATGATCCCGGACACGCCGTGGTAAGCGCCATACACCAGTTCGACATTGCGGAATTTGCGGGCTTCGAGCACGACCCCGGCCATCGACTGATTGATGACGGCGGTCGGACCGCCACCCTGAGCGACTAATACCTTCCCTTGCGGCATATTCGAATTTCCTTTCGTTTGACCGGACCGATGATTCGCGATGCGAATCGACCAACACTCAAACTGCAACTATATCCTCCAATCAGCGTGCCGAGCATCCATCGAGCCGATTGGGCCATCAACGAGTTTTAGGCACAAAAGGAAGGTAAGGAGGAGAATTCATCAGGCATTTGAACCGGTTGTCGCGAAGCAAAAAAACGCTTAAGTCTGAAGCAATAAAAGTTGTCCGGGCTGTGGCCGGGCGTTTTGAATGCCGTGATAAAATTATCAGTTGAGTTCATCAATCATATCGGGGGGGAGTTTATGTCAGCAGGACTGATGTTTGCACTGATCTGCGCGGTAGCGGCAATCGCTTACGGCTGGATCATGAGCCAGTGGATTCTGGCCCAACCGGCGGGTAACGACCGCATGAAGGAAATCGCCGCAGCGATCCAGGAAGGCGCCCAGGCGTATCTGAATCGTCAATACACAACGATCGGCATCGTCGGCGCGGTACTTGCGGTGCTGATTCTGATATTTCTCGGGCCGAAGACTGCCATTGGTTTCGTGATTGGTGCCGTGTTGTCCGGCGCTGCCGGCTACATCGGCATGAACGTTTCGGTTCGCGCCAACGTGCGCACGGCGCAGGCGGCAACCGTCGGGCTGAACGAGGCGCTGAACGTGGCCTTCAAGGGCGGTGCCATCACCGGCATGCTGGTGGTTGGTCTCGGCCTGCTGGGCGTTGCCGGCTACTACGCCGTACTGAAAATGATGGGTGGCCCCGGCGTCAAGATGGAAGACATCATCCATCCGCTGGTCGGCCTCGGTTTCGGTTCCTCCCTGATCTCGATCTTCGCCCGACTGGGCGGCGGCATCTTCACCAAGGGTGCAGACGTCGGCGCCGACCTGGTGGGCAAGGTGGAAGCCGGCATTCCCGAGGATGATCCGCGCAACCCGGCGGTGATTGCCGACAACGTCGGCGACAACGTCGGCGACTGCGCCGGCATGGCGGCCGACCTGTTCGAAACCTACGCGGTGACGACGGTGGCGACCATGCTGCTGGGCGTGCTGTTGCTGAAGGCGAATCCGGCCTTCGCCGAACAGGCTGTCATCTATCCGCTGGCCCTCGGTGGCTTCTCGATCATCGCCTCGATCATCGGCGTGATGTTCGTCAAGGCTCGTGAGGGCGGCAAGATCATGAACGCCCTGTACCGGGGCCTGGCGGTTGCCGGGGTGCTGGCGCTGGTGGCCTTCTACCCGATGACCACCATGCTGATCGACGACCACCTGCTTGACAGCGTGCTGAACATCAACGGCGGTGCGCATATGCGCCTTTACGGTGCGGCGGTGATTGGTCTGGTTCTGACCGGCCTGATGGTGTACATCACCGAGTACTACACCGGCACGGAGTTCAAGCCCGTGCAGCACGTGGCGGAAGCTTCGACCACCGGTCACGGCACCAACATCATCGCGGGTCTCGGCGTTTCGATGAAGTCCACCGCATGGCCGGTGCTTTCCGTTTGTGCCGCCATCTGGGCCTCGTTTGCGATGGGCGGCCTCTACGGCATCGCGATCGCTGCCACCTCAATGTTGTCCATGGCCGGCATCGTCGTCGCACTTGACGCCTACGGTCCGATCACCGACAACGCCGGCGGCATTGCCGAAATGTCGGAACTGCCGCCTTCCGTGCGCGCCATTACCGATCCGCTCGATGCCGTGGGCAATACCACCAAGGCGGTGACCAAGGGCTATGCCATCGGTTCCGCCGGCCTGGCCGCACTGGTGCTGTTCGCCGACTTCACGCACGGCCTGGAAGCGCTCAAGCCCGGTATCAAGTTCGCCTTCGACCTGTCCGATCCGGCGGTGATCATTGGCCTCTTCGTCGGTGGCATGGTGCCCTACCTGTTTGCCGCAATGGGCATGGAAGCGGTGGGTCGCGCCGCCGGCTCCGTGGTGGTCGAAGTGCGCCGCCAGTTCAAGGAAATCAAGGGCATCATGGAAGGCACGGCCAAGCCGGAATACGGCACCTGCGTCGACATGCTGACCAAGGCGGCCATCAAGGAAATGATGATCCCGTCGTTGCTGCCGGTGCTGGTTCCGGTCGTGGTCGCCGTCGTCATGAACTTCCTGATGCCCCCGCTGAACGGTGTCGGAGCGGGCGTTCGCGCCCTCGGCGGCGTGCTGATGGGCACCATCGTCACCGGCCTGTTCGTGGCGATTTCGATGACCACCGGCGGCGGTTGCTGGGACAACGCCAAGAAGTACATCGAAGATGGTCACTACGGCGGCAAGGGTTCCGAAGCGCACAAGGCGGCCGTGACCGGCGACACCGTGGGCGACCCGTACAAGGATACGGCGGGCCCGGCGGTGAATCCGCTGATCAAGATCATCAACATCGTGGCCTTGTTGATCCTGCCGCTGGTAGTGTGATTCCTCGCAACATGTGCTATCGAACGGGCAGCCTGCGGGCTGCCCGTTTTACCTTGGCGCTGGCGATTCTGGCGAGCGCCGCAACGGCTTGGGCACAGGCCGAGCAGCCCGAAGTCGGCAGCGGCTTCGCGTCGCGTCCAGCGGTAGCCAGCGCCGGCTTCATGGCCGTCACCGCGAATCCCTATGCTACCGACGCCGCAGTCGAAATCCTCCAGCTGGGCGGCAATGCGCTGGATGCGGCGATCGCTGCACAATGGGTCTTGAACCTGGTCGAGCCTCAGTCGTCCGGCATCGGTGGTGGTGGCTTCCTGCTGCATTGGGACCAGGGGCGCCGCCGGGTGTCCGCCTGGGATGGCCGAGAGACGGCTCCCCGTGGTGCCAGCGCCGACTTTGCCAAACGCCCCGACGGGCGCCTGGCGAAGTTCTCGGACATCCTGGCCACGGGGCAGGCGGTCGGTGTGCCCGGGTTGCTGGCGATGCTGGAAGCGGTGCACCGGCGCCACGGCAAGCTGCGGTGGGAACGGCTGTTTCGTCCGGCGATCCGCCTGGCGGATAACGGCTTCGCGGTTTCGCCGCGTCTGCACCTGATGTTGCGCAACGACAGCTTGCTGAAAGCCGACGCCGAGGCGCGGGCGTTGTACTTTGACGAGAGTGGCGAGGCCAGGAGGATCGGCGAGATCCTGCGCAATCCGAAACTGGCGGAGACCTTCAGGGCGATTGCCAGCGCCGGCGCGCAAGCTCTGCAGCGCGGTGATCTCGCAGCGCGCATTGCTGGCGCAGTCGGTCGACGTGGCGGTAGCCTGACGACAGCCGATCTGGAACAATATCGGCCAAGGCTGCGTAGCCCGGTTTGCGGTCCATATCGCCAGTGGCGCATCTGCGGCATGCCGCCGCCTTCGTCCGGCGGCATCGGCGTGCTGCAATTGCTGGGTTTGCTGGCCCGCGTCGCCCCGCTGCCTCACGATACGGCAGCGGTTGATTCCGCGCACGTGTTTGCCGAGGCCGGGCGACTGGTCTATGCGGATCGGGCACGCTATCTGGCCGATACCGATTTTGTTGCCGTGCCACAGGCAGCCCTGCTTGATCCCGCGTATCTGGACAAACGGGCGCGCCTCATCGATCCGCAGCGCAGCATGGGCGTCGCAGCACCCGGCGAGCTACCGGCGCGAATTACGCAGGCCGACGATGATGCCCCCGAACTGCCGGCAACCACCCATGTTTCGATTGTCGATCGGTCCGGCAATGCGGTGGCCCTGACAAGTTCGATCGAAAGCGCCTTCGGCAGCCGGATCCAGGTCGGCGGCTTTCTGCTCAACAACCAACTCACCGATTTCTCGCTCACGCCCGTGCGTGACGGCAAGCCTGTCGCGAACCGGCTGCAGCCCGGCAAGCGGCCCTTGTCCTCGATGGCCCCGACCCTGGTCTTCGACCGCAAAGGAAGGCTGCATGCCGTACTGGGGTCGCCCGGCGGCAGCCGCATCATCAACTATGTCGCGCGGACTCTTGTGACATTGCTGGATGGTGGACAACCGGCGACGGCCGCAGTTTCCCAGCCGCATCTGGGTAACCGCAATGGCATCACCGAGGTGGAGCAAGGCCGGGTGCCGGAGCAACTGGTGGGCGAACTCGAACTACGCGGGCATGTCGTGCAGCGCGCCGACATGACCAGCGGCCTGCACCTGATCGTGCGTGTCGGCGGGCTTTGGATCGGGGCGGTCGATCCGCGCCGCGAGGGTGTCGCTCGCGGCGACTGATCGATCAGGCGGCTTGCCGGCGGAAATCGCGCAAGCGGAAGCCAAGCAACCAAAGCGTGGCGAAGTAGCTGGCGATGCCCGCCAGCACCACCGCCGACAGCTGCAGCACGCGCTGACCTCCGCTCATGGCCAGCCATGCCGCGTCTCCGGCACTGGCAAACCACAGCACGCCGCCAAGAACGACCAGGGCCACCAGCAGCTTCAGCATGAATATTCCCCAGCCGGCCAGCGGCAGGTACACCCCGCGCTGGCGCAAGCCGCGCCAGAGCATGCCGGCATTGAAGCAGGAGGCGAGTCCGATCGACAGGGCGAGTCCGGCATGCTTGAGCCAGCCGATGAAGGCGAAGTTCATGAGTTGCGTCAGTGCCAGTGTGACCAATGCGATTTTGACCGGTGTACGGATGTCCTGTCGGGCGTAAAAGCCCGGCGCCAGCACCTTGACCAGGATCAGTCCGGTAAGGCCTATCGAATACGCGACAAGGGCTTCGCGGGTGCGCAGGACGTCGATCGCGGAAAATGCACCGTACTGAAACAAGGTGGCCAGCAGCGGAATCGCCAGCATCGCCAGCGCCAGCGATGCCGGCAGGGTCAGCATCAGGGTCAGGCGCAGGCCCCAGTCGAGCAGCGCTGAAAACTCCTCGCTCTTGCGGTTGGCATGGCTCTTGGCCAGGCTGGGCAACAGAATGGTGCCCAGCGCTGCGCCGAGAAGGCCGGCGGGGAATTCCATGAGCCGATCCGCATAGTAGAGCCAGGAGACGCTGCCGGTTTCGAGGAAGGAAGCGAACACAGTGTTGATCAACAGACTGATCTGCGCCACCGAAACTCCGAGCACGGCCGGCGCCATGAGTTTGAGCACGCGCTGCACGCCCTCGTCGCGCCAGACCGGGTCGAAGCGCGGCAGCATGCCGATTTTTGCCAGGGCCGGAAGCTGGATTGCCAGTTGCAGCGCACCCCCCAGGAACACCGCCCAGGCCAGTGCCAGCACCGGTGGATCGAACCACGGCGCGGCAAACAGCGCCATGCCGATGAAGGACACGTTCAGCAGCACCGGCGTGAAAGCGGGCAGGGCAAAGCGGCTCCAGGTGTTGAGGATGCCCGCCGCGAGCGCCACCAGTGACATGAACAGGATGTAGGGAAAAGTGATCCGGGTCAGTTCGACGGTCAGCTGGAACTTCTCGGCATCGGCGCTGAAACCCGGCGCGGTCAGGGCGATCAGTAAAGGTGCGGCGACCGCACCCAGCGCGCTGACCACGATGAGGGCGAGGAACAGGATGCTGGCGACGCGATCGACCAGATTCTTTGTCTCGTGTTCCCCGCGCCGGTTGCGGTATTCGGCAAGGATGGGGACGAATGCCTGCGAGAATGCGCCCTCGGCAAACAGGCGGCGCAGCAGGTTGGGCAGGCGGAAGGCGACGAAGAAGGCGTCCGTCATCATCCCGGCACCGAAGGTCCGGGCGATCACGAAGTCGCGGACAAAGCCCAGAATGCGGGACAGCAGGGTCATCCCGCTGACGGTGGCCAGAGCACGGAGCAGATTCATGCAGCTATGGTATCCGGGATGGTGCTGACAGAAGCCGCTTGCAAAGGGTCGAAGACCCCCTTATAATCTCGCGCTTTCCCAAGTTATACCGGATATCGATATGGCCAATTCCGTCCAAGCCCGCAAACGCGCCCGTCAAGCTACCCAGCAGCGCGCTCACAATATGAGCCTGCGCTCCAGTTTGCGCACTGCAATCAAGAAGGTACGCAAGGCAATTGACGCTGGCGACAAGACGGCGGCACAGGCGGTGTTCAAGGAATCGCAGTGCGTAATCGACTCGATCGCCGACAAGAACATCGTGCACAAGAACCTCGCCGCGCGTCAGAAGAGCCGTCTCTCGGCTGCGATCAAGGCGCTCTAAGCCCACACCGCTGCAAGCGTCGCAAGAAGAGGCTGCCTCCCTGTCGGGGGCGGCCTTTTTTGTTTTGGTTTTCGCTCCGCACGTGTCGCAGTTGGACTCGGTCTGTGCTTCAACTTCGCCCTCGGTGCTTCCAGCACTCGGCCGCAGCAACCAACGGCATAGTCCTTGCCGAAATGTTCTTCTAGATTAGAGAAATAGGTTGAGTTTGCGGAAATCACTGCATATAATGACCAGACTTCCTTGAAGTGAAAGGGGTTTTATGCAATCCCATCAGTTCAAAAAATATGCATTCCGGATTCGTACGCGTCTCGGGGTGGTGGTCGATAATTTGATGATCCATGGCCGCGACGAGTTCGAGGCGCAGCGCAAGCTGCGGCAGGTCTATCATGGCTGCCAGATCATCGAATGTGTTTGCCACCACGGCACAGTTCGCGTCCCGGTCGCCAGCTTCGAGGAAGTCGCCAACCTCATCGTTCGCTGAGCCTGCCCCAGGCTCTCAGCGGGGCTGCGCTACCCGGCACCGTCAGAGAAACCGCGCGGCGCGCAGTTCCTCCATCAGTTCCATATAGTCGATCGCGCCACGGCTCGTCGGGTTGTGGCGGAAGATGTCGAGGCTCAGCGCCGGGGCTTCCGCAACGGCCACAGTTTCCGAGATGACGGTTTCGCACAGTTCGGCGCCGAACTGCTCGCGCAAGCGCGTCTGGACCTCGAAGCTCATCTTCCGTCTGCGGTCGAACCGCGTCAGCAGGTAGCGGCGCTCGATGCGCCGTTTCAGAACCGGCTCGAGGGCTTTCAGCGTGTGCTCGATCTGCAGGGCGCCACGCAGGGACAGGTAGTCCGAAGAGACGGGAACCAGGATCCGGTCCGACGCAAAAATCGCATTGAGCGACAGCACGCCAAGGAACGGGCAGCAGTCGATGATCACGCTGCCTTCACCGCCGGCGGCCTCGAGGGTCTGCAAGCCGATGTTGAGCCGATTGAGAATCGCCGGTCCCTTGCCGAATATCGAGTCGACCTTGATCAGTTCCGCATGGGCGGGGATCAGGCGGCCCACGCCCTCCCAGACCAGCGCCAGTTCTTCGAGCAGGCGGTTGTCCTGATAGAGCGCGAACACGCTGTGATGCGATTCGCCCAGGGCCTTGCCGTGGATCGCGGTCAGATGTGCCTGAGGGTCGAGATCGACCATCAGCGTCGGCGCATTATTGGATGCCAACGCGGCGGCAAGATTGAGCGCCGTGGTGGTCTTGCCGACTCCGCCCTTCTGATTGAAAACCGCCATCCTCAACGCCGGTTCCTCCGTGTCCACGCTCTGTACAGGGGCATCTTTTTCACTTAGTATAGAGGCGTTTCTAAGCACGGCGGCCGCGTTGCTCTTCGGCCGCCGTATGTTTTTCTGCGTGGAGTTTCGCGGAGCGCTTTCATGCCGCATTTAATGAATACCTACGGGCGGCTACCGGTCGCCTTTACGCACGGTCAGGGTTGCCGGCTGTTCGACGAACAGGGCAAATCCTACCTCGATGCCCTGGCCGGAATCGCCGTCAACACGCTTGGCCACAATCATCCGCGCCTGGTCAAGGCGCTCGGCGCCCAGATCGGGCAGCTGATTCATGTTTCCAACCTGTATCGCGTCCGTGAGGCCGAGGCCGCTTCGGATCGTCTGGCGGCTCTGGCGGCCATGGACGAGGTGTTCTTCTGCAATTCAGGCTGCGAGGCGAACGAAGCCGCCATCAAGCTGGCGCGCATGTACGGCCACCAGCAAGGCATCGAACAGCCCGCCATCATTGTCATGGAACAGGCCTTCCACGGACGTACCCTGGCGACGCTCTCGGCCACAGGCAATCGCAAGGTGCAGGCGGGCTTCGAGCCGCTGGTGTCCGGTTTCGTACGCGTGCCCTTCGACGACCTGGCGGCGATCGAGCAACTCGCCGCGCGCAATCCGAATGTGGTGGCCGTGCTGTTCGAGCCGATCCAGGGTGAAGGCGGCATCAACCTGGCGCACAGGGATTTCATGCGTTCGCTGCGGGCGATTTGCGACCAGAAGAGCTGGCTGTTCATGGTCGACGAGGTGCAGTGCGGCATCGCTCGCACCGGCGCCTGGTTCGCCCATCAGCATGCCGGCATCGTCCCGGATGTGATGACCCTGGCGAAAGGCCTTGGCTCGGGCGTGCCGATCGGCGCCTGCCTGGCCGCGGGACGCGCTGCCGGGGTGTTCAAGCCCGGCAACCATGGTTCCACCTTCGGCGGCAATCCGCTGGCTTGCGTCGCCGCCCTGACCACCCTGGACGTGATCGAGTCCGACGGCCTCATGTTGCACGCGGAAAAGCTGGGTGAGGCGATTCGCAGCGGTTTGCAGAGCGGCCTGTCCGGCATCGCCGGATTCGTCGAAGTGCGCGGCGATGGCCTGATGATAGGCATCGAACTCGATCGTCCCTGCGGTGACCTGGTCAAGCGCGGGCTGGAAGCCGGCCTGCTGATCAACGTCACCGCCGACAGGGTGGTGCGCCTGCTGCCGGCGCTGGTCATGAGCGATGCCGAGGGTGCGGAACTGGTCGCCGCGCTGGTGCCCCTGATCAAAGAGTTTCTCGGGGCCTGATCATGGCGACGCCGCGGCATTTTCTGCAGCTGAAGGACCTTGTGCGCGATGAACTGGATTACCTGTTCGCGCGTACGCGCATCATCAAGACCCGCTTCAAGACTTACCAGCGCTACTGGCCGTTGCAGGACCGCACGCTGGTGATGATCTTCGAGAAGGCCAGCACCCGCACCCGGCTTTCCTTCGAAGCCGGCATGCACCAGCTCGGCGGTTCGGCGATCTACCTGAACACGCGCGATTCGCAACTGGGTCGCGGCGAACCTGTGGAAGATGCGGCGCAGGTGATTTCGCGCATGAGCGACATCGTCATGATCCGCACCTTCGAGCAGGAAATCATCGAGCGCTTCGCCAGCCATTCGCGGGTGCCGGTGATCAACGGCCTGACCAACGAATACCACCCCTGCCAGATCCTGGCCGACATCTTCACCTTCATCGAGCATCGCGGCCCGATCCAGGGCAAGACCGTGGCCTGGATCGGCGACTCGAACAATGTCTGCAACACCTGGCTGCAGGCGGCCGAAATATTCGACTTCAATGTGCACGTGTCGACGCCGCCCGGCTACGAGGTGGAGGCGGAGCGCGCCGGTCTCTACGGCACGGACCATTTCGAGCAGTTCGCCGATCCGATGGATGCGGCGCGCAATGCCGATCTGGTGACCACCGACGTATGGACCTCGATGGGTTTCGAGGCCGAGAACGAAGAGCGACTGCGCGATTTTGCCGACTGGCAGGTCGACGCCGAGATGATGCGCGCGGCCAAGCCGGATGCCGTCTTCATGCACTGCCTGCCGGCGCATCGCGGTGAGGAAGTGGCGGCCGAAGTGATCGACGGCACGCAAAGCGTGGTTTGGGACGAGGCGGAGAATCGCCTCCACGTGCAGAAGGCTTTGATGGAATTCCTGCTCCTGGGCAGGGTGAACGACTAAGGAAAGATCGATGAGCGCGGCAAAGAAATCAAGCAGCAAGCAAAACAACAAGGTGGTCCTCGCCTATTCCGGCGGTCTGGACACCTCGGTGATCCTCAAGTGGTTGCAGGACACCTACAACTGCGAGGTGGTGACCTTCACCGCCGACCTGGGGCAGGGCGAGGAACTCGAGCCGGCGCGCGCCAAGGCGCTGAAAATGGGCATCAAGCCGAAGAACATTTTTATCGATGACCTGCGCGAGGAATTCGTCCGCGATTTCGTCTTCCCGATGTTCCGCTGCAATACCGTTTATGAAGGCGAATACCTGCTCGGCACCTCGATCGCGCGTCCGCTGATCGCCAAGCGCCTGGTCGAGATCGCCAAAAAGACCGGCGCCAATTCGATCTCGCACGGCGCCACCGGCAAGGGCAACGACCAGGTGCGCTTCGAGCTCGGCGCCTACGCGCTGATGCCCAATGTCAAGGTCATCGCGCCATGGCGTGAGTGGGACCTGCTCTCGCGCGAGAAACTGATGGCCTATGCCGAGAAGCATGGCATCCCGGTCGAGATGAAGCACAAGAAGGGCGGCTCGCCGTATTCGATGGACGCCAACCTGCTGCACATTTCCTACGAAGGCCGCCATCTCGAAGACCCCTCGGCCGAAGCCGAGGAGTCGATGTGGCGCTGGACCGTGTCGCCGGAGAAAGCGCCGAACCAGGCCGAGTACCTCGACATCGAATACCGCAACGGCGATCCGGTGGCCTTGAACGGCAACAGGATGAAGCCCCACCAGCTGCTCGCGGCGCTCAACCAGCTCGGCGGCAAGCACGGCATCGGGCGCCTCGACCTGGTCGAGAACCGCTACGTCGGCATGAAGTCGCGCGGCTGCTACGAAACTCCGGGCGGCACCATCATGCTGCGCGCCCATCGCGCCATCGAGTCGATCTGCCTCGACCGCGAAGTCGCCCACCTCAAGGACGACCTGATGCCGCGCTACGCCAGCCTGATCTACAACGGCTACTGGTGGAGTCCGGAGCGCAAGGCACTGCAGACCCTGATCGACCACACCCAGCAGACCGTGAACGGCTGGGTCCGGCTCAAGCTCTACAAGGGCAACGTGATCGTGTCCGGCCGCGATTCGAAGACCGATTCGCTGTTCGACCCGACCATCGCCACCTTCGAGGACGACGCCGGCGCCTACAACCAGAAGGACGCCCACGGCTTCATTCGCCTCAATGCCCTGCGCATGCGCATCGCAGCCAATCGGGCGGAGAGCCGGGCCGGCAAGAAGAAGGGCTGATCGCGAAAAGCAGGCGGAGGGCAGGCGCCGATGTTCGGCATTTCCGAGGAGCAACTGGCAGAGTTCGGCATGACCTTTGGCCTCGGCGCCTTCATGCTTTACATGCTGTTCATCATCGGCGAACTGGCGTGGAAGTCCAAGGCGGGCAAGCTTGGCACCTTCATCCTGTTCTTCGTCCTGGCGTTCGGCATGCTCGGTTTCGTCGCCAAGTTCATCATCCAGAAAATGTGGGGTATCTGATATGTCGCAATTCGATAATGTCGCAGTGTTCAAGAAGGCCAACGTGTACTTCGACGGCAAGTGCGTCAGCCATACGGTGCAACTCGCCGACGGCACCAAGAAGAGCGTCGGCGTGATCCTGCCGGCGACGCTGACCTTCAATACCGGCGTCGCCGAAATCATGGAATGTGTCGCCGGCGCCTGCCGCTATCGCCTCAAGGGCGAGGACTGGAAGACCAGCGGCGCCGGCCAGAGCTTCCAGGTCCCGGGCAACTCCAGCTTCGAGATCGAAGTCAGCGGCGAGCCCTATCACTACGTCTGTCATTTCGCCTGATCCGGGGAGCGCGCCATGCCTTCATTCGACATCACTTCCGAAGCCGACCTGGTGGCACTGAAGAACGCCGTGGACGTGGCCGGGCGCCACATCGGCAACCGCTATGACTTCAAGGGCACCTCGGCGCGCGTCGAGCTGAACGAGAAGGACAAGCTCATCACCCTGCACGGCGATTCCGAATTCCAGCTCAGCCAGATCAAGGACATCCTGTTCCCCGAGATGGAAAAGAAGGAACGCGAAAGTACCAAGCGCCTCGATCACGGTCCGGTGCAGTCGGTCGGCGGCAACAAGTCGAAGCAGGTGCTGACCATCAAGGTCGGCATCGAGCAGGAACTGGCCAAGCAGATCGTCAAGATGATCAAGGACAGCAAGATCAAGGTCCAGGCCAGCATCCAGGGCGACGCCGTGCGCGTCACCGGCGCCAAGCGCGATCTGCTGCAGGAAACCATCGCGCTGGTGAAGAAGTCGATTACAGACTTTCCCCTGCAGTACGGCAACTTCAGGGATTGAGCTCAGTCGGCGCCGTACCGCCGGCGCCGACTTTCAATCCTTTCTCAAACCGCCGATCCAGCGCGTGTAAAGCCGGTCCGCCACCGCGCGCATCGCCGCGATGCGCGCTTCCATGTTCTCTTCCATCTGTTCCGGCGTCTGCACCGAGGCCGAGGCCGGCACGTTTTCGGCGGCCCACTGCTGGCACCAGCTGCGGATCATCGTTTCGGTCATCTCGACATGGCATTGCATGCCCAGGTGCGGCCCGCGGACAAAGGCCTGATTGGCGCAGTGGGTACTCTGCAGCAGGCGGGTGGCGCCGGGCGGCAGGCTGAAGGTCTCGCCGTGCCAGTGGAAAGCCTCGAAGCCAGTCGTGTCGCCCAGCCAGTCCTGCGCCGCCTGCGTTGCCGTGACCCGGCCCCAGCCGATCTCCTTGACCGGGTTGCGCCCCACCGTGCCGCCGAAGGCCCTGGCCATCAGCTGTCCGCCGAGGCAGTGGCCGATGACCGGGATGCCGCGCGCGTCGGCCGCGCGGATCAGTTCCAGCGTCGGCGCAATCCACGGCAGCTGGTCATTGACGCTCATCGGACCGCCCATGAAGCACAGCCCGGAAAATTCCTCGGGAGTCGGCGGCGGTGCTACGCCGGCATCGATCTTGAACAGCGTCCAGGGCAGGGACTGACGGTCGAGGAATGTGGCAAAATAGCCCGGCCCCTCGCCGGGGCTATGACGGAAAATTGCGATCGGTTTCATGCTGGAGTCTTTTGTTAACGCAGACCCGAATTCTAGCGGAGGCCTGCTCTCCCTGATGCGTCGTCGATTCAACGAAGGCCTTGTCGCGTCTCCGATATATGAATCCTGGATCGCCGCTGAAAAAGACCCGATCGCCGCTGCCGTGCTGGTCCCCGTGATCGCCCGCGAAACCGGCCCCACCATGCTGCTGACCCAGCGTACCGCGCATCTGCGCGACCATGCCGGCCAGGTCAGCTTTCCCGGCGGACGCTGTGAGCCGGGCGACGCTTCGCCCGAGGCGACCGCCCTGCGCGAGGCGGAAGAGGAGGTCGGCATTGCCGCCTGCCAGGTCGAGATTCTCGGCCGCCTGCCGGAATACCGTACCGGCACCGGTTTCGTCATCACGCCGGTGGTGGGTCTGGTGACGCCGCCGCTGAACCTCAAGCTCGACGATTTCGAGGTCGCGGAAGTCTTCGAGCCGCCGCTCGAATTCCTGCTCGATCGTGCCAACCACCAGCGCCAGAGCATAGAAGTGCGCGGCGTCCGGCACGAATACTGGGCCATGCCCTGGCAGGGCTATTTCATCTGGGGCGCAACCGCCGGCATGCTGGTGACGCTGCAGCGCTTCCTCTACGGCGAGACATGAGCGCGCCACGCCGGGCCGTCCCAAGTGGCGCGCTGCAAATGATCGGAGCCGCGCAGCGGCGAACCACCGTCACCCCCTGCCTTGGGCAGGGGGCTGGGGGGAGGGTAGTCACATGACGCTGATTTCGATCGTCATTGCGCTGGTATTGGAACAGCTGCATGCGCTCTCGGTGCAGCGGGTGGTGCGCGAACCCGTGGCGCGGCTGGCCGGCTTCCTCGAAGACAAGTTCAACGACGGCGGCCGCAGCCATGGCGCGATTGCCTGGGGACTCGGCGTGGCGCTGCCGGCGGCGCTGCTGTCGATCATCTACGCCGCACTGATGGTGTTCCAGCCCGTGCTGGGTTTTCTGCTGGGCATCGCCGTGCTCTACCTGACCATGGGTTTTCGCCAGTTCAGCCATTTTTTCACCGGCATCCACCTCGCCTTGCGCGCGGGCGAGATCGACGAGGCGCGCCGCCTGCTGGCCGAATGGCGCGGGCGTGGCGGCGAGCGCCTGAACAGCGGCGAGATCGCGCGCCTGGCGATCGAGCAGGCGCTGCTCGCATCGCACCGGCATGTCTTTGCCCCCTTGTTGTGGTTCGTCGTGCTGGGCCCGGCCGGTGCCCTGTTTTATCGCCTCGCGCATTCCTTCGACGAACTCTGGAGCCGGCGCAGCGAAATCGAGTTCGGCGAATTCGGTCAGTTCACCCGGCAGGCTTTCGAATTGATCGACTGGGTGCCGCTGCGGGTGACGGCCGCCGCCTTCGCCGTGGTCGGCGATTTCGAGGATGCCGTGCATTGCTGGCGCACCCAGGCTGTAAGGTGGCCGGAAGCCGGCTCCGGTATACTTTTGGCCAGTGGAGCCGGCGCGCTCGGTGTACGCCTGGGGATGCCGGTACATGACGTAATTCAAGACACGGGCGACGCGAGCGATCGCCCGGAACTGGGATTGGGGGAGGACGCCGATCCCGACTTCATGCAGAGCACCATAGGCCTCGTTTGGCGCAGTCTCGTGCTCGGTTTGGCCGTGCTGGCCCTGGTCTGGATTTCCAGCTGGGTTGGCAGTTGATATCTAACTTTCACGCCGTGGCGACACGGCACCCTTGATGATGAAAAAAGGCGAATTGAAGACCCGCCCCTCCCATCCTCCCCTCGCGGGGAGGCTACTAATCGGCTCGCTGCGCTCGAACCAACAAGTCGCGCCTGGCGATGCATTTCACGTTAATTAAGGAGTTTCGTAATGGCTGACAAGAGAGAAGTCGTTGTACTGAGTGCCGTTCGTGCCGCGGTCGGCACCTTCATGGGTTCGCTGTCCGGCATGGAACCCGCCGACCTGGGCGGCTTGGTGGTCAAAGAGGCCATCGCCCGTTCCGGCGTCGATCCCAAGGCCATTACCTTTGCCACCGTCGGTAACGTGATCCCCACCGAAGCCCGCTACCCCTATGTCGCGCGCAATGCCACGATCCAGGGCGGCATGAGCATGGAATCGGTCACCTTCGCCGTGAATCGGCTGTGCGGCTCCTCGCAGCAGGCCGTCGTCAGTTCCGCCCAGGCGATCCTGCTCGGCGATGCCGACTTCGCCATCGGCGGCGGCGTCGAAGTCATGTCGCGCGGCGCCTACCTGTCGCCGGCGATGCGTTCCGGCGCACGCATGGGCGACACCAAGATGATTGATGCCATGGTCGCCGCGCTGACCGATCCGTTCGGCGCCGGCCACATGGGCATCACCGCCGAAAACCTGGCCAAGAAGCACGGCTTCACGCGCGAGCAGCAGGACGAATTCGCCTGCGAATCGCAGCGCCGCGCCGCTGCCGCCGTCGCCGCCGGCTACTTCAAGGAACAGATCGTGCCGATCACGCTCAAGACCCGCAAGGGCGACGTGGTGTTCGACACCGACGAGCACATCAAGGCTGGCACCACCATGGAGTCGCTGGCCAAGATGAAGCCGGCCTTCGACAAGAACGGTACCGTCACCGCCGGCAATGCTTCCGGCATCAACGACGGCGCCGGCTTCCTGGTGCTGGCTGATGCGGCCAAGGCCGCCGCCGGCGGACACAAGGCGATGGCCCGCCTGGTGTCCTACGGCATCGGCGGCGTGCCGAATGACATCATGGGCGAAGGCCCGATCCCGTCGACCCTCATCGCGCTGGCCAAAGCCGGCCTCAAGATCGCCGACATCGGCGTCGTCGAGTCCAACGAAGCCTTTGCCGCGCAGTCGCTGACCGTGGCCAAGGTGCTCGGCCTCGACCCGAAGAAGACCAACCCGAACGGCGGCGCGATCGCCATCGGCCACCCGATCGGAGCGTCCGGCGCGGTGATCATCACCAAGGCCCTCTACGAAGCCAAGCGCGTCGGCAGCAAGTACTGCCTCGCCACGATGTGCATCGGCGGCGGCCAGGGCATCACCACGATCTGGGAAATGATCTAAACCGGATCGGATTTTGGCCCACGGAAAAGCCCGGCAAGCCGGGCTTTTCTTCGTTTACCGCCGTGCCTTCGCCGTGCCACCAGCGCCGACTCTCGTCTAGAACCCCGCGATGCGCGCCAAGGCCTGCTGCTCCTCGACTCCAGGCAGACGGCCCATCCCGGCCGCCATGTTGTCTTCGAGGTGCTCGAAGCGGCTGCTGGCCGGGATCGCGCAAGTCACCGCCGGGTGCGCCAGGATCCAGCGCAGGAAAACCTGCGCCCAGCTGTGGCAGCCATGATCGGCCGCCGCCGCAGGCAGCGCGCGGTCCTTCACCCGGCCGAATAGCGCACCCTCGGCAAACGGCCGGTTGACGATCACCGCCACTCCGCGCTCGACTGCCAGCGGCAGCAGGCGCTGCGCCGATTCCTGTTCCGCCAGCGAATAGTTGATCTGCAGGAAGTCCAGTGGCTCGCGGCGCAGGATGTGCTCGATCTCGGCATAGGCGCCGGGGCTGTAGTGGGTGATGCCGAGATAGCGAATGCGTCCCTCCGCCTTCCATGCACGCAGCGTCGGCAGGTGCTGCTGCCAGTCCTTCAGGTTGTGGATCTGCATCAGCTCGATGCGCGGCGTACGCAGGCGCCGCAGCGATTCCTCCATCTGCGCCATGCCGGCGGCCTTGCCCTGCGTCCACACCTTGGTGGCGAAGAACAGGCGCTCGCGCAGCTTGCGTTCCCGCGCCAGGTCGCCGACCACCGTTTCCGCGCTGCCGTACATCGGGCTGCTGTCGATCACCGCGCCGCCCAGTTCGGCGAAGCGCGCCAGCAGGCGGCCGAGCTTGGCGCGCGCCGTGGCGTCAGCGCCGACATCAAAGGTCTGCCAGGTGCCCAGCCCGATCACCGGCAGGCGCCGCCCGTCCGCCGGAATCGGGCGCGTCGCAGGGAGCGCGGCATGGGCCAGCGGCGGCATCATCGACAGGGCCGCCAGCGCAAGCGAATCTTCGAGAAAGTGGCGGCGCGATGGCATCGTCGAGCTGTTGCGGGTTCGTCAGGCGTTCACCGGCGTCCGGCTAGAACATGGTGTTCTCGTGCGCGGCGGTGTCGGGTACGACTTGCAGCACATCCCAGTGCTCGACGATCTTTCCATCCTGGTCGAATCGGAAAATGTCCATGCCGGCCCAGTCCCTGTCCTTGAACGTCGGCCAGATCTGGTGACAATGCAGCACCACCAGATCGCCCTCGGCGACCGCACGCTTGAACACCACCTGCTTGCCGGGATAGTCGATGGCCATGCGCTCGAAATAGGCGATGAACGCTTCCTTGCCATCGGCGACATGCGGATTGTGCTGTGTGTAAACCGCGCCGGCGTAGCGCCGGATGGCTTCCGCCGGCTGGCACTGATTGAACATCAGGTCATAGAACGCCATGGCGTTCTGCTTGTTTCGTTCGGCGGCTGTGCTCATGTGCGCGACTTCCCTTCAGACAACTCCGGAACAGGGCAAATCATAGAGCGGTGGCGGCGCATTGCGCAAATTCACTGCGTTTGTTTGCCGGACCCGTCCGGATATTTGACTTGCCTTTGGCTGCCGGGGATACTTCCCGCTCACCGGCGGGGACGCCGGATATTCCGTTACGAATCGATCAAGGATCAAGCGCCCGATGGACACCAACAAGAAACCGATTTCCGATTTGATGACGCGCACGGTGTGCGAAGTGACGACGGATTATTCCGCGGCGCAGATTCTCGAACTGATGCACAGCAAGTCGGTCAGCTCGGTGCTGGTGGTGGAAGATCGGCTGGTGCTGGGCATCGTTACCGAACGCGACGTGGTGCGCAACCTGCATCGCTCCGGCGGCCTCAAGAGCCTGGGCTGCACCGACCTGATGCAGGCGCCGGTGGTGACGGTGGAACAGACCGAGAACTGCATGGACGTCTATCACCTGATGGGCGGGCGGCGCATCCGGCATATCGCGGTGACCGATGCCGAGGGCCTGCTGGTCGGCGTGGTCAGCGAAAGCGACATCCTGCGCGACTTCGGCATCGAGTACTACATGCGCTTCAAGGACGTCGGCGGCGCCATGGCCACCGACGTCGGCCTGCTGCCCGAATCCGCCACGGTGGGCGAGGTGGTCGCGCTGATGGACCAGCGCCGCTTCAGCTGCGTCTTCGCCGTGGATGAGGCGAAGCGCCCGCTCGGCGTTCTCACCGAACGCGACATCGTGCGCCTGTGCCATCTGCACGATGCGCCGGAAGCCCTGACGCTGGGCGCTACCATGAGCAAGCCGGTCAAGACCGTCACGCAGCAGGACCTGCTGCATGACTCCGTCAAGGTCATGGACCAGGCGCATATCCGCCGGCTTGCCGTGCTTGCCGCCGACGGTGCGGTCTGCGGCGTGCTGACCCACCACGACGTGGTGAATGGTCTTGAAGGCCAGTACGTCGCCTACCTCAAGGACCTGCTGCAGCGCCAGGAGAAAGTCCTGCTGAGCCGGCAGATGGCGGTCAACGAAAAGGTCGTGCTGGAGAACATCCTGCGCTCCGCCACCGGCACCGCGGTGATCGCCACCGACCTCGAATGCCGTGTCAACTACTGCAACCCGGCAGTCGCCGCCATGCCCAAACTGCAGGCGCTGGCGACGTTGGGGCAGGACCTGCGCGAGGCGCTGGCGCGGCTGGGCTGGACGGATTGCCGCGCGGTGTTGACGCCGGAAGCCCTGCGCGATGGCCGCACGCACCGCCAGGAACTGCAATGGACGGCTGGGGCCGACAGCCTGCGCGTCGAGTTGCAGGTGTCATTGCTGGTCGACGAGCGGAACCAGCCGCACGGCTATCTGTTCTTGGCGCGCTGAGCGCCCGTACCGCCGCGCCTGAAAGTCGGCTCTGGCGGCACGGCGGGCAGGGAAGGCCGACGGGAAAACTCGTTTGCTGCCGTAAGTGGCAGGCCTGCAAATCGTTGGGAGTAATGCCTGTGTGCTTGGCGATACGAGCAAGCATCCGGGAAATGATTTCCTCGCCATCGTGAAACGCGAAGACAACGTCGGGCCATCCTTCGCGCGACAGCGTGCGGTGGGATCCAGACTGCCGTTTGAGTTTCCATCCAATACCAAATAACGCCGCCAGCAATCGTTTGGCCTTGACGGACGGCCAATTGCTCATGCGGCGAGGGGAAGGGAGATATTGATCTGGACGGGACGCGACTCGTTTTGCTCAAGGCGGTCGGCCATGGCACCAACGCAGTCGGCGTCTTGTTTGACACTGAGACGCTTGGCGGAAGATTGGGCGGTAAAGAGATTTCTCGATGGCTCAAGACGACGACAGGAGTTGAACCATAGGGCCAGGAATCGAAGGTGAGTACCTGTTCGAATGTGTTTCTGCCCATAACCAAAGCATCAACATCGGCCATGAACTTGCCGTAGCCACAATCTTCTCCGGGTGTTACGGACTTGTTTGCCTCCTTCAGCCAATCAATGCTCCCGTCGCTACGGGCGATAAAGCCGTCAAGACTTGTGGCGATAAACACTGAGCACTTGGCTACCACGGCGATTTCCTCAGAGACGCATAAAGTTTGAAATCACCGGGCTGCGCGGCTTTTTGCGCAGCGTCCGGGTTGATGGATGGGTTGGGCCTCATGCACTTGCGAATGATTGCTCACTTGGCGCTGAATGTGCTGCACAAGTCGGCGGTGACAAACACCAAGGATAGTTCCTTTGCCGGGACAATGACTTCGAACGCTGCGCCTTTCGAAAGTGCCTGCTGGGTGATTGTTGTGGCGTACCCATTCTTGCGCATAAGCGCCGCAAAGGATTGCGGATCCGTGACCGCGCCCAGATCAGGAACCTTGCGTTTCAGTGACTCAATTCTTGCGCACTCTCCATGGCGTGCCATGAGGAACCATTGCTCCGAAGCTTGGAGCGGAGTGCCTGCCAGCAAAGCAAGGACAAGGAAGAACTTCAACGGTGAAGGTGGCATGGCGGGTGAAGAACTACAAGAGTCGGCGCTGGTGACACGGCGGCCAACGCAAAGGAAGAGGCGGCAAAGTTCGACATGAGTCTAAGAGGCCCAACGTCTGAAATCACCGGCGCTGCGCGGCTTCATCGCGCGGCGTCCTGTTGACTGCCGGGTTGGGCGTCTTGGCGATGCTGGACGCCACGCCCTGGATGCTGTACAGTAACACGTACATTTTAGGAGCCACCCATGGATGCGATTACTTACACCACCGTTCGTGCAAACCTCGCAAGCGCAATGGATCGGGTTTGCAATGACCACGAAGCTTTGATCATTACCCGCAACGGCGAACAGTCTGTTGTGATGCTCTCGCTCGAAGATTACAAAGCACTTGAAGAAACGGCCTATCTGTTGCGCACGCCGGCCAACGCCAAGCGCCTTCTTTCGGCCATTGCACAACTGAACGCTGGGAAAGGCGTTGAGCGGAAGCTGGCCAAGTGAAGCTGATCTTTGCGGATGAGGCATGGGAAGACTACCTGTATTGGCAAAAGCAAGACAAGCGCATGGTGGAACGGATCAATAAACTGATCCGCGAGGCACAGCGCGAACCATTCAGCGGCATGGGCAAGCCAGAACCCTTGAAGCATGCGCTATCGGGGTTTTGGTCGCGCCGGATCACTGATGAGCATCGCATGGTTTATCGCGCTGTAAGTGATGCGCTAGAAATTGTGCAGCTCCGGTTCCACTACTGACCCAAGACGCCCAACGTTCAAGGTCAGGGACGCTGCGCGGCTTCATCGCGCAGCGTCCAGAGAGCGAAGCGAACGGGGTCGACCGCCGGGTTGGGCGTCACGGAAGATCCTCCAAGTAGATTGGCGTTCCACCCAATTCGATTAAGGGCCTTTCACCGACGATCTCAAATTGGATGCCGTCGGCAAAACACAGTTTGAGTCTCGCGCGAGTCTTGCGCTTGAAAGGTAAGGGGATAATTTCGTAGCGAATGCCACCAGCCTCCAGGAACCCTTCCGATATCGTATTGGGCAACGATGGCAATCGCCCCAGTGCGCCAACACCGGAGAAAACTAGCTGCGCCTCCTGACTCCATCCAGTCCCGCGATCCTTACCCGGTGTTCCCTTTGATTTGTGGATGTAGGCGTGTGAGAAATGGATCGTGGCCACACCATCCAGCAAAGCTATCTGGCTCACGCGAGAATCATACAGTTCCAATCCACCTTTCACTCTAGCGCCCCGTTGTTTGTGACGCCCAACGTTCAAGGTGACCGGCGCTGCGCGGCTTCATCGCGCAGCGTCCAGAGAGCGAAGCGAACGGGGTCGACCGCAGGGTTGGGCCTCTATAGCAAGACATCCACTTCACGGCAAATCACTCCCTCAACTTGACCAACGCCTCGCTTGCCTGGCGGTATCCCGAGTCTGCGGCTCGCCGATACCATTTGGCGGCTTCGTCGATATCCTTCTCGACACCGCTACCCATTTGGTAGGCAATACCGAGGCTATGCTGAGCAGGAGCGGAGCCTTGAGCCGCCGCTCTGCGAAACCAAGCTATACCTTCGGCTTCGTTCTTGGCAGTGCCTTGGCCGATCATGTACATGAGGCCAATGGAGTGCTGCGAGCCCACATGACCCTGCGTCGCGGCCTTGAGATGCCACTTCAGTGCTTGGACTTCGTTCTTCGGTACATTTGTTCCCATTTCGTACCAAAGGCCAAGAGTACTTTGGGCCTCAACGTCCCCCGTCTCGGCACGTGCGCTCATATCCGCAATGAAGTCTGCCCTCGCGGTTTCAAGGGCTTGACTGACCGTTTGCATCGCGATGAGCGTCTTTGTCGCGTCGCTCACGCCGCCTTGGGACGCTTTGCGAAGCCAAGCTACAGCTTCCTCGCGATCCTTAATAACGCCGAACCCGTTCAGATACATCAGACCAAGGTTGTATTGGGCCAGTGGCTCTCCTCCTTCTGCGGCCTTGCGATACCAACGCAGACTCTCAGGGCGATTCTTAATTACTCCGGGCCCTCGCCAATACATGGAGGCAAGATTGCTCTGAGCTTTGGTATGACCTTGCTCCGCTGCCTTGAGAAACCACGTTACCGCGAGCGCCGGGTTCGTCTCTACGCCGGTGCCGAAGAGATACATGTTGCCTAAGGAAAATTGCCCGTTTGCGTAACCTTGCTCTGCCGAGCGGCGATACCACTTTACCGCCTCGACAACGTCTACTGCGACTCCACGGCCATTCTCATAAAGCCTTGCGAGGTTGTACTGCGCGATCGCGTTGTGTTGTTCTGCGGCGCGCCGGAACCATTTTGCGGCTTCTTGCTCGTCCCTTGCCACACCGCGGCCCACTTGATAGAGGAGGCCGAGATTGCTTTGCGCCCACGGTTCGCCGCGCTCTGCGGCGGCTCGCAAGGCATCGATATTGATGCCTTGCGGGAGCGAAACTTCGCTCCCCATACTTCGGCTTACAGGCTCAGTTGTTTCGGGTTCGGTCGCTCTCGCAATGCCAAGTGATAACCCAAGACATAAGACGACGGCGACTCGAGCCAGAATCATTGACACTCCTGATAGACGTCGTTCAATGTGCGTGGTCATCGAGAGGCCCAACGAAGCTGTAGAAAAAGTCTTTTCATAGACGCATCGTGCCGTGAACCAAATGGAATATCAATACTCCAAGCATAAGTTATTGCGAAGGAGGATTCATGGCCCGCTACAAACACATCG
>JALHPU010000027.1 GCA_022842325.1 Sulfuritalea sp. | reverse complement strand
ACTGCTCGACAAAGCCCGGCGCACCCTGCGGGTGCAGCATGTTGACCCGTTTGGCACCCTTGGCGACGCCGGTTTCCTTCCACTCGGGCGGGGTGCGGATGTCGATCAGCGTGATCTTGCCGGCGGCCACGGCCGCCGCCGCATCGGGTGCCGCGAGGTCCGGCGTGGCGCGGGCGAGTCCGGCCGCCGCCAGCAGGGCGAGGGCGATAACGAATTGACGCAGATTCAGGCGTTGCACTATGTAATCCTTATGAAAATTGGCGGGTCGGCAGGCTCCGACCGGCCCTGCCGCGTTTGGTTCATGCCCGGCTTCAGCGCAGCGGCACGTCCTCGCGGCGCGAGGTGCCGGTGACGATTCCGTCGAGGCTGAAATGCACGTGGAAGAAGGCGCGGTTTTCCGGCGTCGCCGGGTCGATGCGCCACTCCCAGACCACCTCGGGCTTCAGCGGAAATTTTACTTCGCCGGCCGGCTTGCCCAGCAGGCGCCGCACCTGCTCGCCGCGCCAGCCCTTTTCGATGCGGGCGAAGTTCTCCTCGGTCAGCGCCTGCTCGATTTTCTGCAGCACGCCACCCTGATTCAGCGTCAACATCCAGCAGCGCGTGCCCTCGGGTCCGCGCGGGTATTCCCAGGTCACGCTGCCGTCGCCGTTGGGCCACTCGGTGCCGGGCGGGCCCAGCCGCTCGCGCACTTCCTGCGCGGTCGAAATCCCCGGCTTGAGTTGGGCGAGCTGGTCGCCATCGCAGCCGTAAAAGCCGATCATGGAAGCAAACGCGAGAAGGACGCGGGTCAGTGGATTCATGAGCGGATGATACCGGAGCGGCTCCTGGCCCGCTTTTGGCGGGCCGCGACGCTGAGCTAGAATGGAACAATAAAGACAAGGAGTTGCCATGAAACACCTGACCCCCAAGGAAGCCGCCCAGTTTCTGCACGACAACCCGAGCGCACTGTTCGTCGATTGCCGCAGTGAAATGGAGTTCTTTTTCGTCGGCCACCCGGCCGGCGTCAGCCATGTCTCGTGGAACGACGGTCCCGACTGGGAAGTCAATCCCCACTTCGTCGGCGAAGTCAGGAAACTCGCCGGCCATTCCGGCGACCGCCCGGTGGTGCTGATCTGCCGTAGCGGCAACCGCTCGGTCGATGCCGGCCATGCGCTCGAAGCCGCCGGCTTCACGCGCGTGTTCAACGTGCTGCACGGCTTCGAAGGCGAACTCGACGACACCCACCATCGCGGCGCGATGAACGGCTGGCGCTTCGAAGGCCTGCCGTGGGAGCAGTGCTGACACCATTCCGCGCAGCGGACAAGCAGGTGCGCAGAGCACAGGGTTTGCGGGATCGCCTGCGCCGCGTGTTCACGCCGCGCCATGCGCTCGAAGCTGCACTGATCATTGCCGTCATCCTTGGCGCCCAGTACTGGCAGACGCGCGGCCTGCCCGAGGGTGCGGCGCCGCCGTTGGTCGGGGTACTTACTGACGGCAGCCCGGCAAGAGTCGGCGCTGGTGAGACGGCGAACAACGCGCCGACACTGGTCGCCTTCTGGGCCACGTGGTGCCCGGTGTGCTCGGCCGAGGAGGGCAACATCGTCAGTGTGGCGAAGGATCATCGCGTGATTTCGGTGGCGATGCAGTCGGGCGATGCGGCGACGGTGACCAAACATTTGAAGGAGCGCGGCATCGCGCTGCCGGTGCTGATCGACGCCGACGGCCGCCATGCGGCCAACTGGCGCGTGAGCGGTGTGCCGACGCATTTCGTGGTCGATGGCGCCGGCAACATCCGCTTCCGCGTGGTCGGCTATGCCACGACCTGGGGCCTGAAAGCGCGCTTGTGGTGGGCAGAGACCTTCCCGGCGTGAGTAATTCAATCGAGCAGCGCGAGCCACAGTCACCCCCTTTCCCGGAAAGGGGGCCGGGGGGAATGCCCCGGTTTCCGCCGGCATCGCTGGCCTGGACTGTCTGGGGCCTCGGCGCGCTGCTCTACCTGATCGGCTTCTACCTGCGCGTTGCGCCGGCGGTGATCACCGACCAGCTGATGACCGAGTTCGCCATCACCGGCGCGGCCCTGGGCAACCTCTCGGCCTTTTATTTCTATTCCTACGTCGCGATGCAGATCCCCACCGGCATGATCGCCGACCGCTGGGGTCCGCGCCGCCTGCTGACAGTCGGCGCCGGCGTGGCGGCGCTGGGCACCGCGCTGTTCGCCTTCGCGCCGACCATCTTCTGGGCCAACATGGGGCGCCTGCTGATCGGCGCCTCGGTGGCGGTGGCCTTCGTTTCGATGCTCAAGCTCGCCAGCCACTGGTTCGCGCCGAAGCAGTACGCGCTGGCCTCGGGCATGGCCCTGCTGATGGGGGTGGTCGGCGGCGTGGTGGCCGGCGTGCCGCTGCGTTTTCTGGTGGAAACCTTCGGCTGGCGTCCGGTGATGGGCGTTTCCGCCGCGCTGACGGCAGTGTTGTGCGTCGCCACCTGGCTGCGCGTGCGCGACGATCCGGCCGATCGGGGCTATGCCAGCCACTTTCAGGGCGCGCACGGGTCGCATGCGGGGACCTCGGTGCTGCGCGGCCTGATGGAAGTGCTGTCCTACCGCAACATCTGGATCCTGACCGCGGTGCCGATCGGCTTTTCCGGTGCAGTGCTGACCTTCGCCGGCCTGTGGGGCGTGCCCTTCCTGCGCCAGGTGCACGGTCTCGACCCGAAGGCCGCCGCCGCGATCACCTCGATCCTGCTGGTGGCCTGGGCCCTGGGCGGGCCCATGCTCGGCAGCTGGTCGGAACGCATGGGCCGGCGCAAGCCGCTCTACCTGGCCGCCTCGGGCGTCGCGCTGCTGGGCTGGGTGGCGATCATTTTCCTGCCGCTGCCGCTGTGGGCCCTGGTGCTGCTGCTGATCCCTACCGGCTTCGCCTCGGGCAACATCATCATCGGCTTCGCCTGGGCCAAGGAATCGGTGCCGCTGCGGCTGGTGGGCACCGCGTCGGGCTTCTGCAACATGGGGCCGCTGCTGGGCGGCATGCTGCTCCAGCCGGCGGTGGGCTGGATGCTCGACCGGCGCTGGGACGGCGCCTTGCAGGCCGGGGTGCGGGTCTATGACGCGACGGCCTACCGTGACGGCTTCACGCTGATGGTCGGGACCATGGTCGTCGCCGGCATCATCCTGATTTTCGCCCGCGAGAGTCATTGCCGGCAGATGCACGACTAGGATGACTCGACGCCTTTGGCGCGAACGGGACGGCGGGGCATCCTGCTCCGCTCATGTCATCCGTCGGCGCCGTTCCGGCGCCTCCTCCCCCTTTACTTCGCTGCGCAGAACGCCCCACCGTCCCGTTCGGGATGCGACATGGGCGTTTGAAGGTCGAGAAGCGCGGCCCTGCTCTTATCATCTGATTATCGCCGTACCGCCAGCGCCGACTTTCAATTGCTATGCAAAACAGATTTTCTCCGGACCTCTTGTTGCTTTTTGCTCTACAGTAAAGCCTGTGATGCGGGTACTGGCATTTTTATTTCATAAGCTACTTCAGAAGGGCCTAAAGCTTTGACGATCATTTGCTCATTTCAATATGAGGGTGGTTCTGTATTGGTCGGCGATCTCTTGATTTCTGGCTCCAAAGAGCAGGAATCACCGCTCGATATACCGACACGATTTAACAAGGCACAGTCCGACGTCAGTTTGTATTTTGTGGATCTATCGCAAAAGGTTGTAATCATCAACGACCACCTGGCGGTGGCGTGGGCCGGAAGCAAGCTTGTTGCAACTTACTTGATTCAACGAATAGCTGATCAACTCAAACCACCCTACACACCCGATAAGCTCCTAGAGCAAATATATTGTGCAGGCCTACTTGATAGCGAACTAGCAAGTGTTAGTTTTATCTTCTACTGTTTGACGGATCCGGAACATGGCAGAGGATTTGTGCAGGACTACCTGACTGGAGAAACGATCCTCGATAACAAGACCAAATTCAAATATGCGGGGTCGGGTACAAAGCACTTTCTCGAAAGCATCGACTTCAACCTTGTCGGGGTTTCCGAAAAGCCAAGCTACTTTGAAGAAAGCTTCGGGGCGATAATTGGACGGTTGGCAATTGCCCTGTATCACGAAGTTACTTCGAGCGCTACGCATGATGTCTACTACGGTGGCGGATTCGAACTTTTGTTTTTCGATCCCATCGCACGAAGGCTCTTCAAGGTTCCACTTACTTTTGTGTTTTGGGAGTTCAGCGATAAAGCGGTTCTCCTACACGGCCCCATCATCACATTGAATTACGGGGTAGACGGATACCTTTTCGTTCATAGAATCGCGAAAGATGAAACGGGAAAATTCACGTTGAAAACTTACTCGGTTGGGAACTTACTCAATGAGGGTCGGGTGATACCGGAACCAGCTTCTCCTACCTTCAACACTTCTTGTACGGTTCATTTTTTTACCTCGTCAGTAAGTGATGCCACCAGAATGATGATTCATGGAGACGACGCAAACAAATTCATGGTTCGATATTCGCCGGAGACCGGCGAAGTCAATGTAATGTGGTCGGAGACCTTTTTCAAAGAAGCTAATACCTTAGTTGGCTTGTGAAAGGTACTGCAAGCGGCCGAAGGGAGATCACCGCCATCAAGGAGGTCGCGAGCACGCCTACCGCTTCGACAGTCCGGAAAAGCTGATCGACGATTTTTGCGCGAGGTTGAAAAGAGGAGGGCAGGACGATGAGAACCGCAAGCATCCGTATCCGCAAGGGGGACGAGTCGCTGAAGGTGGTGCGCGCCGGATTCCTTTCGGCCTGGAAGGGCGGGAAATACAAGGGCGAGCATTTCGATTTCGAATCGCCTGCCGCCTTGTTTCGCGTGCTTACGCCCAAGCGCTGGGAGCTGATCGAGTGCCTGCAAAACACCGGGCCGCTCGGGGTGCGCGCTCTGGCGCGCGCCTTGGGTCGCGACGTGAAGCGGGTTCACGAGGATGCCGCGGCAATGATCGAAATCGGCATGGTGGGAAAAACGGAAGACGGCAAACTCACCGTGCCTTTCGATGAAATTCGTGCGGACTTCGTGATGAAGTCGGCGGCGTGATCGTTGCAGGAGACTTTGCGACACATTACCCATGCCCTGCTGAAGTGAGCTGCGGCGGACGAGCCCGGCATGCACGTCGGCGAATCCGACGCCCTCTGATGTGTGTCGCCGGTCCGTATTCTGCGCGCTTTAGCCATTGTTGCTGATCGAAAACCGGAAATGAAAATGGAGAACCAAAGGGGTCAGAGTCATTTGACTTTCCGAGCATCTGATACCCGACGCCTTTGTTCGACGACCAAACGACGACCCGCGCAACAATTGCCAGATTCCGGCATGTGTCGGGAGCCTGCCCCGGAGTCGGTCCGGGGACGGCTTGAAGCCGGTGCCTGATCGGGAGTGCCCATGAAATCCGACATCCTCTGCGAACGCGACGGCGCCATCGCCACCGTCACCCTGTTCAATCCCGACAAGCTGAACGCGCTGAATGCCCTGATGTGGCAGCGGTTGCGCGAAACCATGAGCGAACTGGCGGCAGACGATACCCTGCGTTGCGTGATCCTGCGCGGCGAAGGTCTGGTCTTCGCCGCCGGCGGCGACCTCGAAGAGTTTCGCACCGCGCGCGCCACGGTCGACCTGGCGCTGGCCTATCACGAGGCGGTTGGCGCGGCGCTGGCCGCGATCGAATCCTGCCCGCAGCCGACGGTCGCCGCGATCCTCGGCCCCTGCGTCGGCGGCGGCCTCGAAATCGCCTGCGCCTGCGACCTGCGCATCGCCGGCGAGAGTGCCAAGTTCGGCGCGCCGATCATGAAGCTGGGCTTCTCCATGTATCCCGGCGAACTGTCGGGTTTGTTGCGCCTGGCCGGTCCGGCGGTGGCGAAGGAAATCCTGCTCGAAGGGCGGCTGCTGAATGCCGCCGAGGCGTATGCCAAAGGCCTGCTGACGCGGGTGGTGGCCGACGCCGCGGTGCTGGCGGAAGCCGCAGCCACGGCCGCGCGCATCGCCGCCGGGGCGCCGCTGGTGGCGCGCTGGCACAAGCAGTGGATCGCGCGGTTGATTGAAGGCCGGCCGCTGACGGAGGACGAGAAACGTGACTCCTTCGCTTTCCTCGGCACGCAGGATTATGCGGAAGGCCTGGCGGCCTTCCTGGAAAAACGCCCGCCGCGCTTCACGGGGCGGTAGGGCCGACTTCAGTCGGCCAGATTATGTTGGCGGACTGAAGTCCGCCCTACATCCGCCCTACATCCGCCCTACATCCGCCCTACATCCGCCCTACGTCCCGCCGGACCTCAGCGCCGGCTTGCCGCCAGCGCCTCGTCGATCAGTTGCTTCAGCGGCTCGATGCCGAAGCGCGGCAGCGGCTTGCCGTTCACGAAATACTCCGGCGTCTTGGTCACCTTCAGCGTCTGCGCATCGAGCAGGTCCTGCTCGATGACGCCGGCAATTTCGGGCGCGGCCATGTCGCTGCGCAGCTGCTGCAGGTTGAGACCGACCTTCTCCAGATGCGGCCAGATCCGGTCGACCTGCGCCGCGTGGTTATGCACCCAGTCGGCCTGCGCCGCCAGCAGCGCTTCCAGCGCCTGCCAGTACTTGCCCTGCTTGCGCGCCGCCTCGAGGGCCGCGACCACCTGATCGGAGCCCTTGTGGAAGGGGGCGTAGCGCAGTACCAGGCGGATCCGGTCGGGGTTCGCGGCCATGATCTGCTTGACCAGCGGATAGAAGGCGGCGCAGGTTTCGCAGGCGGGATCGAGGAATTCGACAATCACCACCGGCGCGGAGGCAGAGCCCAGGCTCGGCGAATGCATGCGCACCAGTGCCGGGTTGTTCACGGCAACCAGCTGGCCGGCCTGTTCCTCCTTCTCGACGTTGTAGAGCAGCGCCGCAACGATGAAGCCCAGCAGCAGGCAGACCACGGCAATGATGAAAAGCGTCTTCTGTTTCATTTGCAACTCCGCAGATGCGCCGCGACCAGCAGCGCGATGATGGTGGAAAAGGCGGCGAGCGACAGCAGGGGAATGGTGAGGAAGCCAAACCATTGGATGACGGTTTCCGAGCAGGGCACGCCCCTGGTGCAGGGCTTGATGCTCTCGGGAATCACCCCGGCGACCAGCAACTGGTGGAATGCCGCAAAGCCCCAGCCGGGCACGGCCAGCACCAGCCCGTAGCGGATCACCCGGGCGTCGAGCGGAAACAGGCCGAGCGGCAGGATCAGCGCCAGCGGAAACATGAATATGCGCTGGTACCAGCACAGCACGCAGGGCGGCAGCTGCATGACTTCGCCGAAGAACAGCGCGCCCAAGGTCGAGGCGCCGGCGATCAGCCAGGCACCGAAGATCAAGGTCCAGGCCTGTTCTTCGCGGCGACTGCTCATCGCTGCGATGCCCGTGTCAGAAGCTGTGCCGCCGCGGGGCTGAAAGTCGGCGCCGGCAGCACGGCGGGAAACTCGACGCTTTCCAGCGTGGTGCTGCCGATGTACTGGCCCATGGCGAAATGCCGTTCGGTCATCGCCACCCGGCGACCGCCGATGCTCCTGTAATCCTCGTAGCCGGTGGCGAATTCCATCGACGAGTTGTTGATCGTCAGTATGCCGCGCGAGCGCTGGATCAGCCGGGTCTCGGGATCGATCTCGACGATCAGCTTGATGCCTTCCTGCACCGGCCATTCCAGCGTCCGCAGCGGCTTGCCGGTGACCGCCGGCAGCGTGCCGAGGTCGACCACGCGCGGTGCGTTGTCGCGCAGCCGCCAGGGCAGGGCCATGCGCGCCGCCTGCAGCACCAGCGCGCCATGAAACGCCAGGCTCGCCGGCTGGCCCTGCTGCCAGGCTTCGGCGCCGTTGAGCAGGCGCGATTCGGCGGCACCGGGATAATGGATTTCGATGCGGAAGCGATCCGGCGCCTGCCACCAGCGTTCCACCGGGCCTTTGCCGCGGCGCAGGGATTCGGTGACGCCGCGCTCGTGGATCGCACTCGGCGTCGCGCCGCCGCCGTGCGCCGCGACTACCTCGGCGAGAAAGCTGCCGACATCGGCCAGCGCAGGTGCCGACGTCAGCCCCAAAGCCAGCCAGCTCAGTCCGGCGACGAGCGCCCTGAATATCAATCCGTTCATCTCAGGAATCCAGCCTGCCCTTTTGCTCCGGACGCGGATTGGGAGGCGGTGGTGCCTTGGGCCTCAGATCGACCTTGCTGCCGCCCAGCCCCTTGGTGATTTCGACCACGCCGACCAGGATCCGCTCACCCGGGTTCTTCTGGCAGTAGCTGTCGAGCAGCGGGATCAGCACGCTGACATTGGCCACCACCGGGCTCGCGGCGCCGCTGCGCGCATATATGTTGTGGCCGGCAATGAAGCCCTGGGCCCATTCCAGCGCCATCGCCCGCGATTCGTCGTTGCGCGATTCCTTCCATTGCTGCCAGTCGCTGCATTTGCGCACGCCCATGCCGGACAGCTTGACCTCGCGGGATTGTCCCTGGGCGGCGGCGAGCGTCGGGGCAAGCAGGGCCAGCGCCAGGGCGGGCAGGATCATGGTGGCGCGAAGGCGCGGGCAGGGCATCGGGGGCGGAATCGGTGAACGGAAGCCGATATCCTAGCAGCTTGGCGAACCGGCTTCGTTCAGTGTTCGGCAGCCAGCATGCCGGCGACGTGGTCGGCCAGCGCGAGACTGGCGGTGAGCCCCGGCGACTCGATGCCGTAGAGGCAGACCAGGCCGCGGATGCCATGCTCGGCGGAGCCGGACAGCAGGAAATCGCAGGCGGCGGCGTCCGGTGCGTGGGGCTTCGGGCGGATCCCGGCGTAGGCGGGAAGCAGGGCGCCGTCGGGCAGTTGCGGCCAGTAGCGGCGCACCTCGGCGTAGAAGGCCGCGGCGCGTTCTGCGGCCACCGTGTAGTCGATGCGCTCTATCCATTCCACGTCGGGACCGAAGCGCGCCTGGCCGCCGAGGTCGAGCGTCAGATGCACGCCGAGCCCGGCCTTGACCGGGACCGGATAGATCAGGCGCGAGAAGGGTGCGCTTCCCGCTAGCGCGTAATAGTTGCCCTTGGCGTAGTGCAGCGGCGGCACGGTTTCCGGCGGCAGCCCGCGCAGGGCGCGGGCCACGCCCTGGGCGCCGAGGCCGGCGCAGTTCACCACGGTCGCCGCCTGCAGCCGCATAAGGTTCGCCGGCTCGCCGACGTCGAGCACGATGCCATCGGCGACGACCTCGCCGCCTTGTACCGGGCTGCGCAAGGCCAGCACCGCCCCATGCCGTTCGGCATCGCCGAGCAGGGCCAGCATCAGGCCGTGGCTGTCGACAATTCCGGTCCAGGGCGACAGCAGCGCCGCCGTGCATTCGAGCGCCGGCTCCAGCGCACGCGCTTCGTCGCGCGCGAGGAATTGCAGATCCTCCACGCCATTGGCGCGGGCTTTGGCGGCGATGCCTGCGAGCTGCTCGCGCTGACCGTCACCGGTGGCGACGATCAGCTTGCCGCAGCGCCGGTGGCCGATCCCGCGCCCTGCGCAGTAGTCGTAGAGCATGCGGCGCCCGGCGACGCACAGGCTGGCCTTGAGCGAACCCGTCGGGTAGTAGATGCCGGCATGGATGACTTCGCTGTTGCGCGCGCTGATGCCGGTGCCGAACGCGGCTTCGGCTTCGAGCATCAGCACCTCGCGGCCCTGCGCGGCGAGCCGGCGTGCCACGGCGAGGCCGATCACCCCGGCGCCGATCACGGCACAATCGATTTTTTCCATGGGGAATTTGTGGCAGAGTAAAGGCACTATCTTGCGTGCAAGGATAACCGACATGAAGCACAGACTTTTCACCGCTTGGGGCCTGATGGCCTGGTTGCTGCTGGCACTGGCGCCCGCTGCCGCGACTGCAGCGGATCCGGCGCAAGCCGCCGGCGCACCGCAGCGCGCGGTATTTCAGGTGAATGAAGACGATTCGCGCAAATGGAACACGGTGCTCGCCAACATCAACAACGTGCAGGAGGAGCTTGGCAAGGTCGAGATCACGGTGGTCGCCATCGGCCCCGGGCTGGGCATGCTCAAGGCCGATGCGCTGACGGCCAACCGGGTACTCGACGCGATGGCGGCCGGGGTGCGCTTCGTCGCCTGCGGCAACACCATGAAGTCGCTGAACCTGACCAAGGACGACATGATCGACGGCATCGCCTACGCCAAGGCCGGTTACGTTGAAGTCATGCGCCTGCAGCAGCAGGGCTATGTCTACCTCCGGCCCTGATGCCGGCGGCGGCGCGATGATCGACTGGTCGCGCATCGATACCGTCCTGCTCGACATGGACGGCACCCTGCTCGACCTGAATTTCGACAACCACTTCTGGCAGGTGCACCTGCCGCAGCGCTATGCCGCGGCGCGCGGCCTGCCGGCAAGCGCCGGGCGCGAGGAGCTGATGGCGCGCTACCACACCCGCGCCGGCACGCTGGAATGGTATTCGGTGGACTTCTGGGAGACCGAGCTGGAGCTCGACATCATGCGCCTCAAGGAAGAAGTCGCGCACCTGATCGAGATCCATCCGCATGTCACGGATTTCCTCGATGCGGTGCGCGCCAGCCGCCGCCGCGTGGTGCTGGCGACCAATGCCCATCACAAGAGCGTGACCCTGAAAATGGCGCGCACCGGGCTCAGCCCGCGCTTCGACGCCATCGTCAGTTCGCATGCGCTGGGTGCGGCGAAGGAGGAACAGGCCTTCTGGGAACGACTGAATGCGATCGAAGCCTTCGATCCGGCGCGCACGCTGCTGGTCGATGACAGCCTGCCGGTGCTCGACAGCGCGCGGCTTTACGGCATCGCGCATCTCGTGGCGGTGAAGCGGCCGGACACCATGCAGCCGGAAAAGCACACCGGCGACTATCCCGCGATCGACGATTTTTCCCAGTTGATGCCCGTCTTAACGTGAAATACATCGCCAAGCGCCCTGCCAGTTTCGAGCGCAGCGAGCCGATTGATAGCCTCCCCCGCGAGGGGGAGGATGGGAGGGGACGGGTCCACTTGCCAGCTTGAGGCGCCACGACATCAAGGTACTTCAAGACGCGGGGCGTTTGATCGGAGTCATGAGCGTTGGCGTTTGCTGCGATGCAGCTTGACGTACCCAGCAACTAGCCGTTAAGTTGTATACAAAATATCGTATGCAAGACACAAAACCAATTGAAAACAAGGGTTAACCGTTCGTCGTTGTCGCAACAGGCAAGCGATCTGCTGCGCGAGCGGATCTACAAGCATGCGCTGACGCCAGGCCAGCGGCTGGACGAGGCGGCACTGGCCGAACAGCTCGGCATCAGCCGCACGCCCTTGCGCGAGGCGCTCAAGGTGCTGTCGGCCGAGGGGCTGGTTGATCTGCAACCGCACAAGGGCTGCTTCGTGTCCGAGCTGACCCTGCGCGACCTCGAGGAAATTTTTCCCATCATGGCCACGCTCGAAGGCCGCGTCGCCCATGAGGTCGCAAGCAAGCGCACCCCGGCCCAGCTCAAGGCGCTCGATGCCCTGCACGAAAAACTGGAGCGGCACGCGGCGGCGAGCGATGTCGATCGCTACTACGAAGCCAATTACCTGTTTCACGACCAGATGCAGGAATGCGCTGGCAACCGCTGGCTGCAGATCGTGATCGGCGACCTGAGGAAGCTCTTGAAACTTTCCCGCCATCATTCGCTGCGCCTGCCGGGCCGGCTGGCGGCGTCGCTGGCCGAACACCGCGCGCTGATGCAGGCCTTGCATCGCCAGGATCCGAATGCCGCGGAGCGGATCATGCGCGAGCACCTGCTGGCGCAACTGGTGGCCTTGCGCGAACTTTCGCTGGCGGTGGAGGCGGTCCATGGTTGAGGGACTGGTGCAGCGCCTGCGTTCGATAGTCGGCGCCCGCAGCACGGTGACCGCCCGACCGAAGCAGCTTGACGAATGGCGGCGGCTGCTTACCGAATGCGCCGAGGCGAAGGGCGGCGAAGTGTCGGCGCGGACCCGGGCCGCCGCCCTGGCGCAAACCTATCTCAAGCTCAATGACGCCGCGCGCCACGCTTTCCTGCGCCTGATTTCACTGGAGTTCGGTCCGGTGCCGGCCGTGGTGGCCGCTGCCCACGCGGCCTACCAGCAGGCGGTCAACACGCCGCAGCAATGGGATGCGGAAGCGGCACTGCGCGCGGCGCTGCGTTCGGCGCGGATCCGCATCCTGACCCAGTTCAACGCCATTCCACAGGGGGTCAAGTTTCTCGTCGACCTGCGCGCCGACCTGCTGCGCTATCTCGATGAGGATGCCGAACTGGCGCCGCTCGATCGCGAACTCGAATCGCGCCTGGCGGCCTGGTTCGACGTCGGCTTTCTCGAACTGCAGCGCATCACCTGGAATTCGCCGGCCGCGCTGCTGGAGAAGCTCATCGAGTACGAAGCGGTGCATGAAATCCGCTCCTGGACCGACCTCAAGAACCGGCTCGATTCGGACCGCCGCCTGTATGCCTTCTTCCATCCGCGCATGCCGATGGAGCCGCTGATTTTCGTCGAAGTGGCGCTGACCGACCATCTGGCCGACAGCATCCAGGCCGTGCTCGACGAGCAGGCGCCGGTGTTCGACGCACGCCGCGCCGACACCGCGATCTTCTATTCGATCTCCAACACCCAGCCCGGCTTGCGCGGCGTCTCCTTCGGCAATTTCCTTCTGAAGCGGGTGATCGACGACCTGCGCCGCGACTTTCCCAAGCTGCGGCACTTCGCCACGCTGTCGCCGCTGCCCGGCTTCGCCAAATGGGTGGCGAAGAACCCGCAGGAACTGGCCGCCGAAGGCCTCGAACTCGACGCCGCGCAACTGGCAACCGGTGTTTGGGCGCAAGATGACGGCACGGCGCGCCGGGTAAATGGGGCGCTGGCGCAACTGGTGGCGCGCTACCTGACGCTGGCCAAGTCCGGCCGTGGCGACGGCCGCCAGCCGAGCGACCCGGTGACGCGCTTTCATCTGGGCAACGGCGCCCGCATCGAGCGCATCAATCCCGGCGGCGACGCCTCGACCAAGGGCATGCAGCAGTCTTTCGGCGTCATGGTGAATTATCTGTACGACCTCGACGATCTGGAGCAAAACGTCGAAAGCTTTGCCCGCGAGGGTGCCATCGCCATGTCGGCCGCCGTCAGGCGCCTGGCACGACAAAAATAGACTTTTACCGGAGGAGATAAACCATGCGACGCACATTTATCAAGGCGGCCCTGGCCGCGGCAGTGACCCTGAGCTTAAGCAGCGGACAGGTATTGGCCCAGGTCAAGACGATCAAGATTTCCCACCAGTTCCCCGGCGGCACCATCGACGATGGCGACTTCCGCGATCGGCTGGTACGCAAGTTCGCCGCCGAGGTGGAAAAGAAGACCAACGGCCAGTTGAAGTTCGAGATCTATCCGGCGGCTTCGCTGATGAAGCCAGTGCCGCAGTACAAGGCGCTGTCTACCGGCGCGCTGGACATGGCGCTGTATCCGCTGGCCTACGCCGGCGGCGAGTTTCCCGCCGCCAACCTGACCCTGATGCCGGCCCTGATCACCAGCTACGAGCAGGGCCTGCGCTGGAAGGACGCGCCGATCGGCAAGGAACTGGTGCGCCTGCTCGACGAGCGCAACGTCAAGATCGTGACCTGGGTCTGGCAGGCCGGCGGCATCGCCTCCAAGGGCAAGCCGGTGGTCGCGCCGGACGACGTCAAGGGCATGAAGGTGCGCGGCGGCAGCCGCGAAGTCGACCTGATGACCAAGGCCGCCGGCGCCGCGGTGACCAACGTCGCATCCAACGAGATCTACAGTGCGATGCAGTCCGGCGTGCTCGATGCCGCGGTCACCTCGAGCACCTCGCTGATTTCCTTTCGCCTGCACGAGACCTCGGACTACCTGACTGCCGGGCGCAAGCATTCCTTCTGGTTCATGTTCGAGCCGCTGCTGATGTCGAAGAAGGCCTACGACAGCCTGACCCCGGCGCAGCAGAAGATCGTCATGGAAGTCGGCGCCTCGCTCGAGAAGTTCGGCATGGAAGCCGCCAAGATCGACGACGAGCGCGTGGTCGAGGTTTATGCCAAGGCCGGGCGCAAGGTGGTCGACATGGACCAGGCCGCCTTCGACAAGTGGCGCGATGTGGCCAAGGCCTCGGCCTGGAAGGACTTCGAGGAGAAGGTCAAGGACGGCAAGCAGCTGTTCGACATGGCCGTCGCGGTAAAGTAAGTCCATGCTCGCGGTCTGGCGGCAATTCGCCCGTGCGGTCAACGCGTTCAACACCCTGACCGGTTACCTGTCAGGGGTGTTGATCGTGATCTGCAGCGGCGTCCTCGTCTTCGAGGTGGTGGTGCGTTACTGGCTCAGCTGGCCGACCGACTGGGAAATCGAGATGTCGATCATGCTGCTGATCGTCGCCACCTTCATGAGCGCGGCCTTCACCCAGGCCTCGCGCGGGCATGTCGGCATCGAGGTGCTCGACGCGCTGCTGTCGGAGCGCGCCAACCGCTGGCGCAATACAGTTGGCGACATCCTGTCGATGGCCTTCTGTCTGTTCATCGCCTGGCATGCCTGGAAGTTTTTCCACGAGGCCTGGGCCGACGGCAAGATGAGCAACACCGCCTGGGCGCCCAAGCTGTGGCCCGCCTACCTGTTCATGGCGCTGGGCATGACCATGCTCTCGCTGCAGATGCTGGTGCAACTCGGCGATCAGCACATCCACCAGCACAGGGAAGACGAAGAATGAGCGCGACGCCCAGGGGCGTCGGCCCATTCTTCGCATTTAGGGGGCACCCCCTCCCGACCTCCCCCGCCGGGCGGGGGAGGCGATTATTTGTGTTCCGCCCCTTGGGCGGAAAAGGAGGGAAGACCCGATGAGTACGCTCCAGGTAGGAATCCTGTTCGGCATCGCCACCTTCGTCGCGCTGTTCTCCGGCATGCCGATCGCGTTCGCGGTGGGCGGCGTCGCGCTGGTGTTCATGCTGCTCTACATGCCGAGCGAAACCGTGGGGCTGGTGGCCGAGACGCTTTACTCGGAACTCGACAATTTCGTCCTGCTGACGATTCCGCTGTTCGTCCTGATGGGTGCGGCGATCGGCAAGTCGCGGGCCGGCGGCGATTTGTATTCCTCGCTCAACCGCTGGATGGGGCGCATACCCGGCGGCCTCGGTGTGGCCAACGTGATGGCCTGCTCGGTGTTCGCCGCGATGTGCGGTTCGAGCCCGGCCACCTGCTCGGCGATCGGTTCGTCCGGCATCCCGGAGATGCGCAAGCGCGGCTACTCCTCCGGGCTGGCGGCCGGCATCATCGCCGCCGGCGGCACGCTGGGCATCCTGATCCCGCCCTCGCTGACCCTGATCCTCTACGGCGTGGTCACCGAGCAGTCGATCGGCAAGCTGTTCATGGCCGGCGTCGGGCCCGGCCTGCTGCTGACCGCGATGTTCGCGATCTGGGTGGTGATCCAGTTCCGCCGCGAGCAGGCCCGCGCACGGCTGCAGGGCGACAGCCATCACATCCTGCGCGAGGAAAGCTTCACCTGGCGCGAGAAGCTGGAGACGCTGCCGCGGCTGGCGCCCTTCGTCGCCATCATCGTCATCATCATGGTGGCGCTCTATGGCGGCTGGGCGACGCCCTCCGAGGTGGCCGGCATCGGTGCCTTCTTTTCGCTGCTGATGGTGATGGTGATCTACGGCTGCTGGCGCTTCAACGACATGAAGGCCATCCTCGGCGGCACGGTGCGCGAATCGACCATGGTCATGATGATCATCGCCATGAGCTTCCTTTACACCTACGTCATGAGCTATCTGCACATCACGCAGGAGGTCGCGGCCTGGATGGTCGGCCTGCCGCTGGGCAAGTGGGGCTTCTTCATTGCCACCAACATCCTGCTGGTGGTGCTCGGCTTCTTCCTGCCGCCGGTGGCGATCATCCTGATGGTGACGCCGATCATCCTGCCGGCGCTCAAGGCGCACGGCATCGACCTGGTCTGGTTCGGCGTGATCATGACCATCCTCATGGAAATGGGCCTGATCCATCCGCCGGTCGGGCTCAACCTGTTCGTCATCAACTCGATCGCGCCCGATATCCGGATGCGCGACATCATCTGGGGCACGCTGCCCTTCATCGGCCTGATGATTGTGGCCATCGTGCTGCTGGCCTTCTTCCCCGACATCGCCATGTGGTTGCCGAACAACGTCAAATGAACCAGAACCTGTATTCGCTGCTCGCCGAGCATTTCCCGAAGAACCCGGCCGCGCCCTGCATGATCCTGCCCGACGGCCGGGTGTGGACCTACGGCGACGTCGAGCGCGCCAGCGGTCGCATGGCCAACCTGATCGTCGCGCTGGGCTTGAAGCCCGGCGACCGCGTCGCGGCACAGGTGGAAAAAACGCCCGAGGCGCTGGTGCTCTACCTCGCCGCGATCCGCGCCGGCATGGTGTTCCTGCCGCTGAATCCGGCCTACCAGCGCCATGAACTGGAATACTTCCTCGGCGATGCAACGCCGGGCCTCTTCGTCTGCCGGCCGCAGGTGCGGGCGCTGGCCGATGAGCTCGCCGCCAAAGCCGGCGTGGCGCATGTACTGGAACTCGGCGACGACGGCCGCGGCTCGCTGATCGACGCCGCGGCGCCGCACGCCGACGCGTTCGAGACGGTGCCGCGCGGCAGCCGGAATTTCGCCGCGATCCTCTACACCTCGGGCACCACCGGGCGTTCCAAGGGCGCGATACTCTCCCACGGCAACCTTGCGCACAACGCGCTGACCCTGCATGAGTACTGGCATTTCCAGCCCGGCGACGTGCTGCTGCACATGCTGCCGATCTTCCATGTCCACGGCCTCTTCGTCGCCTGCCATTGCGCGCTGCTGAACGGCTCGGCGATGTTCTTCGAGCCGAAATTCGATGCTGCGCGCGCCATGCAGCTGCTGGCCGAATCGACGGTGATGATGGGCGTGCCGACCTTCTATGTGCGACTGCTGCACGAGCCCACCTTCGGCCGCGAGACCTGCCGCCGCATGCGCCTGTTCATCTCGGGTTCGGCGCCGCTGCTGAAGGAAACCTTCGACGAGTTCAAGGCGCGAACCGGGCACACCATCCTCGAACGCTACGGCATGACCGAGGGCGGCATGTTCACCTCGAATCCCTACGACGGCGAACGGCGCGGCGGCACGGTCGGCTTTCCGTTGCCGGGTACCGAGCTGCGAATAGTCGGCGCTGGCGGGACGGCGGTGCGAACCGGCGAGGTCGGCAGCATCCAGGTCAGGGGCGACAATGTCTTCGTCGGCTACTGGGGCATGCCCGAGAAGACCAAAGAGGAGTTCACCGCCGACGGTTTCTTCAAGACCGGCGACATGGGCAGCCTGGATGCCGATTTCTACCTCACGATCAGCGGCCGTTCCAAGGACCTCGTGATCACCGGCGGCCTCAACGTGTACCCCAAGGAAATCGAGGAGCTGATCGATGCCATGCCCGGCGTCGTCGAATCCGCCGTGATCGGCCTGCCGCATGCGGATTTCGGCGAGGCCGTCACCGCCGTCGTGGTGCGGCAAAAGAACGCCGCCGGCAAGGCATTGACGGAGTCCGGCATAATCGCGGCGATCAAGGACAAGCTGGCCAATTTCAAGGTGCCCAAGTGGGTCTATCTGGTCGACGAACTGCCGCGCAATGCCATGGGCAAGGTGCAGAAGAACATCCTGCGGGAGACCTATTCGCCGATGGCCGCTCGTTGAGGCCGGCGTGCTGAATTTCCTGCCGGCGCCGTTGCGCGGCGTCGTCGCCTTCCTGCTGCTGCTGCTCAACATCCTGGTCTGGGTGCCGATCCTGCTGGTGTTCGCCATCGTGCGGCTGATCCTGCCGTTCAAGGCCGTGCGGCTGTGGATCGACCCGGTGCTGGTGGCCATTGCCGAGGCCTGGATCGCCGGCAACAGCGGCTGGATGGGACTGACCCAGCGCACCGAATGGGATGTCGCGGGCATCGCCGGCCTCGATCCGCAGGACTGGTATCTGGTGAACAGCAACCACCAGACCTGGGCCGACATTTTCGTTTTGCAGCACTTGTTCAACCGGCGCATTCCGCTGCTCAAGTTCTTCATCAAGGACGAGCTGAAATGGGTGCCGATCATGGGCCTGGCCTGGTGGGCGCTGGACTTTCCCTTCATGCGCCGCCACAGCGAGGAATACCTCAAATTGCATCCGGAGATGCGCGGCAAGGATCAGGCGGCGACGCGCAAGGCCTGCGAGAAGTTCGCCCTGATCCCGACCAGCGTGATGAATTTTCTCGAAGGCACGCGCTTCACGCCGGCCAAGCACCAGCGCCAGCAATCGCCCTACCGCCACCTGCTCAAGCCCAAGGCCGGCGGCATCGCGCTGGCACTCAACGCCATGGGCGACAAGTTCCGCGCGATCCTCGACGTCACCATCGTCTACCCCGACGGCACGCCGAATTTCTGGGATTTCCTGTGCGGCCGCTTGCGGCGCGTGATCGTGCGGGTGCAGAGCCTGCCGGTGCCGGAACACCTGATGCACAGCGACTACGGTGGCGATGCGGCAACGCGTGAAGCGTTTGCCAAATGGGTGCAGCAGCTGTGGCAGGACAAGGACGCGCAGATCGAGCGGCTGCTGGCGGAGGCCGGGCCTTCCTGAGCCGAGTCAGTCCGCAGGTTTCTCCTGCAGCTCCGTACGGAAACGGCCGTGCTTGGTGCGCTTGCCGGGATGCGTCGCGGTGTTGCTGACCTGGTCCGGCGCGACGCGCTGGCCGGCAAAGAAATGGATCGCATCCTCGATCTGCGGGCGCGAGACCAGTTCCAGCATTTCGTGCTTGATGATCTCGACACGGCGCCGCTTGTCGAGGATCAGTTTGATTTCCTTCAGCATGTAGGGCAGCGATTGCCCGGCCAGCAGCGGGTAGTCGGCGTAGGTGGTGGACTTGCCGTCGTCGAGATGGCAGAGCTGGCACAGGCGGACGTAGACCTCCTTGCCGCGCGCGGCGCGGGCGGCGTCTGCCTGCTGAACGCCGCGCAGGTAGGGCTGGTGGGCGAAATAGTGTGCCAGCTGGCGCAGTTCGTCGTCGCCGAGTTCGCGCGCGATGCCGCGCATTTGCGGCGAGGGGCGGTTGCCCTCCTTGAAATTCTTGAGGGATTCGTACAGGTAGGCTTCGTTCTGTCCGGCAATCGAGGGAATCTCTTCCGCGCTGGCGATTCCCGCGGCGCCATGGCAGCCGACGCAGACGGCCACCAGCCCGTCGCGGCGCGCGCTGTCCTCGGCACGGCTGGCGGTGCAGGCGATGAGCAGCAGGACAGCGGCAAGGCGGAGCATGGTGTGGCGTTTTCCTTGTACGTGGTTGCCTGCAAATGGTAGCGCATGCTTGCCCGGTACAATCCATGTTGATGCGCGCCCGCGCCTATCGGACCAAGCTGCTGCCATGGACAACCATCTCACCGACATCACCCGCGTCATCCAGCTGGCGGTCGCGCCGGTCTTCCTGCTGACGGCGATCGCGACCATGATCAATGCGCTGAATACGCGTCTGGGGCGCATCGTCGATCGCCGCCGCGTGGTGCAGGAGCGCCTGCATACCCGCGTGGCGGAGGAAGCGGAAAGCGGGCGCCAGGAGATCCGCCTGCTGGTGCGGCGCAGCCGGCTGGTGTATTACGCAATCTTCGGCGCCGTGCTCTCGGCCCTGCTGGTCTGCCTGGTGGTGGCCGGCGCCTTCCTCGGCGCCCTGCTCGGCGTCGACCTCGCGCGCAGCGTGGCGGCCCTGTTCATCGCCGCAATGCTGGCGATGATTGCGGCGCTGGGTTTGTTCCTCAGGGAAGTCTTTCTCGCGGTGCGCTCGGGGACGCATAACCAGCCGTGACCTTGCGGCATGCGTTGGCGACGGCCGCCCTGGCACCGCTGCTGCTGGCGCAGGGGCGGCGGGTGCGGCGCACGGTTCCCGAACTGCCCGAGCCGACAGGCGCGCGTTGCGGCGTACTCGGCAGCGGGCCGCCCCTGCGGCTGCTGATCGCCGGCGATTCGGCCGCCGCCGGGGTTGGCGCGCGGACCCAGGACGAGGCGCTCGCCGGCCGTCTCGCCGTGGCGCTGGCGCCGACTTTCAGGGTGCAATGGACGCTGCTGGCCTTTACCGGCGCGACCACCGCCGACATGCTGAAGCGCCTGCAGCAGACTCCTGCCGAAACCTTCGACGTGGTCGTCACCTCGCTCGGGGTGAACGACGTCACCGGCAGGCGCTCGCTGGCAGAGTGGCGGCGTCAGCAGGGCGAACTGATCGAGCTATTGGCCGGCCGCTTCGGCGCACGCCACGTGCTGTTGAGCGGCCTGCCGCCGATGCACCGCTTTCCGGCCTTGCCGCAGCCGCTGCGCTGGTATGTCGGCAGCCGCGCGCGCGATTTCAATCGCATCCTCGCCGATCTCGCCGGCAAGCGGGCCGGTTGCGAATTCCTCGCCCTCGGCCATGAGATGATGGATGTTTCCGCCATGGCCAGCGACGGCTTTCACCCCGGGCCGACCATCTATGCGCTCTGGGCGCGCGAGGCGGCACGGCGGATCACACAGGAACAGGAGCGCAGCACATGATTGACCTTTACTACTGGACCACTCCCAACGGCCACAAGATCACCATGTTCCTCGAGGAGACCGGGCTGCCGCACCGCATCCTGCCGATCAATATCGGCAAGGGCGAGCAGTTCGCCGCCGACTTCCTGAAGATTTCGCCCAACAACCGGATTCCGGCCATCGTCGACCATGATCCGGTCGACGGTGGCGCGCCTTTGTCGCTGTTCGAATCGGGCGCGATCCTGCTCTACCTGGCCGACAAGACCGGGCAATTCATCGCGCCCGACCTGCGCGGGCGCAACGAGACCTTGCAGTGGCTGTTCTGGCAGATGGGCGGGCTCGGCCCGATGGCGGGGCAGAATCACCACTTCACGCAATACGCGCCGGAGCCGATTCCCTACGCCATCGAGCGCTACACCAAGGAGACGGCGCGACTCTACGCGGTGCTGAACAAGCGCCTGGCCGACCGCGAATTCATGGCCGGCGACTATTCGATCGCCGACATGGCCAGCTATCCGTGGATCGTGCCGCATGAAAAGCAGGGCCAGAACCTCGACGATTTCCCCAACCTCAGGCGCTGGTTCGCGGCGATCCGCGAGCGGCCGGCGACGCAACGCGCCTATGCGCTGGCGAAGCAGATCAATCCGGCGCCGGTGGTGACCGAGGAAGCCAGGCGCGTGCTGTTCGGCCAGGATGCCGGAACCGTGCGCCCAAGCTGACCGGCGGATCAGATCTTGAGGTAGGTCCAGCCCTGCTGCACGCGTCCGGCGACGTGCTCGATGGCGGTTCTTGCGACGGCCGCCTCGGGTATCAGCTCGACCTCGACGCCGACGCCCTGCAGGCGCGCGATGGTCTGCCCGCAGGCGATGAAGCCGACCCGCGCATGATGCGACTTCAGCTCTGCAATGCGCGCGGCATAGGGCGTGGTGTCGCGCCGCAGCAGTTCGAGGCCGCGGTGGTTGGTGATCACCTCGACCTGGGCGTTGCCGGCCTTGGCCAGATAGGCTTCGGCCAGATCGAGCGCCGCATCCATCTGCTCGGACTGGGAGGTTTCCAGGTGGATCAGGATGCGCGCCGGTTCCGCCGAGAACAAGGCGGCCATCGAGCGCGGCATTTCGCCCCTGGTCGCCGCATGGTGTCCGAGCCAGCCGGCCAGGACGCCGACGATCAGGGCGACGCTGGCGGCCAGAGCACCGCCCCAGGCGGGAAAGCGCCGATGCGGCCCGCGCCGCGCCGCGGGCACGTTGCCGTAGGCATGGCGCACCAGTTCCTTGGTCGAGCGCAGCGCGCACAGCCGCTGGCCGAGTTCGACGTCCCTGCCGATCGCGGCGAGAATCTCGTCGCATTCCTGGGCGCCCAGCTGGTTGTCGACGAAGGCATTCAGCTGTTCGTCGGAAAAATTGCCTGCATCGTTCATTTCACGCTCCTCAGTTGGCGCTGGGCCACGGGGGCCTCCATCAGGAGTTCCCTGAGCGACACCCGGGCGCGGCACAGCCGGCTCATGACCGTGCCCATCGGAATCGCCAGAATCTCGGCGACCTCGGCATAGGAAAAGTCCTCCAGATCGACCAGGGTGACCACCTGGCGCTGGCCGAGCGGCAAGGCCGCGATCGCGGTCCGTACCCGGTTGACCGTCTGCTGGCGTTCCGCATGGCTGTCCGGTCCCGGCAGGTCCGACGGCAGGTCGGCGAGCATCTCGTCATCGAGATCGTCGCGCAGTGCGCGCAGGTGGTCGATCCAGCATCGGTTGAGGATCGCGAACAGCCAGCTCATCAGGCGTGCCGACTCGCGCAGCTGTTCCAGCCGGGCCAGGCCGCGCGCCAGGGCTTCCTGGGCCAGGTCGTCGGCCAGTCCGGCATCGTGGCACCAGGCGAAAGCCAGGCGATAGAGCCGTACGCGGCTCGCCTTGATCTGTTCCACCAGCTCGCGCTGTTCACGTGACTGCAGCCATTTCATCGGTTTCTTCCTCCGGACACAGTATGACGCAGCAAGCCCTCGGTTTATTCCCTCGGCGCATCGGCGGTCGGCGGGAATAAATCGGGTAGCGAACCCGTCTTATAGACGCGACTACCGAGGTTTACCGGTACGCAGAGACCATAACAACAGTTCATTCGTCCAACACAGAGGAGCCATCATGATGCGCAGTATTTTCGTACAACTTGTCTTTGCAGCAAGCCTGCTTGCGGCCGCAGCCCCGGCTGCGCTTGCCGAGCCGGCCAAACCGAGCGTTCTGATCCAGGTCAGCGACAGCGATACCAAGACCTGGAACCAGGCCCTGAACGTGGTCAAGAACGTCCAGGCCGAATACGGCAAGGACAAGGTCGATATCGAGCTGGTGGTGTTCGGCAACGGCTCGGGGCTGCTCAAGTTCGACTCGCCGCTGGCGAACCGCATCGACGACACGCTGGCCAGCGGCGCCAGTGTCGCCATGTGCGAAAACACCATGAAGGGCCAGAAACTGACCAAGGCAGACATGCATCCGAAGATCGGCTACGTCAAGGCCGGCATCATCGAAATCATCGAGAAGAGCAAGCAGGGCTGGACCGTGGTCCGGCCTTAGCAGTCGGACTCAGAGTTGGTGAAGAAATCGTAGCGCAGTAGATGTATTCACCAACTCTCAGCCGGTCAGCAGTCCGTGCAGCATCTTGCTCGCCAGCAGCGCGAGGAAGCCGCCGAAGGCACGCTTGAGCTGCTTGACTGGTAGCTTGTGCGCCAGCCGCGCGCCGACCGGCGCCATCAGGAAACTGATGGCGACGACGCCAACGAAGGCCGGCAGATAGACATAGCCCAGGGAGTACTCGGGCAGGCCCGAGGTCTTGAGTCCGCTGAGGACGTAGCCGACGGTGCCGGCCACGGCGATCGGAAAGCCCAGCGCCGACGAGGTGCCGACCGCATGGTGGATCACCACGTTGCAGAACACCATGAAGGGAATCGTCAGGAAACCGCCGCCGGCGGCAACCAGGCTCGACACTACGCCGATCAGGGTGCCGGCGACGACCATGCCGAATGTTCCCGGCAGCTGGCGGTGCGGCTTGGGCTTGAAGTCCAGCATCATCTGCAGCGAGGCGTAATACACGATTGCGGTGAATACCATGGCCAGCGGCCGCGTCGGTACCCAGGTGGCGAGGAAGGAGCCGGACAGGGTGCCGAGCACCAGTCCCGGCGCAAAGCTTTTCACGATATCCCAGCGCACCGCGCCATGCCGGTGATGGGCGCGCATGCTGGCGATCGAGGTGAATACGATGGTGGCCATCGAGGTGCCCAGCGCCAGGTGCATGCTGTGTTCGACCGGGAAAGCCTGCGCGGTGAACAGCATGAACAGCAGCGGCACGATGGTCAGCCCGCCGCCGACGCCGAACAGGCCGGCGACGAAGCCGGCGAAGACGCCGAGTAGCGGATAGCTGAGCCACCAGAGGGTCATTTCGCTGCTTTCTTCATCAGCTTTGCGGTGATGAACTTCCATTCTGCGGGATCGACCGGGGTGATCGACAGGCGGTTGCCGCGCTGCAGCGCGCGCAGATGGGCCAGTTCGGGATGCGCGCGCAATTCGTCGAGGCCGATCAGCCGGGTCTTCTTCAGCACGCGCACATCGACGTTGACCCAGCGCGGATTTTCCGGCGTCGACTTCGGATCGTAATAGTGACTTTTCGGATCGAACTGGGTGCGGTCCGGGTAGGCCAGTTGCGCCACTTCGGCCAGTCCGGCGATGCCCGGCTCGGCGCAGGACGCGTGATAGAACAGCACGCCGTCGCCGACCTGCATCTGGTCGCGCATGAAATTGCGCGCCTGGTAGTTGCGTACGCCCCACCAGTCCACGGTCTGTTGCGGCATCGCCAGCACGTGGTCGATGCCCACCACCGCGGGCTCGGTTTTCATCAGCCAGTAGCGCGTCATGCCGTTTCCCTTAATGAAACAGGGCGCGGAAGACTCCGCGCCCTGCTGATTGATTCCCCCGCGAGTGCCGTTTGGCCGGCATCCTGAACCTGGGTTCAGAGGGGCCACGTTCCTGCCGCTTCAGGTTCGCTCACTGGGAGCGATCACAACAGCGGCGTCTCTGGGCTGCGGCCGATGCCAATCGGTATTGGTTCAAGGAATGTATGGCCTTGGCGAACACCGCAGGGGAAACCCTGGGAAGCCAGGCGATTCATTTGCGATTCGGCGGCGGGCAATGCCCGGAACAGCGATCAGAACAACTGTTCGTGCTGCGCCAGCGATTCGTCGAGCTTGGCTTCGATGGAATTTATTCTACGCTGAATCGTTTCGCTTTCAAGCGCGGCGGCAATTTGTTCGGGAGTGTTTTTCGCAGCGAGCAATTCGTGCGCCAGATTCAGCGCGACCATGATTGCGACGCGCTCGCCGCTGCCGCGCGCGCTGGTGGGTGTTTTCTCGGCGGCTTCCTTGAGTTTGCCGTCGAGCAGGTTCACCGCGGCCTGCAGCGCATCGCGTTCGGCCGGCTCGCAGGCGACGCGATACTCCTTGCCCAGCAAGGTGACTTCGAGGGTTTTGCTCATTCGTCGGGCAACCGGGCGACCAGGCCTTCAAGGCGCTCGCGCGCGACATCGATTTTCTGCGCCAGGGCCGCCTTTTCCGCTTCGAGGCCCGCCACGTGGGCACGCAGGGCCTGATTCTCGCCGCGCAGGCTGGCGCAAACGGCCACCATCTGTTCGACCTTGCGCTCCAGTTGATCGAGGGAAACGTTCATGGTGGCAAGTTTCCGGGAAAAGCATAATCAGGTCAAGCAACAAGCCTGCAAATTGAATGTGGTTTGGCAGGCGTCGTGGGTAATTTGCCGCGCTCTGGCAAAATGCGCGCATGCCCATTGAAGTCTTCTCGCCAGCTCGACTGCGCCGTGTTCTGGTGATCAAGTTGCGCCATCACGGCGACGTCTTGCTCGCGGCGCCGGTGATTTCGGCGCTGAAGCGCGCGGCACCCCAATGCGAGATCGACGCACTGGTGTATGCCGATACGGCGCCGATGCTGGCGGGCCATCCGGCACTGACGAAGTTGCACCTGATCGACCGCGGCTGGAAGCGGCAGGGCCTGCGCCGCCAGACGGCTGCCGAATGGCGGCTGATCCGGGCGCTGCGCGCGCGGCGCTACGATCTCGTGGTGCATCTCTCGGTGCATACCCGCGGGGCCTGGCTGGTGCGCCTGCTGCGCCCGCGCTGGTCGGTGGCGCCGCGCTTCCGGCCCGGCTTCTGGGCCAAAAGCTTTACCCACTATTACCCGGCGCAGTCCGATCCGCAGCGCCATACCGTGGAAACCAATCTCGACAGCCTGCGCGCGCTGGGCATCGAGCCGACGGCCGCCGACAAGCAGGTGATCCTGGTGCCGGGCGCCGAGGCCGCGGCGCGTGTGGCGAACCTGCTGGTTGGGCACGGCCTGGCCGCGGGCGGCTTCATCCACATCCATGCCGCCTCGCGCTGGGGCTTCAAATGCTGGCCGGCCGAGCGCGTGGCTGCCTTGTGCGACGCGCTTGCCACCAAAGGTTGGCCCCTGGTGCTGACGTCGGCGCCGGATGCCAACGAGTTGGCGCTGATTGCGGGCATTTGTGCGGCGCGCGACAGGAACGCCGTCGCGTCGGCGCCAGCGCGCTGCGTCCCTGCGGGAACTGTTGACCTGTCCGGCCAGCTCTCGCTCAAGGAACTCGCGGCGCTGACCGCCAAGGCGAAGCTCTTCGTCGGCGTCGATTCGGCGCCGATGCACATGGCCGCCGCCATGGGCACGCCGGTGGTGGCCATCTTCGGTCCCTCCGGCGATCTGGAATGGGGACCGTGGGATCCCTTGCACAAAGGTCATCGGGTCGTTGCCTCGAACACCCATCCATGCCGTCCCTGCGGCATGGCCGGCTGCAACGACAGCAAGCTCAGCGCCTGCCTGACCACGCTGCCGGTGGCGCAGGTGCTGGCCGCGTGCGAGGAACTGCTGGCATGAAGCTCGCCATTGTTCGTCAAAAGTACACACCCTTCGGCGGGCGACCGTGTGCAGCGGAGGGGGACCCGGCGCAGCCGGGGGCGAAGCGGCCGCGCGCGGGATGCGCGCCGCCGTTTGGCGGTAACTACGGAGTACGGCCGTGAAACTCGCCATCGTGCGCCAGAAATACACCCCCTTCGGCGGCGCCGAGCGCTTTGTCGAGCGCGCACTGGCGGCACTGAAAGCCCGGGGTGTCGACGTCGCCATCGTCGCCCGCGAATGGCAGGGCGACACGGCGGGCGGCATCGAGAACGTGCGCGTCGATCCCTTCTATCTCGGCCGCACCTGGCGCGATGCGGGCTTTGCCCGCGGCGTGCAAGGCCTGATGGCGCAGGGGCGTTTCGACCTGGTGCAAAGCCACGAGCGCATTCCCGGCTGTGACATCTACCGTGCCGGCGACGGCGTTCATGCCACCTGGCTGGAACTGCGCAACAAGCCGTCGGACCGTTTCGCGCCCTGGCATCGCTACACGCTGGCGGCGGAGGAGGCGATGTTCCGCCACCCGCGGCTGCGCGCCGTGATCTGCAATTCGCGCATGGTCAGGGACGACATCGCGTGCCGCTTCGGCGTCGCCGAGGAGAAGCTGCAGGTGATCTACAGCGGCGTCGACCTCGAGGCCTTCCATCCGCGGCTGCGCGCCGAACTGGGCCGCGGCCTGCGCGAAAAAACCGGAGTGGATGCCGCGACCCCGGTGATCCTCTTCGTCGGATCCGGCTATGAGCGCAAGGGCCTGCCGACCCTGCTGCAGGCATTCGCGCGCATGGCCCGCAGCGACGCGCGGCTCTGGGTGGTCGGCCGCGACAAGGACGAAATGCTGATGCGCAAACTGGCGCAAACGCTGGGTGTCGACGAGCGCGTGATGTTCCTCGGCGCCCAGGCCGACGTGCGGCCCTTCTACGGTGCGGCGGACGTCTTCGCCCTGCCCACGCTCTACGATCCGTTTCCCAACGCGGCGCTGGAGGCGTTGGCCTGCGGCCTGCCGCTGCTCACCACCACCACCTGCGGCGCGGCGGAACTGGTCACCCCGGCCAACGGCCTGGTGATTGCCGCCGGCGATGCGGCGGCGCTGGCAAGCGGTCTCGACAGCTTGTGCGGCCGCGCGCCGGCGATGCGCGATGCGGCACGCGCCAGCGTTGCCCATCTCGAACTCACGTCGATGGCGGCGCAGCTGATGGCGCTCTATTCGCGCTTGGTGTAAGCCATTGCGTCGGCCACAACCGGCCGCAGACGCTCGACAAAAGCTGCGAAGGAAAACCGCGCGAGATGTTCCTGCGCCAGTTCCGGCTGCGGTCGCGGGCGACCCGCCAGCAGTTCGTCGAGCAGTCGACCGAAGTCGGCGCCGGCATCCTGGCGCGGATCGCGGTAAAGAAAACCGGTCTTGCCGTCCAGCACGGTTTCGCTGAAGGGTGGCGCATCCACCGCGATGACCGGCGTGCCGCAGGCCTGCGCTTCGATGATGTTGAGTCCCAGCGCTTCCTTCTCCGGCAGGCCGGACAGCAGGTAGTCGAGCTCGCGGTAGATCGCCGCGACATTGCCCTGCTGGCCCCAGAAGCGCACCTGTCCGGCGCAGGGCCGCAGCGCGGCGTCGAGGTCGCGCACCGAGGCGTAGCCGCCGCTGCCGAAGATTTCGAGATTCACCTGCGGATGGCGCGCCAGCACCGGTGCCAGCTTTTCGAACAGCAAGGGAAACTGCTTGATCGGCGTCAGCCGCGAGACGATGCCCAGCGTCAGGCCGTCGCGGCGAACGAACGCGGGATGCGGTCGCAGCGCCTCGGTCAGCGGCTCGAATGCGCCCAGCAGCCGGTCGCGACCCTTGCGCCGGTCCCAGTCGTAGCGGCTGCGGCGGCAGACGATTTGCGCGCCGGGATTTCGTGTTCCGAGTTCGGCGACGCCGTACAGCGGCTCCTGCCACGCCGGCAGCCCGGCGGCGACGAGGCCGTCGCGGACCCAGCCGGAGACGGCGTAGATTCGGTCGTGATCGACGTAGGCGGCCGGATTGCGGCCCTGCACCGGCATGTGGGCGACGGCCGTGCGCAGCCGGCCCGGTATCGCGCTGCGCAGTTCGGCCGCCAGCGGTCCGTGCGACAGCAGCCACAACGGCCCGGCCGGCAAATGCTGCGGCAGGTCGCCGGAATCGGCGACGGCGATGCGCTCGGTGTCGGCCGGGAGATCGAGGCGATCCCAGAAGGCGGCATCCGGGTGCACCAGCAGGCGCGTCGGCATGCCCAGCTGCGACAGCGCGCGGCAAAGGAAGGCGGTGTACACCTCGCCGCCGCCGAAGTGGGGCTGCAGGTTGATCTGGACCAGGTTCATGTTTTCTGCCGCGGATCTTTCATCGCCGCGACCAGCACGCCGCAGAGGAAGGCGAACAGCCCCAGCCGCCAGCCGGAAAGGTGGCCGTCGAGCAGGCAGCGCAGCAGGTAGCCGCCGGTCAGGAAACTGAGCATCAGGCCGGCGGCGTCGTCATGCTGACGGAATTGCCGCCAGCCGCCGCGGATCGCCAGGCCGGCGGTGAGCAGCAGCAGCGCAAGTCCCGGCAGGCCGGCGCCCAGGGCGAAATCCAGCCAGCCGCTGTGGCTGCTGACCATGTCCTTGCCTCTGTCGCCGTACTTCGACGTGATCGCCAGCCCGAAGCCGTTGCGGCCAAAACCGAGGCCTAACGGATGCTCGCCGATTGCCAGTACGGCCTGGTGTGCCCAGGCAGCACGCAAGTAGGCGGAATTTTCGATATCTGCACCCGAGGGCGTCGATGGTCGAGGTGCTTGGTTGCCCGGCAACCAGTACGAGCTAGGTGAATTCCAGCCAGTGGCAATTGATTCCGTCAAACCGTTCCAGCGCGGATCGAGTGCCACGGACGTGCTGCCCAGTCCTGCCACGACCAGCAGCAGGAGAAGGAAACGTGGCTTGCGCCACGCCATCCAGACGGTAGCCACCAATAGCAGCGCGACATTGACCACAGTTCCGTTGCGCACCCGCAATGCGGCGTCGGCAACCAGCGAAATTGCCAGCGCGGCCCATCCGGTTCCGGTGACGAAATGCGCCGCATTTGTACCGACGCACTTCATTGCGACTCGCTCTGCGAGCAATAAGGTAAACAGGAAACCATTCAGGCTGCTCTGATAGTCGCGTTCGCCGAAGGGCACAATTCCATCGTACATGTTTCCCAAGTTACCTCTGGTGGCCAGCAGCCAAAGCTGCCAGCCGAAGACCCAGAGCATGTGCGCCAGGAGCGCCGCGACTATCGCCACGACTGCCTGCCTGGGACCGGCCCGTGCTGCAGCATGGGCCGCCAGCACGGCCGTCAGCAGCGGCACGATCCAGTCGCCGCGCAGGTTGTCCAGTGCAACAGTCGGCGCCGGCGCCACGGCGAAGGAATGCAGCAGCAGCCAGATCGTGGTCGCCAGCAGGGCCCAGGCTGCGGGCACCAGGGTCGCCGGCAGCGACGGCCGCGGCGCGCGGCGCAGCGTTGCCAGCAGCGCCAGCAGGCCGATCAGCAACACCATGTTGCGCAGGGCGATGGTATGCGGAATCGGAAAGATGAAAACGATGGCGGCGAGCCAGGCCTGCCAGAACCACGCCATCGTTGCGGCCGCGGTCATCATTTGCCGGCTCCCGCCAGCCAGGACCGCAGCCAGTGCCGTGCGATGCGGCGGCGTTGCGCGGCGTTGCCGGCGTGGCGCCACAACAATCGCATGAAGCCGTCGCGGCGCAGGCGGCGCAGCGTCGCGGCGGCGACGGCGCGGTCCGGCATCTTCGCCAGCTTGTGGAATACCGAGAGGGCGCCATCAACCAGATGGTCGGCCAGCAGCCGGCGCAGTTCGGGGTCGTCGTCGAGCCTGGCGCACATCGCTGCCAGCGCCTCGGCGTTGAACACGCTGCTGTCCACGATGGCCTGCAGGCGGCGCTGGCTCTGCTCGGGCGTGAAGCGGCGCAGCGGAATCCGGTAATGCACGGCGACGTGCCCGCTATAGCGCACGCGCTGTGCCGCCAGCAGGGCCCGCGTGGTCCAGATCACGTCCTCGTGGATCAGTCGCGGCACGAAGCGGAAATGGTGGGCCTCGATGAACTCGCGGCGGTAGAGGTGCATCCAGACCATGTGCAGGAAACGCCCGGCACCGAAGCGCCGACGCAGCCACTCGCGCCCGGGAATCACCCCGGTGGCGGGCACGTCGGCATAGATCGCGTAGTCGGTTTGGCGCTCCTCGAAATGGTAGTTGGCGTTGAGCAGCACCATGTCGAGGTCTTCGTCATCGGCCAGGCGCAGCGCTTCGGCATAAGCGTCGGGCGCGACGAAATCGTCGGAGTCGACGAAGGCCAGGTACTTGCCGCGTGCGGCATCGAGCCCGGTGTTGCGCGCCGCCGAAAGCCCGCCGTTGTCCTGGCGGATCACGCGCATCTGCGGCAGGCGCGCGGCGAACCCGGCCAGGATTTGCGGGCAGTCGTCGGTCGAGCCGTCATCGACGACGATGATCTCGTCGGCCGGCGGGTTCAGCGCGGCAAGGCTTTCCAGGCAGCGCGGCAGGTAGGGCGCGACGTTGTAGACTGGAACTACGAGAGACAGCAGCGGCTCGCTCATTGCAGTCGCCCGCGTTTGCCATCGTGCCAGTCCAGCAGCGCAGTGTGCAGCGTCGCCGCACGCCGGGCATAGGTGTGCTGCGCCATGACATGGGCGTGGCAGCGTTCGGCCAGGTCGCGCGTGGCGGCGAAGTTCGCCAGCCGGAATTCGATCTGCGCCACGCAATCGTCGAGTCCGTCGAACTCGGCCCAGTTTTCGCCGGGCGTGAAGTCGTCGCGGGCGTGGGTGCGTTTGTCGCAGAGCAGGAAGCCGCCGCAGGCCGGGATGCCGTAGCAGCGTTCGGGCAGGCCCGAGGCCACGGGTGCGCCGTAGTCGCAGGAGGCGCCGAAGTTGAGGTTGATGCGGCTGGTCTGGATCAGCGTCACCTGTTCTTCGACGTTCATGCCGGCCGATTCGCGGAACAGGAAACGGATGCCGCGCGCCACCAATCGTTCGCCCAGTGCGGCAAAGAATTCCTGGCGCGCTTGCATTTCCTTGTAACGCCGGCCGTCCATGGCGCCGAAGAAGCTGACGTCGTGCTCATAGCGGCTCGGGTCGCGCAGGCTCTCCAGCGTTATGCCGTGCAAGTGGTAGCGCGCGGTGTCGGCGGCGTTGGCGAGATAGAGCGTGCTGTCGGCAAAGTCGCGCCGCGCATCGACCAGGCTGTGCGTGGCATAGAGGTCATAGAGGTGGGCGCGGTCCAGCCAGTCCAGGCGCCATCCGGCGCGGTTCAGGTAATGCGGCGCGTCCTGGTTCCAGACGAATAGCGGAATGCCCTGCCGGCGCAGGAAGCGGTGCATGCCCCAGATCGTCAGCGGATGGCGCAGGCCTTCGTAGAACCAGGTGTAGGCGCCGAGGATGCGCTCGGGCTGGCTGCGATCGGCGTCCTGCCAGCGCCGACTCTCGCGCAATTCGAGACCGCGCGCCGCCAGCTCGCGACGCAGGGCCGGATGCAGGCTGCCGTGGGCGATCAGCAGGACATCCCTGACCGTCATGCCGGCCTGTGGAAGAAGAACACGTTCTTGCGGATCAGCGAAAAGTCCAGCGCGAAACCCTGCGCCACAAGACCGGCGAACATCTCGGACAGCACGCGGTCGCCAAGCACGTCGGGATGGGTCTCGACGCAGATCTTCTGCACCATCGACAAGTTGGCGCCGGCGAAGAACTCGGCCTCGCCGCCCTCGATGTCGACGATCAGGAAGCTCGGCTTGACCCGCGCCAGCTCGCTGTTGAGGTCGAGCTGTTTGACGGTGATCGCGCGCCCGCCCGTGCGATGCGCGGAGGATGCCCAGAAGTCGTCCTCGAGATGGAACTCGCGCTCGCCGTCGCCCTTGGCCAGCAGCGCATTGATCAAGGTCGGCGCCACGTTGTTCCTGGCATGGGTTTCGCGGATCAGCGGTATCAACTCCGGGTTGGCCTCGTAGGCGAAGACCTTATCGGCGCCGGTGCGTTTGGCGCAGTAGGCCGAGAGGAAGCCGAGGCCGGCGCCGACCTCGAACACCACGTCGTCGGCTGCGAGGCGCTTCGAGATGATCTCGATTTCCTTGGCCTCGTAGTCGCCCAGATAGATTTCGCGGGCGATGCCGGGCGAGACCAGCGGGTGCTTCACCGGCAGCATGACGCCGTGGTTGTCGGCCCAGTCGGGCTGCTTGAAGCGCCAGGCCAGTTTCTTCAGTTTGCGTGCGGTACGGCCGTTGCTGCGCATGATTTATTCCCTGTATTTTTTGATTGTCGCCGGCACCCCGGCGACCACCGCATAAGGCGGCACGTCCTCGCGCACTACGGCGCCGGCGGCTACTACCGCGCCGTCGCCGATCGTTACGCCGGCCAGGATGACGGCATTGGCGCCGAGCCAGACGTCGCGGCCGATGCGTATCGGTTTGGCATCCACCGGCTGCGAGCGTATGGTCTCGCCGCGTGCATGGCGATGCTGGTAGGAGATGATGCGCACCCCGGGGCCGACCAGCGTGTCCGCGCCGATATCGACGCCGCCGGTGCCGTTGACGATGCTGTGATTGTTGATCTCGACCCGGTCGCCCAGCCGCACCCCGCCGTTGCCGCCCTGCACGTAGGCGTAGCGGTTCAGCGTCACCTTGTCGCCGAATGTCACGCCGGGGCTGCGCGAGGCATCGACCGAGGCGTCGGCGTGGATTTTGCAGCCGCGGCCCAGCGCGATTCTCTCGTGGCCCTTGAGATAAGCGGCGAAGGACACGCGGTTGCCGGCGCGCCGCTGCTGCAGGATAAACAGGAAATGCTTGAAGAGATTCAAGGTCAGCTTTCCAGCGGATGCGTTTCGAGCCAGGCCAGCAGCACGGCGAAAGTGTACATCAGGCGTACATTTCCCCGCCCTTGCTGCGCTTCCTGCCACAGCGCGGCGAGCGGGCCGGTGGCGAGCCAGGGTGCGCGCGTCGCCGCGGCGGCCACCTGGGCCGCGCCCCAGTCGCGCCACGCGCCGGCGAAGTTGGCGCGCAGCGGCACCGAGAAGCCGTGCTTCTCGCGGTTCCAGACGGTTTCCGGCAGGTGCTTGCGCGCCAGCGCGCGCAGCAGCGCCTTGCCGCCGCCGGCATCGAAATGCACAGCCGCCGGCAGGCGCAGCATGCGGTCCTGGATCGCGTTGGCCAGCAGCGGCACGCGGACTTCGAGACCGTGCGCCATGCTGGCACGGTCGGTCTTGGCCAGGCAGTTTTCCGAGAGATAGGTCCACAGGTCGGCACGCAGCAGGGCGCCACGATCGTAGCCGCCGTGGCGAGCGGCGAGTTCGCGCCAGAGTTCGAGCGTGTGGTCCGGGCGCGCGGCGCGCACGGTTTCGGGCGCCAGGTAGCGGCGCAGGTCCTTGCGGCTGCCCGGGTAGTCGCCCAGCTCGACGCGGCGGTAGAGCAGCAGTTCGGCGCCGGCCAGCGCACGCCGGCGCAGGCTGGCCGGCGCCAGGCCGTGGCGCAGCAGGCCGCGCAGCATCCGCTTGCCGAGGCTGTCGGGGTAGCGGTCGGCGCCGTCGAGAAAACGCGGATAGCCGCCGAAGAGTTCGTCGCCGCCGTCGCCCGAGAGCGCCACCGTGACATGTTGCCGCGTCAGGCGCGACAGCGCCCAGGTCGGGATGTAGGCCGGATCGGCGAGTGGCTGGTCGAGGTCGGCCAGCGCCGCGGCCAGCGTGTCGGCGGTGAGCTCAGGCGCGTCGAGCACGTGGTGCTCGGTGCCATACTTCTCCGCCACAGCGCGCGCATGCGGGCTTTCGTCGAAGCCGGCTTCGGCGAAGCGCACGCTGAAGGTTTTCAGGGGGCGCGCGCCGGCCTGCGCCATGTAATGCACCACCAGGCTGCTGTCGATGCCGCCGGACAGGAAGGCGCCGAGTGGCACGTCGGCGACGAGCTGGTCCCTGACCGCCTGCGCCAGCAGGGCATCGGTCTCGGCCACCAGCGCTTCGCGCTCGGGCGCCTTGGCCGTCGCGTCGGGAATGGTCCACCACTGGCTCACCGTGGCGCGAGCGCCGACTCTCCACTTCAGGCAGGCGCCCGGCGGCAGGGCGTGGATGTCGCGCACCAGGGTGTGCGGCGCCAGCGGCGTCTGGAAGGCCAGGTAGTCGCGCAGGCCTTCGGCATCGAGTTTTTTCGGAAAGACTTTCAGCGCGAAAAACGGCGCCAGGGTCGAGGCCGCGACGAAGTTTTCACCATGCGCGTTGGCATGCTCGCCCCAGAACAGCGGCTTGATGCCGAGCCGGTCGCGGGCGAGGAAGACGCTGCCGTCCTGCCGGTCGTGGATGGCGAAGGCGAACATGCCGTCGAGCTTGTGCAGCACGGCTTCGCCCCAGTGCCGGTAGCCGGCCAGCAGCACCTCGCTGTCGGAGCGCGTGGCGAAGGCGTGGCCGGCGGCCTCGAGTTCGCGCCGCAGCGCGGCGAAGTTGTAGATTTCGCCGTTGTAGACCATGGCCAGGCGGCCGTCGGCGGTGCTCATCGGCTGGCGCCCGCCGGCAAGGTCGATCACGGCAAGACGGGCGTGGCCGAGCAGCGCGTCGCCATGGGCCAGCACTTCGCGGGCGTCGGGGCCGCGTGATTTCAGCGCGGCCAGCGCCATTTCGAAATCGGCGCGGAAGGCATCGCCGACCGCGAGCAGGATGCCGCACATCAGCAGCCCTCCCGCGCCAGGGCTTCCCAGGCGTCGAGCGCACGTTCGGCGACGTAGGGCGCCAGCGCTGCGGCGACGGACTCGGCACCTGGCTTCGGTGCCGCGACCGCGGCGCGCATTGCCGCTGCCAGCGCATCGGCGTCGTTGCAGGGCACCAGTCCGCGCGCCAGTTCGCCGCTCAGAATTTCGCGCGGGCCGGACGGGCAGTCGGTGCTGATCACGCGCGTGCCGCAGGCCAGCGCCTCGATCAGCACGTTGGGCAGGCCTTCGTGGTCGGAACACAGCACCAGCAGCTCGGCGCCAGCCATCCAGGAATACGGGTTGGCCTGAAAGTCGGCGCTGGCGACACGGCGTTGCAGGCCATGCTGTGCGATGAGTGCCGTCAGCCGTGCGTCGGGCGGCGTCAGCAGCACCAGTTGCTGCGGCAGGTCGGCTTGCGCAAAGGCGGCGAGCAGCAGGTCGTGGCGCTTCTGCGCGGCGTAGCGACCGACGTGCAGGATGTAGGGTTCGCGCGGCCGCGCCGGACAGGGTTCGGCGGCCAGCGCGCGGATCGCAGCGAAGTCGAAGGGATTGGCGATCACGGTCACCCGATCGGCATCGATGCCGAATCCGGTCTGCAGATCGTTCGCGACGCCCTGCGACACGGCGACCAGCGGCCGAGCGCCGTAGAGCGCACGGTAGCGCGCGGCGCGGCGCCGGGCCTTGGCCGGAGGCAGGCGCGCGATCTCGGCCGACAGGGTGTTGGCGATGCGGCAGACATGGCGCGGCGCGCGCGCCAGTGACGCGACTTCGTCGGCGAAGGGCAGGGTCGACACCAGCAGATCGTGCGGGCTTGATGCCAGCAGACGATTCAGGCGCCAGGCCAGGCGCCGCTTGCCCAGCCAGCCGTGACCGGCGCGCGCGGCGAGGCTGTGAAAGTGGCAGCCGGCCGGCGGTGTGTGGCGACCAGTGTCCTCACAGACGATGAAATCCACTTCGTGGCCGCGCGCCGCGAGTCCGCTGCCGATCTTGGCCAGCGCCTTCTCGGCGCCGCCGCCGGCGAGATTGGTGGTGAGCAGCGCAAACTTCATGGTGCAGGATTTTCCATCAGCGCCTGCTGCACCGCGGCCCAGACGCGGTCCACCGTGATCTCGGCCATGTCGGCTTCGGGCGTGCAGCGGTCGGCCAGCGGGTGGTCGATCGCATACAGGCAGGGATGGTCGAGCGGCGCCAGCACGCGGCTCGGCGAATAGCCGTGGTAGAGCGCCACCATCGGCCGCTGCATTGCACCCATCAGGTGCGTGGGTCCGGTGTCGACGCCGACATAGAGGTCGACGCGATTCATCAGCGCCGCCGTTTCGCGCAGAGAGAGCTTGCCGGCACACAGCGTCGCTGAGCTGCCGAGTTCGCTCGCCAGCGCTTCGGTGCGGCTCTTTTCAAGCTCGCCGCCGAAGATCAGGAAGTGCGCCTGCGGCCAAGCCGCGCGGATGCGTCGGCACAGCTCGCTGAAATGGCCGGGCGGCCAGTCGCGGTAAGCCTTGGTCGGGAAGCTCGCCACTTGCAGGCCGATCAGCGGATGACGTTCGGATGCCTGATGCTCAGCCAGAAAGCCCGCCGCCCATTGCGCTTCGTCGGCGGTGACGCGATAGCTCAGCGCCTTGCCGGCCGGCGCCGCGCCGACGGCGGCCGGCAGCATCAGCTGGATGTCCACGGCATGGGTGGTCTGCAGCGCCGGATGCTCGACCGCTCTGTACAGCCGCGCGTTCAGCGCCGCGTCGGGCTGGCGGAAGGCGACCACGCGACGCGCGACGCGCAGCGCGTACTCGACCAGCGGCGCGTCGAAATTGCAGACGAAGGCGAGGTCGTAGGGCTTGCCCGCGAATGGATTCCCCAACCAGCCCATGAAGCGTGCGCGCTGCTTTTCGATGACGCCGGTGCGATGGACGAAAGGTAGAAAACGCAGCACTTCCTCGCGCTTCGGATGCGCCAGCAGATGGATGCGCGCCTGCGGCCAGCGCGCGGCGACGGCGCGCACCGCCGGCGTCACCAGCAGCGTGTCGCCGATGCGCGAGACATTGATGTAGAGGATGTCGCGCGGCGCCGGCAGCTCGGCTTCAGTCGCGGCGGACGAACTCATACAGGTAGTCCGGAAAGGAAAATTCCACTGGCTCGATGCGCCAGCCGATCAGGCGCTTGACCAGCAGCGCCGCCGGCGAGAAGCGCTTGACCAGATGGTAGGCGGCCAGCGCGATGCCGGCGCGGCGTGCCAGTTCCATGGCCAGGGTCGGCGTGATCCAGGCCACGTGGTCGAGGTTCACCACCATCACGCCCTCGCGCTTGAACTGGCGGAAGAACTTGCGCGAGAAGGGGTTCGGCGTGGTCACGTAGAGACTGCCGCCGGGGGCGAGATGGCGTGCGGCGAACTTCAGCAGCAGCACGGCGTTGTCCACGTGCTCGACCACGTCGCCGATGAAGACTACGTCGAAGCGCTCGCCCATGTCGATCTCGGACGTGGCGTCGACGCAGCGCACGTTGAAGCCGCGCTCGTTGAGTTCCTTGACCAGCGGCTCCAGGATGTCGATGCCGACGCAGTAGCCGGCGGCTTGGTGGATGCGGCCGTGGCGCCAGTCGGGCAGGTCGAAGTAGCGCGCGCTGTGCGAGACCACGCCGATGTCGAGCACGCGTTTTCCCCGCACCAGGCTTTCGATGTGGCCGAGCAGGTCATTGTCGGTATGCACGCGCTGCGCGGTCTTCAGCCAGGCGCGCACCGCGGCCTTGGCGTCGCGGTTGTTGGGGTCGTCGGACACCGTGGTCCAGTCGAGGGGCTTGCTCATGATGATGTGGCCTGGCGGAAGATGGCTTCCATGCGGTCGAGCATGGCTTCTAGCGAAAAGTCGGCGCTGGCGCGACGCCGCGCGGCGTCGCCGAGGCGGGCGGACAGCGCCGGGTCGTCGAGCAGGCGGGCGATGGCGGTGGCCAGCGCGGTGGCGTTTTGCGGCGGCACGATCAGCGCGGTGTCGCCGTCGCTGACAGCTTCGAGTATGGCGCCGACCGGCGTGCTGACGATGGGCAAAGCACAGAGCATGGCCTGCAGGATGGCCTGCGGCACGCCTTCGTTGGCATAGGAGGGCAGGCAGAACACGTCCAGCGCCTGCAGCCAGTGTTCCGGGTCGCTGCGCTGGCCGGCCAGCGTGACGCGGTCGCCGAGATTGAGCGCGGCGATCTTCTCCACGATCGGGCCGCGCATCGGCCCTTCGCCAACGATCAGCAGATGCAGTTCGGGCCGGTTCAACTGGGCGAAGGCATCGAGCAGGAACAGATGGCCCTTCCAGCTGCGCAGCGTGGCGACGATGCCGAGGTGGCGTTGCTGCGGGTCGAGGCCCAAGGCGGCTTTCGCTGCCGTCTTGTCGGTTGGCGCAAAGCGCTGCGTGTCGATGCCGGTCGGCACCGAGACCACGCGCGACGGATCGAGGGCCAGCGTGTCGAGCAGATGTCGGCGCAGGCTCTCGCCGGTGGTGACCACGCCCTGCGCCTGTCGGTAGAGCCAGCGGTTGGCGAAGTTGCCTGAGACCGGTGCAGAGATGTGGCGGGTGCGCACGATCGCCGGCGGCTTGGCGAGCGTGGCGCAGGCCAGCCCGGTCAGCCACGAATCGGCCGAGCTGTGGGTGTTGACGACATCGGGGCGCGCCGCGGCGAGATGGCTGCGCAGCGCAAGGAATCCGGCGACGGTCTTGAACTCGAGGGGCAGCGGAGTCACCGGCACGCCGAAGCGGGCGGCCTCGGTCGCCATCCGTGCATGCGCCGGGCAGGCCACACTGACCTGATGGCCGCGCGCGATCAGGCCGCGTGATTCCTCGAGGATGCGGATTTCCTGGCCGCCCCAGCCACAGGAGGCTTCGGTGTGGAGAATTTTCATGCTGCCCCCGCCGGGCCGTCCCAAGGGGGCAGCAAGCCAAAAACCGGAAGTCGCGAAGGCGACTGAACCGTAGTCACCCCCTTTCGAGGAAAGGGGGTTGGGGGGAATGTCGTCATGAATTTTCTGCAAACTGCAACCGGTACAGGCTGGCATAGACGCCGTTGGCCGCCAGCAATTCGGCATGGTTGCCGATCTCGGCAATGCGCCCCTGCGACAGCACCACGATGCGGTCGGCGCGCTCGACGGTGGACAGGCGATGGGCGATGACCAGTGTGGTGCGGCCGCGCATCAGTTCTTCGAGCGCTTCCTGCACGGCGCGCTCGGATTCGCTGTCGAGCGCCGAGGTGGCTTCGTCGAGGATCAGGATCGGCGCGTCCTTGAGGATGGCGCGGGCGATCGCAATGCGCTGGCGCTGGCCGCCCGAGAGGCGCGCGCCGTTCTCGCCGATCACGGTGTCGAAACCCTGCGGCATCGCGGCGATGAAATCCAGCGCATGCGCGGCACGCGCCGCCGCCTCGATCTCGGCACGGCTGGCGTCGCGCTTGCCGCCGTAGGCGATGTTGGCCGCCACGGTGTCGTCGAACAGGAACACGTCCTGGCCGACGTGGGCGATGTTGGCGCGCAGGCTGCCCAGCGTGAGCGTCTCGATGTCCTGGCCGTCGATGCGGATCCGGCCGCTACCGGCGTGGTAGAAGCGCGGCACCAGATTGACCAGCGAGGTCTTGCCGCCGCCCGAGGGTCCGACCAGCGCCACGGTCTCGCCGGGGCGGATGGCGAGGTCGATGCCGGTCAGCGCGTCGCGCTCGGTGCTTGCGTAGCGCAGGCCGACGGCAGCGAACTCTATCTCGCCGCGCGCGCGGCCCAGCGTAACCGTACCGGCGTCGACTTCGGCCGCCTCGTCGAGCATGCGGAACACGCTTTCCGCCGCGGCCAGCCCGCGCTGCAGCGGCGCGTTGATGTCGGCCAGGTGCTTCAGCGGCGCCAGCAGCAGGAGCATCGCGGTGATGAAGGAAACGAAGCCGCCGATCGTGGTTTCGTTGCTGGCCGACTGCTGCAGGGCGACGTAGACCACGATGGCCAGTCCCACCGAGGCGAAGATCTGGGTAATCGGCGCCACCGCAGCGGCGGCGATCGCCTGGCGCATGCCGTAGCCGCGCAGCGCGTTGTTGACCCGGGCAAAGCGCGACGTGGCGTGCTGTTCGCCGCCGAAGATCTTGACCACCTTGTGGCCGCGGATCGATTCCTGCAGCACTTCGTTCATCTGCGCCATGCCTTCCTGCGCCGAGAGCGAAAGCTTGCGCAGGCGCTTGGAGAAGGCGCGCACCACCAGCGCGGTGAGCGGGATCACGGCCAGGCTGATCAGGGTCAGCTTCCAGTTGAGATACAGCAGCCAGCCGACCAGGCCGATCACGGAGAGCGTATCGCGGATCAGCACGGTCAGCGTCGAAGTCGCCGCCGCGGCCACGCCATTCACGTCGTAGGCGATGCGCGTGGCCGGCACCGAGGAGGCGTGGGCGTCGAAGTAGCTCGCCGGCAGACGCATCAGGCGTTCGAACATCAATTGGCGCAGGTCGGTGATGACGCGGTTGGAAACCCAGGACATGCCGTAGGAGGCGAAAAATCCCGCCACCCCGCGCAGCACGAAAATGCCGACGATGGCCAGCGGCAGCCAGGCCAGCCAGCCCTGGTCGCCCTGGCCGAAACCCTTGTCCAGCAGCGGCTTCATCAGTGCCGGGAACAGCGGCTCGGTGGCCGCTGCCAGCGCCGTGGCCGCCAGCGTCAGGACGAAGCCCTTCCAGTGCGGGCGTACATGGGAAAGCAAACGGAGATAAAGCTCGCGGCTGCTATGCATGAAATGCCTTCCCCCCAGCCCCCTCCCCGGGGGAGGGGGTGACTACGGTTCGCCGCTGCGCGGCTCGGGCTGCTGGCTGCGCCCACCTTGGGGCGGCCCGGCGGAGGGCGCTCACGGCTTCATCCCCGGCAGCGTCCACGGCGTCCAGCCGCTGACGGCCGTCATGCCATTGGCAATGTCGAAGGGCTGCGCCGTGGTGCAGGCGACGAAGCCCGGAATCGTCGCGTCGCCGTAGAACTCGCGCAGCCGGCGCAGACCGCGCAGGTCGTGGGCGTCGGGCCGCTCCTTGTACTTGCATTCGATGCCGAACAGGCGCTGCTGCCATTCCACCAGCAGGTCGACTTCATGGCCGCCGGAGTCGCGCCAGTACCAGAGCGTCGCTTCCGGGTGCTGCCAGTGCCGCCAGCGCAGCCATTGGCCGATCACATGGTTTTCCCACAGTGCGCCGCCGACGTGCTCGGGCGGCGGCGCATCGTCGGTCAGCCCCATCAGGAAGGCGGCCAGCCCGGTATCGGTGAAGTAGAGCTTGGGCGACTTGACCAGGCGCTTGCCCAGCGAGCGGTGGTAAGGCTCCAGCAGCAGGATCTGGTTCGAGGCCTGCAGCGCGCCTATCCATTCGCGCGCCGTGGTGGCGGAGATGCCGACGTCGCGGCCGAGGTCGGACATGTTGAGGGTCTGCGCGCAGCGCGCGGCGCAGGCGCGCAGGAAGCGTTCGAAATCGCGCAGGCTGCCGACGCGCAGGATGTTGCGCACGTCGCGTTCCAGGTAGGTGGCGAGATAGCCCTGGTACCAGCGTTCGCGCGAGACGGCCGGATCGTTGTTCCACAAGCCCGGATAGCCGCCGCGCAGCCAGAAACGGCCCCAGGTGCTGCCGGCGGCGGCCGGCGAGGCCAGCCATTCGGCGCCGGACAGGCCGAGGAAGGGAATCACCGCCGCGCGCCCGGCCAGGCTGTCGGAAATCTCCTGCATCAGCGCGTAGTTCTGCGAGCCGGTGAGCAGGAACAGGCCATTCTCATTGCGATGCGCGTCGACATAGGCCTTGATGTGGCGGAACAGCGCGGGGGCGTACTGCACTTCGTCGATGATGACCGGCGGCGGGAAACGCTGCAGGAACTCGGCCGGCCGCGTTTCGGCCATCTCGGCCTGGCTCGCGGTGTCGAGCGAGACATAGCGGAACTCGGGAAAGTCGTGTTCCAGCAGCGAAGTCTTGCCGACCTGGCGCGGACCGACCAGCGCCACCACCGGAAAGCTGGCGGTGAGCTGGCGCAGTTCGTCGGCGAGCGTCCTTTTGATCCACATTTTGCAATTTTAAGGTGCCGGCGCGAAATTGCAAAGCCGTAAACGCGAAATCAATGTGCTGCATCCCAGTTGGCGCCGACGCCCATTTCCACCAGCAGCGGCACCTTGAGCTGCGCCACGCTGCCCATCAGCTTGGGCAGCGCCTCGCGCAGCGTGGGCAGTTCGTCGTCCGGCGCCTCGAACACCAGTTCGTCATGCACCTGCAGCACCAGCAGGGTGCGCAACTTTTGCGCATCGAGCCAGTCCTGCACCGCGAGCATGGCGCGCTTGATCAGGTCGGCGGCGGTGCCCTGCATCGGCGCGTTGATCGCGGCGCGCTCGGCGCCCTGGCGGCGGCCGGCGTTCGACGACCTGATCTCGGGCAGCCACAGGCGGCGGCCGAACACGGTTTCGACATAGCCCTTGTCGCGGGCACCGGCACGGGTCTCTTCCATGTAGCGGGCGACGCCCGGATAGCGCGCGAAGTAGCGGTCCATGTAGGCCTGCGCCGCGGTGCGGTCGACGCCGATCTGCTTCGCCAGGCCGAAGGCGCTCATGCCGTAGATCAGCCCGAAATTGATCGCCTTGGCGGCGCGGCGCTGCTCACTCGTGACCTCGATCGGCGTCAGGCCGAAGACCTCGCCCGCCGTGGCGCGATGCACGTCCTCGCCCTGGGCGAAGGCTTCCAGCAGGCGCGGATCGTCGGAGAGGTGGGCCATGATGCGCAGCTCGATCTGCGAATAGTCGGCGCTGAGGATACGGTGGCCGGCAGGCGCGACGAAGGCCGAGCGGATGCGGCGGCCCTCGGCGGTACGGATCGGGATGTTCTGCAGGTTGGGGTCGGTCGAGGCCAGCCGTCCGGTGACGGCCGTGGCCTGGCCGAAGCTGGTATGCACGCGGCCGGTGCTCGGGTTGATCATCTTCGGCAGCTTGTCGGTATAGGTGTTCTTCAGCTTGGCGAAGCTGCGGTGTTCGAGGATTTTCTTCGGCAGCGGGTAGTCCTCGGCGAGTTTTTCCAGCACTTCCTCGTCGGTCGAGGGCCCGCCCGAGGGCGTCTTCTTCACCACCGGGAGGCCCTGCTGGTTGAACAGGATTTCGGCCAGCTGTTTCGGCGAATTCAGGTTGAAGGGCTGGCCGGCCAGTTGCTGCGCCTCCGTCTCGAGCGCCATGATCTTGCGCCCGAGTTCGTCGCTCTGCTGCGCCAGCGTCGCCGCATCGATCAGCACGCCGTTGCGTTCGATGCGGAACAGGACTTCGGCGATCGGCAGTTCGAGCTCGCGGTAGAGCGCCTCCAGTTCCGGTTCGGCGGCGAGCTGCGGACGCAGCACCTGGTGCACCCGCAGCGTCACGTCGGCATCCTCGGCCGCATATTCGGCGGCGCGCGCGAGCTCGACCTGGGCGAAGGAAATCCGGTTGGCGCCCTTGCCGGTGATGGCGTCGTAGCTGATCGTGGCCAGGCCGCAATGCCGCGCGGCAAGCGCGCCGAGGTCGTGCGTCTTGTCGGACTCCAGCACGTAGGACTGCAGCAGCGTGTCCTCGACGATGCCGCGCAGCTGCACGGCGTGGTTGGCGAAGACGTGGCGGTCGTACTTGAGGTGCTGACCGAGCTTGCCGTGGCGCGGCGACTCCAGCCAGGGCCTGAGTTTTTCCAGCGTCGCCGCCAGCGGCAGTTGCGCCGGCGCGCCGGCATAGCTGTGGCCCAGCGGCAGGTAGGCGGCATGCACCTTACTACCCAAACTCGCTGCGTCAGGGATGGCGAAGGAAATCCCCACCAGCCGCGCCTGCATCGGGTCGAGGTCGGTGGTCTCGGTGTCGAGCGAGACCAGCGGCGCAGCGTCGAGCCGCGCCAGCCATGCGTCGAGCTGCGCCGCGTCGAGGATGCACTCGTAGCCGCTGCGGTCGGGTTCGACACCGGGCACGGCTTCTGGCGTAAGAGTCGGCGCTGGTGCGACGGCGCCTTTCGTCCGTGCGGCGGGCGGCGGCGCTTCGCCCTTCAACTCGCGCAGCCAGCCCTTGAATTCGAGCCGGGCATAGAGCTCGGCCAGCTTGTCCTTTTCCGGCGCGAGCGGCGCCAGTTCCTTTACTGCCAGCGGCAGCGGCAGGTCGCAGACCACGGTCACCAGCTTGCGGCCGAGCGGCAGGAAATCGAGGTGCTGCCTCAGGTTCTCGCCGACGGCGCCGCCTATCTGATCGGCATGGGCCACGATCGCGTCGAGCGAACCCCAGGCGTCCAGCCATTTGACGGCGGTCTTCGGTCCGACCTTGGCCACGCCGGGCACGCCGTCCGAGGTGTCGCCGACCAGCGCCAGGTAATCCACCATGCGTTCGGGCGGCACGCCGAACTTGGCCTTGACCCCGGCCGCGTCGAGCTTCTCGTTGTTCATGGTGTTGACCAGCGTCACGTGCCGATTGACCAGCTGCGCCAGGTCCTTGTCACCAGTCGAGATCACGCAGTCGATGCCGGCCTGCGCCGCCTGCCGCGACAGGGTGCCGATCACGTCGTCGGCCTCGACGCCGTCGACCATCAACAGCGGCCAGCCGGCGGCGCGGATGCAGGCGTGCAGCGGGGCGATCTGCGCCGCCAGGTCGTCCGGCATCGCGGGCCGGTGCGCCTTGTATTCGGGGTACCAGTCGTCGCGGAAGGTCTTGCCCTTGGCATCGAACACCACGGCGCGGAATTCTGACTTATAGTCGGCTTCGAGTACGCGCAGCATGGCCAGCACGCCGCGGATCGCGCCGGTGGGCTCGCCCGCGGAGGTGCGCAGATCGGGCAGCGCATGGAATGCGCGGTAAAGGTAGGACGAGCCGTCGACGAGCAGTAGCCTGGGCATGAAGGAGTCGTAAGAAATGAATGAGAAAGACAAGCTACCCAAACGCGCACCCAGAGGCCTGTTGCGCGGCACGAAGGGCCTCGAAGCGGCCTCTGCCCAGCAGACCGCGACCAGCGCCCGCGAAGCCTGGCGGGTGTTCGGCATTATGGCAGAGTTCGTCGAGGCGACCGAGCGCCTGGCCGCGGTGCGCCCGGCCGTTTCGATCTTCGGCAGCGCGCGCATCACGCCGGATTCGCGCTATTACCAGCTCACCGAGCAGATCGCCCGACAGCTGTCGGACGCCGGTTTTTCGGTGGTTTCCGGCGGCGGTCCCGGCGCCATGGAAGCGGCCAACAAGGGCGCCTTCGAGGGCAAGAGCATGTCGATCGGCCTCAACATCCAGCTGCCGCACGAGCAGAAGGCCAACCACTACCAGGACATCTCGCAAAGCTTCCGCCATTTCTTCGCGCGCAAGTACATGTTCGTCAAGGTGGCCGCCGCCTATGTCGTGGTGCCCGGCGGCTTCGGCACGCTCGACGAGCTGCTCGAGGCCCTGACCCTGATCCAGACCGGGAAGAGTCCGCACATTCCGCTGATCCTGGTCGGCACCGATTTCTGGGCCGGCCTGCTCGACTGGTTCCGCGAACGGCTGGTGGCCGAGAAGATGATCGATCCCGGCGACATGAATCTGATCCAGGTCATCGACGAGCCCGAGGCCGTGGTGGCGGCGATCTTCGACCACTACGAGACGCGCGGCTTCGGCCCGCTGCCGGAAGAGCACGAATTGCTGCTTAACCTTTGATAAACTGAGCGGAATTCTTGAAGGACATGCCATGCGCCGCACACTCGTCTTACTTCTTTCCGCTCTTGCGTTGAATGTCGCCGCGCAGACCCAGGCGCCGAAGCTGGAGCCGATTCCCGAACCGCCCCCGCCGCCGCCCGGCAGCCTGAACGAGGCGCTCGAGCCGCAGGTCACCATCATCAAGCGCGGCGCGGACAAGGTCGAGGAATTCCGCATGAGCGGCAAGCTCTACATGCTCAAGGTCACTCCGCCGCACGGCGTGCCCTACTACCTGCTCGACAATACCGGCGACGGCCAGTGGGTGCGCCAGGATTCGAAGGATGCCGGCCTGCGGGTGCCGATGTGGGTGATAGGCACGTTCTGATCGACGCCAACCAGACCGACAATCCCGGCCCCGTGCCGGGATTGTTTTTAGACACCGTGCCGCCAGCGCCGACCTTTGACATCGCCCGCTACGGCCAGGTATTCACCCCGGCCGAAATCGTCGAGCGCATGCTGGCCTTATCGCGCAACATCGGTCGCAATCAAGGCCGGGCGCTCGATCCGGCCTGCGGCGACGGCGCGTTTTCCAGCCGCCTGCCCGGCTGCGTGGCGATCGAGCTCGACCCCGCGCACTGCCCGCCGGGCGCGCTGAACATCGATTTCTTCGCCTATCCCGAGAGCGAGAAGTTCGCCACCATCATCGGCAATCCGCCCTACGTCAAGGCGCGCGACATCCTGCCGGAAACCGCCCTGCGCCTCTCCTCCAGCCTGCTCGACGGCCACGCCAACCTCTACCTGCATTTCATCGAGAAGTGCATCCGGCATCTGGCGCCGGGCGGCGAACTGATCCTGATCACGCCGCGCGACTTCCTCAAGGCCACCGGCGCCGGGCGGCTCAACACCTGGCTCTGCGACCAGGGCACCATCACCGATTTCGAGGATCTCGGCGACGCGAAGATCTTCGCCGGTGCCGCGCCCAACTGCGCCATCTGGCGCTTCGAGAAAGGCAACGCCAGCCATCGCCTGCACGACGGCCGGCGCATGGCGCTGTCCGGCGGCCAGCTGATGTTCACCCGCGGCATCTACAGCCTGCCGCTGGCCAGCGTGTTCGCCGTCAGGGTCGGCGCCGTGTCCGGCGCCGACGACATTTTCAGCAACGAGGAATTCGCCAATGCCGATTTCGTCTGCTCGAAGACCGCGCAGACCGGCGCCACGCGACGCATGATCTACCTCGATCGCGAAGGTCCGCTGCCCTGGCTGGAACAGTTCAAGCAACGCCTGCTGGCGCGGCGCGTGACGCGTTTCGACGAGAACAACTGGTGGAAATGGGGCCGCCGTCATCACGTCTCGGAGGCGCCGCGCATCTACGTCAATAACAAGACGCGCAACCCGCGGCCCTTCTTCCTGCATCCCTGCAGGAACTATGACGGCGCAGTAATGGCCTTGTTCCCGCATCGCGCGAAAATCAAGCCGGCCGACTTGCAGCGCCTGGCGGACATGCTCAACGAGGTCGATTGGCATGAACTCGGCTTCGTCTGCGACGGCCGCTTCCTGTTCTCCCAGCGCAGCCTGGAGCAGGCCCTGCTGCCCGAAGCCTTCGCCGAATTTGCGGTCAAGGGTCTGGTGTAAGATCAGCCCAAAAACCGCTCGCGGTTGGCTGTTCAGGTAAAAACAACTATGGTTCCTCATCTCACCACGGCACTGACCGGGCCGCTGCTCGAACTCGAGCGGCGCATCCTCGAACACGACACCACGGTCGAGCGCTGGCTGCGCACGCAGTGGCTGGAGCACACGCCGCCCTTCTACAGCTCGGTCGATCTGCGCAATGCCGGCTTCAAGCTGGCGCCGGTCGATACCAACCTGTTCCCCGGCGGCTTCAACAACCTCAATCCGGCCTTCCTGCCGCTGTGCGTGCAGGCCGCGATGTCGGCCATCGAGAAGATCTGCCCTGAGGCGCGCAACCTGCTGCTGGTGCCGGAAAACCACACGCGCAACCAGTTCTACCTGATGAACGTGGCGCGGCTGGCCAACATCCTGCATCACACGGGGCTCAACGTGCGCATCGGCAGCCTGCTGCCCGAGATCACCGAGCCCACCACACTCGACCTGCCCGACGGACAGAAGCTGGTGCTGGAACCGCTCAAGCGCATCGGCAGCGAAGGCCGCCGGCTTGGCCTCAATGACTTCGATCCCTGCGCCGTGCTGCTCAACAACGACCTCTCGGGCGGTGTGCCGGAAATGTTGCAGAACATCAACGAGCAGTTCCTGATCCCCCCGCTGTGGGCCGGCTGGCACGTGCGCCGCAAGTCCAAGCATTTCGCCGCCTATCAGGACGTGGCGATCGCCTTTGCCCAAGAGCTCGACATCGATCCCTGGCTGATCAATCCCGAATTCGAAGTCTGCGGCAAGGTGAATTTCCACGAGCGCTCCGGCGAGGAATGCCTCGCCTCCAACATCGACACGCTGCTCTACCGCATGCGCGCCAAGTACAAGGAATACGGCATCGAGTCCGAGCCCTTCGTCATCGTCAAGGCCGACGCCGGCACCTATGGCATGGGCATCATGACGGTGAAGGACGCCAGCGAGGTGAAGAACCTCAACCGCAAGCAGCGCAACAAGATGGCGGTGATCAAGGAAGGCATGGCGGTGACCGAGGTCATCATCCAGGAAGGCGTGCCGACCTTCGAGCGCGTCGACGAAGGCACCGCCGAGCCGGTGGTGTACATGATCGATCGCTACGTGGTCGGCGGCTTCTACCGCGTCAATACCGCGCGCGGCATCGACGAAAACCTCAATGCACCCGGCATGACCTTCAAGCCGCTGGCTTTCGAAACCGGCTGCACGCTGCCGGACATCCAGCTCGGTCCCGACGCGCCGCCCAACCGCTTCTATGCCTACGGCGTGGTGGCGCGGCTGGCGATGCTGGCGGCCTCGCTGGAACTTGAGCGCGCCGCGCCGGTGGAGGCGTCGTGAAGCTGGCGTTCATCATTGACCCGCTGGAGGGCCTCAAGGCCTACAAGGATTCGACCGTCGCCATGATGCGCTGCGCGGCGAAGCGCGGTCATGAAGTCTGGACCATCCAGCGCGCGGCGCTGACCTGGCGCGACGGCTGCGTTGCCGCCCGCGCGCAACGCATCACCGTGCGCGCGGAAGACGAAGTCTGGTTCGCCGTCGCCGAAGAGTCCGTGCTGCCCTTGACCGCCTACGACGCCGTGTTGATGCGCCAGGATCCGCCTTTCGATTTCGAATACGTCGCCGCCACCTGGTTGCTGGAGCGTGCCGAAGCCGAAGGCGCCCGCATCTGGAACCAGCCGCGCTCGATTCGCGACCATTCCGAAAAAGTCGCCATCGCCGAGTTCCCGCAGTTCACGCCGACCACACTGATCGCGCGCGATCCCGACGACATCCACGCCTTCATCGACGAACTCGGCGACGTGATCCTCAAGCCGCTGGACGGCATGGGCGGCAGCAGCATTTTCCGCGTCTTGAAGGACGACCCCAACCGCAATGTCATCGTCGAGACGCTGACCAGTTTCGGCGCGCGCAGCATCATGGCGCAGCGCTTTTTGCCGGCCATCGCTCAGGGCGACAAGCGCATCCTGCTGATCGCCGGCGAGCCGGTACCCTACTGCCTGGCGCGCATCCCCAAGCCGGGCGAGACGCGCGGCAATCTCGCTGCCGGCGGCAAGGGCGTGGCCCGCCCGCTGCTCGGCCGCGACCGCGAAATCGCCGAGGCGCTGGCGCCGACTCTCTGGGCGCGCGGCCTCTTGATCGTCGGCCTCGACGTGATCGGCGACTGCCTGACCGAGATCAACGTCACCAGCCCCACCTGCTTCGTCGAGATCGCGCAGCAGATGCGCTTCGATGTCGCCGCGATGCTGGTGGATGCGCTGGAACGGGAGTGCGGCAACTCCTGAGCCTGCTCGTCGCGGCCTGGCTGCTCGCTGGCTGCGGGCCGTCCGAGCCGTGGCGGCAGGAATCCTATGTGTTCGGCACCCGCGTCGAGCTCGCCATCGCTGGCGTGCCCGAGGCGCAGGCGCGCGCCGCCGGCACTCGCGTGCTGCAGGATTTCGACTACCTGCATCGCACCTATCACGCCTGGCAGCCTTCTGAACTGTCTGTCCTGAATGAAGCCATCGCCGCCGGGCGCGCGCACGAGGTCAGCGCCGAGTTCGCCGGCTACATCCGCGAAGCGCAGGTCGCCGCCGCCGCCGGCGAGCACTTGTTCGATCCCGGCATCGGCCGCCTGATCGCGCTCTGGGGCTTTCACACCGACGAGATCCGGCCGCGCGTGCCGGATGTCGGCGCGGTCCAGGCGCTGCTGGCGCAGCATCCCTCGATTGCCGGTCTCCGTGTGGAAGGCAGGAATGTCAGCAGCCGCAACAGAAGCGTAGCCATTGACTTCGGCGGCTACCTGAAAGGCGTCGCGCTCGACCGCGCCGCGGCCTCGCTGAAACGGGACGGCATCGCCCACGCCCTGATCAACATCGGCGGCAACGTCATGGCGCTCGGCAGCCGCGATGCCGCCGGCACGCCCTGGCGCATCGGCATCCAGCACCCCCGGCCGCAGACCGGCGGCGGCGCGCCGCTGGCCACGCTGGAACTCAAGGACGGCGAGGCCATCGGCACCTCGGGCGACTACCACCGCTATTTCGAGCTCGGCAGTCGCCGCTACAGCCACCTGCTCGATCCGCGCACAGGCTTTCCGGCTGAAGGCACCCAGGCGGTGACGGTGCTGATCGCGCCGGGGGAGAAGACGGGCATGCGCTCCGACGCGCTGTCCAAGCCGATTTTCATCGCCGGCCGCGAATGGCGTGCGATGGCGCAGAAACTCGGCGTCGAGGCGGTGCTGAGAGTCGGCGCCGACGGTACGGTGAGCGCGACGCCGGCGATGCAGGCGCGGATCAAGATCGAAGTGCCCGACCTGAAAGTGGAGGTGGTGCAGTGAGCACCGTTCGCCGGGCCGTCCCAAGGGCGGTGCAGCAATTTCATGGAGTGGCGAAGCCACGAACCGTCGTCACCCCCGCTCTTGGAGCGGGGGCTGGGGGGTGAGCGTTTCATGAGCGACGACCCCGAAATCCGGCGTGCGGTACGCCGCACCGTCGGCATCGCGGCCCTGCGCCGCATCCGCCGCATCGTCGATGCCGACAACGCGCTGGAAGCCGACAAGCGGCGCTGGGCGCGGCGGCTGGCGATCCTCTTCATGCTGGCGGCCTTGCTTGTTCTGGCCTGGATGTTGATCCGATAGAATGCATCCATGATCGGGATTTTCCTTCTCACCCACAGCACCTACGGCGAAGCGCTGATCCAGTGTGCCTGCCACGTGCTCAACAAGCGTCCGCTGCAGATCGTGCAGCTGGGCGTCGCCGCGCAGGACGATCCGCTGGATGCCCTGCCGCTGGCGCGCGACATGCTCAAGCTGGTCGATACCGGGCGCGGTGTGCTGATCCTGACCGACATCTACGGCGCCACGCCGTCCAACCTGGCGATCAAGCTGCTCGACCCGGGACGCATCGAAGGCATCGCCGGCGTAAATCTGCCGATGCTGTTGCGCGCCCTGACCTACCGCGACAAGGACATGGACACCCTGGTCACCCGCGCCGTGGCCGGTGGCCGCGACGGCGTCCTCAACATGCTCAAACACTGAATGCCGCGCGCCGAAACCGAAATCCTCAACAAGCTGGGCCTGCATGCCCGCGCCTCGGCCAAGCTGACCCAGCTGGCCGGCTCCTTTCCCTGCGAAATCTGGATGGAACGCGGCAGTCGCCGCATCAACGCCAAGAGCATCATGGGCGTGATGATGCTGGCCGCCGGCAAGGGCTCCACCGTGACCATCGACACCGACGGTGAGCGCGCCGAGGAAGCCCTGCAGGCCATGCTCAAGCTGATCGCCGACAAGTTCGGCGAAAGCGAATAGGCGGGGCGGCGCGCCCATGACCTTCAGCCTGCACGGCCAGGCCGTCTCCGGTGGCATCGCGATCGGGCGGGCGCACCTGGTGTCGCACGCCATTCTCGAAGTCGCGCACTACCAGCTGCGCGAGCGCGACGTGGCGGGCGAGGTAGGCCGCTTCGACAAGGCGGTGGCCACCGCCGGCGCCGAACTCGACTCGCTGCGCGCCGAAGCCAGCGTGCCCGGTGCACCGGCCGAGCTCTCGGCCTTCGTCAATGTGCATGCCATGATCCTCGCCGATCCGACGCTGACCGACGGCGTACGCGAGCTGATCCGCGAACGCCGCTGCAATGCCGAATGGGCCATGGTGCAGCAAATGCAGCTGGTGGTCGACCAGTTCGACGAATTCGAGGACGCCTACCTGCGCGAACGCAAGCAGGACATCGTGCAGGTGGTCGAACGCGTGCTGCGGGTGCTCCAGGGCAAGCAGCGCAAGCTGGCGCGGCGCAAGGCGGCGACCGGCGCCGATGACGACCTGATCGTGGTCGCCAACGATCTTTCGCCGGCCGACACGATCCAGTTCAAGAACCTCCGGATCGGCGGCTTCGTCACCGATATGGGCGGCAGCACCTCGCACACCGCGATCGTCGCGCGCAGCCTGGCCATCCCGGCGGTGGTCGGCATGCAGTATGCGCGGCCGCTGATCCAGGATGACGACCTGCTGATCGTCGACGGCACGCGCGGCGTACTGATCGTCGACCCCGACGGCGGCGTGCTGCGCGAATACCGGCTGCGCAAGACCGAGCTCGAACTCGATCGCACCAAGCTGCAGCGCCTGGTCACCGGACGCTCGCGCACGCTCGACGGCGAGCATGTCGAGCTGCACGCCAATATCGAACTGCCGCAGGATGCCGAACGAGCCAGGGATGTCGGCGCCGACGGCGTCGGCCTGTTCCGCACCGAATTCCTGTTCATGAATCGCGACGAACTGCCCGACGAGGACGAGCAGTTCGAGGCCTATCGCAGCGTGGTCAAGGCGCTCGGCGACAAGCCGGTCACCATCCGCACGCTGGACATCGGCGCCGACAAGGAAGCCCGCGCCCTGCGCAATCGCGCCGGCAATCGCGCCGCGCCCAACCCGGCGCTGGGCCTGCGCGCGATCCGCTTCTGCCTGGCCGAGCCGCAGCTGTTCCTGGTGCAGCTGCGCGCCATCCTGCGCGCCTCGCACTACGGCAAGGTGCGCCTGCTGATCCCGATGCTGGCGCATGCCCAGGAGATCGAGCAGACCCTGGCGCTGATCGAGCTGGCGCGTTTCCAGCTGCGCGAGGCGCGGCAGAAGTTCGATGCGGTCGCCATCGGCGGCATGATCGAAATTCCCGCCGCGGCGCTGGCGTTGGGCCCTTTCCTGCGCCGCCTGGATTTTCTTTCGATCGGCACCAACGACCTGATCCAGTACACCCTGGCGATCGACCGCACCGACGGCGCCGTCGCGCATCTCTACGACCCGCTGCATCCGGCCGTGCTCAAGCTGATGTCGCAGACCATCCAGAGCGCCCAGCGCGTGGCCATGCCAGTCGCCGTCTGCGGCGAAATGGCCGGCGACCCGAAGCTGACCCGGCTGCTGCTGGGCATGGGCCTGCGCGAGTTCTCGATGCACCCCTCGCAACTGCTCGAAGTCAAGCAGCAGGTCATGATGGCCGACGCGGCGCAGCTGGCGGCGCGCGTCGCCCGCTTGCTGAAACTCGACGAACCCGAGAAAATCAGCGAACAACTGGAAAAACTCTGATGGCAGGCATCGGCATCGTCGCGGCGCAAAACGCGCACTTCACCCAACCCCTTCACCTGAAGGGCGGCGGCGTGCTGCCTGCCTTCGACCTGGTGTATGAAACCTACGGCACGCTCAACGCCGCGAAGTCCAACGCCATCCTGGTCTGCCACGCCCTGTCCGGTCACCATCACGTCGCCGGCCACACCGCGGACAATCCGGCCAACATCGGCTGGTGGGACAACATCGTCGGCCCCGGCCGGCCGCTCGACACCGAGCGCTTCTTCATCGTCGGGCTCAACAATCTCGGCGGCTGCCACGGTACCACCGGCCCGGCCAGCATCAATCCGGCCACGGCCAAACCCTGGGGCGCGGATTTCCCGGTGGTCACCGTCGAGGACTGGGTGGCTTCGCAGGCGCGCCTGGCCGACCACCTCGGCATCGAGGCCTGGGCCGCGGTAATGGGCGGCAGCCTGGGCGGAATGCAGGCCCTGCAATGGACGCTGTCTTACCCGCAGCGGGTGCGTCATGCCCTGGTCATCGCCGCCGCGCCGAAACTCTCGGCGGAGAACATCGCCTTCAACGACGTCGCGCGCCAGGCCATCCTCACCGATCCGGATTTCCACGGCGGGCATTTCTACGAACACGGCGTGCGTCCGCTGCGCGGCCTGCGCCTGGCGCGCATGCTGGGCCACATCACCTACCTGTCGGACGACCAGATGGCCGAGAAATTCGGCCGCCGCCTGCGCGTCGGCGCCGGCAGCTACGGCTTCGACGTCGAATTCGAAATCGAATCCTACCTGCGCTACCAGGGCGACAAGTTCGCCGGCGTGTTCGACGCCAACACCTATTTGCGCATGACCAAGGCGCTCGACTATTTCGATCCGGCGCTGGAGTTCGACGACGACCTGGCGCGTGCACTGGCTCGCGCCCGGGCCAAGTTCCTGGTGGTCGCCTTCACCACCGACTGGCGCTTCTCGCCCGACCGCTCGCGCGAACTGGTCCATGCCATGGTGCACAACGGGCAGTCGGTGGCCTATGCCGAAATCGACAGCGCCCACGGCCATGACTCCTTCCTGATGGACGAGCCGCACTACCACGCCGTAGTCGACGGCTATCTGAAACGGATCACGCTATGAGCGCGCCCCTGGAAAGAGCAGATTTCGACCTGATCGCCAGCTGGGTGCAGCCCGGCGAGCGCGTTCTCGACTTGGGCTGCGGCGACGGTTCGCTGCTCAAGCGCCTGATCGACGAGCGCGGCGCCAAGGGCTACGGCGTCGAACTCGAAGGCGCCGAAGTGCTGGCCGCCATCCGCAACGGCATCAACGTCATCCAGGGCAACCTCGAGCAGGGCCTGGCCGGTTTCGACGACCAGACCTTCAACCACGTGGTGTTGTCGCGCACCCTGCAGACAGTGCGCCACACCGAACGCATCCTCGGCGAAATGCTGCGCGTCGGGCGCGAAGCGGTGGTCAGCTTCCCCAACTTCGCCTACTGGAAGAACCGCATGGCGGTCATGGCCGGCCGCATGCCGGTGTCGGAAGACCTGCCCTACGAATGGTTCGATACGCCCAACCTGCGCTTTTTCACGCTGCTCGATTTCGAGTCGCTGTGCGCCAAGATGGGTCTCGTCATCCGCGAGCGGCAGGTGCTCGACGAGGCCGGCCGCCTGGTCACGGAAGAGCCCAACTTCCTCGGCAGCCTGGCGGTTTACCGGCTCGGGCGCTGACCCCCGCGAGCCGGCAGTCGCAGCAAACTCAGGGCTGGGTCTTTACCTCGGGTGGCGGCGGCACAGCAGCCGGATCCTGGGTTTCCGTGCCGTCCGGAGTTGCCGGCCCGCCGGCCTTGCGCAAGCGCTTTTCCTCTTTCTTGGCCTTTTTTGCCAGATCTCGCTGGCGCTTTTCGAACGAATAATTGGGTTTTGCCATTACTTACCTCGGTCTGGAATTCGGTAGGGTGGAATGCCCCAATTGTACGGCACTCCCGGCGCTGCCCGGGGTGCCTCAGGCGTCGTAGGCCAGCAGCACCACGTCGGCCGCCTCCTGGCGCAGGGGAATCAAGGCCTGGTAGGCCGCCGACGCGTGCCAGCCGGCGGCCGCCTCCGGACTGGGGAAACGTATCACCACCACGTCCGGGTGCGCATGCTCGCCGGCAAAAATCGCCGTCCGCTGGCCGCGAAACACCAGTTCGGCGCCCCAGGGTTCCAGCGTGGCCGGCACCCGGCTGCGGTAAGTCGCCCATTTGGCGGCGTCCTTGATCGAGATGTGGCCGATGACGTAGGCGCTTCCCATCGTTTGGTTTCCCGCAGTGAATGGTGTCCGGCTATGGTAGCGCGCCCGGCGAACGGCGGCCAGGACTCAGCCCAGCAGCTGCGGATTGCGCTGCCATATCGCGAAGCTCAGCCCGGTCGCGAACGTCACCCAGGCCAGGTAGGGCAGCAGCAGCGCGCCGGCAATCGGGCGGATGCGCCAGAAGGCGACGATGGTGCAGGCGATCAAGACCCAGAGCAGGGCGATCTCGCCGAAGGCCAGCGCGCCCAGTCGCCAGACGAAGAACAGCCAGGTCCACAGCGCATTCGCGGCGAGCTGGACGAGGAACAGCCCCAGCGCGACACCGGCCCGGCGAAATCCGCGATCGCGCCAGACCAGCCAGGCGGCGATCCCCATCATCAAGTAGAGCGTGCTCCACACCGGCCCGAACAGCCAGCCCGGCGGCGCCCATGCGGGGCGCGTCAGTTGCTGGTAGAAGCTGCCGGCATTGGCCGAGGCAAACGCGCCGACCGCCGCCGCCGCGAAGCTGACGCCGAGCCAGCCGACGAGACCGGCGAATTGTTTCGGCATGTCAGTCACGCGGCGGGCCCTTGAGCTCCACCACATTGCCTTCCGGGTCGGTGATGTAGATGGACGGACCCTTGCCTTCGGCGCCGTAACGAGATTCCACCGCGCCCGCGGCAACGCCCCTGGCTTCGAGCTGGGCACGGATTTCCGCGGCATCGAAGGGCTCGAGCCGAAAGCAGAAGTGGTCGAGATTGCGCCCCTCGCTGCCCGGAGCCGCACCGCCGGCACGTCCGAGATCGCCGTCCACCGGCACCAGGTCCAGCAGCGAGCGTCCGGCACGCAGCTGCACCAGGCCGATGGCATCGACCCGGCGCTCGATGGTGCAACCCAGCACGTCGCAGTAGAAATGCAGCATGCGATCGAGGTCGATGACGCGCAACACAAGGTGATCGATTTCGCGGATACGGATCATGGCATTCCCGTTATGGCCAGGCTGGCGTCGCGGCGTCGGTCAGGCGCCGACTCCTCCCGCCGCGACGGTGCGGCCCTTGAAGCCCGGATCATTTAGACACTGCTGCGGCGTGCCGGTTCGGGTGCCGTTGCGAATCATTCGTTCGCACATGCGTTTCTTGAAGTGGGTATTGCTGGCGCAGGCATTGCGGAATCGAATCTTCGCCTGTGCCTCGATGCATCCGGAAACCGCAATCTCGTCATCGGTTTCCATCGTCAGCATGCAGTAGTCGGCAATCCACTGGATGGGTTCGCCCTCGGCGAGGCACGGCGGCGCGGCATCAGCCGACAGGGCCGCCACCGTCAGGGCGGTCATCAGCGTCGCGCCGATGCGGCACCTGCACAGCGCAGGTTCGCGGCTAGCGGGCCGCTTGGTACTTATCCAGGAGGACATGTCTGGCACCCCCGTTTTTCGAGCCGCAGGAATAACACGACGGCGAAGTCGATTTGCCGGCCGGCATGTTCGAGTAGCAACCCTTGGATTTGCGGCCGTCATTCAACACCACGGTCCAGCAAACATCCGCAGCCGTCGTCCCGTTGTTCGTGATTTTTGCGTAGCCGGATCCGCCGCTTGCATAGGAGCATGCCTCCATCGTCACCGGATGGACCTTGTCCGTCCAGGATTCGCATTGATCTGCGTGTGCCTTCGATGCGATCCCGAGCGCGATAAATGCTGCCGATGCAAAAACGATTCTTGCTGCCCTGATGCCGAACTTGGAGACCATGTCAATTCCCCTTCACCCAAATCCGCAGGCGAAACAGCAAGACTGGTCGCGGGGAAATCCAGTCCGACATTGTGATTCGACGGCCAGCGGCTTTGTCCGGAGGCCCGGCGTTTGACGCCGAACGTTCAAAGTAACAGGCGCTGCGCGGCTTCATCGCGCAGCGCTCTGTTGACTGCCGGGTTCGGCCCCTGAAATGCTGCCACGCTATGCAGCCTGCAACAGAAACTCGACTTTTACAGCCTCATACGGGAAAACAATGTGGCCGTCCTCCGTCTTGTTAAGCACTCCAGCGTTGAGCAGCGCAGTAACGTCGCCGTGCACGGCCTTTACGTCGCGCTCAGCGCGGCGTGCGGCTTCGCGAATGGACACCGGCCCCGCCCCGCAAAGCACCTTGAGTAGTTCCCATCGCTTTTCGGTTAGCACTCTCCACAGCAATTCGGGAGTGGCAAAGCTGATACGCGCAGTCTTCTGAGCTTTTCCTGTCTTCCAGGCGCGCGCAAAATCAGCCATGGAATCGGCAGGGGTTCGCACATCAAGAGTTACTGTTTTCATGGTTCCACCTCGCAATATCCTTCTGGAAGTCAGTGATCAATTGTTCCGGCGTAGTAAAAGCATAGACACTTTCCCTTTTGCCGAAATGCCGGTGATCGCCCTTCCCGACTTCGTTGTCGTAGCGCAGAACGCATTCTCCACGCACGACGCAGGCCAGCCTGTACTTGAACGCGTGTGCCGACCCTTTGAGTGGTTTCGGGAGGCGCCACAGTACCAAGTCCGCGAACGCCGACTCCGAGTAGGCGATGCGAGTGCTAATCCGTTGAACGGCTTTCATGTTGGAGATAGTGCCAACATATGTGCCCGTTGTCAATTAGTCCAACGCTTAGGCTCGACAACAAGGGGCCCAACGAAGCTGTAGAAAAACTCTTTTCATAGACGCATCGTGCCGTGAACCAAATGGAATATCAATACTCCAAGCATGAGTTATTGCGAAGGAGGATTCATGGCCCGCTACAAACACATCGACACCAGCCCGCGCTTCATTGCCGTCGACCTTGAACGGCAGTTGCAGCCGGGCACCTTTGAAT
>JALHPU010000026.1 GCA_022842325.1 Sulfuritalea sp. | reverse complement strand
GGGATACTCGGCAGCGCCGCTGCCGGTTTCTTCTTGCGGGTCTTGCTTGGCATACATGCTCCTTTTGCAACATGTTATGCCTCACACACAAAAGTAATGACAGGCTCACCTGGTGCGCTTCCTCTCGTGCAAACAATTCGTGACGAGGATCCATCCGACGTCCATGTCCCAAATGGCTCACGTCCTTAAGATAATCTGTTCTTTGCGCGGAACCGATTGACCATCGCGCGCGACTTCCGCTGACCATCTCTCGCGTCCCGCATTGCAACTCCGGGTAAGTGTTAGACATGGTCCGTCACGAAGCCCGAGTGATCGCTATCGCGCGTCAACACCCGGGGCCCTCTCCCGCGTATTGCTGGGCTGAGCCTGTGTGAGTGAAGTGCAGAAGTTCGAATTCATATTGACTTTCCTAACGGCGGTTCATGAATGGAAGGGATAGCCCAGCAAGTAGTGCAGCGACCATTGCTGCAAACCCACCGGCCATCGTCCCACCATGAAGAGTAAAAACCAGGGTGAAAACGCAGATGTCAATTACGAGACTTGGCCATCGCCCGCTTGTAAGCTTCCACCACATGATCGCAATACCAAGAAACATAACGACACCGTAGATCAGCGGTCCTAAATCAAAATGAGCAAGACTTATCATCATTCATTCCTTCAACAGCGGTTGATGCGCTTCGTTCTGTGCCCCACCGTCAGAACAACGCCATCACTTCCGACAACGGCGTAGGTGTCAAGCTTGCGTTCAACGCTCTTGAATGCGTCATCGCCGTATGCGCGACGAAGACGGCTCTTGGCCTGGTGATCGAAGAACAAGATTTCGCCGCCACGGTGGTCATAAACTCTCTTTCCATAAATCAGGAGACAGTCAAGGATCGGCATCGGGATTGCTCGCTGCTGCAATCGTGCTCGGGCGTGGTCACTAAGGCGTAGAGACATGATGAAGATCCTTCTTGAGATGTTTGTGCAGGATCTAACGCATCAACCGTGCCACGCTTCCATGTAGCGGCACAGAGCACGCTCTCACCGGTGAAAGAACACGCCATTCAGTGGTTGAACTGGCTCGACGGCTGCATCCTGCCGGACAACGGCCATTCGCCTGATCCGAGGTCAATGGCGGCGATGGCCGATGAACAAAAGTCGGCCAAAGCCGACCTTGGCCCTGCGAGCCAACTCGGGCGGCAATGCATCGGTAAGCGGCCCTTCGACGGCACATTACGCTGTCGAGCAGTCGTACGGACCGATACCCACCGACAGCCCATCGGCCTTACCTGCCATGAGCTGCCCGACGATGATTACACCGCAATGTCCCTGTTATCAGCCGCTCACATGAACATCAATATCAAGGGCGCGCCGCTGTGGAGCTAGCTTTGGATTGTCCGCTGTAGCCGAGATTCGATTTCTGGTGGTGACTTCAAGGTCTGGAGGATTACGCAGTAGCGCTCGGTCTGCTTAAGCAATTTTTCGAGAACGTCATTGTTGGCGTCGGAATCGATCTCAAACGTCATTGAAATCTTCGAAATTCCTACTGGAGTTTCCTTTGCCATTCCCAAGGTTCCTCGAAAATCGCTTTCACCTTCCACCACTACGCGAGCCGATTTGAAGGAAATTCCCATTGCGGTCGCTACGACGTTAAAGGTTACTCCTGCACATGCAACCAATGACTCAAGTAGCATGTCTCCGGAACAAGCGTCATCTCCGCTACCGCCTGCCGCTGGGTGAAGTCCGGCAGGGATCGATGCGAATTTCGTTTCAATTCGACAGGTCAAATCGCCTGGCTTCAGTTCACCGACTGCTCTGAAAGTTTGTTTCGCCGCATCTGGATTTTCTTGGTACTTTGCTTTTATCGGGGCCTGCATCTGGCGTAGTTCATTTGCATTCATGATGACTCTCACTTAATTTGGTGCGATGGTGATATCCGTTCAATTGGACTGTCGGACGCCGCATTTACTCCCCTATTTTTGCAAGAGAGTTTGAGATAGGTCTTAGGCTGAATAGGCCCTGCATCTCACAATCATCAGAGAAATCGACAGACCCACCGGATTTGGCGCGTCAGCCCTTGTTTGAGGCTGGAGAGACAAGCTGCCGCTGAAATGCTTCGGATACGATGTCTAGCGGTGCGCGGGACCTCTCCAACTTAGCAGCTAGAACAGCACCTTCCCACGTGTACCAGAACAAGCGCGCCAGTTCCGGCGTGTCCGCATCGGGCAGCAGATCGCCGGCCGCCTTCGCTTCGTCTAAGCAGGTTCGGATGCGTCCCTGCCATGTTTGGAGCGTCTCAAGCAGGACGGATCGGATTCGATCATCGAGGGCACCAAGTTCTTGCGCCAAGCTTCCAACAAGGCAACCCCGACGGAATGAATACTTTTCCATGCCATGTGCTGCCTCGTCGGCGAATACCTTAAGCCGATCAAGAGGCTTGAACTCTTGATTCGTCAATATCCGATCGAGCTTCTTGACGAAATACTGGCCGTAGGTCTCGATGACTTCAACCGTATATGCGTCCTTGCTGCCGAAGTAATAGGCAAACGAGCCCTTGGGCACGCCTGCTGCCAGAGCAAGTTCATCAATAGACGTGTTGTGAAAGCCCTTTTCGGTGAGAGTGGCGACGCCGATGCGCAGCAGTTCGTCTCGCCTGCCGGTGGTCTTTTTGGGTGCTTTCGGTTGCGATGCCATTGGTTATACCCTCTCGTTTCCGCAAGCTTAACGCCTCAAAAGTGGCCAGTCAACTACTGATTTATAATTAGTAACATTTTGATAATAAGTAAAAAAGAAAAAATAGCTGTGACGAATTGGTTGACATGCTTGGGTGATCTCCGTAAAGTAGTTGGTCAGTCAACTATAAAAACGGAGGGGCGTATGTGGTCTTCCTTGGTGGTGAATGGCCTGGTGATGGGATCGATCCTGTTGCTATTCAGTCTTGGCCTCACTCTGATTTATGGTGTTGGCCGTGTGGTCAATTTCGCGCACGGGGCGTTCTATAGCGCTAGCGCAATGGCCGGCGTTTGGCTGTCGCAAAAAGGGATGCCTTTCTGGGCAGTGCTGATTGTCGCGCCCATCGGGATTGGCCTCCTTGGAGTTGCAACCGACTGGCTAGTATTGAGCCGAATCAGGGATCGGCCGATGGTCGACAGCATGTTGCTGACGTTCGGAATGGCGCTGCTAATCACCGGAGTCCTGTATGAGTTCGGTGGGCGAAATATTCAAAATCTAGCCATTCCAGTGTCGCTCCAGGGCGTAACTAGCTTTGGAGGCATACGGCTACCTGACTACCGAATCTTTCTCTCGTTGGTAGCAATCCTGCTCACAGCGGGTCTGCTGGTCTACCTCAACAAATCGAATTGGGGGCTGCGCGTTCGTGCGGCAAACGATGAGCCAGAAATGGCAGCGTGTCTGGGAATCAACAGAGAGACCCTGATGCATTCCGTGGTTGGCGTGAGTTCCGCCCTCGCAGCGGTCTCTGGTGTCATTGCTGCCCCCATATTTGGGGCATTCGCTACGGTCGGAGACAAGATCCTGATTCTGGGATTCATGACCGTGATCATGGGGGGGCTCGGAAGTCTTCGAGGAGCGATTGCATCCGCCTATCTAGTAGGACTCGTGCTCGTTTTAGGCGAGGGCTACTTTGGTGGTCAATCAGCCCTCATGGTCTTGTTCGCGACCGTAATGGTGATGCTGATCAGCTTCCCGCGCGGAATATTTGGTGATGGGCGGACTGAATGAAAGCAACGACAAACATCAACTTCGGTAAGAACTCAACTTCATTGAAGAAGGTTGTGATCCTGATAGTGCTGATAGTCATAGGAGCACTACTGCCGTCTCTGACGAAAGACTCGCCATTCATACTTGTCCTGGCCTCACACGCGCTTATTGCCGGCGCACTGGCATTGAGCCTTGACATCCTGACGGGAAGCGTCGGATTGCTTACCTTCGGTCATGCCGCCTGGTTTGGCTATGGCGCCTACGCTACCGGACTCATGGCGAAGTCCCTGTCATCGGAAATGACAGTGGTGCTTCCACTGACGGCGCTTACAGCATTGCTGTTAGCAACGGCAATTGGTGCAATCCTAGTTCGTCAGATTGGAAAGACCTTCGCAATTCTGACTCTAGCCTTGAGTCAGATCATGTTTGCAGCGGTCTTTGTATTTTCGAAGGTGACTGGCGGCGAAGATGGTCTCCAGGGAATTCCAATGCCGACGCTACTTGGGTTCGCAGTGAAGGAATCCCAGTCCTGGTTTTGGGTGCTCTACGCATTCCTCTTGGCATCCCTGATGGCTGCGTTGTATGTACGCAATGCCCCAATGGGTAAGAGTTGTCTGGCAATTCGGGAGAACGGCGAACGATCACGCTTCATTGGGATCAAGGTTTGGCGCGTGAAGCTACAAACCTACGCGGTCTCTTCAGCACTTGCTGCTGTAACCGGTGGTCTCCACGCTCTCTACACAGGCTCAGCGGCACCGGACATGCTCCACTGGACCAAGTCGGGTGAGATTCTCATGTATGCAGTGCTTGGTGGAATGGGGACGCTCACCGGACCGGTGTTCGGAGGCATCGTTTTTACTGTCGCTGAACATTACGTCAGCTCGTGGACGGACGCATGGCAAATTTACTTCGGTGGCCTGTTCGTGATCATGGTGATTGTCGCGCCTGGTGGCCTCTTCGGTGCCTTTGAGTCAATCAAGAAGCGATTCGCGGGTAATAGGTGAGGAGCCTGGAATGCTAGGAGTAAGCAATATTTCCAAAAGCTTTGGTGGCCTTCGCGCAGTTAGCGACGTTAACTTCGAAGTCGAAAAATCGAACATCCACTCGATCATTGGTCCGAATGGTGCCGGCAAGACCACTCTGTTCAACTTGATCACTGGAGCAATACCTCCAGAAACAGGGCAGGTGAAATTCGATCAAATAGATATCACCTCCTGGACGCCAGAGCGCCTGACAAAACTCGGCTTAGTAAGAACGTTTCAGCGCACAAGCGTCTTCAAGAAACTGACGGTACTAGAGAACGTATCGCTCGCGATACGCTCGCGGGAAAACATCGGATTTACAGCCTGGCAACCCAAATGGCGAGAACAGGTAGTGCAAGACGAGGCTGCTGAATTCTTGAGTACTGTTGGATTGGCCGGTCGGGAATACGTTACAGCAGCCCAATTGGCTCATGGGTTACAGCGAGCGCTTGATATAGCTATTGGGTTGGCCCTGAAGCCGCGCCTGATTCTGATGGATGAGCCGCTGGCTGGGATGTCCAAGGGAGATCGCGAAACAATTGGTTCACTGATTCTTGGTCTACGTGAAAGCATGGGGCTCACGTTTGTCGTGGTGGAACATGACGTGGGTATGGTGATGCGCTTGTCTGATCGTATTACGGTCATGCAGCAGGGCGCAGTGATAGCCGACGGACCGCCAGACGAAATTCGTGACAACGAGGCTGTTCGCAGGGCGTACCTGAAGGGAGACTTTGCGGGATGAGTGCCTCGCTTGTATTTGAGAATGTGGACGCCTACTACGGCACGAGCCAGATTCTGCATGGAGTCTCATTTGAAGTTCTTGGCGGAACAGTCACGTGCCTGCTTGGCTTGAACGGGATGGGCAAGACCACAACACTGCGGACCGCGATGGGTTTGGTCGATCGGCAGGAAGGTCGAATTATCCTTGATGGGAAGGAGTTGAAGGGAGCGACCTACGTACGATCCAAAATGGGGATCACGCTCGTACCCGAAGATCGGAAGGTGTTCGCCGGCTTGACCGTCCTGGAGAATCTTGAGGTCGCCCGATGCAAAAGAGACCAAGCCAAAGACTTCACCATCGATGATGCGATTGCCATCTTTCCCCGCCTCGGGGAACGTCTGAAGCAGAAGGCGGGCACGATGAGTGGTGGGGAACAGCAAATGCTTGTGGTTGCGCGAGCAATGCTTGCGAATCCCGGCTACATGATGCTCGATGAACCAACGGAAGGTCTGGCTCCTGAATACGTCGATGCCATAAAGATTTCGATTGACGCAGCAAGAAGCAAAGGTATCGGCGTGATTTTGGTGGAGCAAAGCCTGCCTCTAGCACTTGCCGTCGGCGATTCATTCAATGTGATGCAGAACGGGCAGATCTACAAACGATTCACTCGCGATGAGGTCATTCGGGATCCAACGAGCCTGGCCAATTTGCTTGTTATTGAGTAATGCAAACAACCCAACGAAGGAGACAACTCATGAAATATCGTGCCAAATTGAATTCCACCGCAGTCGGTCTTGTAGCAGCATTCGTGGCCCATGCAAGTTTTGCACAAGAGGTTGTGCTGGGCGTATTTGTACCAACGACTGGCAACTGGGCGGCCATCGGTACAGATATGAAAAACGGCCTAGAGCTCGCAGCCCAGGGCGCCAAGGTGAAGGGTCAGCCGGTGCGCCTCATCGTAGAAGACACCGCAGGCAATCCGCAGACGGGTCTCAAGAAAGCCCAGAAGTTAAAGGTGGATGACAAGGCCGTACTGCTGATTGGCGGCGCGAGCAGTGCAGTCACCCTGGCAATCAATGCTCAGGCGGACCGCTTGAACGTGCCGATCATAACGACCAATGGGCAAGCGGTAGCTATTACCGGGGACAAGTGCAGTCGGTATCTCTTCCGGACCGTACCGAATGACGCATTGGCTGCAAAGGGCACCACAGTTCTGATGCAACAAAGGAAAGATCTCCTCGCCAAGAAGTGGTTCGTGGTCTACCACGACTTTGTGTACGGTCACAGCAACAAGGCAGAGTTCGCAAAGGTTCCTGGTATCAAAATTGTGGGTGAGGCCGGGCGCCCTCTGGGAACCGCAGACTGGTCTAGCGCAATCTCCCAGATTCAAGCCAGCTCAGCAGACGGGGTGTATCTCGCACTAGCAGTCGGCGACGATTTGACCGCGTTCGTCAATCAACTCCGTGGGTTCGGGATCAATCACAGCCTCATCGTGCCCGTTGGAATTCCTGATTCCATGCTCCAGGCGCTGGGCAAGAATGGTGTGGGCATGGTCACGGGCGGTTTGACGGCCTCTTGGACACAGGAAAACAGCAACCCTCAGGTGGCTGAATTCGTGAAAGCCTATGTCGCCAAGTACAAAGTGGTTCCTGGATATCAGGCCATCAACGCCTACGCAGGGATGCAATTGACGCTGGCGGCGCTTAATGCAGCTAGCGACATGAGCACCGATTCTGTCATCAAGGCGCTGGAATCCACCACCGCAGACACAGTGCTTGGCAAGTTGAAGATCCGCAAAGAGGATCACCAGGCGATGATTGGTTCCTACATTGCCGAAGCGCAGGCACTGCCGACTCCAAAATATGGTGCATCTGTCGCTTGGAAGACCGCTACGCCGATTGGTTGGGAGCAAATCAAGTACAACCCGACCGACCTTGGTTGCAAGGGACTTTGATCAATAAAGGCATGGTGTGACGGCGTGATGAGCTTCCCTCTGTTTTTCGTCTTCCAACCCAACGGCATTATGCCGCCAATTGATGCTCATGCTGAGTGCTGATCCAGTCTTCCAGGAATTTCATGGGCGAGGCGTAGCCGAGCGTGGAATGGCGACGCCTGCGGTTGTAGAACGGTTCGATGTAGTCGAACAGGTCGGTCTCCGCTTCGGCCTGCGTACCGTAGCGGGTGCCATGCACCCGCTCATTCTTCAGACTGTTGAAGAAGCTCTCCGTGGGCGCGTTGTCCCAGCAATTTCCCTTGCGGCTCATGGAGCAGACCATTCCATACTCTTCCAGCCGCGCCTGAAAGGCGTGGCTCGCATACTGGCTTCCCCGGTCGGAGTGATGGATCAAGCCGGGGGCCGGCTTCTTGCGGAACCACGCCATGGTCAGCGCATCAATCACGATGTCCGCCGTCATCCGCGGCTTGATCGACCAGCCGACGACTTCCCTATTGAACAAATCAAGGACCACGGCCAGATACAGCCAACCTTCATCGGTCCAGATGTAGGTCAGGTCAGCTGTCCAGACCTGATTCGGTGCCGCCGGCGTGAAGTCCCGTGCCAGCAGGTTCGGTGCGACCGGCAGCGAGTGCCTGGAGTCCGTCGTGGCCTTGAAGCGTCGCTTGTGCCGCGCCCGGATGCCGTTCTCCCGCATCAGGCGTTCGACGCGTTCCTTGCTCGCCGGAAATCCCCGGTCGCGCAGTTCCATCACCATGCGCGGCGATCCATAGGCGCCCTTCAGTTCCTGGTGGATGGCCTGAATCAGCGCCAGCATCTGCGCGTCTGTCAGCCGTGTCCGCGTCGGACTGCCGCCGCTCTTCCAGGAACGGTAGCCGCTCATGCTGACTGTCAGCGCGTCGCACATCGGCGCCAGTTCAAATTCGTCCCGGTGCGCATCGATCCAGGCGTACTTCACAGTGCTTCTCTCGCAAAGTACGCCGCCGCTTTTTTTAGGATTTCGTTCTCCCGCCTGAGCCGCAGATTCTCGGCACGCACCCGAGAGAGTTCCATCTGCTCCGGCGTGACCTGCTTCGTGCCGGGGCCGTTGAGCTTGCCCGCGTCGAATGCCTTGACCCAGTTGCGCAAGGTCTGCTCGATCAGACCCAGTTCCTTCGCTACCGCGCCCGCCGTCTGGCCCGCCTTCACCCGCTTTACCGCCAGTTCCCGAAACTCGGGCGTGTATTCCTGCTTCGGTATCTTTTTCAACTTCAATTCTCCTTCCAATTTGCCGGGGCGTTATACCCCATCTCTTGGAAGACGAAATTTCGGGGGAAGCTCATGAATCAACCCAAGCTTTTTGAGCCGCTAAAGATTCGGGGACTCACTATTCCGAATCGGATCATGCTGGCGCCAATGAATCAGCACTCTGCCGTAGAAGGCTTCGCTAGCGACTATGCGCTGGTTCATTTGGGAAAATTTGCGCTTGGTGGCTTCGGTCTCATCATGACCGAAGCCACCGCCATCGAAAGGGATGCCCGCATTGCCCCGGGCGACTTGGGAATCTGGTCAGACGACCATATTCCGGGGCTACGTCGAATCTGTGATTTCCTCCATGGAATTGGATCCGCAACAGGGATCCAGTTGAATCACTGCGGACGTAAGGGATCGACACAACGACCCTGGCAAGGCTTTGGTCCCTTGGATGAGACCGACATTGCGCGCGGTGAAAAGCCATGGCCACTTGTCAGTCCGACAGCAGAAGCACTTGGACCGGGCTGCGTCGTTCCCTCTGAGCTAACACAAGACCAGATCCATGGAATTGTTGAAAGCTTTGCTCGTGCAGCCATTCGAGCAGATGCAGCAGGATTTGATGTCATCGAGATCCATGGTGGGCATGGCTACCTGATTGCGAGTTTCCTGACCCCACAGATCAACAAGCGGACGGATGCCTACGGCGGTGATCGTTCGGGGCGGATGCGCTTCGCTCTCGAGGTCGCCAAAGCCGTTCGCGCAAATTGGCCCCAGCAAAAGCCGTTGTTCTTCAGGATATCGAGCGTTGATGGTCATCCAGAGGGTTGGAAAATCGAGGACTCGGTAATTCTGGCGCGAGAACTCAAGGTCTGTGGCGTTGATCTGATCGACTGTTCGTCAGGAGGACTTCGGCAGGCGGCTGCCGTCGAAAACACATTCCGTTTGCCTGGTTATCAAGTGGAGCACGCCGACCGATTGCGAAAGGACTCGGAAATTGCCACGTCGGCCGTTGGCCTGATTCTCAGTTCCGACCAGGCGGAAGAAATCTTGCAGAACGGCCAGGCGGATTTGATCGCGCTCGGGCGCCAGGCACTTTATGACCCCTATTGGGCTCATCACGCGGCGCAAGAGCTTGGTGCAGATCCGAACTTTGAGAAATGGCATCAGACAGCGGGATGGTGGCTACAGAAGCGAACCAAGGGTCTGCTCCAGGCTGGGTATTCAGGTGCCGGGAGTCCATTGGCTTTGCCCAATTGCGCAGCATCAGAATGCGCCGAAGCAACCAGTTAATCCGAAAGCTTGCGAGGGTACGCGAGACCCTTTCATCAGTTGTACCTGCGAATCAAACTTACGAAAGAAGAGGACACACATGGCACAGGAACATTTTCAAGCGTTGATGCTTCGCGAAGAGGGAAAAGCCACTAAAGCCCAACTCGAAGCCCTGACGTTCGCCGATTTACCAGATAACGATACGCTCGTCGAAGTCGACTATTCGACCTTGAACTACAAAGACGCCTTGGCACTTACCGGTAAAGGCAAAATCGTGCGTACTTGGCCGATGGTTCCAGGGATCGATTTCGCGGGCACAGTAGTCGAGTCTCGGAATCCCGCATACACACCCGGAACCAAGGTTGTACTGACGGGCTGGAGTGTTGGAGAAAAGTACTGGGGCGGCTATAGCCGATTCCAGCGAGTAAAGAGCGAGTGGCTTGTTCCATTGCCCAATGGTTTTACAACGCGGCAAGCCATGATGGTTGGTACGGCAGGGTTTACTGGGATGCTTTGCGTACTCGCGCTAGAGCGCGCCGGCGTTACACCCTCCTCAGGTCCGATACTGGTAACCGGTGCGGCTGGCGGGGTAGGCAGTGTTGCCGTTGCCGTGTTGAGCCGACTTGGGTACAACGTCTCGGCCCTCACGGGAGATCCTACCAAAGAAGCTTATGTAAAAGAACTGGGGGCATCAGCGGTCGTCAATGGGCCAGAGTGGGCCGAGTCCGCCCGCCCATTGGAATCTCAAAAGTGGTCCGGGGCTATCGATACGGTTGGCTCCAAGGTACTTGCGCGGGTTCTTGCTGAAATGGACTACAACGGTGTTGTGGCCGCCTGTGGATTAGCAGGCGGGGCCGATCTGCCGACGACGGTAATGCCCTTCATCTTGCGCGCAGTCAAGCTGGTTGGAGTGGATTCCGTCATGCTTCCCAGCAAGGATCGCATTCCAGCCTGGGAGCGACTCGTCAAAGATTTGCCCGGTGACGTCCTCGAGAAGATCACCTCTCGGGTAGTACCGTTGTCAGAAGCTCTCCAGGCTGCTGAGGATATGTTGGCGGGCAATCTCCAGGGACGCGTGCTTGTTAGCGTCAATTGAGCGGGTGGCGACAACCTGATGGAGTTTTGATTGATGGATATTTCGTCTAATGAAGTAACAGATGATCTGGTGTCCGCTTGTAAGGAGCACTCAAGCCGTATAGCGATCGATGGCGAAGGTGTCTCCGTCAGTTACGGAAATCTTCTGGCCGAGGCGACCCGTCTCGGCCAGAGACTCCGCGAGTCGGGTGCCGGTGAATCAACTTCGGTGATGGTTAAGTGCTCCAATCATCCTAGCGACTTCGTGGCACTGTTGGGGGTATGGATTGCTGGAGCTGCGGTGATTCCTGTTCACCGCACATCCCCGCAGGATGTCGTGGCTGGTATTCAGGCCAAAGCGCAATGCGTGGGAGCGATCGATATGCTGGCGGGACAATGGCCAACGTGCTTTACCTCGTTGGGGCTATGCGAACGCCCAACGGAAGAAAGAAAGCGCTTGCTCCAAAAAGCAGCATTGGTGATCTTTACGTCGGGCTCTACTGGGCAGCCCAAAGGTGCGGTGATTTCGCATAGTGCCTTCCGAGGGAAGTTACGGCAGAACACTCGACTGTTTGAACCAACAGTCGACACAGTTTCGCTACTTGTGCTGAACAACACATTTAGTTTCGGAATCTGGGTTGCTCTAATAACGCTGTTGAATGGGGGTCGAGTGGTCACCATGTCGCGGTTCACCCCTTCGGCCTTCCTGGAAACATTGATTGCCGAAAAGGTTACCTTCGTTGGCGTGGTTCCCACAATGATTCGGGCGACCTTCGGAACTCTAAGTGCAGTCGAGCTCGAAGGCTTCAAACTGCGTCTAAAGGAGAAGCGGTTTCTTCGCCAGGTAGTAATTGGAGGTGAGCCGCTTGGCAAGCAGCTTTCGGCAAGCTTGCGCACCTTCATTGATCCGGCCGTGCTGTTCGACGTCTATGGATTGACCGAAACATCAACTAGCGACTTCTATCTCGATCCGGCTGACTATCCTCAATACGAGGCGAGCATTGGCAAGCCAGCGCCAGGCATTTCGTATCGTATTGTCGATTCCAAGGGTAAGGAATGTGAATTCCAAATGTCAGGTGAGTTGCAAATCAAATCGCCGTATGTCATGGAAGGCTACCTGGGCGATGAGGATCTCACGATCAGCGCTTTCAGTAACGGTTGGTTCCGGACTGGGGATTTGGCTACGCGTGACGAAGCGGGCTATGTAACTATTGTTGGGCGACTAAAGGAACTGATCGTCCGAGGAGGAAACAAGATCACTCCGCTTGAAGTCGAGCGCGCATTGATGAAGTGTTCAGGCGTTGGTGTCGCGATGGTGACGGGTCTTGCTGATCCGATTCTCGGTCAGCGACTCCACGCCTATATTGTTCCCAAGGCGGGAGAGGCTGTCACTGTAAAGGCAATTAAGAATGAACTCACCGAGTACTTGGAGAAATTTAAGTGCCCGGATTATTATTACATCGGTGACACGCTACCAACGGGCAGGACAGGAAAAATCGATCGGGGACAACTCGGTCGTTGGATCGAATCCGGCAATATTCATCCTGTTGAGTCTTAACGACAAACAATGGATAGGAGTAGCTCATGAGTATTGGCACCACGTATCAGCTAATTCGTGTTGAGAAGCAGGATGGTGTGGGGCACCTTCAATTGCACCGCCCGGAGCGATTGAATGCGTTGTCCAAAGACATGCTGCTGGAGATAGGTAGTGCCATGGCTACATTCGTGCAGGATGATGACGTAAGGGCCATTGTTTTGAGCGGAGCAGGTCGTGGCTTTTCATCGGGCTTCGATCTAAAGGATCAGATGCAACGAAATCCAAAGGGTCCCAAGGTCTGGCGCGAGATTCTGGATCTTGATTTCGATACGACGATGCTGTTTTGGCGCTGCCCGAAGCCGACCATAGCGGCAGTTCATGGTCCTTGTGTCGCCGGTGCATTTGAAATGGCACTCGCTTGCGATATTACTGTGGCGAGTACAGACGCTGTGTTCGGAGAGCCTGAGCTTCGTTTTGGAGCTGGGATCGTTACGATGCTATTGCCTTGGCTGGCATCGCCCAAACACGCAAAGCGGATCATCTTCAGCGGACAAGACAATGTAGACGCTCAATTGGCGATGGAAATGGGGCTGGTTTCAGAAGTTGTCGAGGCCGGCCAGCATCTGGAAAAGGCGCTGCGCATCGCACGGAATATCGCGCGGATGGATCCTGATCTTGTGCAACAGACCAAGAAGGCTATCCATAAGACATACGATATCCAGGGAATGGAAGCTGCTCTGTCTGCCGCGCTGGACATAGATCATTCGATTGAGTCGCATGGCTCGCCCGACAAGGTCAAGTTCATGGACATCGCGAGAGCAGACGGGCTCCAAGCTGCGCTGGCTTGGCGGGCGAAGCGCTTCGAAGCCGAATGAACTGGCTTCGCTCCAATCCAGTAGCTGTCATCGTACTGGCTCAGCTTTTCGGCACCTCGCTCTGGTTCAGTCCTAATAGTGCTGCACCAGACTTGGTGAGGGCGTGGCAGTTGAGCACGACTGATCTTGGGTATCTGACAAGTTCCGTTCAGATTGGATTCATTCTTGGAACATTGTTGCTGGCAACGTCTGGCCTCGCAGATAGATTTGCGGCAAGCCGAATATTCGCCCTTGCAAGCCTTCTTGGGGCTGTCCTCAACGGATATTTTGCATTGGGATGTAATGGCCTCAATCAAGCCATCGCGACCCGGTTTGCAGTTGGGCTTTGCCTAGCCGGAATCTACCCTCTGGGAATGAAAATGGTCATTGCCTGGACCAAGGGAAATGCTGGTTCGACCTTGGGTTTGTTGGTGGCCATGCTCACACTGGGAACAGCTTTACCTCACGGCGTTAGGGCTGCCGGAGCCGATCTCTCTTGGCAGGGTGTCGTATTAACGTCGAGTGTTTTGGCAATCTTGGGCGGGGTAGTGATATTTCTACTAGGGGATGGCCCTTTTCTCGTCCGTTCTCAGCATAGGCCGAGAATCAAATGGGGGGCGGCGTTGATGGTGTTTGGGCAACGCAATTTTCGATCATGTGCAATGGGGTACTTTGGGCACATGTGGGAGCTTTATGCATTCTGGACTATCGTGCCGTTTCTGGTAACTGACTTGATCATTCGGGCACATGTACCGGCAGCCATTCAGAACACGACAATTTCTGGTCTTTCCTTTGCCATCATCGGAATTGGAGCCTTAGGGTGTGTAACGGCGGGTTTTCTTAGTAAGCGATTTGGTAGCCCGAAAGTTGCGGCTGGAGCACTTGCCTTGTCTGGATTTATTTGCGCGATCTATCCTCTATTTGCACAGGCCGGACTGGTAATCGCAATCGCAGTCTTGGGGATCTGGGGAATTGCGGTCATTGCTGACTCGGCACAGTTTTCTGCGGTAGCTGCACGCGTTTGCCCTCCTGAGCTGGTTGGGAGTGCGCTTGCGATTCAGAACAGCGTCGGCTTCTTCATTACCGTACTATCGATTACGCTGATTACATCACTGGTGGAGTCGCTGGGGAGTAACGTTTCTTGGCTCCTCTTGCCCGGTCCAATTGTGGGGCTCTATTTTCTTAGACCTCTCCTTGGCATCAGCCCTGATCAGCTGAAGCCATCCACTTAGGCGAACGTGTGTTTTGCCCAGCATTTATGCTAAATGGCTGTAATGAAGAATTTGACGCTGCGTAGTTTCAAATTTGGCTCAACGTGTGGAGAGGTGGCCTCTTTTGATCGGACAGAATTTCGGTGGGGATAAGTGGAGCCCTGCGGTTGCCGGTTACCCGCCGGGCCAAGACCTTCTTGGAGAACCAATCCACCACGTCGACCAGATAGACGAAGCTACGGCGCATCGGGATGTAGATGATGTCGGCCGCCCAAACCTGGTTCGACCGTTCAATGGCCAGGTTCCGCAGCAGGTAGCGGTAGATGGAAGTCCCGGCGGCCTTTTTGCTGGTGTTGGCCTTCCGGTAGTCGTCGAGTGGTTCCGCCGTTTCCTTCTTGCCATGCTATCGCCCCATTTCATGGCCGCTTGCGCAGTCGGTAGTCTAAGCAAGGCTATCACTCATCCCTCTGGCCGGCTTTGCCGGGACTTCTCTGATTCCATAGGGCACATCTGGAACAACCGAGCTTTCGCACCCCTTCGGCTTTCTTGCCATGAACCAGCGTCAGCTTGAAAGCTTCCTAGCGATCGCCAAGCACGGTAGTTTTGCCGCTGCAGCCGAGCGCTTGTTCATTACGCAGTCCGCCATCTCCGCGCGGATCAAGGAACTCGAAGACGACCTAGGTGTTGAGCTCTTCGATCGATCACTGAAGAAGGTACAACTCACCATCAAGGGACGCGAATTAGTCCAGTACGCGGAGCAAATCAGCGTGTTGTTCGATGAGATCAGGTCGAAAGTAGGCACAGCGGGTGCGCAATCCGGCGTGGTTCGAATTGGAGTTGTTGAGCTTGTGGCTATCACCTGGATGTCCAAGCTGTTGGCCGTCCTCCGCAAAGAATTTCCAGCCGTCACCGTCGAGTTCGAAGTTGCATTGAGACCACCCCTTCTCGAACGCATGCGCTCAGGCAATCTTGATATGGCCATCATTATTGGCGAAGTTACCCTGGAAAAATGTCTCGGCCAGGAGTTCGCATCGGCGCATCTTGGCACTGCTTCCTTTGCATGGATGGCATCGTGGCAGTTTAACGTCGGGAAAGGCATTCTCCATGCGAAAGATCTTCGAAAGTTGCCTCTGATCTATCAGGGTACCGAGTCCTTTATGAATGGTGTGATCAGTGACTGGTTGTCGCATCCGGATTCGCGAAAGCAGCACGGGACGTCGTGCAATGGGCTCGGCTCAATCGTTTCTCTCGTCGAGGCCGGTGTGGGAATCGGCCTGCTGCCGGTTACCCAATATGAGCCATTGCTGAAGGCGAAAAAGCTCAAGATATTGCGGACCGAACCCGCGGGAATAGACATCCCATTTTCCGTTCTCTATCCCCAACGTGGTGAGGCCAACCTGTTTGCGAGGATCGCCGAACTCTGCGTCCAGGTTAGTACTTTTGCGCACCCGGAAAAGTCCGCGTTACGCACTAAGAAAATCTAAATAAGTCCACCGATTCTGCAGTGGGACCTTGAATCCTTGCAAAGTAGTCGAGTCGAAGGGACAATTCAATTTGCGGACGCAAAGTATGCGGGCAAATGGAAAAAGACGTCGCGTGAGGTCATTCTCGGGGAGATAGAACTCGGCGTGCCGTGAAATACGTTGCTGTAGGTCATAGGCCGCCTGCGGCCGCAAACCTATTCGCTGGAGACGATGTTGAGCGGTATGCGTACAGCTGCCCTTCGATAATTTCGTAGCCAACAGGGAACACTGCCCGTGGCGGGAGAGTTGACCTCACAAGTGACTTCAGCAGACTTCGAAGAGCCCCGCGGCCCCTTGTCCTCCTCCAATACACATGGTAGCCACTACATACTTGGCACCGCGGCGCTTGCCTTCGATTAACGCATGACCGGTGAGGCGCGCACCTGATACACCGTACGGATGGCCGACGGCGATTGCACCACCATTCACATTCAAACGATCCATCGGAATTCCGAGAATATCGGCACAATAGAGTACTTGTACCGCGAATGCTTCATTTAGCTCCCAAAGACCAATGTCTTCTACCTTCAGGCCCACCTTTTTCAGTAGTTTTGGGATAGCGATGGCAGGGCCGATTCCCATCTCGTCAGGCTCGCACCCTGCTACTGCGAAACCGCGGAAAATACCGAGTGGTTGCAAGCCCCTCGTTTCGGCAACCTTGCTATTCATAACGATAGCGACCGAGGCGCCATCGGAGAACTGACTGGCATTCCCTGCCGTTATCACGCCGCCCGGAATCACGGTCCGAATGTTAGACACACCCTCCAGCGTCGTGTCAGGGCGAATGCCTTCGTCTGAGGAAATTGTTACTTCCTTGGTAAGGCGCGTGCCGGTCTCCTTGTCAGTTATCCCCATAATCGTAGTCATCGGGATAATCTCGTCATTGAATCTGCCTGCAGCTTGAGCTGCCGCTGCACGCTGCTGGCTCAGGACACCGTAAGCATCCTGGCGCTCCTTAGCGATGTTGTAGCGCTTGGCGACTGTCTCAGCGGTCTGTATCATCGGCCAGTATATTTCTGGCTTGTTGGACTTTAACCAAGTTTCCGTCAGCATGTGCGTGTTCATTTCATTCTGTACGCACGAGATCGACTCCACGCCGCCAGCGGCATATATTTCGCCTTCACCTGCGATGATACGCTGCGCGGCTGTAGCGATAGATTGCAGGCCGGAGGCACAAAATCGGTTGATGGTCATGCCTGCGGTCGTAACCGGGCAGCCGGCACGGAGAGCAATTTGCCGCGCGATGTTGCCTCCAGTTGCTCCTTCCGGGGTACTGCAACCCATAATCACGTCTTCAATTTCACCGGCGTCAATTTTTGCACGCTCGATCGATGCCTTGAGCACGTGACCTCCCATGGTCGCGCCATGAGTCATATTGAAAGCTCCTTTCCAAGATTTGGCCAATCCGGTGCGAGCAGTGGATAAGATTACAGCTTCATTCATATTTATTCCTCATATTTTCTGGCGCAGGAAGCTTGACGCACTTCCGACGGTGGCATCAAGCCGTGAAACAATCGTGTTCATCGCCCTGGCCACCTCCCGTCCGAACGCAAACAAATCAATGCCTCTCATCGGTTGCGCGCAGCGGTGAACGGGGAGACCTTGTTCGACGGGCAGGTGGCCATGGCTGGGCTTACTTTCCCATTCGCGACGCCTCCGCGGCTAACCCCGGATTGCATATCCAGTGCAGTACCGACCATTCCAGCGACGGCCCAGGTTCGCAACGAGACGCAAAATAAAAAACGCTTTGCCGGATGACCTGATGCATCCACGTGGTGTCAACGCGGCAGAGCTTGAAGGACAGCGGCACGGGGAGTACCACACCGCTGTTGTTGCTATCGATGGGCTGCGTCATTGATTCACGCCACCGGTGCGTCGGCGTAGCGCGCCCTTCACATCCATAGTGGCATCGCATTGGGTCTCCGGAGTCGGCGACGGACCGTTTGCCCGCGAGCAATCCGACTCGTTCGATCTTGACCGGTGCCGTTTCAGCTGCTTCGCTCGTCCATGAGATCGGTTCATGAACTGCAGCAATACGGCCTCGCTTGTCGCGACGAGAATTCATAGAAGCATAATCAATCTTTGCGCAGACGATCACCGAATTCCGCGACTGGCGTGAATGGGGCAGGCGTAGCGGTGTGAGCCACCATGAAGAAGAGTGGCATTGTCATCATTTGGGTGATGTGAAACCCGAGCTGCAGGCTTTGCGCCGCCCAGTGGCAGCTGGCCTGATCCAGGTTCTTCTGCCACTCCACCATCTGTTCGGTAAGCAACGTCCTGTCAATTACGTGTGGATTCGGCGCGAGGCATTGACGCCCATCCGAATCGCATGTTGCTCGCCGGACCCTCCTCGCTTTATCGAAGTTCACGATCTTTGCACTCATGCCTACATCGCCTCTGGTCTCTGTCGCACAACCTTGGTATCCAAGGAAGCCATAACCCTATTCGATGCAGTACCGACATCGTTATAACGCATCAAGGGTGAATGTAATGTCACGCGGTTACGTAATACTCAATAGTTAGTTTTCAATGAAAAACTTCTCTTTAACAACGAGTTTCGCTAGCCACAGCACTGGCTCCTATACCTCGCCGGCGAGTCCTTTCGCATACCTTCCCATCGCTATCAAAGCATTCTGCAGGACGATCATAGGAGATGGTCATATCGAAAATGACGTCCGCTTTGCGCTATCAGAATTCGGAAAATCGGGCAGTTCAACTTACCTGCCCGACCCGTTTTACCTGCAATTCTAGAAAGATCGCTCTTCATGACAGACGCCTTCTTCTTGATTGCGGTGGTCTCATGCGTTGTTGAAGATGGGTTTTCGCTTTTCGAGGAATGCGCTAAATGCCTCTTTGGCTTCCGCGCTATCCAATTGCTTGACCAGTTGTGCGCATTCGACGGCGACAGCCTCAGCAACTTCTTGGGCGCTCCAACGCCTGAGCAACTTCTTAGTCTCTTGAACTGCGCCGGGTGGCAGTTCATTGAAACGTTCCGCCATGCCCCGTGCATAGTCGAGAACATCGGCAGCCGGTAGAACTGCGTTTGCAATGCCCAGAGCAACCGCTTCACTTCCAGAAATTGCTTTTCCCAGCAGCAAAAGTTCAGCCGCTTTTGTTGCCCCCACGAGCCGGACGACGTTGAGGCTCGCAGCGAACTCCGGGACAAGACCTAGTGCGACGAAAGGCATGGCCAGTTTGGCGGTATCTGCAACGTAAACGAGATCGCAGTGCAGGAGCATGGTTGTACCGATTCCGATGGCAGGTCCGTTCACTGCAGCAATGACAGGTTTAGGACATTCCATCATCGACCGCATGAATTTAAAGAGGGGCGCATCCATGCTGCTGGGGGGGCACTTCAGGAAATCTTCAACATCATTACCCGCAGTGAAAACACTCGGCCCACCAGTGACGAGAACCGCACGAACCTCAGGTTGCTGGGCGGCACTGATAAATGCTTCTGCCAATGCCTCGTACATGCTCATGGTCAAAGAGTTCTTCTTCGCCGGACGCGCTATCTCGATCGTGAAAACGCCATTGAGGATGTGAATTTGGATGCTCATGCTTGGTCCTTTTGAATAGATTGGATCAGTGGAGTGGCGCATGCGTAATTGCGTAAGTGATTTTTTTCATACTGCCTACTGTTCACGATGGAGTGTGAATAACTCTGGCCGGTAAGGTCAAAGCGAGGCGGCCAGACGCTTACGGCACAAGAACAATTCGACCTATCGACTGACGATCCTCTAGCAGGCGGTGTGCTTGAGCAGCTTCTGCCAACGGCATTTCGCGCGATACTATTGGATGGAGTTTGGCTGTTGCGACAAGTTGAAGCACTTCACGAAGATCTTGGAGAGTCGCTCCTTTTGTACCAATTACTCGAATGTTCTTATGGACTAGGCTACCGGGATTGAGAGCAATGGGCTCCCCCGAGACCTGACCGATAAACACGATGCATCCACCTGGCGCCACTGAACGCAAGACCGATGGCCAAATGGGGGTTCCGACATGGTCCATAACTACGTCGGCACCCTGACGAGCCGTTAGCCGTAGCACCTCTGGATGAAAGTGCCCATCTGGCGCAAGCACTACTTCGTCAGCACCTGCGCGACGGATCGGCTCTACTTTCGCTTCTGATGAAGTCACAGCGACAACATGCGCGCCCGCGATTTTCGCTAACTGTACGCTGTGGAGACCAGTCCCCCCTCCCGCGCCGGTTACCACGACTATCTGCCCCATTCGCACTTCTGCAAGGCGATAACCTTGGTAAACTGCGCCTACAGCACATCCTAGAATAGCCGCATCGGTGCTAGAAATGTGATCGGGCAACTTAAGACAAGATGTCGCCTTCAGCACAATAAGTTCAGCGTACCCTCCGGCTTTCCAGCCGTGCCCCAGAGGGTTGCCGTTTGCACACAAATGATCCTGTCCGGACAGGCAATGATGACACCGCCAACACGGCTCTACGGGAAGACAGCAGACTCGCTGACCTACTTCGAAATTCTCCACGGCCGGCCCTATCGCTAGCACACGTCCCGCGGGTTCGTGCCCAGGGATTAACGGCAGTGTCACACCGCGTTTCAACAGCCCGGCGCGGGTTAGAAGGTCGTGAAAGCAGACGCCGCACGCCTCGATCTGGATAAGCAACTCTCCCATCCCGGGCGTCGGCGATGGTACTGTCCTAGCTTGCAGTACGTCGGGACCACCGAATTCATTTGCCAATATTGCCCGCATACTCCTCCCTCGCTGGATTAATTGAACGGTCAGCACTCTGCCGAAGAGGGGCGTCGCAATTTCACCGTGTGATCAGGCATTGCCGCATATTCAGTCCATCAGGACGGTGCTCCATGGCGCGCTCATAGGCACCCCCGGGGACGGACGGATTTAAATCGCGCAACAGCTCGCGCTCGTGGTTGGGACGCTGAGCACAAGCCACTAGGACTCATGTTCCAACCCCGAGGGCAACTATCGGCACGCTTTACTGTTTTGGTGTCAACTGAGTGATCTCTTTCCCAAGCAAGTCGGTTGCGACAATGTGTCGCATGATTTGCGGGCTACCTTCAGCAGCACGTGCGGACTTGAGTTGTCGATGCAAGTACTCAAACGGATATTCTTGCGTCATCCCCATGGCACCGTGTACCTGCATACAACGGTCGACGATCTGGAGCGCTCTTTCTAGGCAAAAGAGTTTGTTAACCGCCGCAGCTGTCTGAAAAGTAACTTTTTGCAGATCGCCATGGCTGTCTGCGCGGGAGGCTGTGTAGTAGTTGAGTTGTCGCATGGCTTGCAACTCAATGTACGAGTCAGCAAGCCACCACTGTATCGCTTGGAACTCCCCAATAGCCCTTCCGAACGCACGCCTCTCCTTTGCATACTTTATCGCCAGCTCAAGGCTTCTTTCACTTGAACCAATAGCTGCCGCCCCCCACCCTAGTCGAGCTCTATTCATCTGACCACGCGCGATTGCCATCCCTTGTCCAATCGAACCAAACATATTCTTCGCAGGGATTACGCAGTCCTTTAGCTCCACTATCGGCTCGAGATCGATCCCCAATACGTCAACCCATTTGAGGACTTTTAGGCCAGGATTATCATGATCGACTAGGAATGCGGTGATTTGCGAGCGGCCCTTCTCGTCCAGAATGGCTTTATTCTTATCATCTACAACAACCGCCCAGACAACGGAGAATAGACTCCAGCTATACGAAGTCGGATAAATCTTTTGTCCATTGAGGACATAGTCGTCACCTACTCTCCGAGCAGTCGTCTGTATCCCACTGAAATCGGATCCTGCCTGAGGCTCGCTCATCATCATCGCATAAGTCACCCCGTCGTTAATAAGGCGGGATGTGTAATTGTCCTTAATGAAACTAGAGGCACTAAAAAACATCGGAAATGGTTCTTGAAAAAATGGAAACCCGACGTCATAGAACGTGCTGAAACCAGGCGTGGTCCTCGCCATTTCGGCAAGGACTACAACGCTTCCGAGGGCACCTAAACCTTGGCCGCCGAGTTCCTTAGGTCGCCCTGGGGCAATGATCCCTGCCTCGATGCCTTTCCTACCCAGTGCAATCTTGTCTGCTATAGGCACTTCATCAGTATGATGAGGCCACTTTGCTTCCAGCGGCAACATCACTGAGTCAGAAAACTCACGCGCCTTCGCTTTCAGCTCTTCAATTTGTTTTGGCAACTGATAAGTCATAAACGTAGCTCCTTGAAATTCGATCACAATTGATCGGTTAAATGCGATACGTAGGGTCGCCCCCTCTATCTACAGCCGTTGTGTTCGCCTCAGTTGATGTCGGCCGCCACCATCTATTGAATAAAGCAGCGCTCGACACCGAGCCGAGCTTGACATTGAAGTTGACCAACTCTCAACGCTTAAATGTTGTGAGAGCAGAGAAGGTCTAATCAGCAAAGGCTCAGTAGGCTTTAGTGAAGCGAACGCACTTGAATTGTTGACTCCGGCCACTAGTCAATCCCCAAATATGCCTCGCGGACGCGGGGGTCTCGCGCCAACTGGTCGCTCGAACCTGACATCACTACCACCCCTTGATCGATCACATAGGCATACTCACTCAGAGCGAGTGCTTGGTCCGCATGTTGTTCAACTATTAGGACGCTAATATCAAGGTCTCGACACAATTGTTTAATGGCCTCGAAGATCTCATGGACTAGGTGCGGCGCAATACCAATAGTCGGTTCATCTAGAATTAAAAGTTTTGGACTAGACATCAGCGCGCGCCCGATTGTCAGCATCTGCTGCTCTCCGCCCGACAGGGTCCCAGCCAATTGCTCTTTCCTTTGGCTAAGGCGCGGAAAGATGCTATGAACCAGATCGAGATTGCGCTCGATAGCGACCTCACTACGCAAAGGAGCCGACCCAACCATCAAATTGTCATGTGCGCTGAGGCTCGTGAAGAGTAGACGGTCCTCTGGGACTAACGCGATGCCGAGAGCTGCAACTTCGTAGGGCTGGAGTCCAAGTATCGAATTGCCCTCCCAGTGGATATCCCCCTTGACTGTCCGGGCTAAGCCTGTGATGGCACGTACGAGAGTACTCTTGCCTGCTCCATTGGATCCGAGTACACAGACGATTTGCCCCGGCTTAACGACCAAGGAAACATCTCGAAGAATCGTTAAGGCGCCGTATCCAGCTGAAATATTGTCGACGTGCAACAAGGTCTTCACCCTTTCCCTAGATAAGCGGTAATAACGTCTGGATTGTTCAAAACATCCTCGGTCGGTCCGACGGCAAGAACACTCCCAAGCGCGAGCACCAGTGTATTGGGACAGAGGCGCCGAATCGCCCGAATGTTATGCTCGATAAATAATAGGGTGACCCCCTCTGAATTGATTGTTTGCAGAAGATCGACAAAAGCGCCAACCTCACTTGGGTTGAGTCCCGCCATAACTTCATCGAGCAGAAGCATGCGTGGCTCCGTAGCGAGTGCCACCGCTACGCCTACGCGTTTTTTCATCTGTACGGGGAGTTGCTGGACAGGCATTGAGCCGACTTCAGCTAGCTGCAATTTCTCCAGCACTTTTCGCGCAGCACTGCGTGCTTGCAGGTGGCTGCGATGGCGCACTAAGGCGCCTATCGTAATATTCTCCTCGACCGTTAGCTCCGGAAAACCTGTGGCGATTTGAAATGTCCGAGCAAGACCTCGCTTGGCGATCTCGTGAATCGGGAGGCCGTGAATGTTCCTGCCTTCGAACGAGATCTCACCTGCATCCGGTTTGATAGCGCCGGCAAATTGATTGAAAAGGGTCGTCTTGCCTGCTCCGTTTGGGCCGATGATGCCGAAGCACGCTCCTTCGGGCACGTCAAAACTAACGTCCCGAGTCACATGAAGACCACCAAATCGCTTCTGAAGTCCTTTTATCGAAAGCATGACAATTACCGCCAAGTGAATAGACGCCTGGTTCGGCGAGGGATATCGGCTGAATTACCGGCAGGGCGACGGATCCGACCAATAAGGCGCGGTAAATCGCCAATACCTTTCGGTGCGTAGAGAATGACGAGAGTAAGGATGGCACCGTAGATGAGTGGACCTAGCCCCGCCAGCTTGGACCCACCCAAAACTCGGGTTAGTTCGTCCATTGGGACGAGAAACAGCGCTCCCCAGAGTGGACCGAAAGCAGTGCCAATTCCGCCAACCATCGATAGGAAAACAATCCGCAGCGACATGTCCAGGGAGAGAACCATATGCGGATCTATAAATTTCACGTAGAAGGCCAGAATCGCTCCCCCCAAGGCCGTTAGAAACGCGCTATATGTCGAGGCCAATACTTTCTCTCTGTAGACATTGACACCTGCCGACTCCGCCATGGACTCATTCTCACGCAGCGCCCGGAGCTTGAGACCTGTCGCACCCTGGTCTAGCCGCCGGGCTATCACCATTCCTCCGGCTAGAAAAGCCAGGGCGATGTAAACGTACCCAAGTTTGCTATTCATCTGCATGTTCCACCACGAATCAGCCACATAAGGCAGTGACAATCCGGAAGCCCCGCCCAGAAAGTGCGTGTTGGCTACAGCGATCATTGCAACCTGGGCCACCGCAATCGTTGACAAGACGTAGTAATCGTGAGCTAAACCGGACCGGAATGTTATGGCTCCGATAAGCGCAGCCAATCCTGCGGCTAGTATTCCTCCTATCCACATCCCTATCCATGGGCTAATTCCGAAATGAAGAAATAGGAGCATGGATGTGTAGGCGCCCGTCCCTAAATAAAGCGCGTGCCCCAGAGAAAGTTGGCCACCCATGCCGGAAACAATATTCCAGGCCAATCCCAGATGGGCATAAATTAGAACCATGAAGACAACATGTAGCAGGTATGGATTCAAACTGGGTGCAGTCACACCTATGCAGATTGCTCCAATTGCGGGCCACCAACGAAGGTGATGCTTAAGAGATCGGTTCATGAAGTTTCACATCCGTATTTATCGATTTGCTGGAAACAATCCCTTTGGACGTACCAATAACAGAGCAAAAAACAGGAGATAAACCACCAAGTCCGAAAGGGTCCCCGGCAGCACCACCGCCCCTAAAGACTGGAGAACACCGATAATGAGAGATCCCACGATTGCGCCGGAAAAGCTACCAATTCCACCCAAAACGACAATAACAAACAGAGTCAGGGTGTAGGAAAGCCCGACGCTGGGTGTGACATAGAGGAATGGAATAATAAGTGGCGCAGCCGCTCCAAGAGTAGATGTAGCCAAGGCGAAGGCCATGGCGTACACCCGGGGGACAGGGACGCCGCACAAGGCTGCGCCCGTTCGGTTGTCGGCTGCGGCACGAATCCATCTTCCCCACCGGGTGTGAAAGAGAAAACGGTAGAGACCTAGGCCAAGTAGAATCGAGCCGCCGAACGCGAAAGCCCGTGGAAGGTCCACGAGTAAACCACCCGGAAGTTCTATTGACTTGCGCGCGAATTCTAGGGAGAGCTTGTGAGTAGTAGACGAAAAGAGTAATAGCGCTAGATTCTGTAAGACCATCGCCATCCCGGCGGTTAACAAAATCTGGTTCGACGCCGAACCACTTAGTGAGCGCTCGATCCAAAATCGAAATACCACGTAACCAAATGCGAACAATATCGGAGTTGCAGCAAGCACCATCCAATATGGCATTGCATTTGTCGAGACGGCGAGGAAGTAGCTAAGGTAAAGCGCCCACATCAACATGTCGCCGTAGGCGAAGTTGATAATGCGAAGACCATAAATCATGGTCAGTCCTACCGCCAGGAGCGCGTAGACGCCTCCCACCAGCAGTCCATTCACGACCGATTGACCATATAGCCACAACATAAGCCGACCCCTTCAAATTTAATTAGCAGGAGGGCCGAGCGAGACTCGCCCCTCCCTTTAGTCGCTCACTTTCCGACTAGCAAAGGGGCCTTTTTATATTCCTCGGGCCACACTGTCGTGTGCTTGCCTTTTTGTACCTGAGTGATCAGAAGCCGCGCGCCCGAGTTCTCGCCACTCGCATCGAACTTTAGGGACCGGTAAGGCATAATCAGTGCAGGACCGGGTTTCAGTTCAATCTCGCTCAATCCCTTTCGTATAGCAGCACGAGACGCTTGTTTTTCTCTCTGCAGTACTTCCGCCAGAAGCCGAATGCTCTGATAGGCCAATGCGGAGTTACCGTTCATATCGAAACCATTTTTGGCGCGAAATTCGTTGTTCAGTCTTGCCACGTCAGTATTCAGGTCGGGATTCCAATGGTTTAGTGAAATTACTCCCTCCACAATTTTGCCGAGCTTTAGATAATCGGGTTCGATAAAACCTCCGCCGCTGGCCACAACTACAGGGTGAAAATTCAGACGCTCTTGGGTATCAGCGATGACGATTGCGTCTTGAATATAGGAGACGGGGACCATGACTGCGGGATTGGCCGCCTTCAACTTCGCGATCTGGGCGGTCAGGTCAGGTGAACCTTTGGCATAGGACACCTTAGTCAGATTGATTTCCTTGGGCAATAGAGCCTGGAACCCGGCCACTGTATTCTGACCCCACTCACTGTCCTCATAGATGATGGCGAGGGAGGATGCCTTCTGAGCAGCCATAAAACTGGCAACATAGTCGACGTGGACCTTATTCCAATGCGATGCATTGGCATTGATTCGAAAAACGTTCTTGTATCCTCGCCGGGTAATGTTATCTGCCACCGAAATCGGTATTAGGAATGGTACGTTCTTGCGTTCGGCCAAGTCACTGATCACCATGCTGGTGCCGGAGGCGTACTCGCCAACTAGAACCACGACGCCTTCTCTTTCGACGAGGCGCTCTGCTTCGGCCGAGCCTCCAGCGGCAGACGACTGGGAATCGCCGTAAACAAGTTCTAACCTCGCTCCACCCAACGCCTGGACGCCGCCAGACTTATTGATGTGTTCCGCAGCCAGGTCATATCCGGCCTTCATGGTCTTGCCCAAAGCGGCCATAGCGCCGCTGCCAGGATTCACGATGCCAATACGGACAACCGTCGCCGCTGAAGTGTTGGCCTTCGGGGACCCGGTCGTTTGTGCCCCTGCCAAGCTAACCGCAGTCAACAGCGATAGCGCGCATAGCCCTCTGATCCACGATCCGGCACTCAAAACAGTATTCCGCGCCTTTGCACCACCATTAATTTTTCGCATTTCGTTGCCTCCTAAATATTAGTTTTAGAATCTACATCGTGTTCTACTGCTTCGCATTTCTGATTATGTCAATCAGCTTTTTTGAATATCTCCACTTGGTTAAAGCAGGGCGAATTGATGGCAACATTGCCTAGACACGTTTTGTTATTTGGCTAATCCGTTCTGCCGCAAACCTACGTGCCTATTTAGCTGTGTGCGGGCGAGTCGCCTGTACGATGGCAGTGCCACCAAGAAGGCGGTCATACACCGGCTCCCGACTCGGTGAGTTCCAACCGGAGTTGTCGCTTCAATACCTTTCCGCTTGCGGTCCGCGGAAGCGATGAAAGTATGACCAAGCGCTTGGGTAGCTTATATCTGGCCAGATCGGAGGAACAGTAATCACGGATCTGATCCAGAATCGGTTCAGCCCCTTCGCGAGGCACAACTACAGCTGTAACCGCTTCGCCCCATTTTGAATCTGGCAGCCCAATAATCGCGCATTCCTTGATCTGGGGGTGTGTGGAGAGAACCTGCTCCACTTCGCTCGAATACACGTTCTCCCCGCCCGAGACAACCATATCTTTCTTGCGATCGAGGATCCACAGAAACCCCTCGTCGTCGAGGCGCCCCACGTCCCCGGTACGAATCCACGATCCGTTAAATGTTGCGGAAGTCGCATCTGCATTGTTCAGATATCCCGTAAATGCATGAGCGCCGCACACCTCAATCTCACCTTCCGCACTTGCGGACAGCTGTCGCCCCTCTCGGTCGACCGTCCTTATTGCCATATTGAAGACAGCTCTTCCGCATGAGCCGCGCTTGGCGATAAGAAGTTCCGGTTCGAGCAATGCTACAAACGGCCCAGCCTCTGTCAGCCCGTAGGAGTTGTAGAAATTGCTAGTGATGTGCTCCCGAATCCCATCCAATAGTGCAATAGGCAAAGGCGCACCTCCCGAAAACGCGCGTTGCAATCGAACCGGCTCGGAAGAAGCAGAGATCGCCTCCAATAGCTGGGCCCACATAGTCGGAACCATAAAGAGATTGCTGATGGTTCGACTGTGCAACTCCCGCAAGACGAGTTCCGGGTCGAACTGACGATGCAAAATAACGCGCCCACCGAAAAGTAGCGAAGGTACAGTGTGGTTGTGCAGCCCCGCAATATGGTAGAGGGGCGCATTGGTCAGAACACTCTCGTACGCTCGCGTACCTAACTCCAAACCGATCGCCATCGCGTTATAAACCACCTGCCGCTGAGACAGCAGCGCACCTTTGGGAGTCCCCGTCGTGCCAGAGGTGAACAGGACCATGTGCGGCGACTCCGGATCCACTGGAGTCGTAACATCGCTATCCACACCCTGCTGAATCAGATCATGGAATGTTTTTTCACGTTGATGCACACCGTCCACCAAGATAACGTGACGAAGACTTGGCAATAGACGCTGCTGTTCGCGTGCGAATTCGTACCAGCGAGGCTCGGTGAAAAGGACTTGTGGCTCCAATATCGCAAGAGTTGTCGCCAACTCGCGTTCTGAGAGCCGCAGGTTTAGAGGAGCAAATAGCATTCCCCCCTTGGCCGCAGCGAAATAGATGAGCAGGAATTCGGGGCAGCTTGGTAGCAAAGTGGCAATTCGATCACCAGGCGCTAAATTGAGCCCCGCAAGTGTGTTTGCGACTCGATTGGACTGACGATGCAACTGAGCGTAAGTGTATGACTCGTGCTCAAACTCCAAGGCTACGCGAGATGGATGTCGTTGCGTCACGTTTCGCAACATAGAACCCAAGGTTGGCAGCATCTCAGCGTCCTCTGCAAGTTGAAAGGCTATTGATGGCGAGGGCATAACGTGAGATTCTCGGGTAACGCACGTAGCCTTGGCGTTTGACCAGGATGTACTGTTTGAGCCTCACGTGGATTACGCAATCCATCCCAGAGGGGACCCGCGTGATCCCGAGATATCCCTTGGCAACAGTTCCGGCCTGGCGACGATCCATGGATCTTTCTACGCGGCGCCGATCTTTGGCACGCTGTGCGTCGTATTCCAAGCCTTTGTTCAGTCTGATATGCGCCCTGCGCTTGGAGTTAAGACACGAGCGGCGCCACAGGGTCCTTGATGCACTACAGAGTGACCGAGGACGCGAGGTTGATTCCGTCAATGCCGGGTTCCCTATTCCACTGCTGCAGCTCATATGCGAACCTCGCTAGTCAATCTGCAATCTCGTCAGCGCCCAGACGCGAGCGGAGCTGAGAGATCGTGCATCGTTCAATGGCGGCGTGAATGCTGTCACTTCGGCGAAAGCTTGTGAGGTCATCGGTCGCCGCCTTTTAAGAAGTGCCATTCTCACGATCCATTCAATTAGATACAAACGAAAAGAATTGTGCGGAACCGATCACATTTTTTGAAGGTAGGTTGTTGACGACCGTCCACAATTGACCCATATGCTGGAGTAATTTCCATCGAATTGGACCAACCTTGATTGGCTGCCCTGCGAGATTTTGAGCAGGGGCAACAGCAGTGACTAACGTGGACATGTTGGCCAAGATCAGGCGGATGCACATCCGCGACGGAGTGTTGTTAAGTGAAATTGGACGGCGCACCGGACTATCGAGATACACCGTGCGCCACTCGCTGCGGCAGGTCGATTGGACCGAGCCGAAGTATCCCGAGAAACAGGTCAATAGCATTGTCGATCTTTGGGCGGATCAACTGCGGCAATGGTTGCACGCGGGCAGTCACCGGCTCAAAAGGGAGCGGAGGACCTCGAAAGTGCGCTATCAGGCGATTCGCGCCAAAGGCTACCCCGTCAGCTATAACCGGGTCAGTATCTTCGTTCGGCGGTGGAAGGAAGCCGCCGCCGCCCACCCGAAGCGCAGTGCCTAGGTTCCGCTGACCTTCGCGCTTGGCCAAGCCTTTCAGTTCGACTGGAGTGTTGAGAATGTCTTCGTCGGCGGACTGTGCCGGCGACTGGTGGTCGCCCATACCAAGCGCTGCGCCAGCCGCGCATTCTGGATGACTCCATCATTGCCACATCGTCGAGACCGGCAATGATTCTTGACGCTTCAAAGCGAGTTCGGCCGAGCTGCAGCCCGGCCGAACTCATTCTTCCAAACCGAGAGGAGAGAAATTCCCTGAAACCGAACTTGCAAACGACCGCGCATAGCTATACTTTGCGCATAAACCTATTGGCCAATCCTAGATGGAAACCTTGGGTCAATTTTGACGGTTACCAAAAGGAAAGCGTAATGACCGAGCAATCAATTGTGTCCTGTAACTTTGAGCGACATTCCGCGTCGATCCTGGATATCTTCAACGAAGCAATCGCGAATTCGACGGCGCTGTATGACTACAAGCTTCGTTCGCTTCAATCCATGGTCAATTGGTTTGAAGCAAAACGCAGCGGTAATTTCCCTGTGATTGGTCTGGAAGACAGCGAAGGCGAGTTGTTAGCGTTTGGAACTTACGGTACGTTTCGAGCTTGGCCTGCTTACAAGTACACGGTGGAGCATTCGGTCTACGTCCACAAGAATCACCGTGGTCGAGGGCTGGGGCTTACAGTAATGCGCGAGCTAATTTCTGTTGCTCGGCAAAGCGACATGCATGCGATGATCGGTGGGATTGATGCGATGAATACCGGGAGTGTCGCGTTGCACGTGCGATTGGGATTCCAGCATGTTGGTACTTTGCCGCAAGTTGGCTTTAAATTTGGACGTTGGCTTGATCTGGCGTTTTATCAATTGCTGTTGGACACGCCCGCAAATCCTTTCGACGGGTAGCGCATCACTTTGACGGCCGCTTCTTACAGCGGTAATTGATACCGACGGCTACCGATGGCAGGTAGCGTTTAGGTTTGTTCGACACTTGCCCTCAGGCGCAGGCGTGCCGAGATTCTGTGACGCGTGCAGGCAAGTGTTGAATAAACCTCTAGGGAGGAAACCGCGGGGATCGGCGATGCGGCGACGAGAACGCTATGGGATTTGTAGCACGTCAGTCAGCCGGAGCGCGACATCCTGATTCGACGGCGAGGGGATGGCATGGCTCGGACGTCTGGCATCGATGCGTCTGGACGTGATTTTCGGCAGAACGCCCGGCAAGAATCGACGTCTTTCGAGGGGATGGTGAAACGGTCCGCTATCGGCGCAGGCCTTGAGCGACTGCTCACCAACCTACAGCCTAAGACGCGATCGGGGCAATGTTGTTAAGGGCCGTTGATCGAACCAGAACGCCTGAATCGGGTTGACCGATTGCCATCGGTGACCATTTCTTGATGGCCGAAGGTCCATATTCAGCGACTTCCTACGGCGCTGTTATTCGCCAGTACTGAGCTCGAAGTGCTGCGTATTGACATCGATACGAACCTCCGAATTCGGCCAAGGTATCGATGGAGGTCGACATGCTGCTCACTCCAGTGCATTGGGAGCCTTCCACAGGCTCATCTAATGAGCCTTCTACCCCCTATCGTATCTCCTGCCTCGCCAAGCGCTTGCGTTCCGCCCGTCGCGAGGATTTGTCGTAGGGAGGAATGCTATGTCCAGGATTCAATCGGAAGATGGTGACATTTCCGGCTTTCAGCGGATCGCCTATGAATCCAAGACCCTGCTGGTTCCTGAGTGCCTCGTTGATGCCATCGAGCGCGAACAGGAGGCCAAACGAAACGAAGTGCGCGTGGTGAAGCCATCAATTCCGGATGATCTGGTGATAAGCGAACCAGAGCCCAGCACCGTACCGGCCGATTGTTCCGAACCGTTCGTGCCTGCAACATTTTCCGTGCAGGTTTTCCCCGAGGAATCAATTAAGCGTGCTGCGGAGGAAGCCAAGCAAAGGGATGAGGATTCAAAGTCCCGCATCAAGGCTTCAATCACCGCGGCGCAATGCCGCAAAGGCCTTCGCCTCATTCCAGACATCGAGCTCGATGTGATCACCGGCCTGAGCACAGCGCTACATCGGCGGTTTCCGAACTTTCGCCGTGTCATTGATCATCTGGAAACGGAATTGGCGATCGCCATGGCATCCACGGCTGAAGCGTTCCGCTTGACGCCGATACTTTTGTACGGGAGTCCCGCAATCGGAAAAACAGCCTTCTCGATGGCGTTGGCAGAGATGCTCGGGGTGGCGAAAGGGCAACGATTTCTTATCCTGCACCCGCCCTCACCCGACAAAGGTCAAAGCAGAAGCATGCGCATGTCCCATCCCGTAGGGCCTCTAGAACTATCCAACAGCCCTACCCTGCCTTAGCTTCGCGCGAGGTCGTTTTATCCAGGTGCCGAAAGGTAGCTGTACACGCTGGTGTCCAAGCAAGTAGCGCGGGGGCGACGTAGCCGCCTCCGCGTTCGAGTACTTCAGAGCACCGCGTCTTTCAGTTTCTTCAGCGGACGCACCTTGACCTTGACGGTCGCTGGCTTGGCAGCGAACCACTGTTCTTGACCGGTAAAGGGGTTCTTGCCGAAACGCTTCGGCTTCGCTGGTACTTTCAGGGCAACAACCTTGAGAAGACCAGGCAGGGTGAACTCTCCGACGCCCTTCTTGCTCATCGATGCCAACGTTGCCGATTCCAGCGCGGCCAATACGGCTTTCACCGCCTTGGGTTCGACACCCGAGGTTTCGGCCAGATGCGCCACCAAAGTGGTCTTGTTCAGGGCCGCCTTGATCGGCTTCATCTCCGCAGGTTTGCCCGCGGGCTTTTTGGCCGGTGCAGCAGCAGGTTTCTTTGCAGGGACTTTCTTAGCGGCAGGTTTGGCTTTGGCGGCCGGTGCTTTTTTGGTTGCCATAGTGACTCCAAAGGATTAAGAGAGAAGTTAAGTGAACTTCAGGGATGGAAGCCTACACACGCCGAATCGGGAATAATCCTCATTTAGCGGTTGAAAATTACCGTACTTCTGCAGCCCGACTCCATCTGCGCAATGCCAGGTACCATTTGAGATTGCTGATGACTGAGCCATAATAAGAATGACAAATCGGAACCGAAAGATCTCATGTCGACTCTCGCTGCATTTCTGAAAGAAGAAATATCACGCATTGCCCGCAAGGAACTGCGGGCCGAGACCAATGCTCTGAAGAAGACGAACAGCCGCTATCGCAGTGAAATTGCCGAACTCAAGCGACGCGTCGCGGACACGGAGCGGCAAGTACAAGCGCTGCAAAAGCTTGCGCGCCCATCATTGACATCCGTCGTTAAACAGAGTGATCGTGGGCTTCGCTTCAGCTCAGAGGGGTTGAGAAAACTGCGGAAACGCCATGGGCTGTCAGCGGCTGCGTTGGGTGAAATCGTGGGCGCCTCTCTGCAAACCATCTATAACTGGGAATCAGGCAAAACGCGGCCGCCCAAGGAGCAGATCGTGAAGATCGCCGTGCTGCGCAAGATGAGCACGCGAGACGTCCAGCAGCGATTGGGGCTCATGCGTAGTGCAACGTAGGGACGATGGCTCACCGGGCGGCTTGTCGGCCTAAGCCGACCTTGAGGCCGCGATCCGAATCGGTCGGCAATGCCGCACCTAACAGCCGTATATGGACTCCCCCCGAAGTCAAGAGAGCTGATCGATAGGTCTGGCTGTTGGGAAGCGCATGCAGTCGTATATCCGGCATCGTAAGTGGGCTCTGAGTGGCCCGTGCCGACATGGAATCTGCGCACGCAGTGCCAATCGCTACAAACGGCAAGCATGAAGCTGCCGGCAGAGTTATCGGCATCGTTGCGTGAGGGTGCGACCCGATTAGCCATGATGGGCGATCAGTCTCAAAGCAAGCGCGGGGACGTGGAACTCAAGATGTTTTCTCCTTGCAGACTAAACAGCAACAGCAAAACTCAGACGCTCGATCTTGCGCGACAACCGTGGCGCTGGTTCGCCATAGGGCGTGGCATCGCGCAAAGTGGCGTAACAGATGCGCGCCATCTTGTTGGCCAGCGCACACGCCGCCTTGTTGTGATTGGTGCGCGCCTGCACCGCGGTGGCCCAGGTACGCAAGCCATCCAGACTGCGCCCCACTGTGCGGGCCGTGGCTGCGGCTCGCAACACCGAACGTGCGCCATGGGTGAGCAACATGCGCAAGTAGCGGTCGCCGCGTTTCGAGATACGCCCCAGCACGCGACTGTTGCCCGAACTGAACTCCCGTGGCGTGAGCCCGAACCAGCTCGCAAAATGCCGGGCATCCTTGAAATGGCTCACCGATCCGCCGGTCGCCGCCACCATCGCCGTGGCCGTCAGCAGACCGACACCGGGAATCGACAGCAGGGTCGTACAGGCCGGACTATGCTTCACCACCTCGTGCAGTTCCCGCTCCAGTTGGGCAATGCGGACTTCGAGCAGGCGGATTTCCTCCACCAGCAATTTCATCGAGCCGCGAATCAGGCCGGGCACCGCAGAATTCGGATCGGCCAAAACCCGGCTGATGGCTTCGACGCCGGTGCGGGCGCCTTGGGGAATCGCCAGGCCGAACTCCCGGCAGAAGCCGCGCAAGGCATTGATGCGCGACGTGCGGGTGCTCATCCACAGCGAACGGGTGCGATGCAGGCCCTGCAAAGCCTGCTGCTCGACCGACTTCACCTTGACCGGGACGATGTCGGAGGCGCGTGCCGCTTCCAGGAGCGCGCAGGCATCGGCGGCATCGGTCTTGTTGCGCTTCACGTAGGCGCGGATGTGAGCGGCCGGCAAGAGCTTGACCGCAATCCCGAGCCGATCCAGCCAGCGCGCCCAATGATGGGCCGAGCCGCAGGCTTCCATGACGACCAGACCTACGTCCCGATTGGCGAACCAGCGTTCGAACTGGGTACGGGTCAGGCGGTGCGTTTCGATGACCTTCCAGGACGCATCGGCCACGGCCAGCTGGAAGACACTTTTTGCAAGATCCACGGCAACAGTAGTAGCATGCATTTTGGATTCCTCCTTGGAGTTGTACGGTGCTGATACCCACGACCAATGAGCTTCAGCCGCGCATACACTGCGCCAACAAAAGGGGGGAGTCCATCCCATCACTCAACCTCAAACCACGTTTTGGGCCAGCTTGCCGGTGAGGGTGCACTGCCAAGTGCTGCATACTATTTCGTCAAGATTACGCACGGGCATGCTGCCTGGCTGCGGAGACGTCGACGCGAACGGCAGCTATGAACGCTTGATCGACAACGACGACGGGCGAGCGTCCTATTCGCCTAGCGACTCTGTTAGCGCGGCGAGGCCAACGCCGCGAAATGACTCGCTCTGCTGCAATGCCGCGCTGCGGCGATCCCCGAGGTCGACCAGCGCATCAAGCACCTGCAGTAGCTTGCGGGCTAGTGCAGCCGGCAACGGATGCTGTCGGTCGGCGTGCGCCTGCACCAGAGCCGCGATCGCGGCTGGTACCAAGGAACCCTTCCAGCCCGCAGGCAGGCGTCCATCAACGATCTGCGCCAGCACTTGATTGGCAAACGCGTCAGCCGGGTAAGCAGCACCGGAACGATCACATAGCGTTACGAACTGGCGCGCGACGTAGGGGTGCCAACCGGCGGCGCGCACCATGCGGTCAACCAGCGGCATCACCTGGCCGAGGTCGTCCCAGCGACCGTTGGCGAAGCGTGCGGCGCCGGGGGCTTGCTCGACGACCACGAAGAGCAGCGACTTCACTAGCTCCGGTAGGTCAAAGCCGCCAATGCGCCCGTCGTTGTATGACGAGCGGCGCAGGTCGTCGTTCTCCAGCGTTCGTTCGAGCACGGCCTGCAGCAGGTGCAGGGTGTCATGCCGAATCTCCTGTGCATCGAGGACTTCGCCGCAGACTAGCGACAAAGTAAACGGCGCGAGCAGCCGCATCGCGATGTCGTCGGGCTGCACAAGGATCGGCCGCAACAACCTCCGCAAGATCTCGTCGGCTGGGAGATGGGGTGCAACGCTTGCCACCATCCGACCCAGCTGATCCTCCCACTCGTACAGGTTTCCATCGCCACGCTCGCGGCCTCGGCGCCGCTCGGCTCGCCACGCCGGGTTGATCGTGTCGAGCGTCCAGGCGACAAACGCCTCGAGGACGTCCACATAGTACGCACGGCCCGCACTCGCCATGACGGCTGCCACCGGCACTTTCTGCAAGACCTTTGCGGCGTACTGGCTATCCCAGAGATCGTCGGCGCTCTGCCACGCGTCTTCCTCACCTGCGTCTACGGCCTGCGGATTCTCAGCGTCCGGCTCCGCCTGCACCCACGAAGGCCGAGGGCGCACCCAGGCAGGCAGCGGACCTTGCGCCCGGCACTCGTCGAGGGCCGCGGCCAAAGTCGCGGCCCGATGGTCCGATTCCACCTGCCGCCGGGCATCGGCGTCGAGCCGGTGCATGTCTCGCCTTCTTACGAGCTGCGCCAACCGCAGCCCGAGGTTTAGGCCGCACCAAGCGAACCGCGCATCGCGTTCCCAGCAGCCTGCGACACCGGCCAGCGCAACGAACGAGACCGCATCGAGCGGGTGCGCGATCAGGCCATAGAGCGCCTCACGGTCGCCGGGATGTTCACCGCCCGATTTGATACGCGAGGCCAACGCATGCGCCACGAAGATCTTCGGGTGCCAAGGGATCACTGATCCAGCAAATGTGTCGTCGGACATCTCGTCCTGCTCAACTCGGAAGCTTTCGATCGTGGCATTGGCCCAGGCCTCTTGCCCGCTCGCATCGGAAAAGCAAATCACGGCCGCTGCCGTTCCCGCAATCGCGCCTTCCGTGAGCCCGCTGCCGGGCATCAGCGACATTGACCGCCCTGCAGCAGCTGCTTCAATCAGTTCCCTTGCACGCTCGACGGCCTCGTCCACCGAGAAGCCCGGTGCCCAGTGGCGCGACGTGAAGCACTTGTCCACCCACAGCCACAACTGCGTCTCGCGCGCCGCCTGCGCATGGCGCTGCAGGGACGCTTGCACCTCGGGAGCTTCGTGCCGCGGACTGCTCATCGAGATCTGAACCACATCGTCGCGGCCGGGGATCGGCTCGGTTGTGTAGTTCTCGACATGGCCCAGCTCAGTCCAGAGTTCGGCCGTGCGGCGCAGTTCGGCCACACGCTCGGGGTTCTGCGCCTCTTCCTGGTAGGCGAATTCCAGCCTATTCGGGAAATCATCGAGAGCCGCGCGGCATGCGTCCCGCAGGGCCGCGTCGCCACCGAGGACGAAGAATGGTACCAAGTTGCGCAGTTCCAAGCAGCGCGATGTCATCTCAATGTTATCAGCGACAGCTTGGCGGTGCGCCGCGTCGGCGCCTCTCGTTTCGAAGCCGATAAGGCCGGCGCTGTGCAATTGCTGTTCCTGGACCATGCGCTGCAGGTCGAGTCGCCACAGGCGGAGGCTACGCAGCAACGCTAAAGTCGTGGGTGACACGTCCTTGGCTCGCAAGGCAAGGTGCACTGCAATTCCCAGTATGCCGATGCTGGTATGCCCATCCAGCAACTGTTGCAGCACCTCGTCCAGCGGGCGGTCGGCATCGAGCTGTGCAATGGCCCAGCGTTCCAGCGCCATAAGAGCGCACCCCACGACCTGCGGCCCGCCATGACCACGGAACCAGAAGTAGTGCCGGTCGTCCCCCCAGAATTCCTGTTGTCCCCACGGGAAAACCAATACGAGTGGCAACGGTGTCTCGCTGTTATGCCAATGGCGATGCAGCTGACGCCACGCCGTGGTCGCGTGGTTCGTTACGTCGCGGATCAGCGAGAGCGCTGTCGCCGGATCGTGCATGAGAAGCGAGTGGAACGGCTCGCGCAGCGGCGAGGCGGGGAAGAAACCCTGGTGGTCGCCGCCGATCGACAACCGGTCCCAATCGTGGCGGGAGAACGAGTGGTGCATGATTGACGGGCTCGAGAGCATGAGTTCGTCCAATCGCGATCGGTTCTCCGGCGGGATCGCCGCGACCTCATTGCGCCGAAGGCTCTGTTCACGCGCCTCTCGAATCCACCGTGCCGATGCGTCGTTAGGCAGCTCCTTCATCAGCCAGCGACGGGCAACTCGCGCGAGCTGCGCAGGGTGCGTCTGCGCCAGCAACGGCGCGTAGGTTATGAGCTCGCGGAACGTCTTATCGGAACAGCGCTCGATTGTCTCGACCTTCGTAAGATAGGTGCCCACTACATCCGGGTAAGCGCGCGCTGCCCGCAGCACCAATGAACGCAGCTCCGTCTCCAGTTGCGTGGGGACTCGCGGTCGCGGCGCGGCACCGTTCGCCGGCCTGCTGTACCTGAACCGGTGGTCCGCATGCTCGTCCTCGATCGCGTGCAACCAGGTTGCGCACTGCGCCACGATGCTCTGCGACACTGCGTTGGCGTAGTCTGCGGCAACAACCTGCCATGTTTCGAACAGCGTGACGAGGTCCGCCATGTGCGTGTCCGGGATTGACTCGATCTGTTCGATCGTCCACGTGAGCAGGCGGCGCCACGCCGCGAAGTCCGACGGCCAACCCAGCGAGTCCGCGATGCGGATACGCGCGGCGGCGTCCAGATCGCCGCCGAGAGCACCCGACAGCACCATGGGATTGGGCGTCGTCTTCTCGGCCTGTATCCACACCAAGAGCTTTCCAAAGAGCCGATGGTCGTTCGCCGCCAATAAACCAGCGAACATGTCGGCATGCTCGGCGAAGCGTGGGCTGAAAACCGGCGCCACGAGCCAAGCGCGCAACCACTGTGGCCGCACTTGAGCCCGCTCGAGCGCGTGTAAGTCGCGCGGCCACTGATCAGGAACCGGATAGGTCGCCTGCGACAGCAGCTCCACCACCCGCGCCAGGGCAGGCGGTTCACCGGCCTCGGTCAGGGATGCGATCCATTCGTCGCCCTGATCCAGCAGCAGGTGGAGGAACGACCACTCGAAGAAGATGTCGTGACTGAACTGCGCTGTATGACCCGTGCGCACCTGCTGCACCAGGCCGTCCTCTACCAGTGCCGGGAGCACGTCCCGCGTCGCCGTCGACAGGTCACGGATGCTGACATTGCGGCCTAGGTCGGGCGCGCTACGCTGCGCCAGCTCGATCAGACCCCGCTGCCGCGCCAGGGCCTGGGGCGCGTGGGCGTCATAGCCGCCCCGCATCCACCAGGCCTCCACGAGATCCACCTCCGACTGAGGCGCGAACCCGGAAGGGTACGCCGCCCGCGAGAACCCCCGTGCCAACACCGCAGCAAAGAACGGGCGGCGTGCCAGTGTGCGCACGCGCTCGTTTCCGCCAGTCAGAAGTGGCCCCAACGCCGGCAGTGAATCCGCGAGGGAGCTCGCCTCTTCATCCGTCAAGTTCTCCACATCGACATAACCCACGCCACCGTTGGCGAGCAGTGCGGGAGGAACCCAGTTACGCAGGGGTTCGATGCCGGCGTCACGCGCGGTGGCGACCACGCGCCAGTCGACAAGCGTAGGGTTCGCCAAAAGCTGGCCGAGCAAGTCGGTCACGATCGCGCGCTGTTCAGGAGCGATGCGGTCTAGTCCATCGATGAGGATCGTGGCATGACCGGTGGCCGCGACCTCAACTAGCAGCGGCTCGATCGATGTCGTCACCAAGCCAATCGCGCGAGCATGCTCCGACCAGCTGCGGCCAGAGAGCCGATTGGCGGTGAGAAGCAAGGTGTTGCCATTTGCGGCCAGCTTTTGCACCAGGTCACGCAGTAGCACCGTCTTGCCGGTACCAGGCAGGCCTTTGATCAGCGTCAGACGGTGGGCCGCCATCTGAGCGCCGAGCTGGTCGCGTAGCACCTGGCGCGTAAGGTGCGTCCCCCCGATGTCGTCGGCCTGCTGGTCGAGCCAGTGGCGCGTGCTGTCGCGCAGGGTCTGCATGTCGCCGGCGAACGCGGGCGCCCCCGTGAAGCGCCAGCCAGTCAGCGCGCGCACCAGCGATGCGCGGGTGTGCACAGCGCTACGGCCCGCACCATCTCGGGCGAACTGGCGCAACAAATCCCACAAGTCGCCGGCGCGCGCCGCTTGCTCCGGCGCCAACGTGCGCTGCAGGCTGACAATAGCGGCCGCTTCGTGCGTTGATCCGGCGTGAAGGAAGTCAAACCGGATCAGCACCAAATGCGAAAGCAGGCGGTACAGCTGGTCGTCGGACAAAGGTGTGCCTATACCCTGTGCAACCATTCGAACCGCTTCGGCCACAGCGCGGTGAGTGGCCGAGGCATTCCCGCCGTCGACAAACCGTTGCATGAAGACCGCAGCTGTGTCGGAAGCCCGAGCCCATTCGCAAACAGTCGCGAAAGCTCTGGACGTCTCTTCCGCCACCGACCCCGTGACCGCACCGACACGGTCAACATGCTCCCGAAAGTCAGGATTCTGCAACGTCTGCCAGCTACGCTGGATCACCTCTCTGAAGTCGCTATTGGTCTCCGCCTCCGAGATCGTGAGCGAACGCTTGACCTGCAGCGACAGCCGCATGACCGTTCCGTCCGCCAAGGAGGCGGCATCCACGATCACGTCGTCGAGCGGTTCGCCGAAGTCGGCCTGTTGCTGGGCGACCCGCTGTACGACCCTCGCGTCGAGGGCCGCCGCCGTCGTGACGCCTACCATGGCCGCGAGGTAATGCGCCGCGACAGCGTCCTCGTAGGTAAATCCTGCACCGCCAGTGAGTTCAGGCGAAGTCATATTTTGTCCGTGAGTCTTGTCTGATTGTCATAGCTTCGCCAGCAATGCCTCCTCGACTCGCACTGTGCCACGTAGTGAACTCCTGTCGCGCCTTTATTGCTACAACTGCAGCCTTCCGGAGTGTGCCGGCTTCTGTGACCCCTCCTTCGGGTAGCTATGCAAGGGTCCAATCGGTTCTCGCAAGCAGCATCTTTGGGGCAACAGTTTATATTCGCCCGTCAAAAATGCTGCCGTTCGTTAGGACTCATGACGGAAGGGCAGATAAGAGATGCTGAGCGGACTGAGACTGACCTGATGCCCACGGTCGGCCACTGCGGTCATTCGCATACTCGCCCGTCACGGGCAGCAATGCGCCGGTAACCTGTCGTGAGTCCCTCCGAAAATCTCACTATGGAAGCAAAGGGTAGAACGTATCGACGTGCTTCTTGATCGCCGGAACTTCCTGCGCCACCCTCGTCAGCAAGATCCGGCCACAAAGGGTCACAGTGCGGCCCGCTAGATCTTCATATCTGGCGCCTGGTACAGGCGCCAGCCCGTGTACGAGCTTGCTGCGTTCGCCGTAGATTGCGTCCCATGACTTCCGCAGGTGCGATAGGTTCAGGCGGTCCAGAAGTCGAAAGACCCCTTGGCGCAGCGAAATGCGATGGAGGGTACGCCTGATGGCATCAGCCACTTCACTCCGCTCCGGTTCACTGCCAACTGCCATCCCTTGGACTGAGCCGGCAAGCTGTTTGAGCATGACCTTCTGAGCCTCAGACCATTGATCCTCCTGTCCAAGCATCTCTACAGCAGAAATGCAGAAGATGATCTGAGCCACCGGCTCCGGTCGCATCAGTGCGAAGTTCATGAGTAAGACGACGGCGCGCGCCTCTTCCGACATGCCCTCCACCGCGCCATGCAACTCAGCCGCATACGATAGGAAGGGGGCTGGGTTTGCACGTACCAATCCAGTCGCCTGAAGATTGAAAAACGTCACGTTCGGATCGTCGACAAAGACGTCGAGCCCATGCACGTTGTCTCTAACCTTAGCTCCGGTGTTCTCGGCAATGTGTTGCTTGACGTGCTGCGCCGGCCCAGACGTCGGTAGGTCTTGCCCAGGATCCAAGCCAAGGCGCGTGACTGCCGAAGCCAGATGGAGCGACATCTGCAAGTTTCGGCCGAAGATGCGGGCGCTCGCGTCATCGGCGAATCCGCGGGTGTTGATGACCAGCCAGTCGCTGTCTTGAATCGAGGTCTCCTCGGTCGGCGCTTGCAGCAGCGCCTCACGACCGGCTACCGCAACCGGGTACTTGCTACTGGCCACGTTAAGCTTCTTGGCGACGCGGATCCGAATCCGAGCCCGGTACGTGTCACCCTCCAATGTCGCTTCTGGGGCCAACGTCAAACCTCATCGATTAGCTTGCTTCGCAGCGGTTTCGATCCATCCACCGATCTCGTTGTGAGCGTTGGACGACCAAGACCGCAGCGAGAAGAAGTTGCTCAGCGGATAGCTCCCATTGCTCGGGATCGCCCCATACGCCCACTTCGGCAGCATCTGTTTCCCGAAGTCCGCGGTGTAGGTCCACTTGTCCGAGACTGATGCGCGTTCCGTGAAGTACATTTTCTTGTCATCGACGTAGACACCCAGCAGATCGAATGGGTTCGGCCCTGCCGTTGTGGTCTTTTGGTTCAGGTCAGCAATGGTGTGAATCCGAATGCCGAATAGTCCGCGCTCGTCCCAGATGCCCTGCATGATCTCGAATCGCACCCATCGTCTAAGCGCTGTCTCGGCTCCTGCGAGCGCGCACACTACGCTTGAGCCCTCCATCTCCTTGCGGAGAAAGCTCTTCAACGAGTCCGGGTCTTTGCGCTGCGCTTCCTCGAATGCTGAGCTGTCAAGAAAGCCAGCATCCTCGCGGTCCTTAATAACCTGCGAGTTCTTGACGACCCACGCTCGCGACACGTCCGGCTTGTAGTGAAAGCTAAAGAAGGTCCGTCGTGCCATGGCTCTCTCCCCTCAAATTTTGCTCACATGGTAATGCGTTGATCCAACTGGAGCTTCTTCACCAACGCCAGCACGCGGTCAAGTATTTGCCTGGTTGTACCTGGCTTGGCAAGTGCTTCAAACAGCGTCCGGTACCCCTTGTGCGGGTAGAAGGAATTGAAGTCGGAAAGAACCCGATCGTGCAGAACCTTTGCCGCGGATCCGGTTGCCCCGACGGGTATCACGGTGAGGCCGAGTTCATGAGCAATCTGAAACTCCTCAATGACGCCCTCCGCGATGCTTCGCGTTCCGGACTCGACTTTCTCCCCGAAGAGGAATATCGCGATGCCTGCTTTGCCAATCATCTCTCGCCGATACGCCGTCCATCGCTTGCGACGTAGTGCTACGTCAGCAATTGCGATCGGGAACGGCCGCAATATCAGCCGATCGTGCAGGTCGCGTGTTCCCTCTTTCTCTACGGCTTCTAAAGCACCGTTGACCACAAGTGGGCCGACGCCTACTCCGAATCCCGAGACAATGCCGGCGCCGCCAATTATTAGCGAGCGTGCCAGGTCGTTGACCAGTTTTGGTCCTTCGACCTCGCCCAGAGGCGCGTAGTCGATTGAGCTGCCAGACAAGAAAATGCGTGATGCTTGAAATCGCTTCTCGATACGCCTGAGAAGCTCAGAGTATTCCTCGTATCCATCGACCAGAATGCCGATGATTCCATACCGACGTAGGTCCTTGACCTGGAGTTCCTGTCGCGCCTTGGCGTACTGGTACTCGGATGCTTTGGGAAAGTCGGCTCGTTGCACGCGCCGAAGGAGGCAATAGTGCTCACGGCGGTTCTCTCCCAGCAGCATCCGGATACGGGCGAGGATGTAGCTCAGGTTCGGGTCACTGAAGCTGAAACCGATGAAGAGGAATGTCTTAGATACCAGGTCGCCCTGCAGTGCCGTTGAGAACAACTGATGCGAGTTGGGGTATGCCTCGTAGTCGTCCTTTGTCACCACCGCCTTGTCTGGCTGAGTGATGTCACCGTGCATCTTGTAGACAACAGCATCCCTGCGGGGAAGAGTTGTCGCTAGGTTCTCTACCGTGCGCTTCACATCCGCAAGTCTGCCCGCCTTAGATAGCGCCTCCTCGATGAGTGCATCGTAATTGGTAGTCCAGTATGTCTGGATTGGAAGCGAAGCCAGCACCTCGTGATTCGGAGAAAGTTTCGCCCTCTTGTTGAATTCGACGATCAGTGCTTGATTGAGCTGATGACGACCACGGCGCTCATTCACGTGAAACTGCGCGAGCGTCACCAGGTCCGTTTCCTTCGTTACGTCGAGGCCGAGGTCACGGGCTATTCCCTTGAGAAGCGTCCGCCAGTCGACCATTCCCGTAGGAATCGACAGTCCGGCGCCGGCAAAGACAGCGGCCGTCTGATCGTGCAGGGCAGCGACATAGGCTTCAACAAAGGAATCCGCATCGGGAGCGATCATGCCGTAGCATAACCGTCTTTTCACCTGATCGGCATGTGCAAGCTTCTCTATCGGGAGGTCCCGAGTGCAGGATGTTGGCCTGAACGACCGGTCGTGCACCAGGCATCCGCCACTCGTCTCGCGATAGCTATATGGCCGCTTCGGTCGAGGACAGGACTTCGGCCTAAGCAGACGTTAAGCCCGATGCATTGACCGCCTGCTAAACAGCGGTTGCTGACATCAGTCCCCAGCACCGTTACTCACGCTACTTGGCGTGAAGCAGTCGCTGGCCCCGCTGGTGATAGTCACACAATAGAGCGCACAACAATTCTCAGGGAATCAAATGAAGATTGAACTCAGCGAAACGCCTGTCAGCGAAGCTCTTGAAAAGCTGTCTTGGCAGGTTCTGGAAGACCATCTTGCAGATACCGCGTTAACTCCACAGGACGTCGACAAGCTAGTTGGCCTCGTGCGGCGTAGTGAGGTACTCGTATTGAAGCGGCTCAATACGAAGAAGCAGATGAATCGCGACAAGTTCCTCGAGCAGGTCGCAATCCATCTTGATGGTGAGGGCTACCCAAAGCAAGCCGAGCTGGTTCGGTCGCATGCAGTTCGACTGAACGAGATCGACGGTGTGTACCAGTCGATCCTTGGACTGCTCGCCAAGACCGCGGCGGCGGCGCTGTCTCCGGAACTCCGAGTCTCCGCATTGCTTGACCGCTCCAATCGCGAGTACACCGACCTGCTAAAGCAGATGTACGAGAACTCCACCGCTGGAGGGGTCCTAGATCTTGGAAAAGTCACTATTAGGGGAGAGGGCGGAAAAGAGTTCTCCCCTGAAGGGGCTCACGAACTTCTTCTTACGACGCTCGCTAGCACTCTCGGTATGGAGGCTCATATTCATGGCTGGTATGACGACACGGGCGTGCTTGTGTTGCCCCCGCTTCCTACGCCAACCGACCAGGACCGGTTCGCTGTTGGATCTGTGCAAATGTTGGCCGCAGCTTGGAGGCACTGGCAGTTCTCGGAGCGCCGGCACCGCTATTTGGACGCCCCCTTGGATCGGAAAGAGGATCTTGATTCGGCCTGGGCTGAACACGGGGTAAAGCGCCTGTGGGATTCGCGTCCGTCTGATGACTACCTTGAACTCTACAACTATGTTGCAAATGCTCGGTTGGCTGAGCGCTTGCGACAGCATTGGGCGACCGTGCTCGCCGATTCACGCTACGAAAAGGAGGTCTCCGGCACTGACAGTGAGGTTAATCTGCTGCCCAACCAGGCGATCTCACTTCAAGAAATTCATGGAGCCACTGCGCTCAGCCAATTGCTGTCAGGCGAGATCGCGGACGATCAGTCGGAATACGCTGGGTTGACGCTCGCGGAGTGGGTCCGCGGTTATTCAGTTCTCCAAGATGTCGCCGACAAAGCCTTGCAGCCTCGCGACCCTAAACGTTTGACCATCGGATTCAGCAACGCCGAACTCTTGGAGCTATTGCAGCGCCTTGGCCTCCAAGGGGGTAAAGCCCAGGTCTTTATCGAACATGCAACCTATCGGAAAGCAAGCCGCGATCTGTTTGATCAGCCGCTGATCAAGTTGCAGGATGGAGGCTATCTACTACTTGCCATCTCCGCTGCGACGTCCTCGATCCCTAACATCATTCTGTCGACGCTTGGGATGCTGGAGGTCAACCTTGACGGGCGCGGAAAGCGCTTCGAGAAGAGCATGATTGCGCTCTTGGGCAAGCATGGCATCAAGGCCAAGAACATCATCTGCGACCGCGAAGGTGAGACCTACGACTACGACGTGGCGTTCGTTTGGGGGGACTACCTTTTCCTATTCGAGTGCAAGAGCCGTGGCCTTGCCGGAGGAGATCCAGTCAGGGCCTACTTCTTCTCACTCGGTATTCGCAAAGTCGTCAAGCAAGTAAGCCGGTTGGCCGAAGGCCTCAAGCGATACCCCGACATCTTGAGCACCTACATGCCGGAAGCTGTGGGCAAGCAGGTCGTCCATTGCGTGGTCAATTCGCTGCCATATGCGACGTTCACTGATCAGGATACTTTCCATTTTGCCGATGAAGGTGGCATTGCTCGGTTCTTCCAGCAGTCCGAGATCGGACCGCGCGGCTTCAGCCTAGGGGCTGGTTTCAGTGCCATCGATCCGGCATCGGTGGTTTTGTTTCTTTGGGATGGGGACAAGCCAACGCCGGAAGACTTCCTACGACACCTGAGAACCCCTTTCCAGGTGATCAACGTCGTTTCTCATCTGAAGCTCATGCCAGTCCAGATCCCAGTTGGAGAAGACGAGGCGCTACAGGTGGTGGACTTCCTGCCCACTAACTGGACCGTGGACAGCCAGCGAGAAGCTGCTCGGCAGGCAGGCTATCGAACTGGTGGCGATCCGGCGCCGGCAGTGCCACCCACGTAGTTAGCAGCCCAGTTTATCAATCACTGGTTGATGGGGCCGTTGGGCCACACGCCGGCATCGGAATTCGAAGGCAATAACTATCTTCAACGAGTCGGTAAGGCCGAGACCCTCTGAGCCAAACCAAAGACCTCCGCAGGCCCCGGAGCGATTCACCTCGGTATTGGGGTGAGCAGGTTACTAATTCGTCGTACCTGAAGTTTCGGTGGTGGCGAAAGCTGTCATTTAATTATCCGATAGCGAACGACGGCAACCAGCCTATTCTGTTGAAAAACCCCTTGACATGCCATATGCATTACGTATATGATTATGGCATTGTGTAGGAGGATGCCTTGCCATGATGGGTCGCCAAGCAACGGGTCGTGAGCAACTGTTCTACACGTTCAGTATGGAAGACCATGTTCCTCAGAATCATCTGCTACGAGGCGTTCATTACTTCCTCGACCTGAGTTCCTTCCGGCAACACCTGGAACCGTTCTATAGCCCTGTCGGACGGCCCTCGATTGATCCGGAACTGATGATCCGCATGCTGATCGTCGGCTACTGCTTCGGGATCCGTTCAGAGCGGCGCCTGTGCGAGGAAGTCCATCTCAACTTGGCCTACCGCTGGTTCTGCCGGCTGGGCCTAGAAGATTCGGTGCCGAATCACTCGACGTTCTCCAAGAACCGGCATGGTCGCTTTCGGGACAGCGAAGCCTTTCGTCATTTGTTCGAAGGCGTCCTTCAGCGCTGCATGGCCGAAGGGCTGGTGCGCGGCGAAGGCTTCGCGACCGACGCCAGTATCGTCAAGGCCGATGCACAGCGGCAAAGTGGTGTGCTTGGAGATCAACCAATTGACTGGGGAAATCCGGAGGAGGCAACTCGGCCGGTGCGCGAGTATCTGGCCGCACTCGATGAAACGAATGATCCGGGTACGCCGCGCAAATCCATCTCGCTGACCGATCCGGCGGCGTCCTGGACCGCCGCCCCCGGTGGTCCGGCCTTCTTCGCCTACTCAACAAACTATCTGATCGATCTCAAGTCCGGCATCATCGTCGATGTTGAAGCGTCTGCCGTAAATAAGACAGCCGAGGTTGATGCCACCAAGTCGATGATGGAGCGGGTCAAGGACAAGTTCGACCTCAAGCCTGAGCGTCTGGTCGGCGACACCAACTATGGGACAGCCGCCATGCTCGGTTGGCTGGTCGATGAGAAGCAGATCGAGCCGCATGTGCCAGTCTGGGATAAGTCAGAGCGCCAGGACGGTACGTTCTCGCGCAGTGACTTTGAGTGGGTGGAGCAGGCCAACGAGTACCGCTGCCCCGAAGGCAAGGCGCTACGCTGCGACTGGCGTGTCTTCAAGAATCCGCGCACCCGTATCACCAAGGCAGACAACATCAAGTATCGGTCCAGTCAGTTTGACTGTGTGGGGTGCCCCACGAAACCCCGTTGCTGCCCAACGACCTCGACTCGCAAAATCACTCGCAGCATCCATGAGAAGGCGCGCGATGTGGTTCGCGCCCTCGCCGCGACCGAAGCCTACGCACAATCACGCAAAGATCGGAAGAAGGTCGAAATGTTGTTCGCCCATCTCAAGCGCATTCTGAAACTCGACAAGCTGCGACTTCGTGGCTTCAGCGGTGCGCAAGATGAGTTCTTGCTGGCAGCAACTGCGCAGAATTTGCGAAGAATGGCGAAATGGTTGATGCCCACCGCACCGGAAGCGAACCTGATCCCCGCGTAACAGCGGGTTGTAGGCTTTTCGCCTTTAAAAGCTCACAACCGATTTCGTCAGAAATTCAATTCCCAACCAATGGACCATCCCCGCCGTAAATCAAAACCGGGTTTTTCAACAGATTAAGCCTTATGCGGACCTTCACAGTTGCTGCCTTGGCTGTCCGCTTTGGCCGATGACCTGTCCGACGTCATCGGGTCGAAGTTCGGCCTCATGTGAGGCTTTGCATAAGGCCGAACAACTGCCGCCCCGGAGTACTTGCCGGCGAACAGCAACGGCTCTGCAAGAGAGGTATGCCGCTTAGTTCGCCGCTCCGACCCACAGCACATTGGCGTGCGGAGACTCACGTCAGAGCAGCTTTTGGCTAGAGAAGTGGGGTGGATCTAGCGAACTTACAAGCAGCACAGCCGCCACTCGTTCCTGATAGCTGACATAGTGAGCCAGGCCGCTTTTCGTCACGATCCCCTGCTGCTGCTTCGGACCCCAGGAGATCATCAGATGTGGCACCGGAGGCAATGAGCAGTCACAAGGGGCAACGCGTGCGCCACTTCCCCACTCGACCAGGGTGCCGTCGAGCAGCCGATGAAACTGCGGCAGTTGGCTCAAGCGATCCAGCGCGGTTTGCTGCTCCTCCGCGGTGGCGTAGTCGGCCGGGTCGATGCCGGTATTGAGGGGTTCCGTTGCCGCCGACTTGATGACAATCTCCCCAAACACGGGCGACTTCCTGGCCCACAGGCGTCGGCGCGTCAGCAACAGTACAGGCAGGGCGAGCAATAGAAAGGCAAGCAGAATGCCCGTCATGATGGCGAAGAGATTCCATAATGAATGGGACGCCGTGAAGAAGCTCATGCTCCGAAATCCCCTTGTTCATATCCTCGGGGTCGAACGACCTGCAAGCGCTGCCGTGGCTTTGCCGCCGCCTGCCTCTGCACGCGGATCAGCGACACCGCAATCGCCAGCGGAATCAGGTCCTTGACCCCGGCGCATCCGACGCCCAGGACCTGCCGCAGCCAGTCCCCTTCCGTCGGCCTCGTTTGCTCCAGGCTCGACAGTGCCTCCTCACACCGCATCAGCGTCAGCGCCGCCCTCGGTTTCTCCAGCGCTTGCTCTTCCCTCAGGTAGTACTCATCGCAAAGACTCAACTCACCCATCGGATGAAGAAGGCAGGCCAGGATCGCGGCCTCCTTCTCCACCCGATGGAAGTTGTACATTTCCTCCTCGATGAGGCTGGCCGCATCAACCGTGCGTTCGAACAGGACGTCCGGCCGACTGATCAGGTTCAGCATCAGCCGATCATCGACCAGGACGCGGTCGAGCGCCTGCCGCAGCGCGTCATAACGAATACCGTGAACGAGTTCTGCCAGCCGGTCCAGCACCTCCGGGGACTGCGCCAATGGGCGCGGAAGTCGATCGAGTGCACAAGCGGGGTCGGCCACGACATTCATGAAATCAAACTCGAGCAGATCGGCCACCAGCCTGTCCTTGAAGAGTCGCGTCCGGAACGCGACATGGACCAGGGCGTCAGTGTCCGGTCGATAGACGATGTCACCCCCATCGCACGGCCGGTAGGTATCGATCACACCGCTACGGTCGGCGAGGCGCACGTGCCAGACTTCGAAGCCGTCGGCATTGCAACGGCGCGCGAGGGACTGGAAGCGGTAGCAGCCCTCGACTCGCTCGTCGGGGCCCAGGCGGGCAATCAGGGAATGGCTGGATTTTTCAGGGAGTTTCATGTGGGTTCCTTTACCTATGCGGGAGTGGCTGCCGCCGGAATCGGCGCGGCAGGAGGAATCGGGGTGGCCGATGTCGCCGGCTCAGCGACGGGAGGCGCGGCGACGGTGCCGCTTTGCAGGAGCAAACGCTCGAAGGCCGAGCCGTCCTGGCGCGTGAGGTTGGGCACGAAGCGCGCATAGACCTTGAACAGCATCTCGGTCGAGGCATGCCCCATCTGGCGCGCGATCCATTGCGGGTTCTCGCCGGATCCGAGCCACAGGGTGGCGGCGGTATGGCGGGTCTGATAGGGACGACGCAGGGTCAGCCCCAGATGGCGCAGTAGCGGATACCAGACGCGCTTGGTGACATTGACGTGATCGAGGTGTTTACCTTCGCGGTTGCAGAAGACGAAGCGACTGATCTTGCGGGTGGCCGCTTCTTGACGCCGCAGGGCCTGATACACGGCCTCGTTCATCTGGATGTCGCGCTGGCTGCCGTCGTTCTTGGTGGTGTCCTCTTCGCCATCGACGACGGTCTCGCGCACCAGGATCAGGCGACGCTCGAAGTCGATGTATTTCCACTTCAGGCCATCGATCTCCCCGGTGCGCATGCCGGTAAAGAAGCGCACGGTGTAGTAGTCGCGAAAGTCGTCGCGCACGGTGCTGAGGATCTGCTGTACCTCGCCGAGGCTGAAGGGCGTGATGTCGGAGCGCGGGACCTTGAGCGGCTTGATATTGCGGAAGGCCGTGGTAAATTCGTAGCGGTCGGCGGCTTCGTTAAGGATTTGGCGCAGCGGCGCCATCACGGCGTTGATGCGTTTGGCAGACAGGGTTTCAGCCTTTCGCCCGCGTACTTTGGCGAGTTGAGAGCGAAAGGCCAGGATGTCAGCTTTAGTGATGTCGCCGACCCCCTTTTCCCCGAATATGGGGCGCAGGTGCCCGTTGAGAATATCCATCACCGTGCGGCGGTGACTGCGCCGCCAGGCGACTTCGTTCTCGGCGACCCAGATGTCGGCGAAAGTGTTGAAGGTGGGCATCGTTATCGCCGGCCCACCACCACCTACCGCACGAGCTACTGAGGCAGCAATCGGGTTCGGCATCACAGGCGCATCAGTTACAAACTTGGCAATGTTCTTGCTGCCTGGGAATGCCTTGGCATAGTCGAAGCCGCCCAGCTTGATTTCGAGTTCGATGCGTTCGAGAAGCTTTTCGAGTTTCTTGCGGTTCGCCGGAATATCAGGAAGTGCGGTGTATTCCCGACAACGCTGACCGGCATTGCGAAAGTCAATAAACAGGTTTCCCGAATTGGGATTACAGCGAATCTTACCCATGGCATACGCTCCCGTTCGCCATAGGCACCATGATGCTTTCGCGGACAGATAGCAGAGCCATGTCTTGCTCGATTCGCTCCCAGATGAACAGGATTTTTCTTCCCCCAAATGGGCGGATGTAATGCCTGCCTTCAAGAAGCACGCTGTCCTTCAATCGCTCCCTGATCGTGCGCGCGTCATACTTAATGATCGCGGCGAGTTCATCAGTTGTAAGGTAGGTTTGGGGTGTTACGGCTTGAGCCATTAGTTCTCTCCTTCGGCAAAATGGTTTAAGATGCATGCGAGAGTGAGTAAAGTTATTCTGCAGCTACTTTATTCATCCTGTACGACATTTATACACCACAAAAGACGCCTGTCAAGAGTTTTCTTCATTTAGAATAAATTTTATTCCCGCTAAACGACAATGATCCGCTGCCATCTATCCCGACTGATGGGAGAGCACAAACTGAAAGTCATTGATGTGGCTAGGCAGACCGGCTTGCATCGAAACACGATCACGTTGCTCTACAACGAGACCGCCGCAAGGGTGGATCTAGAGGCTATTGAAAAGCTGTGTGAGCTTTTTGGCGTCGAGGTCGGAGAACTGTTTGAGTACGTCGTGGATACAGACAAGAGCAAGTAAATTTGCCAGCTGGGCCGTGCGTCCAGTCACAACGAGGGCTTAGAAGTACTCGTATCTAGCAGTCAACGTTCCTCATGGCCCTCGTTTCGGCAGGCAGAAATGCCCGAAGGTCGAAGTAACCCGATTTCCACATTTTGGATTTTGCGGCTGGGCCATGCATGGGCCATGAGTGGGCCATAAGTGGGCCATGCAGTTTTTTGCATGCCAAAGCAATAAGGCCAACCACCGCTAAGTGATTGGCCTTATTGACTTTTTGTTGGTTGCGGGGGCAGGATTTGAACCTGCGACCTTCGGGTTATGAGCCCGACGAGCTGCCAGACTGCTCCACCCCGCGTCAGAGAACAGCGATTATAGGCGGTATTGCGGCAGTGCGCAACGCAATTGCCCAAAAAAGCTATAATGGCTGCCTTCCGAGGAGCGCTGCAAGGGTATTCCCCACCTACCCCCCAGGCTCGGACCATTTTCAAACTGCGCTCACCTAACCCGTACCGGGCAGGGTGAGTTCGCCTCCCTCCCGGTCACAGTTCAAGGAGCTTTCATGAACGCTGTGACTGACAAAAAAGATTACGTAATCGCCGACCTCGGCCTCGCCGCCTGGGGCCGCAAGGAAATCCGCATCGCCGAAACCGAAATGCCCGGCCTCATGGCCATCCGCGAGGAATTCGCCAAGGCCCAGCCGCTGAAGGGCGCGCGCATCACCGGTTCGCTGCACATGACGATCCAGACCGCGGTGCTGATCGAGACGCTGACCGCACTGGGCGCCGAAGTGCGCTGGGCCTCGTGCAACATCTTCTCGACCCAGGATCATGCCGCCGCCGCCATTGCCGCCGACGGCGTCGCCGTGTTCGCCGTCAAGGGCGAGACGCTGGTCGATTACTGGGACTACACCCATCGCATTTTCGAGTGGCCCGACAATGGCTACTCGAACATGATCCTCGATGACGGCGGCGACGCCACATTGCTGCTGCACCTGGGCAGCAAGGCCGAGAAGGATATCGCCGTGCTGTCAGCGCCGACTTCCGAGGAAGAGCGCATCCTGTTCGCCGCAATCAAGGCCAAGCTGGCCACCGACAAGACCTGGTACTCGACGCGCCTGGCGCAGATCAAGGGCGTCACCGAGGAGACCACCACCGGCGTGCATCGCCTGTACCAGATGCACGAGCGCGGCGATCTGAAGATTCCCGCGATCAACGTCAATGACTCGGTCACCAAGTCAAAGTTCGACAACCTCTACGGCTGCCGCGAGTCGCTGGTCGACGGCATCAAGCGCGCCACCGACGTCATGATCGCCGGCAAGGTGGCCCTGATCGCCGGTTACGGCGATGTAGGCAAGGGTTCGGCGCAGGCCATGCGCGCCCTGTCTGCCCAGGTCTGGGTCACCGAGATCGATCCGATCTGCGCCCTGCAGGCGGCGATGGAAGGCTACCGCGTCGTCACCATGGAATATGCCGCCGACAAGGCCGACATTTTCGTCACCTGCACCGGCAACTTCCACGTCATCACCCACGAACACATGGCGAAGATGAAGGACCAGGCCATCGTCTGCAACATCGGCCACTTCGACAACGAAATCGATGTCGCCTCGGTCGAGAAGTACCAGTGGGAAGAAATCAAGCCGCAGGTCGACCACATCATCTTCCCGGACGGCAAGCGCATCATCCTGCTGGCCAAGGGGCGCCTGGTGAATCTGGGCTGTGGCACCGGCCACCCGAGCTACGTGATGAGCTCAAGCTTCGCCAACCAGACCATTGCGCAGATCGAGCTGTTCACGCGCAATGCCGACTACCCGGTGGGCGTCTACACGCTGCCCAAGCATCTCGACGAAAAAGTGGCGCGCCTGCAGCTGAAGAAGCTCAATGCGCAATTGTCGGAACTCACCGATCAGCAGGCCGCCTACATCGGCGTGCCCAAGACCGGGCCGTACAAGACCAACCAGTACCGCTACTGAGCTTCACCCCAAAGGAGGCTGTCGTGCGTCTGCTGGCCCTCTGGCTGATCAACGCCGTCGCCCTGCTGGCCCTGCCCTGGCTGTTGCCCTCGATACACGTCGCAAGCTTCTGGACGGCATTGTGGGTGGCGCTGGTGCTGGGCCTGATCAACACGCTGATCCGGCCCGTGCTGCTGTTGCTGACCCTGCCGGTCACGCTGCTGACGCTGGGGCTGTTCATCTTCGTCATCAACGGCATGATGTTCCTGCTGGCGGCGTGGCTGCTCGACGGCTTCGTGGTGGACGGTATCTGGGCCGGCGTGCTCGGCTCGACAATCTACAGCGTGATCTCATGGTTGCTGACGAAGCTGCTGCTGAGTTCGCCGAAGTCCTGAGCGCCGCGTGAATCCCTATCCAGGAATCCAGCATGAGTCTTGAACTGTCCATCGAATTTTTCCCGCCGCAAACCAGCGAGGGCATGGAGAAACTGCGCACCACGCGAACCCGGCTTGCGGTGCTGAAGCCGGAGTTTTTCTCGGTGACCTACGGCGCCGGCGGATCGACCCGCGAACGCACGCTGGAGACGGTGATGGAAATCGCCGCCGAAGGCCACGGCGCGGCGCCCCACCTGTCCTGCATCGGCTCCACGCGCGACGGTATCCGCGAGATGCTGGCCATCTTCACCGAGCGCGGCATACGCCGCATCGTTGCCTTGCGCGGCGACCTGCCCTCGGGCATGGCCGACGCCGGCGAGTTCCGCTACGCCAACGAACTGGTGGCATTCATCCGCGCCGAAACCGGCGACCGCTTTCACATCGAGGTCGCGGCCTATCCCGAATGGCATCCCCAGGCCAGGAGCCCGCGCGAAGACCTGCTGAATTTCAAGCGCAAGGTCGATGCCGGCGCAAACTCGGCGATCACGCAGTACTTCTACAACACCGACGCCTATGAGCATTTCGTTGCCGAAACGCGGGCCCTTGGCGTGACCGTGCCGATCGTGCCGGGCATCATGCCGATTGCCAGTTTCGCCAAACTGGCGCGCTTCTCCGACGCCTGCGGCGCCGAGATTCCGCGCTGGATGCGGCGCAAGTTCGAAAGTTTCGGTGACGACGCGGAATCGATCCGGGCCTTCGGCCTGGACGTGGTGACGGAACTCTGCCAGCGCCTGATCGCATGCGGCGCACCCGGCCTGCATTTCTATAGCATGAACCAGGCGGGCCTGACGCTGGAGCTCTGCCGCCGCCTCGGTCGCTGCTAGCCAGCCCGCACGGCGAGCAGATGGCGCAGGGCCGCCCGCAAGCGGCCCGGCGGCACCGGTTGCCGGAGCAGCGGGAAGCCGGCACCGCGCGCTGCCGCCTGCACATCTTCGCCGGCATCCGCGCTGACCAGCAGCACACCCATGTGCTCGAACTCCCGCCGCAAGGCCTGCGCCAATCCGATGCCGCTGACTCCGCCCGGCAGCTCCACATTGCAGATCACCACATCGGGCGGGCCCTCATCCCTGCGGCAACAGCGCAGGGCCTCCTCGCGATTGGCGGCGAGCAGGACGCTACCGCCCCACCCCGCAATGGCCTGTTCCATGCCCGCACCGACCAGCGGGTCGCCGTCCACCACCAGCACCAATCCGGATATCCGCGCCGGATCGTCTGCCGCTTCCGCCGGCAGTATCGCTGCCGGGATTTCCCGGTTCAGGCTGTATGCCGAAACCAGCGGCAATTGAATCCAGAATACGGAACCCCTTCCCGGTCGTGATCGAACCCCGATCGGAGCGGCCAGCAGTTCGGCCAGCCGACGACAGATGGCCAGGCCGAGGCCGAGGCCCTTGGCGCGATCGCGTTCCGGGTTCTCCAGCTGCGCGTATTCCTCGAAGATTTCTTCGCGGGCCTGCTCCGCAATGCCTATTCCGGTATCCCAGACCTCGACCAGCACCATATCGTGGCGCAGGCGGCAACTGACCAGCACGCCACCTGCCTGCGTGTAGCGCAAGGCATTGCCGACCAGGTTGAGCAGGATGCGCTCGACGATTTTTTCATCGCTGCGTACCCACACCCGGGTCGGCCGTACCTTCAGCCGCAAGCCCTTCTGTTCGGCCAGCAGCGAGAGACTGCCGGCCATGCGCTCCAGTACCGGTCCCAATGGAAAACTGTCGAAGCTGGGCACCACGTTGCCGCCATCCAGGCGTGAAATATCGAGGATAGCGTCCAGCAGATTCTGCAGCGTATCGGCGAGCGAGCGAATATGCCCGACCAGTGCCGGCTCCTGCCGGGCAGCCTCCGACTGCGCCAATGCCGAGACGAAAAGTCCGAGCGCATGCAGGGGCTGCCGCAGATCATGACTGGCCGCGGCCAGAAAGTGCGACTTGGCGATGGTGGCGTGTTCGGCGGCCTCCTTCTCGCGCTGCAAACCCGACGTAGCCTCTGCCACTCGTGCCCGCAATTCCTCCTGGGTTACGCCAATCCGCGCCGCCATGTGATTGATGCCCGCCGCCAGCGACTGCAAGGCGCCCGCCGTCTCGACGTTCATGCGCGCCATCAGCTCGCCGCCGCCGATGCGCTCGACGACTTCACTGGCCTCCAGCAGGGGGCCGGTCACTCCGCGCGCGATGCGGTGTGCCAGCCAGCCGCCGAGAACCGATCCCAGCGCGGCAATCAGCAAGCCGATGCCGATCAGCCGTTCGGACCTGCCGGTCACTTCGCGCAAGGACAATTCGACGACAACGTATCCGAGCAGCTTGGACCGCGCGGCGGGCACGGTTTCCAGGCCGCCGTAGATGTCATCCACCGGTACGCTGCTGCGTACCACCGGCTCGGCGATCAGCAGCACATCCTGGCGCAGGCGGTGGCCTTCGATAGGGCCAAGTTCTGGCCAGCTGGCCTGATTCAGGACGCCGCTGATCGCCATGACGGCGCCCCGCGCATCGAGAATCGCAACTCCGCGCACATCCGGGTCGATGCGCAAGGCCGATTCGGTCAGTGCGGAAAGGCTGGCGCGCTGACCGGAAAAGATGCCGAACTCGGCGACTGTCGCCATTTGCCGCACGATCGCGTTGCCTCGGGTGCGCAATCCCTGCTCGACCAGGTCGATTGCGCGCAGCACGAATATGCTGGTCAGCAACACGGCCACCAATGTCGTCGGCAACACGGCCAGCAGCAGCATGCGCGAACGCAGTGTCATTTTCATGGCCGATCCCTTTCCCGCAATTGTTCGGCCAGCCGGATCTCGTCGAGCGTCAGACCCAGCGAACGCGCCACATCCCGGTTGACCGATACCGCGAACTCGCGCGGCCACTGCGGGGTCGGCAGGGATCTGCCCGACAGCGCCTGCCCCAGCAATTCGCCGCCGCGCGCGCCGATCTGCGCCGGAGTCGAATACAGGGAAAGCAGGGCTCCGGCCTTGGCATAGGCGGGCGAAAAACCGAACAGTGGCACCTGGCGACGGTAGGCCGCGGTGAGGATGCTGGCGGCGGTCTGGCTGTTGAATATCGCTGGATCGGGCAATGCCAGGAGCACATCGACATTGGCCAGCAGAGACTGCAAGGCGGGAAACAGCCCGTCCTGGCCTATGGCCGAGACCGTCAACTGCAGATCCCGCTCCCTTGCCGCCTTCTCCAGGGCGGCAGTCTGGGCCTTCGATTCCGCGCCGACCAGAATCCCGACACGGTTCGCCGCGGGCAAGGCGAGGCGGATCAGTTCCAGCTGGCGCCCTGGCGGTTGGTCAAGGAATACCGCGGAGAGCGCCCCGGCGCGCAGGCGTGCGGGATCTGCCATCCGCTCGAAAGCCTGGCGCGGTACCAGAAGCGCCAGCAGCGGCGGCGCGGCGGCGTCGCCGGCAAACAGTTCCTGCATGCCGCGCTGGGCGGCAGTACCGACCGCGACTATCCACTGCGGTTTCTGCTTCGGACTGGCAAACTGGTTCCAGCGCTCGATGCGCCACTCGACGCGCCCCGGCAGCATGCGATCGACGTCGGCGCGCAGCACTTCCGCCGTTTCCAGATGCGCGGCACTGGTATCGGACAGGGCGACCCAGACCGAAACCGGATTCGCCGCCCACGCCAACCCATATGTCATTAGACATAGGCACACGGTGGCGACGGTACCGAAAAGACGGCGGCGCATTGCTCAGAAATCCAGCCGCAAGGTCGCGTATGCGCGACGATCGAAGCGCTGGTCGCGCTTGTAAATCTGGTGGCCGCCGTTGATCGCCTGCACCGTCACGCTCGCCTCGCCGCGCGTGCCGCCGAGCGCGAAGGGCATGCCAAGACGGATATCGAGACGGCGCGGCGTATCGATCAAATCGCCGCCTGCCGCCCACTTGAACGGCGTCGACGCCGTGGAAATCGCACTGAACTCGACGCCGCCCGGCAAGCGCTGTAGCCAGGTCAAGCTCGTATTGCGGAACGGCGCTTCCAGCGCTTCATCAGCCGCTGCCCCGACCTTGCTGCGAATGTGCATCTCGGCAAGCATGAAACGCGTACCCGGCAGCGGTCGCCAGTCGAACTGGTATTCGAAGCCGTGCAGATGCGGCCCCGGCCGGTTGACGAAATCCCTGACGTTGGTCCAGGGAAAGGCCGGCAAGGCGGGATTCTGGACTGTCCGTCCCTCCACGGTGATGCGGTCATTCATGCGTTCAACGAAGGCACGCGCGTCGATCTTCAGATTGGCTTCACGGAAATGCCCCAGATAGCCGAGTTCGTGGGTAATCAGGGATTCCGCCTTGACGGTGCCCGATGAGCTGTACAGCCAACCGACTACGGGTATCTGCGCGCCCACCGGCACAATGAAATTTCCAGCCGTCAGATTGAACAGGCGGGTATCGGCACGCAGTTCGTAGAATGTCGGCGACCTCTGTGACTTGGTTACACCGGCCCGTAGCGTGTGGTCGGGGGTCAGATGGAAGTTGGCCGCCAGGCGCGGCGAAAATGCGCTGCCGGTATAGCTGTGACCCTCCTGCATGCCACTGGCCTGCAACAGCCACCGCTCATGGGGGCGCCATTCCAGCGTGGCAAAGCCGCGCCATTGGTGCAGCGAAATGCTGCCGGCCATGAAATACAGGAATGGCGCATCCAGAAGCTCGTAGCGCCATTCGCCGCCCCACGCCAGGCGCAATGCCGGACTCAAGGGCAAGGCATGCTGCAGGCTCAACCCCGTCCGCTGCACGCTGCCGCTCGAATCGTTGAAGGCACTTACCGGACCGCCGATATTGCCGGTCAGCAGTGCCTTGTCGACAAATGATTCTCGCTCATGGCTGGCGCGGAATTCGAGCTTTTCGTCCGGGGCCAGCTGACGCTGCCAATGCAGCGAAAAATACAGGTCGCGTTGCTCTACGGTGCGGAAGGGATTGCCTGCCAGGCCTTCGCCGTCGCCACGCGCTGTCTCGCCGGCGCCCAGCTGCAGCATGACCTCGTCGTTCGGCGATGGCAGCCAGTCGGCGCGAAACTGCAGGCGCGAAATATGGCTATCGTCGTACAAACGGTCAATGCCATGGTCTTTGCGCCTCGCGGCAGTAATGCGAAAGCTGGCGTGCTGATCGCCCCAGCCGTGGCGCACGACATTGTCCTCAATCCCCTTGTCGCCCGTGGTGGCCGAAACCATGGTTCCGTGGCTGTCCGCGGCGTTGCGCGTAACGATGTTAACCACGCCAAGAAATGCGTTGGCGCCATAGGATGCCGAATTCGATCCGCGCAGCACCTCAATGCGCTCGATATCCTCCAGCACCAGACCGCGCAACCCGACGTGGGTGTCACCGAGGAAGAAGGAGGAGTAAAGCGAACGCCCGTCGACATAGACCTGCATGCGCGAACCGAACACGTCCATGCCCGAGTGATAGGCGGCCTGCGGATTGGCGCCGTTGCGCGAGGTGAACAGGAAGCCGGGCACCAGCCGCAGCACTTCGGCGACATCACGCGCACCGGAACGCCGGATCAGTTCGCGATCGATCACAGTGACCGCCCCGGGCACCTCGTTGAGCGGCTGTGCCAGACGGCTGACGGAAAGCACCACCGGCAGCTCCTGGAAATAATCCAGCTCCGAGACCTGCTGCGGTCCGTGTTCCGCAAGCACCGGCAGGCTGGCCAGGGCAAGACAAGCCGGCGCCAGCGCGACGCCGCGCCAGGCGTTGCTGAGGATTCTGGATGGATATCCGCCCATGGTCGCCGGATTATAGGTGTGAAACCACCGGCAAGGCTCAGCGGCGACGGCCGCCCATGATCGAGCCGAGCACGCCGCGCACGATCTCGCGACCGACCGAGGATCCGATCGCCCGCACGGTGCTGGACATGGCGGCTTCGACCATGGTCTGCCGGCCGCGCGTGCCGCTGCGCGCACCGCCGCCGAACAGGCCCCCCAGCGCGTCACCGAGGCCGCCGAGC
>JALHPU010000025.1 GCA_022842325.1 Sulfuritalea sp. | reverse complement strand
ATGCTGATCATCGGTGCCATGATGCGCAAGCTAATTCATGTCGCCTTCGGCGTCCTCAAGTCCGGCAAACCGTTCAATTCTGCTTTGCACGGTGCTTGACCGGGATAACAGTATCTACAGTCCGCGCGCCAGATCCAACTGCAGGTCTGCCGGGCTTTCCAGTCCGACCGCGATGCGCAACAAGCCTTCGCCTATCCCTGACGCCGCCCGCGCCTCGGCCGAGATGCGGCCGTGAGTGGTCGACGCCGGATGGGTGATGGTGGTCTTGGTATCGCCCAGATTGGCGGTGATCGAGAGCAGGCGGCAGTTGTCCACCACGCGCCAGGCCGCCTCGCGCCCACTTTTGACATCGAACGAGACAATGGCGCCGCCGCTGGCCTGCTGCTTCATCGCCAGCGCGTGCTGCGGGTGCGATGCCAGACCGGGGTAATACACGCGCGCCACCTGCGGCTGCGCTTCGAGCCACTGTGCCATTTCGAGGGCATTGGCCGACTGCGCCTTCATGCGCACCGACAGCGTTTCCAGGCCCTTGAGTATCACCCAGGCATTGAACGGCGACAGCGTCGGCCCGGCCGTGCGCAGGAACTTGAAGACTTCCTCGGTCAGGGCTTTCGCCCCGCAAACCGCACCGCCCAGTACGCGCCCCTGCCCGTCAAGATACTTGGTGGCGGAATGAATCACCAGGTCGGCACCCAGTTGCAGCGGCCGCTGCAGGGCCGGCGTGCAAAAGCAGTTGTCGACCACCAGCAGCGCTCCCGCGGCGTGCGCGACGCCAGCCAGGGCGGCGATGTCGAAGACTTCGGTCAGGGGATTGGATGGCGTTTCGATGAACACCAGCCGGGTGTTCGGCCGCATTGCGGCGCGAAAGGCCTCGATACCACCCTGATCGACGAAAGTAGTTTCTACGCCAAAGCGCGGCAGGATGGTGCCGAACAACTGCTGCGTCGCGCCGAAGATGCTGCGCGAGGCGACGATATGTTCGCCCGCCTGCATCAGCGCCATCACCGTGGACAGGATCGCCGCCATGCCGGTGGCGGTGGCGACGCAGGCTTCGGCGCCCTCGAGCGCCGCCAGACGTTCCTGCATGGTGCTGACGGTCGGGTTGGTGAAACGCGCATAGACGTTGCCCGGTTCCTCGCCGGAAAAACGCGCCGCGGCCTGTGCCGCATTCTGGAAAACGAAGCTCGAGGTCAGGTAGAGCGCCTCCGAGTGCTCGCCGAACTGGCTGCGCTCCTGGCCGGCACGCACGGCCAGGGTCTCGAAAGACCAGCCCGTTGTGTCTATCTGGTTCATCCCGCCTGCACCAGATTCAGGTCGAGTTGTTCTCCGTCCGGCCCATCGAAACCATCCTGGTCGTCGATCTTCGGCGGCGGCGGCAGATTGCGCTTGTCTTCCATGTGCTGCAGATAGAGGGCGGTGACGTCGCCGGTGATGTACTGGCCGTCGAAACAGGAGGTCTCGAACTGGGTCACCGTTGGATTGACCGAGCGCACCGCGGCCTTGAGCGCGTCGAGATCCTGGTAGATCAGCGCATCGGCGCCGATTTCGCGGCAGATCTCATCGTCGCTGCGGAAGGCGGCGATCAGTTCGCTGCGCGTCGGCATGTCGATGCCATAGACGTTGGCAAAGCGCACCGGCGGTGAAGCCGAAGCGAAATAAACCTTCTTCGCGCCGGCTTCGCGCGCCATCATGATGATCTCGCGGCTGGTGGTACCGCGCACGATGGAATCGTCGACCAGCAGCACGTTGCGTCCCTTGAACTCCTGGCTGATGGCGTTGAGCTTCTGCCGCACCGATTTTCGGCGCGTCGCCTGGCCGGGCATGATGAAGGTGCGCCCGATGTAGCGGTTCTTGACGAAGCCCTCGCGGTAGGGAAGATTCAGGCGCGCCGCGAGTTCCATCGCCGAATGGCGGCTGGAATCCGGGATCGGGATCACCGCATCGATCTCCAGGTGCGGCATGGTCAGGCGGATCTTGTCGGCCAGGTAATCGCCCATCTTGGCCCGCGTTTCATACACGGAGATGCCGTCCATCACCGAATCGGGACGCGCCAGGTAGACGAACTCGAACATGCAGGGCGCATGAAGCGTGCGTTCGGCGCACTGCCGGCTGACGAAGTTGCCGCGCATGTCGATCAACACCGCTTCGCCCGGCTCGACGTCGCGCAGCATCCTGAAGCCCAGCGTATCGATCGCCACGCTTTCCGAGGCCACCATGTATTCCATGCCGTCCGGGGTCTCGTTGCGCCCCATCACCAGCGGACGGATGCCGTAGGGATCGCGGAAGGCCAGCAGGCCGTAGCCGGCGATCATCGCCACCACGGCATAGGCGCCCTTGACGCGGCGATGAACGCCGGCCACCGCCTTGAAAATCGTCTCGGCATCGACCTGATACTTGGTCGACGCGGCCTGCAGTTCGTGCGCCAGCACGTTGAGCAACACCTCCGAGTCGGAGTTGGTGTTCATGTGGCGCAAGTCCTGCAGGAACATGTCCTGCTTCAGCTGGTCGGCATTGGTCAGATTACCGTTGTGCGCCAGCATCAGGCCGAACGGCGAATTGACGTAGAAAGGCTGTGCCTCGGCGGCGTTGTCCGCGGAGCCCGCGGTGGGATAGCGGCAATGCCCGATGCCCCAGTTGCCCATCAGGCTGCGCATGTTGCGGGTACGGAACACGTCGCGCACCAGACCGGAGCCCTTGTGCATGTGGAAGCGTCCGCCTTCCGCCGTGGCGATGCCGGCCGCATCCTGGCCGCGGTGCTGGAGCACCTGCAGGCCATCGTAGAGCAACTGGTTCACCGGCGTGGTGGCCACCACACCCAGAATTCCGCACATGGTCCTTCTCCGCAGGGCCGCCCCAGGGAGGCGCAGCCAAAACATGAAGCGGGCAGCGCCCGCGAACAATTATCACCCCCTTCCCCGGGAAGGGGGAAGGGAGGATGGTCATCTACCAACTATCTAAACTGAATCCGTTTTGCCGCATCCGCCGGCAACCACGGCTTTGCCGCAATCACCACCGTCTCCAAGGGCGGTGCCAGCACTGCATTGCGCCACCACTCGGCCTTGGGCAGCGGCGTCATGCCCGCCACCAGTACCACCACCAGCACCACCACGATCCCGCGCAAAATGCCAAATGCCGCACCCAGCAAACGGTCCAGCAAACCCAAGCCCACCGCCTTCAGCATCAGCGAAATCAGCATGCGCGCAATTGCAAAGACAATCAATACACCGACAAATACCAGCGCGTAGGCCGCCGCCAGGCGCATCCCCGGCTCCGTGAGGTAGGCGCCGAGCCAGACCGCCACCTGGGTTGCCATCTGACGAGCCATCAGAAACGCCACGACCCAGGCCGCCAGGGCCAGCAGTTCGCTCACCACGCCGCGCCACAAACCCAACAGCACCGACGCCAATAGTATCGTCAGTACGGCGTAATCGAACGCGGTCATCGCGCTACTTGGGCGCTACCGGGCCGTCGACGCCGACTATCTTGATTCTGGAACGAGCCTTCTCGGCAGCATCCTGGCTGGCAAAGGGTCCCGCCCGAACACGGGTGCGCGGCCCCTGCGGCGATTCGAATTTCTCGGTGTAGGCGGGTACGCCGACCCCTTTCAGCTTGGCCAGCAGCAGCTTGACGTTGCCGGCCTCCTTGTAGGCACCCAGTTGCACCACCCACTGACCGGCGGCATCAGGCGTCGACTTGGCATCGGTAGCTGGCTTGCTTGCTGCAGGAGTTTTTGCCGGCTCGGCTTTCTTGGGCGGTGCCACGGTCTTTTCGGCGAGCTTTGCCGGGGCGGCGGCAACCGGAGGCCGAGCCGGCGCCGGCTCGGCAGCGGGTTTTGGCTCGGCAGATGGCGCCGGAACGGGCTCCGCCACGGGTTTTGGTTCGGGCGCAGGCAAGGGAGTCGATACCGGCTTGCCGGGCAGCACTTTCGCCGCGAAGCCGGGCCCGTCCTGGCTGGGAATCCTGACCTGAATATCCTGGATGGCAGGACGCGGCTCGCGATCCATGACCATCGGCAGCACGATCACGGCAAACAGGGCCAGCGCAACGGCGCCGACCAGCCGGCGGCGAGCACGCTTCTTCAGCTGCAAATCTGCGTCAGGCGATGTGTCTTGTTCCGCCATCGTGGTTACGCTGATCGGCCAAGCATCTGCAAGGCCGCAGCAACAGTGAGGAAGGATCCGAAGGCAAGAATTCTATCATCTTCGCCCGCATTCTCTTGCGCCTGCGTCAGCGCCGCCGCAGGCGATGCGAACTCCCCCGTCACCGCCAGACCGGCGGCCCGCAGGCGACTGGCGAGAAAGTCGGCGCTGGCGGCACGGCGACCCTCGAGCGTGCATGGTAGCCAGTGCGTAACCCGTTCGCGCAGGGCTTCGATCACGCCGTCGATATCCTTGTCGGCGAGCATGCCGAACACCGCCCAGGTGTTGCGGTGAAAACTCATCTCGCCCAGGTTGGCAGCCAGTACGCGCGCCGCCTGCGGGTTGTGGGCGACATCCAGCACCACCGCCGGACGACCCGGCAGGACCTGGAAGCGACCGGCGAGTTCCACTTGACCCAGGCCGCGCCGAATGTCCTGCATCGCCACCGGCAAATCTCCATGCAGCGCGTCAAGGACCGCCAGCGCACTGGCGGCGTTGGCCAACTGCCGCTCGCCGCGCAAGGCCGGGAAGGCCAGCCCGCCACGGCGTATGACTTCGGCTGCGGCTCCCTGACCGGATCTTCCGGCCGGACGTCCCCAATACAGCCATTGTTGCTCCTGCCGCAGATAGCCGAAATCGCGTCCCATCACCTGCAAGCCGGCACCAATCTGTGCGGCATAAGCCGCCAGGGATTGCGGCGGCTGCGGATCTCCGCAGATGGCCGGAACGCCGGCGCGGAATATCCCGGCCTTCTCACGCCCGATGGCCTCGCGATCGGCGCCGAGATAATCCATGTGATCGAGATCGACGCCGGTAACAACGGTACACGCGGGTTCATAGACGTTCGTCGCATCGAGCCGCCCGCCAAGTCCGACCTCGAGGATGATGGCGTCGAGTTCTTCCGCCGCGAAGACTTCCCATGCCGCCAGGGTGCCGAACTCGAAATAAGTCAGCGCCACATCGCCGCGAGCCCGTTCGACGCGGGCGAAGGCGGCACAGAGACGGGCATCATCGGCGGCGACGCCGTTGATCCGCACGCGTTCGTTGTAATGCAGCAGATGGGGCGAGGTGTAGAGCCCGACACGGTAGCCGGCGGCGAGCAGGATGCGCTCGAGCATGGCGCACACGGAGCCCTTGCCGTTGGTGCCGCCGACCAGGATCACCGGACAGGTTTCGCGCTGACCGAGCCGCGCCTTGACTGCCGCGACGCGTTCCAGGCCGAGTTCGATGCCGGCTTCACCGCGCGGATGCAGCGCCTCAAGGTGCGCCAGCCAGTCGTCCAGCCCCGCGTCGGGCTGCAGTGGCGGCATCAGGCGGCGGGGACGCGTTGCAGGAGCGTAATCAGGGATGCCAGTTTGTCGCGCAGTTGGCGCCGATCGACGATCATGTCGATCGCTCCCTTTTCCAGCAGGAACTCGGCGCGCTGAAAGCCCTCCGGCAGCGTCTGGCGCACCGTCTGTTCGATCACCCGCGGTCCGGCGAAACCGATCAGGGCGCCCGGTTCGGCAATCACCACATCGCCAACGAAGGCGAACGAAGCGGAAACGCCGCCCATGGTCGGATCAGTGAGCAGGGTAATGAAGGGCAACTGGTGATGCGCCAACTGCGTCACCGCCGCCGTGGTCTTGGCCATCTGCATCAGGGAGAACAGGCCCTCCTGCATGCGTGCGCCACCCGAGGCGGTGATGCAGATGAAGGGAGCCTGCAGTTCGATCGCCGCCTTGACGCCGCGCACGAAGCGCTCGCCCACCACGGCCCCCATCGAACCGCCGAGAAACTCGAACTCGAAACAGGCCACGACCACCGGCACGGTCTTGATCGCGCCCTGCATCACCACCATGGCATCGGCCTCGCCGGTATCTTCGTTGGCGGCGACCAGGCGATCGACATAACGCTTGCTGTCCTTGAACTTGAGCGGATCCATCGGGATCACTTCGGAACCGATCTCGAACCGGCCTTCCGGATCGAGCAGCGCATCCAGCCTGGCGCGGGCACGCAGCCGCAGATGGTGGGAACACTTGGGACAGACGTTCTGGTTGCTTTCCAGGTCGGTGCTGTAGAGCACCGCCTCGCAGGCCGGACACTTGGCCCACAATCCCTCGGGTATCGACTTGCGCACACCTTCGGAACGCTTGATCTTCGGTGGCAGCAGCTTTTGTAACCAGCTCATAGTCCCTCCGCAGGGCCGCCCCAAGGAGGGACAGCCAATAAGCATGGAGCGTAGCGAACCGATGTCACCCCCTTCCTCGGGGCGAAGGCAGGGTTTCGCGGAGCACTGCTCCGCGCTGCCGTAGCCGGCTGGCTGTGCAAAGCCAGCCGTGGGACGGGGGATGGTGGGTAAGTCGTCATAAAGTCACTCCGTCCATTGCCGCGCGCACTCCGCTGAGGAATGCGGTCACTCGCTGCGGCGCTGTCTTGGCATCGCCGCTCTCGATTTCCTCGATGATACGACTTCCGATCACCACCGCATCGGCGACCGCGGCGATGCGCGCGGCGGTCGCCCCGTCGCGGATGCCAAAACCGACGCCGACCGGCATGCCGACCTTCTCCCGGATCAGCGGTATGCGGCGCGCCACTTCGTCCAGATCGAGATTGCCGGAGCCGGTGACGCCCTTCAGCGACACATAATAAATGTAACCGCTGCCAATCTGCGCGACCTCGTCGTAGCGCTGCTCGGTCGAGGTCGGCGCCAGCAGGAATATCGGATCGATCTGCGCCTGCTTCATCGTCGCGGCAAAGGCGGCGCACTCTTCGGGCGGGTAGTCGACCACCAGCACGCCATCGACGCCGGCGGCCTGCGCGTCGCGGGCGAAGGCATCGACCCCGTAGGCTTCCACCGGATTGGCGTAGCCCATCAGCACCACTGGCGTCGTCGCGTTCTCGCGGCGGAACTCACTGACCAGTGCCAGTACCCGGCGCAGGCTCATGCCGTGTATCAATGCACGTTCGGAAGCGCGCTGGATGGTCGGCCCGTCCGCCATCGGATCGGAAAACGGCACGCCGAGTTCGATGATGTCGGCACCGCCGGCCACCAGTGCCCGCATCAGCGGCAGGCTCAGGTCCGGATGCGGATCGCCGGCGGTGATGAAGGGGATCAGGGCCTTGCGGCCTTGCGCGGCAAGCGCGGCGAATGTGCTGGGAATGCGTGACATGGATGTGGGGTTCAGAACTGGATGCCGGACTTATCGGCGACGGTGTGCATGTCCTTGTCGCCGCGACCGGAGAGATTGACCAGCAGCACCTTGTCCGCCGGCAGTGTCGGCGCCAGCTTTGCCGCATAGGCCAGGGCATGGCTGGATTCGAGCGCCGGGATGATGCCTTCGAAATGGCACAGATCATGGAAGGCCTGCAGCGCTTCGGCATCGGTGATGGTGACGTACTCGGCGCGGCCGGAGTCCTTGAGCCATGCGTGCTCGGGGCCGACGCCGGGATAATCGAGGCCGGCCGATACCGAATGGGTTTCGATCACCTGGCCGTTCTCGTCCTGCAGCAGGTAAGTGCGGTTACCGTGCAGCACGCCCGAGCGGCCGGCGGTCAGCGAGGCGGAATGCTTGCCCGAATCAAGGCCGTGTCCCGCCGCCTCGACCCCGATCAGCCTGACGTCGGCGAGCGGAATATAGGGATAGAAAATGCCCATCGCGTTGGAACCGCCGCCGACGCAGGCGATCACGGCATCCGGCTGGCGACCGACCATTTCCGGCATTTGCGTCTTGCACTCCTCGCCGATCACCGTCTGGAAATCGCGCACCATCATCGGATAGGGATGCGGACCGGCAACGGTGCCGATGATGTAGAAGGTATTGCCGATGTTGGTCACCCAGTCGCGCATCGCCTCGTTCAGGGCATCCTTGAGCGTCTTCGAGCCGGACTCGACCGGGATCACCTTGGCCCCCAGCAGCTTCATGCGGTAGACATTGGCGGCCTGGCGCTTGACGTCCTCCGAGCCCATGTAGACCACGCATTCCATGCCATAGCGCGCCGCCACCGTGGCGGTCGCGACGCCGTGCTGGCCGGCGCCGGTCTCGGCAATCACCCGCGGCTTGCCCATGCGCCGCGCCAGCAGGGCCTGGCCGATGCAGTTGTTGATCTTGTGCGCGCCGGTGTGGTTCAAGTCTTCGCGCTTCAGGTAGATCTGCGCCCCGCCGAGCAGGCCGGACCAGCGCTTGGCGTGATACACCGGACTCGGGCGACCGACATAGTGCTTGAGGTCGTATTCGTACTCGGCGCGGAATTCGGGATCGGCCTGCGCCGCGGCATAGGCTTCGCGCAGTTCGGCCAGGGCCGGCATCAGGGTCTCGGCGACAAAAATCCCGCCATAGGGACCGAAGTGACCACCCGCATCGGGCAAGTTATAGAGGGGGTCCTGCATCTGCATCTCGCACTCCGGCAATGAATTCAGTGATCTTTTGCACATCCTTGATGCCCCGCGCGCTCTCGACGCCGCTGCTGACATCCACCGCCCACGGCCGCACCCTGCGCACCGCTTCGGCGACGTTGCCCGGATGCAAGCCCCCCGACAGAATTACCGGCAAGGGCAAGGACTGCGGAATCAGCGACCAGTCGAAGGTTTGGCCGCCGCCGCCAAAGCCTTCGACATGGGCATCCAGCAACAGGCCGCATACCCCGGGAGCGTCGGCAAAAGCGGAGGCGTATTCTAACAAATCGAAACCCGCCTTCACCCGCGCCGCCTTGATCCAGGGCCTGCCGAAAGCGGCACAGTAGGCCGCATCTTCATCGCCGTGAAACTGCAGCAGGTCGAGCGAGACCTGCGCCAGGATTTCGCGCACTTTTTCTGTGGGCTCATTGACGAAAAGGCCGACCCGGGTGACGAAAGCCGGCACATGCGCCAGAAGCTGCGCAGCCCGCTGCGGCGTTACGTAACGCGGACTGGGCCCATAGAAAACAAAGCCCAGCGCATCGGCGCCGGCGGCGATCGCCGCAGCAAGGTCCTCTTCGCGGGTGATGCCGCAAATCTTGATTCGGGTACGTTTCATGGGTTCAGGGCAGGATCAGCGCCGTGTCGTCGGCGCCGACTTTCAACTGCCAGACCGCATCATAATCGACGGCAGCGAAATACAGGCCGCAGGCCTCGAAGGTCGGCGCGGCACGGGCCCGATCGCGCCCTGCCAGCAGTTCGCCGACCCATGCCGGCGGATGTGCGCCCTTGCCGACATAGACCAGGGCACCGACAATATTGCGCACCATGTGATGCAAAAACGCGCTCGCTTCGAAGTCGAACACCAGCAAGTTGCCGTGGCGCACGACATCGGCACGGCGCAGGGCCTTGACCGGCGATTTCGCCTGGCACTCGATGGCGCGAAATGCGGAGAAATCATGCTCGCCCAGCAGCAGGCTCGCCGCGGACGCCATGGCGTCCGCATCCAGCGGACGATGAAACCAGCCGACCCGCCGTGACAAGAGCGCAGGACGCTCGGCGCGATTCAGCAAGACATAGCGATAGCGCCTGCCGCGGGCAGAAAAGCGCGCGTGGAACTCGCTCGATACCGGCTGCGCCCAGCGCACGGCAACACTGGCCGGCAGATGGGCGTTGACGCCGCGTACCCAGGCCGTATCCGGGCGCACCGCCTCGGTATCGAAATGCACCACCTGCGCCAACGCATGAACGCCGGCATCGGTGCGCCCGGCGCAGACTACCCGGGTCGGCGCGTCGGCGACGATCGATAGCGCCGACTCAACGGCGTCCTGCACTGCACCGCCGCCCGCCTGCGACTGCCAGCCACAGAATCCGGAACCGTCGTACTCGAGTCCGAGCGCAATCCTCATGTCAGCCACGCCACCAGGAGCAAAACACCCGCGAGACCGATCAGCAAGAAATCGGCGACGCCATAGCGGGCTGCCGGCAGCGAGAGCGCGGCCGCCAGGCCATCCGCTTCTTCACGCCGCCCTTGACGCGAGGCTTCCACCTCCTCCAGCGTCAAGGCCAGGCGCACGGCAATCCGATCCCGGGACATTCCCAGCAGACTCAGGGGCGCGAGCAAGGAGCGCAGGCCGGCGACCAGTTCGGCGGGTGTCAGCGCCGTCAGCAGCATGGCTACGACGGAAAGCGCGATCAGCAGGCGTCCAAGATTCTCCGCAGCCAGCAGCAGCCCTTCCTGGCTTGCGCCAGGGATGCCGGGCAAGGGCGTTCCCGGCGTCAACCAGCCGAACAGGATCAGCAGGGTCAGCACCAGCCAGCGGCTGCGCCGGACCAGTAGGCCGAAATGATGCCGCGCCGTGATCACTGCGGCCAGGATCAGGACCAGGCTCGCCAGCAACAAGTGGGTCGCCTCGCGCGAGGAGGCTGCCAGAACGGCGGCCAGCCCCAGCAGAATGGAGCTTGCGGAATAGGGATGCTTCACGGATGCAGCAGTTCCCGGCGCGCAGGCGCCGGGAGTACGTGGTCGCTCAGCCGAAGCTGGCAAGTTTGGCGCGCGCCACTTCCTGCTGCGCCGGACTGCCTTCATTCACGGCTTCCTGGAGCAGTTCGCGGGCGCCGTCGTGATCGCCCATTTCCTCATAGGCCGCCGCCAGTTCGAGCTTGGTCGCCACTTCCGGATTGTCGGCAATGTCGGCGGCCGGTGCAGTGCCTGCCGGAGTATCGAGGTCCAGACTGATGCCACCGAGATCCAGTGGTGGTGCTTCCGGTGCCGCGGGCGGCATCGAAATGTCAATAGACATTTCGGGCAGAGGTGCGGCAGCCTTGGAATCGCTGTTTCCCAGGTCGAAATCGAAATCGATGCTGCCGGAATCGGCCGCAGCGGCGGCGGGTACCGCCGGCACGGGGGCAGACGCCTGCGGTTCAGCCGCTGTCTCCTTCGCCGGCATGTCGAAGTCGATGTCGAGCGCGCCGGGCTCATCGCTCTTGACTGCTGCCGCGCCCGCAGCCTGAGGCGATGACTCAGTCGCGGGGGCACCCAGATCAAGATCGAAATCCAGACCTGCCACTTCGGGCGCCGCAGTGGCAGGCGCTGCGGCGGCCGCCGGAGCTGTTCCAATATCCAGATCGAAGTCCAGGGCAGGAGAAGCGGCCGCCGCTGGCGTTTGCACCTCGACCGGAGGGGTTTCGCCCATGACCATCGTCGCACCCAGGTCTGGCGCAGTGGCAGATACCGCTTCCGGCTCCGCCGGCGCGGCGCTGGCATAGAGGGAGGATCCCGGAGCGAGGATGACCCCCATGGCGGCAACCTTGTTCCAGACGTCACCCGTGCCACCCGTCAGGGCATGCAGATCCTGCGCGACCTCTTCGAAACGCACGGCATCCTTGCGCGCTAGGTAGATGTCAAGCAGCTTCAGATGAATTGCCTGGCGCTGCGGTTCGGTCTTGAGCGCTTCCAGGAGAATTTCTTCGGCCTGAGCATCACGGCCGAAGGCCAGGAAGGTATCGGCCTCAACCACCGGATCCACCGTCTCCTGGCTCGCAGCCATGCCCATCGCGGTGGTGCTGAACTGGCTGGTCTCCTGCTCGCTCGGGGGAGGCGCTACGCTCGTGCTGGTCGTGCTGAACACCGAATGCGCCGACAGATCGGTTTCCAGAATCGGTGCAGCGGATTGCACATTCGCCGCACGCTTCCTGCGGTAGGCGGTAATTCCCAGCCATCCGAACAGGAGCGCCAGCAACGCGCCGCCGCCAAACACCAGGGGCGCGTTCTCCTCGATGAAATCCGGTTCGGGCGGAGGCGGCGGGGGAACCACTTTCTTCGCCGGCGCAGGCGGCTTGGCTGCCGCGACCGGTTTCGGAGTTTCGGGCGCTGGCGCGGCGGCATCGGCCGGTTTCGCGGCATCAGCCGGTTTCGCGGCATCGGCCGGTTTCGCGGCTTCGGCTGCCTTCGGGGGCTCGGCGGGCTTGGCGGCTTCAACTGGCTTGGACGCTTCTGCGGGCTTAGCTGCGGGCGCCGCAGCAGCCTTCTGCAGATCGGCACCGGACTGGCTCTTGATGGCTGCAAGTTTCTGCAGATCGCTAAGATTCTTTTCCAGTTCCGCGATACGACCGCTGGCTTCCTTGAGGGCCCGTTCACGCGACACGAGGTCCTCTTCGAGCGCCGTTATGCGGCCCTGCAGGGGCTTGCCTTTGGCATCCCGTGCCGTTTCCGTACGCGAGACTTCCAGCTTGTCCTTGCCCGTTGCCACCGGAGCCTTATCTTCGACTTTGGGCGCAATTTTGCCGCTAACCGCCTGCTTCGCGGTCTGATCCCTGGCGGGATCTGCAGCCGCCGCGGCCGCTGCCAAGCGCTGTCGATAGGCATTGAAATCGGCTGCCTGGGCGACAATTTCCCGGCGCGCTTCATTTGCATCAACCGTTCGCGCCGTTTCGGCATCGGGAATGGAAAGAATCTTGCCGGCCTTGAGGCGGTTCATGTTGCCAGCATCAAAGACGTCCCTGTTGCTGCGGAACAATGCGACCAGCATCTGATCCAGGCTGACACCCTCCGGCTTGGTCTGTGCCGCTATCTTGCCCAGAGTGTCGCCCGTAACCACAGTACGCAAGTTATCCGAAGCCGGCCTGGGGGTCGGCCGGATCGATGCCGGCGGAGGGCTCGCTACGACCGGACGGGTTTCCGAAACCGAAGCAGCCGGCCTTTCCGGCGGCCTGGCGGGTGCGGGCTCGGTCCGCACTTCAGGCGCAGCAACCGGCACGGGGGGGGCTTTAGCCGCCAGGTCAGGCGGATCGAGCAGGAAAGTGTACTCGCGAACCAGACGCCCCGAAGCCCAGCTCAACTCGACCAGCATGTCGATGAATGGCTCGTTCAGGGGACGATCGGTGCTGATTTCGAGGTAGCGACGACCACCGCGTTCCTTGATGTCACGGGAAAAGCGCAGATTCGCCAAGGCAGGCGAATATTCGATTCCAGCCTGACGAAAGGCTTCGGCTGCAGCAACCTTGGCGACCAGGGAAGTGGCTTCGTCGCGGGTTGCGGTAACTTCAAGCTCGGCCCTGAGCGGTTGCCCCAAGGCCGATAACACCGTGATCTTTCCCAGCCCGGCAGCGTGTGTCGCCAGAGGCAGGACCGCAATCGCCGCCGCAATGAGCGTGGCCTTGAGACGATTTGGCTTGTCAGTATTGCGCACTGTGACTCCCGACGATCTGTATTTCATATTATCAAAACGAAGCTTCAGTGGAGGCAACGCCAGCTTTATGGCCTCGCAGAAGGCGGGTACAGAGTCCCGCGCGGTCTTCGGCGTCAAGCAAAGCTTTGTAACTAAAATAACATCATGATGTTAGCGATGCAAGCTCAACCTTCTTGTTACATCCCGGCCGCATCCGATGCGCTACATCAATCCAACAGAATACGCAGCATGCGGCGCAAGGGTTCGGCCGCGCCCCAAAGCAGTTGATCGCCAACCGTAAAGGCCGACAGATACTCCGGACCCATGCTGAGTTTGCGCAGGCGCCCCACAGGGACACTCAAGGTCCCGGTCACTGCCGTTGGCGTCAGCTCCTTGAGCGTGATCTCGCGCTGGTTGGGCACCACCTTGACCCAATCGTTGTGGGCCGCCAGGATGCCATTGACCTCGTCCAGCGGTACATCCCGGACAAGTTTGATGGTCAGTGCCTGCGAGTGGCAACGCATCGCGCCGATCCGTACGCACAACCCATCCACCGGAATCGGCACGGCATTGTGACCATCGCGACCCAGGATCTTGTTGGTTTCGGCCTGCCCCTTCCATTCCTCGCGGCTCTGGCCGTTGCCGAGATCCTTGTCAATCCACGGAATCAGCGAACCGGCCAGCGGTACACCGAAGTTGGCCGTGGGGAAACCCTCGTCGCGCAGGATGCCGGCTACCTCGCGGTCGATGTCGAGAATCGCCGATGCCGGATCGTCGAGCAGGTTCTTCACCACGCGATGCGTCTCGCCCATCTGCGCCAGCAGTTCGCGCATGTTCTGCGCGCCGGCACCGGAGGCAGCCTGATAGGTCATCGACGTCATCCACTCGATCAGCCCGGCCTTGAACAGGCCGCCCAGGGCCATCATCATCAGGCTCACCGTGCAGTTGCCGCCGATCCAGTTGCGCCCGCCCCTGGCCAGGCTGTCCTTGATCACGTCAAGATTCACCGGGTCGAGGATGATCACGCAGTCGTCCTTCATGCGCAGGCTGGACGCCGCATCGATCCAGTGGCCGGTCCAGCCAGCCGCACGCAGCTTGGGGAAGACTTCCGTGGTGTAGTCGCCGCCCTGGCAGCTGATGATGATGTCGAGCGCCTTCAGCTCATCGATGCTCTTCGCATCCTTGAGCGGCGGCGCGCCGACGGCGAAGTCCGGCGCCTTGCCGCCCGGGTTCGATGTCGTGAAAAACACCGGCTCGATATGGGCGAAATCGCCCTCCTCCCGCATGCGCTGCATCAGGACCGAACCCACCATACCCCGCCAACCCACCAGACCAACACGCTTCATGATCAATCTTTCGCTATCGAATTACAGTGCGGCGAGTACAGCATCGCCCATTTCCCGGGTACCGACTTTTTTCGTTCCCGACTCGTAAATGTCGCCGGTACGGAAACCCTGCGCAAGGACTTTCTTCACGGCACCCTCGATCCGCAGGGCAGCGTCCTCGTTGCCAAAAGTGTAGCGCAGCATCATGGCCGCGGACAGGATGGTCGCCAGCGGATTGGCCACCCCCTTGCCGGCGATGTCCGGCGCCGAGCCGTGCGAGGGCTCGTACAAACCCTTGTTGTTGGCATCGAGCGAGGCCGACGGCAGCATGCCGATCGATCCGGTCAGCATCGAGGCCTCGTCCGACAGGATGTCGCCGAACATGTTGCCGGTGACCATGACGTCGAACTGCTTGGGGTTCTTCACCAGTTGCATCGCCGCGTTATCCACCAGCATGTGCGACAGCTCGACATCGGGATAGTCCTGCGCCGTTTCGATCGCCACGTCGCGCCAGAGCTGGGTGCATTCGAGCACGTTCATCTTGTCCACCGAGCAGACCTTGCGATTGCGCTTCTTCGCCGCCTCGAAGGCCACGCGCAGGATGCGGCGGATTTCGCTCTCGCTGTAGTGCATGGTGTTGAAGCCGAAGCGCTGCTGTTGACCGTCTATGGTGCGCAGCTCGATGCCGCGCGGCTGACCGAAGTAGATGTCGCCGGTGAGTTCGCGCACGATCAGGATGTCGAGGCCGGCCACCACCTCGGGCTTGAGCGTGGACGCATTGGCCAGCTCGGGATAGAGAATGGCCGGGCGCAGGTTGGCGAACAGTCCAAGCTGCTTGCGGATGCCCAGCAGTCCGCGCTCCGGCCGCTGCTCGCGCGGATTGTTGTCCCATTGCGGGCCGCCCACGGCGCCGAGCAGCACGGCATCGGCGGCCAGCGCCAGCTTCTGCGTCGCGTCCGGATAGGGGCTGCCGGTGGCGTCCACCGCACAGCCGCCGAGCAGGGCTTCCTCCATCTCCAGTTTGAGATCGAGCGCCTTGAGGACACGGACGGCCTCGGCAATGATTTCCGGCCCGATGCCATCACCGGGCAAAACGCATATTTTCATTGAGTTTCTTTCAGGCAAACAGCCAGGGTTGCTCGGTGCGGCGACGCGCCTCGAATTCGCGAATCTTCTCGGCATGGCGCAAAGTAAGACCGATGTCGTCCCAGCCGTTGAGCATGCATTCCTTGCGGAAAGCATCGACTTCGAAGGGAATTGAATGACCATCCGGACGTACAACACGTTGCGCCGGCAGGTCGATGGTCAGGCGATAGCCCGGCGTATGCTCGGTCAGTCCGAACAGGGCATCGATCTCGGCCTTGGGCAGCACAATCGGCAGCAGGCCGTTCTTGAAGCAGTTGTTGAAGAAGATGTCGGCGAAGGATTCGCCGACGATCGCGCGCAAGCCGAAGTCGTAGAGCGCCCACGGCGCGTGCTCGCGCGACGAGCCACAACCGAAGTTGCTGCGGGCGAGCAGGATAGCGGCGCCCTGGTAGCGCTCCTGGTTGAGCACGAAATTCGGGTTCCGGGTGCGCTGCGCGGTGTCCTGTCCCGGTTCGCCGTGATCCATGTAGCGCCACTCGTCGAAGGCGTTGGGGCCGAAGCCGGAACGCTTGATCGACTTGAGGAACTGCTTGGGGATGATGGCGTCGGTATCGACGTTGGCGCGATCGAGCGGCACCACGAGACCATCGAGTTTGATGAATTTTTCCATTACTTGGTCGACTTCTGGATGGCTTCGCCACCCTTCTTGATGTCTTTGCCGATGCCTTCCACGGTATTGCAGGCGGACAGGACGAGCATCAGGGCGCAGGCGGCAAGAATGCGGGACATGGTCTTCTCCTTAGAACAATTCACGGACATCGGCAAAACGTCCGGCGATCGCGGCAGCGGCCGCCATCGCCGGACTGACGAGATGGGTGCGGCCGCCCGCGCCCTGGCGTCCCTCGAAATTGCGGTTCGAGGTCGAGGCGCAGCGTTCGCCGGGATTGAGGCGGTCGTCATTCATGGCCAGGCACATGGAACAACCCGGCTGCCGCCATTCGAATCCGGCCGCGATGAAAATCTTGTCCAGGCCCTCGGCCTCGGCCTGCTCCTTGATCAGGCCGGAACCGGGCACCACCAGCGCCAGCTTGACGTTGGCCGCCACTTTGCGCCCCTTGGCCACGGCGGCGGCGGCGCGCAGGTCCTCGATGCGCGAATTGGTGCAGGAACCGATGAAGACCTTGTCGATCGGGATCTGGTCGATGCGCATGCGCGGCGTCAGGCCCATGTACTGCAGCGCACGCGCCACACCCTCGCTCTTGACCGGGTCCTTGAAGTCCTCGGGCGCCGGCACCGTGCCGTCGATCCCGGTGACCATTTCGGGAGACGTACCCCAGGTCACCTGCGGCACGATCTGGCGCGCATCCAGCTCGATCACCTGGTCGAAACTCGCATCGGCATCCGACACCAGCGTGCGCCAGTAGGCCACGGCCTTGTCCCAATCCGCGCCCTTGGGCGCAAAATTGCGGCCCTGAAGGTAGGCGATGGTGGTCTCGTCCGCGGCTACGAAGCCGACCCGGGCACCGGCCTCGATGGCCATGTTGCAGACCGTCATGCGGCCTTCCATGGACAGCGCTCTGATCGCCGAACCGCCGAACTCGATGGCATAACCGTTGCCGCCCGCGGTGCCGATGCGCCCGATCAGGGCCAGCACGAGGTCCTTCGCCGTGACGCCGGCGCCGACTTTGCCCTCGATCCTGACCAGCATGGTCTTCGACTTCTTCTGCAGCAGGCATTGCGTCGCCAGCACATGCTCGACTTCCGAGGTGCCGATGCCGTGGGCCAGGCAGGCGAAGGCGCCGTGCGTCGAGGTATGCGAGTCGCCGCAGACCACGGTCATGCCCGGCAGCGTCGCGCCGTTCTCCGGGCCGACGACATGGACGATGCCCTGGCGCTTGTCCTTGAACGGGAAGTAGGCCAGCGCACCCACTTCGCGGATGTTGGCGTCCAGGGTTTCCACCTGCTGGCGCGAGATCGGATCGAGGATGCCGCGCTCCCAGTGCGAAGTCGGCGTGTTGTGATCGGCCGTGGCGACGATGGACGAGACCCGCCAGACCTTGCGCCCGGCAAGTTTCAGTCCTTCGAAGGCCTGCGGGCTGGTCACCTCGTGCACCAGGTGGCGATCGATGTAAAGCAGCGCCGTGCCGTCGTCTTCGACGTGCACCACGTGACTGTCCCAGAGTTTCTCGTATAGCGTCTTTGCCATGATTTCAGCTGCGTCTGCGGGGGTCGGCAATTATCGCACAGCCGCAGCCGCCGAATCACCGGGAACACCGCGCCAGACCAGAATCAGGCCAATCAGGGCCAGCACGGAAGCGGCGCTGAAGGTGATCCCGGCGCCGGCGCTGTCCCACAAGGCGCCGGCCAAGAGGGCACCGCCCAGACCGCCCGCGCCATAGGCCACGCTGCCGTACAGCGCCTGGGCCCTGGCCTGCTGGCCGGCCACGAACCAGCGCTGGAGCGCCGCCATGGTCGCCGCATGATGGGCGCCGAAGCTCGCGCCATGCAGCAACTGCGCGACCACCAGCACGCCGATGTACTCCACGGCCCAGCCGATCAGCAGGAAGCGCAGCACGGCCAGGGCGAAGCAGGCGAGCAGAATCTGGCGCATGGAAACCCGCAGCGAAATTCGCGGCATCAGCAGGAAAACCAGGATCTCGGCCACCACGCCCAGGGTCCACAGCAGGCCGACCAGCGTTTTGTCATAGCCTTGTGCCACCAGATGAATCGAGTAAAAAACGTAGAGCGCGCCGTGCGCCGCCGTCATGAACAGGCCGGCGGCGAGCAGGAACACCACCTTGCGCTGGCGCAGCACCTCGATGATCGGGCCCGCGACCTGACCGGCATGGCCCTTCGCTTCGGTCAGCGTCAGGGCGCTGATCAGGGTGCCCAGCAGCAGGGCCCAGCTGACCCAGAGCTGGGAACGGATCGGCGCCGCATCGAGCAGCAGGCCGACGCCCATCACCGTGATGATGAATCCCACCGAGCCCCACAGCCGGATGCGGCCATAACGCTCCGGATTGGCCGCCAGATGCCCCAGAGTCAGGGCCTCGACCAGCGGCAGCGATGCGCTCCAGAAGAAATGCAGGATCGCCATGCCGATCAGCAGGCCGACGAAATCCTGGGTCAGGAACACCACGGAAAAACTCGCCAGGGATGCCGCGGTCGAAGCGACCACGATGCGCACGCGCCGGCCGCCGCTGTCGGCCAGCCAGCTCCACAGCAGAGGCGCCAGCAAACGCATGAACTGGCCGAGCGACATCAGCACCGCGATGCGGCCGGCGGAAAGGCCGATGGATTGCAGGTAAAGCGCGAAATACGGCAGGAACGCGCCGATAAAAGCGAAGTACCAGAAGTACCAGGCAGACAGGCGTCCGTGCTGCCCCATCACATGCACCGCCCGCCGCCGGCGGTGATCTGGGTGCGAACCCCGATCAGACCTTGTGCGCCACCAGCATGGCGTAAAGCTCGTCCTTCAGCTTCAGGCGCAACTTCTTCATGTCTTCGAGCAGGGGATCGGCAACGGGGGCATCCTTGATCTCCAGATCCTCTATCGCTGTCGTCAGCTCGTTGTATTCGGCGAACAGCTTGCCGAAATGATGGTTGCCCAGTTTCAGGGCATGGATGGTCGCGGCGTATTCGGGAAACTCGTGGTCCAGATCGTGGTGGTCGACGTTCATTGCTTTTCCAGTTTTGTACGGTTCAATTCCGAGTGGATCACTTTACTGCCGGCCGCGCGGCAATCTTCGGCGTCTTGCATTCGACATCGGCGCACTGGGCACGATGATGCAGCGCGGCGTCGATCAGCACCAGCGCCAGCATGGCCTCTGCGATCGGCGTGGCGCGAATGCCGACGCAGGGATCATGGCGGCCGTGGGTTTCAACTATGGCCGGCTCGCCGGCGAGGTTGATGGTACGGCGCGGCAGGCGGATGCTCGAGGTCGGCTTTACAGCCATCCTGACCACCACGTCCTGCCCGCTGGAAATGCCGCCGAGGATGCCGCCGGCGTTGTTGCCGAGGAAACCCTCGGGGGTCAGTTCGTCGCCGTGCTCGCTGCCCTTCTGCGTCACCGACCTGAAGCCGGCGCCGATCTCGACGCCCTTGACGGCATTGATGCCCATCATGGCGTAGGCGATATCGGCATCGAGCCGGTCATACACCGGATCGCCCCAGCCGACCGGTACGCCGCGGGCGATCACCGTGACTTCGGCGCCGACCGAATCGCCTGACTTGCGCAGGGCGTCCATGTACTCCTCAAGCTGCGGCACGAGGGCGGCATTGGGCGCGAAGAACGGGTTGGTGTCGATCGCGGCCTCGTCCTGCCAGGGAATCTCTATATCGCCGAGCTGGCTCATCCAGCCGCGCACCGTCACGCCGTAGCGTTCGCGCAGCCACTTGCGGGCAATTGCGCCGGCCGCCACGCGCACCGCGGTTTCGCGCGCCGAGGCGCGACCGCTGCCGCGATGATCGCGGATACCGTATTTCTGCCAGTAAGTGTAGTCGGCGTGGCCGGGGCGGAACATTTCCGCGAGATTGCCGTAGTCCTTGCTGCGCTGGTCTTCGTTGCGGATCAGCAGGCCGATCGGCGTGCCCGTGGTGCGGCCTTCGTAGACCCCGGAAAGGATCTCGACGGTATCGGACTCCCGGCGCTGGGTGACATGGCGCGAGGTCCCCGGCTTGCGTCGATCGAGTTCATGCTGAATGTCGGCGGCGGATATTTCCAGCCCGGGCGGGCAGCCGTCGACTACACAGCCGATGGCCGGCCCATGGGATTCGCCGAATGACGTCACGCAGAAAAGCGAACCGAAAGTATTGCCGGACATAAATAACGGTGTGAAGCGGAAGAATACGTAGGGATGAAATCAGCGCTTCAACAAATCCAGCTTGCCGGGCTTGCCCACCCACTCGTCGGCATCGGGCGGCGGCTCCTTGCGCTCGATGATGACGGGCCAGGTCTTGCTCAGTTCGGCATTCAGCGCAGTAAAGTGCTCCTGTCCCGCCGGAACGTCATCCTCGGCAAAAATCGCCTCGACCGGGCACTCGGCCACGCACAGCGTGCAGTCGATGCACTCCTCGGGATCGATCACGAGGAAATTGGGTCCCTCGTGGAAACAATCCACCGGGCAAACATCCACGCAATCGGTGTACTTGCACTTGATGCACGATTCGGTAACGACGTAGGTCATGATCTGGCTCCAGTTCCAGCAAGCAATTTACCATTGCCGTGCCGCCTTGGCACGAGCCCCGGTTCGCCATGATGGATTTTTTTTGCTAGGATTCGTCCATGCGAGCGCCTTAGGTTGCCGCATTTCATCGCGTAGCCGGCTCACGCTGTGCCGGCGGAAACGCAAAATCCCGAGGAATACATGAGCGAACACATTCACCACGTTACCGACAGCACTTTCAAAGCCGAAGTGCTCGACTCCGCCGTACCCACCCTGGTCGACTTCTGGGCCGAATGGTGCGGCCCCTGCAAGATGATCGCCCCGATACTCGACGAGGTCGCCAGGGATTATTCCGGCAAGCTGCGCGTGGCCAAGCTGAATATCGACGACAACCCGAAGGTGCCCGGAGAGTTCGGCATCCGCGGCATCCCGACCCTGCTTTTGTTCAAGGGCGGCAACGTCGAAGCGCAAAAAGTCGGCGCCCTGTCGAAATCCCAACTTACCGCATTCATTGACAGCAATCTCTGATCCCGTTACATTTCGGCCCGGAGTCTGATTCCGGGCCGTCGCAGCCGCAATACCCGGCGCCCAAGCCGTACCACCGCCGAATCGATTCCTCCCCGTCCGAATTCATTCCTGAATTCACCCCCTAGATTCCCCTGTTCCGGCACTTTCCGCCGGCATTCCCGCGCAGGTAGTCCATGCACTTATCCGAGCTAAAAGCCCATCACGTCAGCCAGCTGCTGGAGATGGCGGCCGCCGAAAATATCGAAAACGCCAACCGGCTGCGCAAGCAGGACCTGATGTACGCGCTGCTGAAGAACCAGGCCAGAAAAGGCGAAACCATCTTCGGCGACGGCGTGCTCGAAATCCTGCCCGACGGCTTCGGCTTCCTGCGTTCGCCCGAGGCGTCCTACCTCGCCAGCACCGACGACATCTACATCAGCCCCAGCCAGGTGCGCCGCTTCAACCTGCGTTCCGGCGACACCATCGAAGGCGAGATTCGCGCGCCCAAGGAAGGCGAGCGCTACTTCGCGCTGGTCAAGGTGGACCGCGTCAACGGCGAGTCGCCCGAAGCCTCGAAGCACAAGATTCTGTTCGAGAATCTGACGCCGCTGCACCCGACCAACCACATGCTGCTGGAACGGGACATCCGCAGCGACGAGAACATCACCAGCCGCGTCATCGACATGATCGCGCCGATCGGCAAGGGCCAGCGCGGCCTGATCGTATCGCCGCCCAAGGCCGGCAAGACGGTGCTGATGCAGCATATTGCCAAGGCCATCACCGCCAACCATCCCGACGTCACGCTGATCGTGCTGCTGATCGACGAGCGGCCCGAGGAAGTCACGGAAATGACCCGCACCGTCAAGGGCGAAGTGGTTGCCTCGACCTTCGACGAACCGGCCACGCGCCACGTCCAGGTCGCCGAAATGGTCATCGAGAAGGCCAAGCGCCTGGTCGAACACAAACGCGACGTGGTGATCCTGCTCGACTCGATCACCCGCCTCGCCCGCGCCTACAACACGGTGCAGCCGGCTTCCGGCAAGGTGCTGACCGGCGGCGTCGATGCCAACGCCCTGCAAAAGCCCAAGCGCTTCTTCGGCGCCGCGCGCAATGTCGAGGAAGGCGGCTCGCTGACCATCATCGCCACCGCGCTGATCGAAACCGGCTCGCGCATGGACGACGTGATCTACGAAGAGTTCAAGGGCACCGGCAACATGGAAATCCACCTCGACCGCAAGATGGCCGAGAAGCGTGTCTACCCCGCGATCAACGTCAATCGCTCCGGCACGCGCCGCGAGGAACTGCTGCTGGTCCCTGCCGTACTGCAGAAAATGTGGATCCTGAGGAAGCTGCTGTACAACATGGACGACATGGAAGCCATGGAGTTTCTGCTGGACAAGGTCAAGGCGACCAAGAACAACGGCGAGTTCTTCGACGCCATGCGCCAGCGCTGATATGTCCCCGCGGGACGCGGGGGCAGTATCCTAGCGATTGCATACAAGCCGAAATTAGCGGATAATGCCGCGTTCTGTCGGTTCGCCAAACCCACGAACCGCGCCTGCAACTGAAAAGGACATTGAAATGAAAGACGCCATCCACCCGAAATACGGTGACATCGAAGTCACCTGCAGCTGCGGCAACAAGTTCACCACCCGCTCGACCAGCATCAAGCCGCTGCACATCGAAGTCTGTTCCGCCTGCCACCCGTTCTACACCGGCAAGCAGAAGATCGTCGACACCGCCGGCCGTGTCGAGCGCTTCCGCCAGAAATACAGCAAGAAGGCAGCGTAAGGCCACACCCGCGCTGCAGCGCAATACGGGCAGCCTTCGGGCTGCCTTTTTTAATTGTGGCGCAGCCTTCAGCGCCGCCGGGGCCGGCGCCAGCCATTGCTTCAACAGCATTTCACGGCGCTTCGAAATCGCCTTCGTACAGCTTCTTGGGTAAGCTCGCAACGTGCCTGATCTGATCGACCGCAACCACACCCCTGCCCCAGCCCTGGCGCGGTACGGCACGCTGTTTCTCTGCGCCATCTGGCTGCTGGCGGGTGCCGTGGGGCACGACCCGTGGAAAGCCGAAGACGCCATGCACCTCGGCGTCGCCTTCGGCATGGGCGGCGGCGACTGGCTGGTGCCGCGCATCGCGGGCGACCCCTGGCTGACATCGCCGCCGCTGTATCACTGGACAGCCGCCCTGTTCGGCCATCTGCTCGGCTGGCTGCTGCCCTGGCACGATGCCGCCCGCCTCGCGTCGGTGCTGTTCGGCGCCGCCTTCCTGGCGATTCTGTCGCGCACCGCGCAATTGCTGCTGGGGGCCAGTGCCGCGGTCGCCGCCCCTTTGCTGGCGATCGGCACCGTGGGCCTGCTGATCCCGCTGCACGAGGCGCAACCGGCCATCGTGGCGATGGCCGGTTTTGCCGCCTCGCTCTGGGGACTCTCGGTCTGGCGCGAAAAACCACTGTGCGGCGGATTGATCTATGGCGCCGGGATAGGCATAGGCTTCCTGGGCGCCGGTGTCGATAGCCTTTTAATTCAACTGGTCACCGGATTGCTGCTGGTGCTGCACCCCGCGTGGCGCGGCCGGGGTAGCCTGCTCGCCTGGTTGGCCGCAGCAGTGATGGCACTTGTGCTGATCCTGCCCTGGCCATACCTGCTCTGGCAGGATGCGCCGGCGCTGTTCGACATCTGGTGGAGCGCCGAACAGGCCAGCCTGACGCTGCGCGGCGGCCTGATACGCGACCACCTCGAACTCCTGGCATGGGCCAGCTGGCCCGTGCTGCCTTTGGCCCTGTGGGCCCTCTGGCTGGAGCGCAGGCATCTGTTCGAACCGCCAACCGTCCTGCTGCTGGTCGCCATGCTGATGGCGCTGCTGGGATTCTTTGCCGACGCACCGCGGCCGACGGCACTGCTGCCGGCGCTGGTGCCGCTGACCTTGCTGGCCGCCACCGCCGCCGGACGACTGCGGCGCGGCGCGGCCAATGCCTTCGACTGGTTCGGCATGATGACCTTCACCATGATCGCCGGACTGATCTGGCTGGGCGGAATTGCCATGCTGACCGGCGAACCGGCACGGGTCGCCAAGAACTTCAGCAAACCCGCTCCCGGCTTCATCGCCGAGGCCTCGACCCTGGCCATCGTGCTGGCGATCGCGGTCAGCGTCGCCTGGATCGCCGTGATGGTGCGCACACCGCGCTCGCCCTGGCGCGCGGCGGCGCGCTGGAGCGTGGGCCTGACCACCATCTGGGTCCTGCTGGTGGCGCTATGGCTGCCCTGGATCGACTACGGCAAAAGCTACCGTAGCGTCAGCGCCGACTTTCGCCATGCGCTCGGCAACCAGCCCGGCTGCATTGCCCGACGCGGGCTGGGGCTGGCGCAGCGCGCCTCGCTCGACTACTTCAACGGCATCCGCACGGTCGGCGGCAATCGTGCCAAAAATTGCCGCTACCTGATCATGCAGACTGCGCCCCGTGCCGGGAAAGATCTGGACGGCTGGACGCTGATCCGCGAAACCTCGCGTCCGGGCGACAAGGGCGAACGCCTGCGGCTGTATCGCCGCGCCGAATGACCAGGGCGCTACAGCTTGATGAAATGCTCGCGGTAGTACTTGAGTTCCTCGATCGATTCGAGGATGTCCGCCAGCGCCTCGTGCTTGCCGTGCTTTTTCAGGCCCTTCGCCACTTCCGGCTTCCAGCGCTTGCACAGTTCCTTGAGGGTCGACACGTCGAGATTGCGGTAATGAAACCAGTCCTCGAGCTTCGGCATGTAGCGCACCATGAAGCGCCGGTCCTGGCAAATCGAATTGCCGCACATCGGCGTCGTAGCGCGCGGCACGTGGCGCCGCATGAACTCGAGCGCCTGCGCCTCGACCTCGGCCTCGCTCAGGATGGAATCCTTGACCCGCTGGATCAGGCCGGAACGGCCATGGGTGTTGCGGTTCCACTCGTCCATGCCGTCCAGCACCGCGTCGGTCTGATGTACCACCCAGGTCGGCGCCTCCGCCACGATCTCGAGATTCGAATTGGTAACCACCAGCGCCAGCTCTATGATGCGATCACCGTCCGGATTTAGCCCCGTCATTTCCATGTCCAGCCAGACGAGCGCGTTCTGATCCTGTGCCATAATTTTCCTGAGCCTGTTTTCTCGTGTCGCGCATTTTGGCACAGCAGGTCGCCACCCATGAGCCCATATCACTTCAGTCTTGTATTTCTTGCCGCACTGGCCCTGTCCACCGGCCTGCGCCTCTGGCTCGATGTGCGCCATCTGCGCCACGTCGTTGCGCATCGCGATCGGGTGCCGGACAACTTCGTCGGGCGCATCGAGCCGGCCGAGCACCGCAAGGCGGCCGACTACACGGTGGCCAAGGTGCGCCTCGGCCTGCTCGAAATCATCGTCGATGTCGCGGTGCTGCTGGCCCTGACCCTCGGCGGCGGACTCGGCCTGATCGACCAGGCCTTGCGCGACTGGCTCGGCAGCGGCTACCTGCACGGCCTGGCGCTGTTCGCCGGCGTCGGCCTGCTCGGCTTTTTCATCGGCCTGCCAGCCAGCCTCTACCGCACCTTCCGCATCGAAGCGCGCTTCGGCTTCAACAAGCTGACCTGGCCGCTGTGGTTCGCCGACCTGGCCAAGGGCGCCGCGCTCACCGTGCTGATCGGCGGTCCGCTGCTGCTGGCCGTGCTGTGGCTGATGGACGTCATGGGCAAGTACTGGTGGTTCTATGTCTGGCTGGTCTGGCTGGCCACCAACCTGCTGATCCTGTTCCTCTACCCGACCGTCATCGCGCCGCTGTTCAACAAGTTCACGCCGCTCGAAGATGCATCGCTGAAAGCCCGCATCGAAGCCCTGCTGGCGCGCTGCGGCTTTGCCGCCTCGGGCCTGTTCGTGATGGACGGCTCGAAGCGCTCGGCGCACGGCAACGCCTACTTCACCGGCTTCGGCCGCGCCAAGCGCATCGTCTTCTTCGATACCCTGCTGGAAAAGCTCGCCCCCGAGGAAATCGAGGCGGTGCTGGCGCATGAACTCGGCCACTTCCGCCACAAGCACGTGATGAAGCGCATCGCGCTGTCGGCCGTGCTGAGCCTGGCCTTCCTCTGGCTGCTCGGCCTGCTGCTCGACCAGTCCTGGTTCTTCGCCGGCCTGGGAGTCGGCGCCGGCAGTACGGCGATGGCCCTGCTGCTGTTCTCCATGGTGCTGCCGGTGTTCCTGTTTCCGCTGGCGCCGCTGACCTCCGGCCTGTCCCGCCGCCACGAATTCGAAGCCGACGCCTACGCCGCACAGCAGACCGCCGCCGCCGACCTGATCGCGGCGCTGGTCAAGCTCTACCGCGACAACGCGGCGACCCTGACGCCCGACCCGCTGCACTCGCTGTTCCACGATTCCCATCCACCCGCCAGCCAGCGCATCGCGCGGCTGCAATCCGCGTAAAGGAAAAATCATGACCATGGTCTGCGATCTCTCCAAGGGCAAGTGCAAGCCCTGCGAAGGCGGCGTGCCGCCGCTCACCGACGACGAAGCCGCCGCGATGCTGGCCACCCTGCCCGGCTGGCAGCGCGAGGGCACCGTCATCAGCAAGACCTACAAGTTCAAGAACTACTACGAGACCATGGCCTTCGTGAACGCCACGGCCTGGATCTCGCACCGCGAGGACCACCACCCCGACCTCGCCGTCGGCTGGGGCCAGTGCACCGTCAGCTACACCACGCATGCGATCGGCGGCCTCTCGGAAAACGACTTCATCTGCGCCGCCAAGATCGATGCGCTGCTCAGCCTGTAACGCGCGTTGAGCGGCGCGAAAAACCGGCACGGCACCATCGTCGCCGCCTTCGGCCGGCACTATGAGATCGAGCTGGCCGACGGCAGCCTCGCCACCGGTTATCCGAAAGGCAAGAAAAGCCCCTTCGCCGTCGGCGACGAAGTCGAACTCACCCCCGACGGCCAGATCACCGGCCACGGCCCGCGTCGCAGCCTGCTCTACCGCAGCGACCTCTACCGCCAGAAACTGATCGCCGCCAACGCCACGCAATTGCTGCTGGTGGTCGCCACCGATCCTTCGTTTTCCGACATGTTGCTCAGCCGCGCCCTGGTCGCCGCCGAAAATGAAGGCCTCACTACCACCATCGTCCTCAACAAAAGCGACCTGACCGCCGCGCTGCCCGGCGCGCGCAAACTGCTGGCGCCCTTCGTCGCGCTCGGCTGCCGCGTCGTCGAACTCTCGGCCAAGCTCGACGCCTCGCCGCTGCTGCCGCTGCTGGTGGGCGAAAGCTCGGTGCTGGTGGGGCAATCCGGCATGGGCAAATCGACCCTGACCAACGCCCTGGTGCCCGGCGCCGCCGCGCCGACGCGCGAACTGTCAACCGCGCTCGACAGCGGCAAGCACACCACCACCTACGCCCGGCTCTACAAGCTGCCGCAGGACAAATGTCCCGGCGGCACGCTGATCGACAGCCCCGGCCTGCAGGAATTCGGCCTCAAGCACCTCACCGCCCAGCAGATCGAATTCGGCTTCGCCGAGTTCCGCCCCTTCCTCGGCCAGTGCCGCTTCCGCGACTGCCAGCACGACGCCGAACCCGGCTGCGCGATCAAGGAGGCCGTCGCCGCCGGCGTGATCCACCCGCGCCGCCTCGACCACTTCCGTCAATTCATCTCCGAGAGTCGTCATGGATCGCACTGAGCGTTTCTACAAGATCGACCAGATGATCCACGACCGCAAGCTGGTGCCTTTCGTCGACCTCATGGCGGCGCTGGAAGTCTCGCGCGCCACGCTCAAGCGCGACCTCGAATACATGCGCAACCGGCTCAACGCGCCCATCGTCTGGGACCGCGATGCGGGCGGCTACCGCTTCGACACGCCGCATGCCGAGGCCGGCGCGCAGTACGAACTGCCCGGCCTCTGGTTCAACTCGGGTGAGGTGCATGCGCTGCTGACCATGCAACACCTGCTGACCGACCTCGATCCCGGCGGCATCCTGACGCCGCACATCCAGCCGCTGATCGCACGCTTGAACAGCCTGCTCGGCAGCGCCGAGAACACCGCCGAGGAAATCCGCCGCCGCGTGCTGATCGTGGGCCTGGGCAAGCGCGACCTCAAGCTCGCGCATTTCGAAAAGGTCGGCGCTGCGCTCTTGCGCCGCAAGCGCCTGCGCATCACCTACTTCGCCCGCGGCAATGGCGAAACCACCGAGCGCGAAGTATCGCCGCAGCGCCTGGTGTATTACCGCGAGAACTGGTACCTCGACGCCTGGTGCCACCTGCGCAACGACATCCGCAACTTCGCCCTCGATTCGATCCGCGACGCCGACGTCATCGAGAAGAAGGCGCGCGAAGTCTCGCACCGCAGCCTCGACGAAGTGCTCGGCGCCGGCTACGGCATTTTCTCCGGGCGCAAGCTGCAGCACGCCAGGCTGCGCTTCACGCCGAAGCGCGCGCGCTGGGTGGCGCAGGAAACCTGGCACCCGAAGCAGAAGTGCGGCTTCGACGCCGACGGCTCCTGGCTGCTGGAGTTCCCCTACGCCGACCACCGCGAACTGATCATGGACATCCTCAAGTTCGGCGCCGACGTCGAAGTGCTGGCGCCGGCCGACCTGCGGCAGAGAGTCGCCGACGAGGCGGCGCGGATGACGCAGATGTATGCCGCGGCGCCGAAGGCCGTGATTAGGGGCAAATCCTAAGGTCGACCACACATGTCGCAATTTTTAATAAATATCGACACGTTGGCTTGACGCGTCGCCGCCGGCGACATAAGCTGGGAACCTGTCGCAAAAATCCGGTTTCATCATCATGAGCCGCAAAACCTGGCGCCCCGACCGGCCCTATAACGAACTCCCCACCCTGCCGCCCGCCGGCCAGCTGGAAAGCCGGGTCGTGCTCAAGCGCTGCATCACCGCACGCGCCGCCCTGGCTGAACTCAGACAGGCCGCTCTGCTGATTCCCAACCAGGCCATGCTGATCAACACGCTGCCGCTGCTGGAAGCGCGCGACAGTTCCGAAATCGAGAACATCGTCACCACCGCCGACCGGCTGTTCCAGTACGCCCAGGCCGACCTCTTCGACAACCCGCAGGCCGATGCCGCCACGCGCGAAGCGCTGCGCTACCGCCTTGCCCTGCAGCGCGGCCATCGCCACCTGGCCAAACGCCCGCTATGTACCGCCACGGCCGTGGAAATCTGTCGCACTATCAAGGGTGTCGATATGGACATCCGCCGCACACCCGGTACGCAGCTGGTCAAGGACCGCAGCGGCGAAGTCATCTACACCCCGCCGGAGGGCGAAGACCGCCTGCGCGAAATGCTTGCCAACTGGGAGCGCTACCTGCATGACGAGACCGATACCGATCCGCTGATCCGCATGGCCGTTTGCCACTACCAGTTCGAGGCCATCCACCCATTCAGCGACGGCAACGGCCGCACGGGCCGCATCATCAACATCCTCTACCTGATCGACCAGAATCTCCTGACGCTGCCCATCCTCTACCTCAGTCGACACATCATCGCCCACAGGGCCGACTACTACCGCCTGCTGCTGGAGGTGACGCGCAGCGGCGCGTGGGAGCCCTGGCTGCTCTTTATCCTCGAAGCCGTGGAGGAAACCGCACGCTGGACCACCGGCAAGATCGCCGCCATCCGCGCCCTGGCCGAGCACACCGCATCCGTGGTGCGCGAACGCGCGCCCAAGATTTACAGCCGCGAGCTGGTCGATCTGACCTTCGAGCAGCCCTATTGCCGCATTGCCAATCTGGTCGACAAAGGCATCGCCCAGCGCCAGGCCGCCTCCCGCTACCTGAAGGAATTGACCGAAATCGGCGTGCTGGAGGAAATCAAGATCGGCAAGGAAAAGCTCTTCATCCATCCGAAGCTGATGCAACTGCTGACCCGCGACAGCAACAAATTCACCCACTACGCCAAAGGAAAGCCCTGATGCCCGCCAGCCTCGAAGGCCAGCTCGTCGTCGCGCTCTCCTCGCGCGCGCTGTTCGATTTCGAAGAGGAAAACCGCGTCTTCGAAGACCAGGATGATTCCGCCTACATGCGCCTGCAGCTCGAACGCATGGACCAGCCGGCGCGGCCCGGCGTCGCCTTCCCGCTGGTGCAGAAGCTGCTGGCCTTCAACACGCCCGAACGCCAGCGCGTGGCCGTGGTGATCCTCTCGCGCAACGACCCGGTCTCCGGCCTGCGCATCTTCAAATCCGCCGACGCCGCCGGCATGCAACTGGAGCGCGGCGTCTTCACGCGCGGCCGGCCGCCCTTCCACTACCTCAAGCCGCTGGGCGCCAACCTGTTCCTTTCCGCCAACGAAGCCGACGTGCGCGCCGCGCTGGAAGGCGGCTTCCCCGCCGCGCGCGTGTATTCGACGACGCTGACCGAGGCCGAGCAGCACCCGCAGGAAGTGCGCATCGCCTTCGACGGCGACGCCGTGCTGTTCTCCGACGAGGCCGAACGCGTGTTCCAGGAACAGGGCCTCGCCGCCTTCCAGAACCATGAAGAAAGCCACGCGCTGCACCCGCTGCCGCCCGGCCCCTTCCTGCCCCTGCTCGAAGCCCTGCACCGCCTGCGCGCCGACAGCGCCGGCTGCCCGATGAAAATCCGCACCGCGCTGGTCACCGCGCGCAGCGCCCCCGCCCACGAACGTGCGATCCGTACCCTGATGGAATGGAAGGTGGAAGTCGACGAAGCCATGTTCCTCGGCGGCCTGGAGAAGTCGCGCTTCCTCAGCGAATTCGAACCCGACTTCTTCTTCGACGACCAGACCCGGCACTGCGAGCCCGCGTCAAGGCTGGTGCCGACGGGGCATGTGGTTAGTGGGGTGGCGAATCAGGGCTAACGAATTGAGCAGCAGCGTCAATTAAAGCGTCGTTGCTCTGTAAAGACAAGGCAACCAACAGGTCTGCGCGTCTTTTGCGCGAGCAACCTACATATGCGGACCAACAATACTCCGGCATAATCTGGATAAATTGGAAGGGCATGATCTATGGACGCAATTAAGGCTTTCGTCGGGCATAGCTTTACCCCTGAGGACTCACCAATTGTGTCGGTGATTCTTACCTACCTTGACGGAATTTCCGAACTGAATCCCAGATTCTCTTGGGAGCATGCTGAGCATCCGGAACCAGCCCCTGTCGATTCAAAAATTCTACGTTTGCTTGAAGACAAGAATCTGTTCATCGGAATTTGCACCCGTAAGGAGCGAGTCATATCACCGAGTGCATTGAAGCGGAGCTGGCTCGATCGACGCACCCTAAGAGTAAATGAACTAAATCTTGAGTGGAAAACGTCGGACTGGATCATTCAGGAGATCGGACTTGCAATAGGCAAGAATATGAAGATCATCTTGCTGGTAGAAGATGGCATTCGGTCGCCGGGAACACTTCAAGGAAATCTTGAATACATTCCGCTTCCACGGGAGACGCCAGAAAAGTCATTTAAAGCACTTCTTGGCATGCTTGCCACACTGTGCCGCGACTCCGGTGTGGCTCAGACGCCACCCGAGGACATCGGGCCCGCGACCACACAGGAGGATGATTCACCACGTGCCTCAGCAGTGGATAGTTGGATTACGCCAGCACCGGGCTGGACAAAGAAGGACTATCAATTTGCGCTTATGCACTGCATTGCGACAAGTGATGAAATTGCAGAGAAGAAAGTTCACGATCACTTTCTCGCTTCAGAGATCGGCGGAAGTGAGCTAAGCCGAAAAGCGTGGGCGGCGCATGGTGAATACTTTCGGATAGCATTTGGTCGAGGTGGCAACCTGGCAACGCTTGAGACACTGCACGCGGAATCCCCATCTAACAGTGAAATCTCGGCCTATCTCGCTAGGGGCTATTTGCACTACCAAGAGCATGGAAAAGCGGCGGACGCGTTCCAGCAAGCTGCCGACACAGAAACTGATCCGGAAAAGGAGATAAAGCTTCTTGGTGAAGCAGCACTATCCAATCAAAAGGCTGGAAACCCAGATCGCGCACAAGAGTTGTCGACACGCATGCGGCAACGAAGCTCGGTGACGGGCCTTGGAGAGGTAGAAGTCCTGAAGGCCGAGAAAAGGCTAGCCGAGGAACAAAAGGTTGAAGAGGTCGAGCTTGCGGCACAGGAGCGATTGCTAGAAATCCGGCCAGACGATGATGAAACTCGCTTTTCACTAGCCTACAAATACTCGGATCTTGATAGAAATGAATTAGCTGCTTATCATTATTTACGAATTCCAGAAGCCAATCGGAACGCAGTCACATGGAATAATCTTGGCGTTTCATTTGCGTCGTTAGGGATGCCAATTAAATCGGTTGAGGCATATCGGGAAGCAGAGCGCAAGGGTGAAACTCTTGCGATGAGCAATCTTGCTAACAAGTTTCTTGATGCAGGTTTTTTAGATGAAGCTCAGAAGATTCTTGATGCAGCAATGCAGATCAAGGATCATCATCAGAATATTGATAGAGCCTTTGGCAAGGTAAAAGACGCTATCGAGGCCGAAAAGCACAAACAAACAACCATTCTTGAAAAGGCCAAGCCGCTCAGCGAGTACTACCGGCTATTTGGGCAGTCGCTTGCGAAGCCCCTACCATTGGCTATCAGCGGGAAATGGCGTGCACCACAGTGCGAATTGGATTTGACGACAAAGGATTCGACGGTTGTTGCCAGAGGACTCTACGAGGTCATGCCATCTGGTCTCGGCCTTATAAGCTCCACAGCCTTTGGCTTTGGCACTGCAGCCAAGAACGAACCAACTCCCGTTAAGTATGTATTGGAGTACAGAGGCGTGATCCGCGGACAAACCATCGTAGGATCAGTCTCACGCGAGCGAGTGGACCAGGAAGCAAAAAAACTTTCAACATTACTTTCGCATACAGATAGCGATCCAATTTTTCTGATGTGGATTGCTGACAATGGCAAAGAGATTTTTGTATGCGAGTATTCCGGAAGTAATGCCTCGAGGTTCTATAGCTTCTCTCGGCTGTAGTTCCAGCTCCGAAGTTGCGAAGCAAAAAAAAGGTTCAGAGTCATTTGACTTTCTGACCAACTGAAATGCTACGTCGCGCGGGCATTCTTCCTTCGCAAACCGCAGGCTCGAATGAATTCTGCATCACGCAAACACCACCGAAACCAGTCCAGCTGTTTGCCGCTTTTTGGCCTTCGGCCGCACCACGATCTCGACATCCATCCCCAGCTTCGTGAGGAAACCGATCAGCCTTTCCTGCGAATAGCCTTGGAAATGCCCGCGCAGCAGCAGTCAAAGGGGTCAGAGTGATTTGACTTTCTGGCCGCCTGACATGCTTCGTCGCGTGGACATTCTTCCTTCGCAAACCTCAGGTTTGAATTGAGGTCCCTTCTCGGAAAGTCGGCGCTGGCGACACAGAGCTATAGGGGTCAGCGTCGATTCATCCTGCACAAAAGTCGGCGCCGGCGATACGCCGATCAGGCCGCAAGCTCCTGCAATATCTCCGGGTGATGTTCGGCGACTCGCATGAGTGTCTTCGCCGCACCCGAGGGCTCGCGGCGACCTTGCTCCCAATCCTGCAGGGTGCGGACGGAAACGCCGAGCAGGGCGGCAAATGCCGGCTGCGACAAGCCCGACGACAACCTGGCGCGTGCGACCGCGGACACCTCCGGCCGATGGACGCGGGCGCGCATGCCGGCTTTCATTTCCCGCACGGACTTCAACAGTTCGGCGCCGACATCGATGGACTTGCGGCGTGTCGCCGGCTTGATCTTCGCATTAGGCATTTTCGATTTCCTCCTTGATCTGGCGCAGCAGGTGCGCCGAAATGTTGTCGCGGGTCGCCTTGTCGTACACCAGCAGCAACCAGATTTCGCCGTTGGCAAGCCGGTTGAAGTAGATCACCCGCACGCCCCCACGCTTGCCACGCCCGGAACTGCCCCATCTGACTTTCCTGACCCCGCCGGACCCTGGCACCACGGCTCCGGCTTCGGGATCGCCGGCGATGAAACTGATGAACGCGATGCGATCGTCGTCGTTCCAGCAATCCCTCGCCAGCCGGACGAATGTCGGCGTTTCGATCACGGTGAACATTGGCGCATCCTACGGCAATGCCGTATCCCGGTCAATCGGCAAGCTGCACCACACGCGCAATCCAAAATCGATTTCCCAAAAGTCGGCGCCGGCGACACGGTGACGGCCGGCGGGACGGCGCTCCGGCCACCGGCACTCACTCCGACGGACGGCTAAAGCTGGCAAGCCCGATGCGCTGGGCGCCGGCCAGCCACATCCGGATGGCAACGCTGGTCAGCACCGATTCTGAATCGCGGTTGCGGTAAGCCGACGGCAGGCAGGTATCGGTCGGGGCGGGGAGCGTCTGGCCATCCAGTGCGTTGGACTGCAACACCTTGCCCGTGGCCCAGCGCCGTTCGACAGTCACGAAATTGCGCGGGATGCGGACCGGAAACGCAAACCCGTCCTGCGTCCAGACCGGGGTCAGGGTCGCAGCCTGCGTCGTCGCCTGCGCTGGCGCCGACGTCCAGTCGGAACGGTGCAGGCTATCCGCTGCATCCCGCCAATACATGCGCCAGCGCGGGGCAGGTTCGGCAGCGAGGCGGAAGACATGGAAATCCTCACCGTCGCGGCACAGAATGCTGCCGGTGCTGTCGCCGGTCTGCAGGTACTGGCCGCCCAGTTCCCATTCGATGCGCTCGACCTTGACGCCGGGCGGCGCCTGCCAATGTTCGGTTAGCACCTCGCCGATGTCGGGCAGGAGAAATCGCCGGCGCTCCAGGATGCGGTGGGCAAGCGGCGTTTCTGCGGCCAGGCTGCGCTGCGCTTGCTGTGCGCCCAGCCCCAGTTGATGCACCCATGGCGATGCCATGCTCGCCAGGAGCGCCGGGAGAATCACCACCAGCAGGCCGCTGCCGCCGATCGATGCCGATTCGCCGGCGCTCAGGGCGGGCGTCGCCATGCGGCCGGCGAGCCAGTGCAGACCGAAATAGACGAGCGGCCCCAGCGAGAACATCAGCAGGTAGAACGCTGCCAGCGCTTCCGGGCCGCTGACGGCGCGGGCGGGCAGCCACACTGCCGCGGCGGCGAGCAGGCCGATGGGCAGGCTGGCCAGCCGCACCCATAGCCAGGCCCCGGCTTTGCCGCGCGCCGCAAAGCGGCGCCGTTCGGCGCGCAAGGCCAGGCCGACAAGCAGCAGGGCAGCCAGCGCCAGCAAGCCCCAGATGACATGCGTTACTGACATATCGCCCCCCATCGCATTGCTCCCGGCCAAGGCGGCAATCTACCGGAATTGCATGGGGAATGGATATGCCGACCGCGCATGCACGCGGACGGTCACTCCAGACTTGCTTCTCGCTGCAAAATTTCAGGGGCCACCCATTGGCCGGCGCCGGCGATACGGCGACGACCCGGATCAGGCGGTCTGGCCGGCCAGTTCGTCCAGGATGACGTCGCGCACCGACTCTACCTTGCCGGTTCCGGCCACCTTGATGTAGCGTCCGGCGGCGGGGTCGCGGCGGCTCAAGCCTGAGTAGAAATCCACCAGCGGCCGGGTTTGCTGGTGATACACCTGCAAGCGGTTACGGACGACCTCTTCCTTGTCGTCATCGCGCTGGATCAGCGGCTCGCCGGTGACGTCGTCATGGTCGACAACCTTCGGCGGATTGAACACCTGATGGTAGGTGCGTCCCGAGGCGAGGTGCACCCGGCGGCCCGACATGCGGCGGATGATTTCGTCGTCGTCGACCGCGATCTCGACCACGGCGTCGATGCGCACGCCGGCGGCCTGCAAGGCTTCCGCCTGCGGAATCGTGCGCGGAAAGCCGTCGAACAGATAGCCGTTGCGGCAATCGTCGTCCTGCAGGCGGGTCTTCACCATGCCGATGATGATTTCATCGGGAACCAGGCCGCCGGCGTCCATCACCGCCTTGGCCTGGCGGCCAAGCTCGGTGCCCTGCTTGACGTGGGCGCGCAGCATGTCGCCGGTCGAAATCTGCGGAATGCCGAATTTTTCCTTGATGAAGCCTGCCTGTGTTCCCTTGCCGGCCCCTGGGCCGCCCAACAGAATGATGCGCATTGCCTGCCTCCTATCGTATGGTTCGTGTGGCCGGCTTGTCTTGCGCGGCTCTGGCGCTCACCCGATTGCAGGAGTGGCGGCAGACACTCTAGTCAGTTCGAGCAGTAAGTAAAATCAGGATTTCTTACCGGATCGATAAGCGGCGACGAAGCCGGCGCCGGACTCAAAGCCGCCAAGCTCGACGTGGAACCCGCATGCGACAATCCCCGCATGCCCGCCCCTCTCCCCCTGCGACACTTGCTGCTCGCGCTTGCCGTGGTCGCCGTCTGGGGCATCAATTTCGTGGTCATCAAGTTCGCGCTCGGGCAATTGCCGCCGATCCTGATGGCAGCCCTGCGCTTCGGCCTGGTGCTGCTGCCCGGCCTGTTCTTCTTCGCGCGCCCGGCGGTGCCGCTGGGCAACCTCGCGCTCTACGGCCTGCTGATCGGCGCCGGCCAGTTCGGCCTGCTGTATGTCGCGATGAACGGCCACATCTCGCCGGGTCTGGCCTCGCTGGTGATCCAGGTGCAGGTGTTCTTCACCATCGGCCTGGCGATGCGCATCAGTGGCGAACGCGTGCGGCGCTTCCAGTGGTTCGCCCTGCTGCTGGCGGCGGGCGGCATCGCGGTGATCATGCTGCATACCGATGGCAGCACCACGCCGCTCGGCCTGTGCCTGGTGCTGCTGGCGGCGCTGGCCTGGGCCGGCGGCAACATCGCGGCGAAACAGGGCGCGCCGGCCAACATCCTCGCCTACGTGGTGTGGTCCAGCGCCTTCGCGGTGCCGCCGTTGATTGTGCTGTCGCTGGCCGTCGAAGGCTGGGCCGCGATCTCCGCCGCGCTGCAGACGGCCGATGCCACCGCCTGGGCGGCCGTGGCCTGGCAGGCCTGGGGCAATTCGCTGTTCGGCTACGCGGCCTGGGGCTGGCTCTTGGCGCGCCATCCGGCGGCGACGATCACGCCGATGGCGATGCTGGTGCCGGTGTTCGGCATGGGTGCTGCGGCCCTCTGGCTGGACGAGTCGCTGCCGCCCTGGAAGCTGGTCGCTGCCGCGCTGGTGATGGCCGGCCTGGCGCTCAACCTGCTGTGGCCCCGGCTGCGCGCGGCGCTGGCCGGACGCGGCTGATCGAAAGTCGGCGCTGGTACCACGGCGACAAGGCCGGCGCCCGAAAGCCCTTGGAGGACCGGAAATCCTTGCATTCCCGAAATATGCGCGGCGGCTAGCGATGAGATAATTCGGCACCTCGACACTCTGGCCACGCCTGAAATGACGGAAAAAGACGCCGCAACGCTGGCGCAGCTGGTTGCCGGCTGCCGCGGGCAGATGGAAAGCGATTTGTGCGAACTGTTCGAGGAACTCGGGCCGGCGCTGATCCAGGAAGCCGGCGAGCGCGACAATGCCAGCCAGGATCCAGGCAATCACGCCGCCGCCGCGACCCTGAAGCTCGCGCTGCAAGCGCACTGGGGCAAGGTGACGCCGGCATTGGCGGCCAGTCTCGCCGGGCGTACCTTACAGGCGGCGAAGCCGGGCTACGGCAATGGCGACGCGCGAGCACTGAAGATCGTCAACGATGCCGAGGTCGCCCTGCAGCTGGCCTCACGCGAGGTTCTCGAGCGCCTGACCACGGCCTGCCGCGAAGAGACGAACCCGCTGGAACGGCGGATTTCCTACCTGGTGCTGCGCACCGCCATGCGTCCTGGCGACACGACGTTCAAGCTCGCGTCACTGTGGTCCTGCATCGAGGCCGCCTGCGCCGAGGTGACCGACGATGCGGAGGCCGGCATCCTGCTGCTGCGACTGGTCGGCGAGCGACTCGTTGCGGAACTGCCCCAGCTTTATCGCGTGGTCAACGAAGCCCTGATCGAGGCCGGCATCCTGCCGCGCCTCAAGCAAAGCTACCGCGAGATGACGCTGGTCGACCCCCAGGAGCAGGCCGCCGAATCGGCCAAGATGGAGAGTGCCCTCGACCGCCTGGTGAAAGCGCGCAGCAAGGATGGCGCAGGCGCCGCCAGCGGGTCCGAGGGCAGCAGCCTGGAACTCTTCGACTCGCTGAAGACGCTGCAGACGGCGCCACCGCTGGCCCCCGTCGGCACCCATACCAACCTCGTGCGCTTGGCGCGCGACAGCGCCGCCGCGCGCGACGTGCGCCCGCAGGACGCCGTCTCGCTGGACATCGTCGCCGAGCTGTTCGACCATATCTTCGGCGACCCGAATGTCGCGGACGGCATCAAGGGACTGGTGGCGCGCCTGCAGGCCACGGTACTGAAGGCGGCCATGTCCAACCAGCGCTTCTTCTCCGATCGCAGTCACCCGGCGCGGCGCTTCCTGGACAGCATCTCGACCGTCGCCATCCGCTGGGGCAAGGTGGTCAACGCCGACGACCCCTTCTATATCAAGCTGTCGGAGCTGGTCCACAAGGTTCAGACTACTTACGACGGCGACGTGGGCGTGTTCGACGCCGCGAACGCCGAGCTGGATGCCTTTCTCGCCGAGCGCGAGAAGATCGAGGAGCAGCAGGACCGCGAGCTGGCCGCCGCGGTGCACGCCCGCGAGGAGGAAATCCGCCTCACCCGCGTGGGCCAGATGCGCGCGCAAAGGGCGGCGAACCAGTGCATTGAGCGGCTGCTGGGGACGACGGTGCCGCGCGAGATCGAAGAGTTCCTGCGCAGCTACTGGCGCGACGTGGTACAGGGACGAATCTCTCAGTTCGGGGAGGACGGCCCGCCCACCGAAGAGGCCCTGGAAACCGCGGTCGCGCTGATCTGGGCCGTAATGCCGAAGCTTGATCCGGGGGAACAAAGGCGGCATGCCGCCAGACTGCCCGGGCTGCTGAAGAAACTCAACGCCGGCTTCGACGAGATCGGCGCCGCGCCCGACGAGCGCAAGACCTTCATGGACGCGCTGGTCGAGCTGCAGCTCGCCGCGCTGCGCGCGGAAAAGCAGAAGCGCCCCGCCGCCAAGGCCAAGTCGACGCCGGCGCCGGAGGAAAAGCCGCGCGCGCGCAGCGCGGGGCCGACCCTGCAGGTCAGCCATGCCACCAAGACCGGCGTCCACGTGCAGGACATCTCGCTCCCCGGCGCCGGCGAGCTCGACGCGGATAATACGCCGGATCGCGCCGACCTGCGCCGCGTCAGGCAACTGGTGCGCGGCGACTGGGTCGATTTCATCACGGCGGGACAAAGCCGCCGCGAACGCCTGACCTGGATCAACCCCAGCCGGACGATGTTCCTCTTCAGCAACAGTGCCTCGGCCTGCGCCATTTCCATCACGCCGGAAGCCCTGGCGGTGCGCCTGAGGAACCAGACCGTGCGCATCGTGTTGCCCGACCGGCCAATGTTCGAACGCGCCATACACGGCGCCATCAATTCGCTGGACAAGCGCGCCTGAGGATCAGGCGCCAAGAACACTCAGGCGGCGCTCCGGCGACTTCAACAGGACCGGGAACGCGCGCGGCACTGGCCTGAAACGGATTCCCCGAAAGTCGGCGCTGGTAGTACGGCGATCGGGCCGGCGACGGCCGGGGGATAATGCGCAACGCCCCGGCTATTCAGATCGGCCGAGGGGTAATTCATGGAGAGGCATCGATGCGCTGGCTGGAAAAGATTCCCTATCCCCTGCTGATCGCCGCCGCGCTGTTCATGCTCGGCGCACCCTTCCTGCCCGAGCCGCATCTGGTCGAGAAGGCGCGCATGCTGGCGGAAGGCCGGCTCTCGCGACCGATCGACATCTTCGACGTGTTCTGGCATCTGCTGCCGGCCGCGCTGCTCGGGATCAAGTTTGCGCTGCGCAGCAAGGCGAAGCCCTGACGCAATTGCGCGCCGACCGGCAACCGCCGCCGGCTGCGTGAAGCTTCAAGGAAATCGCCGACTCGCGTAGCATGGCGATCGGGCATCTGCCTTCGCGAAGAAAGGGTACGGCCATGGAGCTGCTGAAGAACCGCATCGCGCTGCGCTGGCGCCGCACCAAGATCGTGGCCACGCTGGGCCCGGCCAGTTCCGAACGCAAGATCATCGAAGAGCTGCTCAAGGCCGGCGTCGATGTGGTGCGGCTCAACATGTCGCACGGCACCCACGAGGCGCACCGCGCGGTGTATGCCCAGGTGCGCGCCGCGGCGAAAAAGCTCGACCGCCATGTGGCGATCTTCGCCGACCTGTGCGGGCCGAAGATCCGCTGCGGCAAGTTTCCCGACGGGCCGCTCAAGCTCACCCCCGGCGAAGAGGTGATCATCGATCCGCGCGTGGACAAGGGCGGGCCGGGCCTGATCGCCTCGCAATACAAGGCCATCGCGCGCGACGTGCAGCCGGGGCACCGCATCCTGCTCGACGACGGCAACCTGGAACTCAAGGCGCTGGCGATCGAGGGCGATCGCGTGCGCTGCAAGGTGATCTTCGGCGGCCTGCTCAAGGACCACAAGGGCATCAACCTGCCGGACTCGAAGGTCTCGGCCTCCTCGCTGCCGCCCAAGGACATCGCCGACGCCAGGTTCGCCATCGAACTCGGCGTCGATTACCTGGCGCTGTCGTTTGTGCGCACCGCCAGGGACGTCGCCGGCCTGCGCCGCCTGATCGCGCGCGCCGGGGCCGACACGCCGATCATCGCCAAGATCGAGACGCCGGAAGCGATGGACAACATCGAGGCCATCGTCCAGGCCTCGGACGCGATCATGGTGGCGCGCGGCGACCTCGGCATCGAGATGCCGGCCGAGCAGGTGCCGCTGATCCAGCGCGAACTGATCCGCCTCGGGCGACGCCACAACCGCGCCGTGATCGTGGCGACGCAGATGCTGGAATCGATGATCGACCATTCGCGGCCGACGCGGGCCGAGGTCGGCGACGTCGCCAACGCGGCACTCACCGGCGCCGATGCGGTGATGCTCTCGGCCGAGACGGCGAGCGGCAAGTACCCGCTGCGCGCGGTGGAAATGATGGACCGCGTGCTGCGCGAAGTGGAAGGCTACCAGTGGCAGCAAGGCAGCTTCCTCGCCGGCGAAGTAGCCGGCACCGAGGAACTCGACCTGCGCGACGGCGTCGCCAATGCCGCGACCGCGCTGGCGCACGACCTCAAGCTGCAGGGCATCATCATCCCGACGCGCAGCGGCACCACCGCGCGCGTGATCTGCTCGCATCGCCCGACCGCGCCGCTGATCGCGGTGTCGACCAACCCAAGCGTGTGCCGGCGCCTTGCGCTGAACTGGGGCATCGTGCCGATGACCACCACCGAAGCCGAGTACCGCGACTCGCAAACGCTGAGCCGGCGCGTCGCGCGCAGTTGCGACCTGACCCGCACCGGCCACAGCGTGCTGCTTGTCTCCGGCTTCAGCGACGACGTGGCGCGCAACGCGCCGCTGCTGCAGATCCTGCGGGTCTGACGGCTAGCGGTTGGTCGCGGGCGCGGCGTAAACTGGAGCCTTCCGTCCGCACTCGGGGATTCCACACGATGATCGATCTCAGGCGCTACGCCTGGCTTTCCGTCGCGGCAGCGATAGCCACCATCCTGCTCAAGGGAACGGCCTGGTGGCTGACGGGCTCGGTCGGCCTGCTGTCCGACGCCATCGAGTCCTTCGTCAATCTCGCCGGCGCGCTGATGGCGGTGTGGATGCTGACGCTGGCGGCACAGCCCCCGGACGCAAAACATCCCCACGGGCACGGCAAGGCCGAATACTTTTCGAGCGCCTTCGAGGGCTTCCTGATCGTCGTCGCGGCGCTCAGCATCGCCTACACGGCGATCGACCGGCTGCTGCATCCGCGCCCGCTGGAAGCGCTCGGGATCGGCCTGCTGGTCTCGGTGGCGGCTTCGATCATCAACTTCGCCACGGCCTCGGTACTGCTGCGCGCGGGCCGCGAGCACCGCTCGATCACGCTCGAGGCCGACGCCCACCACCTGATGACCGACGTGTGGACCTCGGCCGGCGTGATCCTCGGCGTCGGCCTGGTCTGGCTGACCGGATGGATCTGGCTGGACGCAAGCGTCGCGCTGCTGGTCGCGGCCAACATCGTGTGGACCGGCTGGCAGCTGATGGGGCGCTCGACCGCCGGCCTGATGGACATCTCGCTGCCGGCCGAGACGATCGACCGGATCACGCAAAGGCTGGAGAGCTACGCCGCCAGCGGCATCGCCTACCACGCGCTGCGCACGCGCCAGGCCGGGCGCCGGTCCTTCGTCAGCGTGCATATCCTGGTCCCCGGCGAGTGGACCGTCAAGCGCGGCCACGACTGGGCCGAGCGCATCGAGCAGGACCTGCACGGCGTGGTGCCGCACTGCCACGTCACCACCCACCTGGAACCGGTCGAAGATCCGGTATCGATGGACGACCAGGAGTTGGATCGGCACCCCGCGTAGGCTGTCAGGCCGCGCGCAGACAGTTCGGCATGCGGAATTTCTGAGCAATTCTGTGACATATGCCCTGTCGCCGGCTACGCGCGGCGCGTAGGCTTTTTCTGTCCCGATTCCGCTTCAGACCTGCATCTTCCAGCCTGGTCATGCATGGCAATTCGCTCAGTCTCAAGGCAAAGCTAAGCCTGTTCACCGCCGTGCTCTTCGTCAGCACGGTGATGGCATTGGCATTCAAGCTGGAAAAGGATGTCCGCAGCGAGTTCGAGGCAGCCCTGACCGCGCACCAGTATTCCCGCGTGCAACGCATTGCCGACAGCCTCGAGATCGCCGCCAAGGACCGCCTGGCGGTGCTGGAAGAAGCGGCGCGTACGCTCGATCCGCAGTGGCTGGCCCAGCCGGCGCGCCTCAGTCAGTTCCTCGCTGCGGGCGCGGCGCCGTACCGCATGTTCGGCGGCGGATTGATGGTGGTCGCCGCCAGCGGGGCGATCCTGGCCCAGGGGCCGCAGCCGGGCGGCGAAGCCTTCGATTTTCCGGCCCGCGAGTTCTTCCGCAAGATCATCTACCGCGGCATTCCGGCCATCGGCACGCCGCAGCGCGACGGCTTCGAACGGCAGCCGACGATCATGCTCGGCGCCCCGATCCGCGATGCCGACGGGCGCGTGGTGGCGGCCATGGTCGGCGCCATCCGCATCGCCGGCGACGACATGTTCACCGTCGCGGCGGGGGGCAAGCTGCGCGCCGAGGAGACCCTGCATGTCGTTTCGCTGCGCGACCAGCTGTTCGTCGCGTCGACCAATCACGCCCTGCTGCTGCAGCCGCTGCCGCCCAGGGGCAGCGGCCGCATGATCGACCGCTACCGCGAGGGCTACGAGGGCTCCGGCGTCGCGCTCGACGCCAGCGGCGTCGAGGAACTCAGTTCGGCGCGGCGCGTGGGCACCACCGGCTGGCTGGTGATCGCCTCGCTGCCGACCAGCATCGCCTTCGAATCGATCAATGCGATCCGCGACAAGATCTACTTCGGCGCGGCCCTGTCCTCGCTGATCATCCCCTTCCTGCTCTGGCTCTACGTGCATGGCCAGCTGACGCCGCTGTCGCGCGCGGCGAACACGCTGGACGCGATGACCCAGGGCCGGATGCCGCTGCAACCCCTGCTGGCCGAGGGCAGCAAGGAGATCCGGCACCTGCTGCACAGCTTCAACCTGCTGCAGAGCCACATCAACGAGCAGAAGACCTCGCTCGCCGAGAGCGCCGAAAAACTGCGGCTCTCGGCCAAGGTGTTCGAGCGCAGCTGGGAAAGCATCGTCATCGCCGACGCCGGGATGCACATCATCTCGGTGAACAGTGCGTTCACCGAGATGACCGGCTATGCCGCCGCCGACGTGCTCGGACGGCCGCTGCAGGTGTTGTGCGCCGAGCAGGACGAGGGCGGATTTTCGCGCCGGATCGGCCAGGACCTGAAGCAGGCCGACCACTGGCAGGGCGAGCTGCAGCACCGGCGCCGCAACGGCGCAACCTATCCGGCATGGCTGCATGTGTCGGTGATCCGCGATGCGGAAAACCGGCCCGGGCACTATATCGTCGGCTTCCTCGACATCAGCGATCGCAAGCTCGCCGAGGAGCGCATCGAGTACATGGCCTTTCACGATCCGCTGACCGGCCTGCCCAACCGCCGCCTGGCCATGGAACGGCTGGAGCTGGCGATCGCCCTGGCCGACCGCTCGGGCAGCCGCACGGCGCTGATGTTCCTCGACCTCGACAACTTCAAGACCATCAACGATTCCTTCGGCCACGCCATCGGCGATCTGCTGCTGCAGGCCGTCGCCGCGCGCCTGATGACCTGCATCCGCGACAGCGACACCATCTGCCGCCAGGGCGGCGACGAATTCCTCGTCGTGCTGGGCAACGCCAACGACACCGATGCCATCACCATCGTCACCGAAAAGATCCTGGAGACCCTGGCCGAGACCTTCAATGTCGAAGGCAACGAACTGTCCACCTCCACCTCGATCGGCATTGCCGTGTTTCCCGACGACGGACGCGACATCGAAACCCTGCTCAAGCGCGCCGATACCGCGATGTACCACGCCAAGGAAACCGGGCGCAACGCCTACAGGTTCTTCACCGAACAGATGAATCTGGATGCCGTCGAACACCAGCGCATCCGCGTCGGCCTGCTCTACGCCTTGGAGCGCGGCGAGTTCCGCCTGCACTACCAGCCGCAGATCGACCTCGCCAGCGGCGCCGTGATCGGCGCCGAAGCCCTGATCCGCTGGAGCCATCCGGAACGCGGAACCCTGGCGCCCGACCAGTTCATCACCATCGCCGAGGAAAGCGGCCTGATCGTGCCGATCGGCGCCTGGGTGCTGCGCGAAGCCTGCCGCCAGGCTGCCGCATGGCGCAAGTCGGGCCTGCCGCAACTGGTGATAGCGGTGAATGTTTCGGCGATCCAGTTCAAGCGCGGCGACCTCGAAGCCTGCGTGCGCCAGGCGCTCGACGAATCCGGCCTGCCGCCCGGCTGCCTGGAGCTGGAACTGACGGAGTCGGTCCTGATCCACGATACCGACCAGGTCCTGGCGACCTTGCAGCGGCTCAAGGCGCTGGGCGTGATGCTCTCGATCGACGATTTCGGCACCGGCTATTCGAGCCTGTCCTACCTCACGCGCTTCAAGGTCGACAAACTGAAGATCGACCGCTCCTTCGTCTGCGACATGGAGAACCATCCCGGCAACGCGCTGATGGTGAAGGCCATCATCCAGATGGCGCGGAGCCTCAACCTGAAGACCATTGCCGAAGGCGTCGAGGACGCGGAGCTGGTGGCCTTCCTGCGCCGCCACCATTGCGCGGAAGCCCAGGGCTACTACTTCTCGCGGCCGATGCCGGCGATCGAGTTCGCCCACTATCTGTCGCGCCAGGACGCCGACACCGCCGCCGCCGCGTGAGCCGCGGCCCCGCCGGCTTCAGGCCGGGCTGGCCTTGCTGCGCACCAGCAGCTGCATGCCTGCCGCCAGCAGCAGCGAGGCGCAGACGCTGTGGGCGATCGCCAGGCCGAGGCTGAGCCCGCTCAGCACGGTCAGCACGCCCAGCGCGAATTGCAGCAGCAGCAGCGCCAGCAGCAGGCCCGCGCTGCCCCGCAATGCCGGCTGCACCAGCGCCCGCAGGCCGCCGACGCCGAGCAGCAGCAGGGTCGCGACGGCGCAGTAGCGGTGCAGCAGGTGCAGCGCCACGCCGCCCTCGTCGCCCAGCGATGCCGCAACGGCAACGCGGGCAAACGGATTGAGCGCACCCCAGCCGGCGGCAGTGGGCCACGATGCGTCGCCGCAGGCGGTCAGCATGGGACAGGCGAGCGCCGCGTAACGCGCGCCGATCAGGGCGCCCAACGCCATGGTCAGCGCCAGTGTGCCCAGCCCCGCATGCAGCAAGGCCGCGGGAGGGCGCCGCGGCGCCGGCGCATTGCCATCGCCGGCGGCGAGCACGGTGCGCCAGGAAAGCAGGACCAGGCCGGCGCCGCCCAGGATGTTGAAGAAGCTGGCCCAGACCCGGTGCTGGTCGGCGCTCCAGATGCCGACCACGGTGAGCAGGATCATCAGCACCAGCAGCGCCGTGGCGTAACGCGCCGGCGGCTGGATCGGGTGCGGGCGCAGGCACTGCCAGGCGAGCGCGAAGCCGAGCAGCAGTGCCGTCGTCGCCACCAGCCGGTGCAGGATGCGCGCCGTGTCGCTGTGCGCATACACCCCGCCGACCAGCACCTGGCCGTAGCAATAAGGCCACGGACTGCAACCGAGGCCGGCGCTGTTGAGGCGGATATAGCCGCTGACCAGCAGGATCGCCAGCGACAGAACGGTCAGCAGCAGCGCCAGGAATCGGATGCGCTTGAGGCGGGCAATACGGCTTTCCATGGCCTTTTCAACAGTCGGCGCTGGGGATACGGTGACGGGGCGCGGCGCGGGAGCGAATCACGGCGCCGCGCGATGTTCAGGAACGGCTGCCCGCCGTCGGCCGCGGCAGCGAAAAGCCGCGCACCAGGGCGACGATGCCGCGCCACAGCCTGGGCAGCAGCCAGGCGGCAGCCACCACCACCAGCAGCAGCAGGGCCAGCATCAGCCACGGATGGGCGAACATCAGCCACAGCCCGGTGAGCACCACGACGTCCTCGCCGAAGGAGGCGGCGATGTTGGTGAAAGGCTCGGGCGAGGCGTTGATCATCGCGCGCGTGCCGGCCTTGGTCAGGTGCGTGCCGGCGGCCAGCGTGCCGCCGAGCAGCGCCATCGCGGTCTGCCATTCCACGCCCTGGCCGCCGAACACCAGCGCCGCCAGCGCCGCACCGGCAGGAATGCGAATGAAGGTATGCAGAGTGTCCCAGACCGAATCCAGCAGCGGAATCTTGTCGGCGAAAAACTCGACCAGCAGCATGACGCCGGCAGCGCCCAGCACCAGGGGATGTTCCAGCAGATGCAGGCCGGGCGGCAACGCCACCCAACCCAGCCGGCCGGCCAGGCCGACCACGAACAGGGTTGTGTACAGGCGCAGGCCGGAAGCCCAGCCCAGCCCGGCCGCCAGTGCCAGCAGGCCGGCAAGGTCGAGGGGCAAATGCGCGAGATCCATGATCAGTGTTCCACGGTCGATAGACAAACGGATTGTGCCACTATAAACCTGCGCAGGAATTCCTCAAGCCGGCAGCGTGCCCGCCACCGCTTCCCCGCCGGATCGGGCAGACTGTAAGCAATCGGCGGCCCGGCCGACAGAATACGGAACCCCTCCGGAGACACCCGATGCATGCCACCCTGCCCCTGCTGATCCATACCGACTTTCCGGCCTTGAAGCGGCACGCCGTCGAGACCCTGCAGCTCAACCTCGGCTACCGCTGCAACCAGAGCTGCCTGCACTGCCACGTCAATGCCGGACCGAAGCGCACCGAGGTGATGACGGCGGAAACCATAGCTGCCGTGCTTGACTTCGTCGCCGCCAGCCCCGGGATCGGGACCCTCGACCTCACCGGCGGCGCGCCGGAATTGAATCCGGAATTCCGCCGCCTGGTGGTCGCGGCCCGCGCGCGCGGCCTGCGCGTGATCGACCGCTGCAACCTGACCATCCTCGAAGAGCCGGGTTTCGGGGACATGGCCGGTTTTCTGGCCGACCACCGGGTCGAGATCGTCGCCTCGCTGCCCTGCTACCTCGAGGAAAACGTCGACCGCCAGCGCGGCAAGGGCGTCTTCGCAGCCAGCCTGCGCGGCCTGCGCCAGCTCAATGCGCTGGGCTACGGCCAGGCCGGCAGCGGGCTCGCGCTGAACCTGGTGTACAACCCGCAGGGGCCGAGCCTGCCGCCGCCGCAGGCCGCCTTGCAGGAGGCCTACAAGAATCATCTCGGCGGGAACTACGGCATCGTCTTCAACGAACTGTTCTCGCTGGCCAACATGCCGATCCAGCGCTTCGGCAGCATGCTGATTTCGCAGGGGCAGTTCAATGCCTACATGCACACGCTACGCGCCGCGCACCGCGACGACAACCTGGCGCAGGTGATGTGCCGCAGCCTGATCAGCGTCGACTGGCAGGGCTATCTCTACGACTGCGACTTCAACCAGCAGCTCGGCCTGGCCCTGGCCGATGCCGGCGGCGGCCGCCTGCACATCACGCGGGCCAGCAGCGCCGCGCTCGACGAACTGCCGATTCGCGTCGCCGATCATTGCTACGGCTGCACCGCCGGCCAGGGGTCGAGCTGCGGCGGTGCTCTGGGCCACGACACCGCGGCGGCGCCGAGCTGCGGCAACCAGGGACCCAACTGAGCCGCCGCGACCGCCGTTGCACCCGGCTCAGTAGCTCCCGTCGGCGTCCCACATTTCGGGGAGGAAGCGCACCACGCGGTTGCGTCCGCTCGACTTGGCCTTGTACAAGGCCACGTCGGCGAACTTGACCACCTGCCAGAAGGTGTCGGCATCGGTCGGGAACTCGGCGACGCCGATCGAGATGGTCTTCTGCAGGATGCCGCCGGGCAGCGGAATCTTGGTCGCCTCGACTTCGGCACGGATCTTCTCGGCGGCCTTCAGCGCCGGCTCGGCGCCGGTGTCGGTCAGCACCAGCAGGAATTCCTCGCCACCATAGCGCACCGCCATGTCCGAGCCGCGCAGGTTGCGCACCAGCAGGTCGGCCAGGGTCTTGATCACCTTGTCGCCGGCCTCGTGGCCGTGGGTGTCGTTCACCTGCTTGAAGAAATCCAGGTCGAGCATCAGCACCGCGAACGGGCTCTTGCGCCGCTGGCTGCTGCTGACCAGGGCGCCGACGTAATCCTCGAGGAAGCGCCGGTTGTAAAGCCCGGTCATCGGATCGCGCAAGGCGTTCTCGCGCAGGTGTTCCATCAGGCGCTTGGCCTCCAGCACCGGCCCGGCTTCGCGCAGGTAGACGCTGACGAAGGGAATCATCAGGCTCGCCAGTTCGGCTTCCTCGGCGCTGGCGACGATCTGCACCACGCAGCCGGCCGAGCCCGACTGGTTGACCGGCAGGCAGATGTGGGTGTCGCCTGCCGCGGCAGGGCGGAACATGGTGCACAGCCCCGGAAAACCCACCGCATTCACCTCGTGCCCGGTGCGGCGGGCGCGGCAGGAATTGGCATCGATCATCACCTGCGGATCGCAATAGCGGCAGGTGGCGGCGGGCTCGCCGTCGATCGACATCGCCGTCATGCGATTCTTGCTCGCGGCGACCTCATAGATCGAAAAGCGCTTGAAATCGTATTTGACCCTCAGCATGTCCGCCAGCCGCTGATAGATTTCCAGCTTGGTCTGGTCCTCCTCGATGGCCTGCTTGAACTGCGAGGCCTCGACCAGGCTTTCCACCAGCTCGGTGGTGTGCAGCAGCTGGTTGCCGCCTTCGCTTGCGCGATGGCCCATCAGCTGGCCGACCCGGGTGCGGATGGTGCTGATTTCGGTTTCGAGGAATTCCATGAGCCGGTTGATGTTCAGCGCAATCTCGCCCACCTCGTCGCCACTGCGCTGCAGCACGCGGCCGGCAAAATTGCCGCCCACCGCCTGCGACGTCACTTCCTGCACGGCGTGCGCGGTCTCCGACAGGGGCTTCATCATGCGCCGCAGCAGCGCCAGCGCGACCAGGGCCGCAAGCACCACGGCCAGGCTGATCAGGATCACGGCGATGATGCCCTGGCGCCGCACTTCGGCAAACGAAATATCCACCGTCACCGCGCCCAGCACCGTGCCGGCGCGTACCGTGTGGCATTGCAGGCAGTTGGGCAGGCCCTGGTCGCTGGCGACATAGGGAATCACCGCATGAAACATCAGTTCGCCATTGACCTCGATCAGCTCGAACATTTCCTTGCCGGTGGCCAATACCTTCTTGACGTCTTCCTGCGCGCCACCTTCGCTGGCCAGTCCCGGCCCGAACTGGCTGATCACCGCCGGACCGCGTGCCACCCGCACCTGATGCACCCCGGGCACGTCGGCCAGCCGCGCGAGGAACTGCTGGCGCTTGTTGATGGTGCCGTTGATCATGCTCTCGGTCAGGCCGACCTTGACGGTTTCGGCCACCGAGCGCACATGGCGTTCCGCGGTATAGATCGAGAAATGGCGAAAGCTCAGCAGGGACAGCACGGTCAGCACTATGACCAGCACCGTCAGGACGATGGCGGACACCATCAGGATCCTGTCGAGCAGCCTCATGTGCGCGCCAGATCCTTCTGTGCCAGGTCGAGCCGCGCCTGCAGGCAGGCCGGACAAAGGCAGCTGGCCGCCGCCGCATCTCCCGTCGACACGGCTGGCACCGGCAGCAGCGGCGGCAGGCTGGCGCACCAGCATTCGGCGTCGCCGGCTTCCATGCCGCAGCGGAAGGGCGCGCCGCACTGCGCGCAGGCTCCGGTCGGAATGCCGTTTGCGGCGGTCGCGCTCATGGCGTACCGCCGCTGCCGAAGCGGCGACAGGCCGCACGCAGCACGCTCATCTGGCGACGGTAATTGTTGCAGCCGGTGCAGATCCAGACGTGCAGGCGCAGACCCAGGCGCTCACCCAGGCTCAGCACACGGTCCTGTTCCTGCGACATCAGTTCGGTCGCCTGCCTGCAGCTCAACATCTCACGCTCCCGCTCCGGCGAACCAGTTGGTCTCGAGACAGGTGCGCAGCGCCAGTCGCGCGCGGTGCAGCACCACCCAGCAATTGGACGAACTGATGCCGGCTTCCTTACAGATTTCATCGGTCTCGAAGCCGAGGAATTCGCGCATCATGAACACCCGCGCGGTCTTCGCCGGCAGATGGTCGAGGCAGGCCTCGAACACCTTCCAGAACTGCTGCTGCTCGAACGATGCCTCGGGATCGGCCCAGCGCGCCGGCCGGGCCGAGTCCTGCCAATGCCCGCGGCGGTCGAACAGCGTATCGGCGAGCACGTCGTCGCCGCTCTCGTCGTCGGCCAGCGAACTGGCGGGAATTTCCCGGCTGCGGCTGCGCAGGCTGTCGATGATCTTGTTGCGCAGGATCGAAATCAGCCAGGTCTTGTAGGATGAACGGTTTTCGAAGCGATGGCTGCCGGTCAGTGCCGCCAGCAGGGTTTCCTGCACCGCGTCCTCCGCCGCGCCCGCGTCGCGCAATTGCAGGCGGGCAAAGCGCAGCAGGTCCGGGCGCAGGGCATTCAGCTCGCTTTGGCGGTCGAGGTCCATGGTCTCGCATGTCGATCGGAGGGAACGCATTTTGAACCATGATGACTAAGATAGGCAAACGTCCTGCTGCTGTAAGGAATCGCGAGCCGGCACGACCAAGCAGCACAACGATCAAGCCAGGCGTCCCCCCAACGACGCCCCGACCACAGGAGAACAACATGAACCGCCGCCACTGGATTTTCCGGATTTCCGGCCTGGTTGCCGCAACCGCGCTGCCCTGGGGCACTGCCGGCGCCGCCAGCGCCTTCCCGCTGACCAAGCCGAAGGCCGAGTGGAAAAAACTGCTGGCGCCCGATGCCTACCGGGTGCTGTTCGAGGACGGCACCGAACCGGCCGGCAGCAGTGCGCTGAATGCCGAAAAGCGTCCCGGCACCTTCGTCTGTGCCGCCTGCAACCTGCCGCTGTTCGACACCGCGCAGAAATACGAAAGCGGCACCGGCTGGCCCAGCTTCTGGCAGCCGCTGCCCGATGCGGTCGGCACCTCGACCGACTTCAAGCTGATCTACCCGCGCACCGAGTACCACTGCTCGCGCTGCGGCGGGCACCAGGGCCATGTCTTCAACGACGGCCCCAAGCCCACCGGCAAGCGCTATTGCAACAACGGCGTGGCGCTGGCCTTCATCGTCAAGGGTGCGCCGTTGCCGGCGCTGCGGACATGAGCGCCCAATTGCTCAGGCGCACCATCGCCCTCGCCAGCTTCGTGCTGGCGACAGTGGCTCACGCCGCAACACCTCCGGTGCCCGCCGCGACGCCGGGCCGCGCCACGGCGATCTTCGCCGGCGGCTGTTTCTGGTGCATCGAAAAGGATTTCGAGAAGCTGCCCGGCGTGATCGAAGTGGAGTCCGGCTACACCGCCGGCAAGACGCCCAATCCGAGCTACGAGCAGGTCAGCGCGGGCGGCACCGGCCACACCGAAGCCGTGCGCGTCATCTACGATCCGTTGAAAGTCACCTATCCGCAGCTGGTCGATTATTTCTGGCGCCACATCGACCCGACGGTCAAGGACCGGCAGTTCTGCGACGCCGGCACCCAGTACCGCAGCGGCATCTACTGGCAGAACGAGGCCGAGCGCAAGACCGCCGAAGCCAGCCGCGACGCGCTGCTGAAGAGCGGAAAGTTCAAGACCATCCACACCGAACTGGCCCCCGCCTCGACCTTCTGGCTGGCCGAAACCTACCACCAGGACTATTACAAGAAGAACCCGCTGCGCTACAACTATTACCGCAAGTCCTGCGGCCGCGACGCGCGGGTCGAAGAGATCTGGGGCGGCAAGTAGGCGATCCGGGGATGCCGCAGGCATGGCTTGTCGCGCCGCTGGGCCGCTCGCTACGCTGCCTCGCGCTCGCAGCCGCGGCCTGCGCCGGGCCGCTGGCGGCGCAGGAGATGAACGGCTTCGACCTGAAGGACTCGCTGATCCCGGTGCTGCAGATCAACTTCGGCGGGCCGGACAAGGACGGCATTCCCTCGATCGACAAACCCGATTTCGTCATGGCCGGCTTCGCGGCCTTCCTGCGCAACGACGACCAGGTGCTGGGCCTGGTCAGGGGCAAGACGGCGCGCGCCTATCCGCTGCCCATCCTCAACTGGCATGAAGTGGTGAATGACCGCATCGGCAAGGATCCGGTGGTCATCACCTTTTGTCCGCTGTGCGGCACCGGCGTCGCCTTCGATGCGCGCATCGATGGCCGCGAGCTGAGCTTCGGCGTCTCCGGCCTGCTCTACAACAGCGACGTGCTGCTCTACGACCGGCAAACGAACTCCCTGTGGTCGCAACTGCTCGGCCAGGCGATCAGCGGACCGCTCAAGGGAAAGCGCCTGACCATGCTGCCGCTGACCCACACCAGCTGGGCCGACTGGCGCAAGGCGCAGCCGGCGACGCAGGTGCTATCGACCAACACCGGCACCGTGCGCCCCTACCGGCGCGATCCCTACGACGGCTACGCACAGACCGAGGAACTGATGTTCCCGGTGCAGTTTCGCGCCGCCGGTTTCCATCCCAAGGAACGCGTGCTCGGCATCAAGCTCGCCGGGCGGAGCAAGGCCTATCCCTTCGTCGAACTGGGCAAGACCTCGGGCGAGTTCGTCGACCGCATCGGCGACCAGGCCCTGACGATCCGCTACGAGCGCAATGCCAAACGCGCCACCGCCCACGGCAGCGACGGGCAGCAACTGGCGGCCGTAGTCGGTTACTGGTTCGCCTGGTATGCCTTCAATCCGGCGACCGAGGTATTTCGCGCCGGCGAAGCGTCCAAACCACGCTGACAGCCAGCCTCGAAGTGGCGTGAAGAGTCGATTTCCGGGAATCTGTAAGAATTCGACGCGCAGCGCGACCAAGCACAAACAAGATCAATCATGCCCCCGGAGCCCACCCATGCGCGACACCTACCCCCTGCTGCAGAAGACCGATTTCCCGGCCTTGCGCCGCAGCCGCCTGGAAACCCTGCAAGCCAATCTCGGCTATCGCTGCAACCAGTCCTGTTTTCACTGTCATGTCGCGGCCAGCCCGAAGCGCACCGAGGAAATGACCTGGGAGACCATGGAATCGATGCTGCAGTTCGCGCGCCGCCAGGGAGTCATTACGCTCGACCTGACCGGCGGCGCACCGGAACTCAATCCGCATTTCCGCCGCCTGGTGCAGGCCGCCCGCGCCCAGGGGCTGCACGTCATCGACCGCTGCAACCTGACCATACTCAATGAATCCGGCCATCAAGACCTGGCCGATTTCCTCGCCGCCAACGGCGTCGAAATCGTCGCCTCACTGCCCTGCTACCTCGAAGAGAACGTCGACCGCCAGCGTGGCGACGGCGTCTTCGAAGCCAGCCTGGCTGGCCTGCGCCAGCTCAATGCGCTGGGCTACGGCCTGCCCGGCAGCGGCCGGATCCTGAATCTGGTCTACAACCCCGTCGGCGCGACCCTGCCGCCGGCGCAGGAACCGCTGGAGGCGGCCTACAAGGAACAACTGGCGATCCGCTATGGCATCGTCTTCAATCGCCTGTTCACCCTGGCCAACATGCCGATCCAGCGCTTCGGCAGCCAGCTCGTCTCGCGCAAACAATTCGATGGCTACATGGGCCTGCTCAAAGGCGCGCATCGCGCCGAGAACCTGGCCGGCGTCATGTGCAAGACCATGATCTCGGTCAGCTGGCAGGGTCAGGTCCATGACTGCGACTTCAACCAGATGCTGGGCATGCCACTGGGCGACAGCCAGAAAGCCATGCACGTCGCCGACTTGCTCGACCACGATTTGAACAACACGCCGATCCGCGTCGCCGACCACTGCTACGGCTGCACCGCTGGCCAGGGCAGCAGTTGCGGCGGCGCGCTCGACCCACATTCGCCCCAGGAGGAAACATGCACGAGCTCGTGAAGGACTACTACGGCAAGCAGCTTTCCGGCACCGCCGACCTCAAGACCAGCGCCTGCTGCGACGCCTCGAGCGTGCCGGGCTGGCTCAAGCCACTGCTGGCGCGCATCCACCCCGAGGTGCTGGAACGCTACTACGGCTGCGGCCTGGTGGCGCCGCCGCTGCTGGCCGGCTACCGCGTGCTCGACCTCGGCAGCGGTTCCGGACGCGACGTGTATGCGCTGGCGCAGCTCGCCGGACCTCAGGGCGAGGTGGTCGGCGTGGACATGACCGACGAGCAGCTGGCCGTGGCGCAGCGCCATCGCGAGCATCATCGCGTCGCCTTCGGCTATGAACGCGACAACGTGCGCTTCCTGCACGGCTACATCGAGCGCCTCGACGAGCTGGACCTGGCGCCGGGCAGCTTCGATGTCATCGTCTCCAACTGCGTGGTGAATCTTTCGCCCGACAAGGAAGCCGTGCTGCGCGGCGTGCAGCGTCTGCTCAAGCCCGGCGGCGAGTTCTACTTCTCCGACGTGTATGCCGACCGGCGCGTGCCGGAAGCGGTGAAGAACGATCCGGTGCTCTACGGCGAATGCCTGGGCGGCGCGCTGTACTGGAACGATTTCCTTGGCCTGGCACGGCAGGCCGGCTTCCGCGACCCGCGCCTGGTGGAAGACCGGCCGCTGCTGGTCACCGACCCGGAACTGGCGCCGCGCACCGGCGGCGTGAACTTCCATTCCGCCACCTACCGCCTGTTCAAGCTCGACGGACTGGAATCCGACTGCGAGGATTACGGCCAGGCCGTGGTCTATCGCGGCAGCATCCCGCAGCACGCGCAGGCCTTCGTCCTCGACAAGCACCATCGCATCGAAACCGGGCGCGTGTTCCCGGTCTGCGGCAACACATTCCGCATGCTCAAGGAAAGCCGGCTGGCGCCGCACTTCGATTTCATCGGCGACTTCTCGCGCCACTACGGCCTGTTCGAGGGTTGCGGCAAGGCGCTGCCGTTCGACGCAAATGTGGGCGGCCAGGCGACGGCGGAGGATAATTGCGGCTGTTGCTGACCCAAGGGTTACCCACATGAAACCTGTCGCGCTAACCGGAATCACCGCCTGCGTTTTCGATGCCTACGGCACCCTGTTCGATGTCAGCAGCGTCGCCCGCGGCGCGCAGGATGCGCTGGGCGACCGCTGGCAGGCGTTGTCCGACCTCTGGCGCACCAAGCAGTTGCAATACACCTGGCTGCGCGGCCTGGGCGGTCATCACGCCGACTTCTGGCAGGTCACCGGCGATGCCCTCGACTTCGCCATGGGCACGCTCGGCATCCAGGACGACGAGCTGCGCGCGCGGCTGATGGACCTGTACCTGCGCATCGCCGCCTACCCCGAGGTGCCGGCCATGCTGGCCGAATTGAAAGCGCGCGGCATCAAGCTGGCGATCCTCTCCAACGGCACGCCGCAGATGCTGGCGGCGGCGGTCGCCAACTCCGGAATCGCGGAGTATTTCGACGCCGTACTGTCGGTCGAGGAGGTCGGCGTCTTCAAGCCGCATCCCGGCGTGTATGGCATGGCGCCGCAGCGCCTCGGCGTGAGCAAGGAGCAAATCTGCTTTCTCTCGTCCAACGGCTGGGATGCCTTCGCCGCCAAGGCCTTCGGTTTCCGCGTGTTGTGGTGCAACCGATTCGGCCAGATGCCCGAGCGCCTTCCCGGCACGCCGGACGGGGAGATCACCGATCTGTCGATGCTGCCGGCCCGGCTTGCGCGCTGAGCGATGTTTCGCCAGGACCTGTCGCAGCCCTTCACTCGCATCATGGGCTGCAGCGGCAGCGAGTTTGCCGGCTGGCTGCAACGCGCCTTGCCGGATGCCACCCTGGCCATCGAGGCGGATGCGCACTCCGGGCTTTGCCGCGCCAGCTTCGCCGATGGCGAACTGTCGATCGAATGGCATGCCCTTGAGCCGCGCCGAATCGCGCTACTCAGCGTGCCGCAGCTCGAAGTGCGCTTCAGCTACAGCGGACTGGACTTGGCGCGCCGGGAAGCGATTCAAACCTATTTCGATCGCGCCACGCAGCGCGGCGGCGGCTAGAATTGCCCGCACGATGCGGAGGCCGGCCGGAAACACCCTGAATGCATGAAATGAACAGTCCGGTACTGCGCGACATCGTGCTGGTCGGCGGCGGTCACAGCCATGTCATGGTGCTGCGCATGTTCGCCATGCGGCCATTGCCCGGCGTGCGCCTGACGCTGATCTGCACCGACACCGACACGCCTTACTCCGGGATGCTGCCGGGCTACATCGCCGGGCATTACGGCTTCGACGAGGTGCATATCGACTTGCGCCGGCTCGCCGAATTCGCCGGCGCGCGCTACTTCCGCGACGAAGTCACCGGCATCGACCGCGCCGCGCGCAAGGTGATCTGCCGCCAGCGACCGCCGGTAAGCTACGACGCACTGTCGATCAACATCGGCTCGACGCCGCAACTCGGCGGGGTGCCGGGTGCCGCCGAACATGTGGTGCCGGTCAAACCGATCCGCCGCTTCAACGAACGCTGGCTGGCGCTGTTCGAGCGCGTGCGCAACCACGCCGGCAACACCACCATCGCCGTGGTCGGCGCCGGTGCCGGCGGCGTCGAACTGACGCTGGCCATGCAACACCGCCTGCGCAACGAACTCATCCAACTCGGACGCGATCCGAACGAACTGCGCTTCCATTTGTTCTCGGCCGAAGCGCAAATCCTGCCCACCCATAACGCCAGGGTGCGGCGGGCCTTCGCCGGCGTCCTGGCCGAACGCGGGGTCGTGGTCCATTGCAACGCCGAAGTCAGCCGCGTCGATGCCGGACGCCTGCAAACGCAGTCGGGCGAAATGCTGGAAGCCGACGAAATCGTCTGGGTGACCCAGGCCGGCGGCGCGCCCTGGCTGGCCGACACCGGGCTGGCGCTGGACCAAAGCGGATTCATCCGCGTCAGCGACACCCTGCAAAGCGAAACCGACCCGCTGATTTTCGCCGCCGGCGATTGCGCGGCGATGAGAGGCCACGACCTGGAAAAGGCCGGCGTCTTCGCCGTGCGGCAAGGCCGCCCGCTGGCCGAGAACCTGCGCAGCAGCATCACCGGGCAGCCGCTGCTGCGCTATCGCCCGCAGTCGCGCTGGCTGGCGCTGATCAGCACCGGCGACCGCCATGCCATCGCCTCGCGCGGCGCGCTCTACGCGCGCGGCGACTGGATCTGGCGCTGGAAGGACTGGATCGATCGCCGCTTCATGCGCAAGTTCACCGAGCTTGCGCCGATGGCCGCCACGGCACCGGCGAACGACGCGGTGCCGCTCGCCGCCGAGGAACAGGCGCAGGCCATCTCCGCCGTCGCCATGCGCTGCGGCGGCTGCGGCGCCAAGGTCGGCGCCACGGTGCTGTCGCGGGCGCTGGCCAGCGTGCACCCGATCGAGCGCGACGACGTGCTGATCGGCCTGCATGCGCCGGACGATGCCGCAGTCATGCGCGTGCCGCCGGGCAAGGCCATGGTGCATAGCGTCGATTTCTTCCGCGCCTTCATCGACGATCCGTGGGTCTTCGGCCGCATCGCCGCCAACCACGCGCTGGGCGACATCTTCGCCATGGGCGCCGAAGCGCAGTCCGCCACGGCCATCGCCACGGTGCCGCCGGGGCTGGAAAGCCAGGTCGAGGACACCGTGTTCCAGATGATGGCCGGCGCCGTCGCCGTGCTCAACGACGCCGGCTGCGCCCTGGTCGGCGGCCATACCGGCGAAGGCAGCGAACTGGCGCTGGGCTTCGCCATCAACGGCCTGATCGACGAGAACCTGGCCGGCGTGCTGACCAAGGGCGGCATGCGCCCCGGCGACGTGCTGATCCTGACCAAGCCGATCGGCACCGGCACCCTGTTCGCCGCGCACAAGCTGCTCAAGGCGCGCGGCAGATGGATCGATGCCGCGCTGGAATCGATGCAGCTATCCAACCGCGCCGCGATGCCCTGCCTGACCGCGCACGGCGCCACGGCCTGCACCGACCTCACCGGCTTCGGCCTGCTCGGCCACCTGGTCGAAATGACCAGGCCCTCGGGCGTCGATGCGGAACTCGACCTCAACGCGCTGCCGCTGCTGGCCGGCGCCGCCGAATGCGTCGCGGCCGGCGTGCTGAGTTCCCTGCAGCCCGCCAACCTGCGCCTGCGGCGGGCGCTTGCCAACCAGGAAGAAGCGGCCGGGCACCCGAACTACGCGCTGCTGTTCGATCCGCAAACCGCCGGCGGCCTGCTCGCCAGCGTGCCGGCGGACCGCGTCGACGCCTGCCTCGCCGCGCTGCACGCTGCGGGCTATCCGCATGCGGCACGCATCGGCCGCGTGCTGGCGCAAGGCGCCAGGATCGAACCGATCCGACTGATTGTTTAAAGAGTCGGCGCCGGCGACACGGCGATGCGGTGCCAGCGCCAATTTTCCCGGCGTTTTGGTTCGACGCCGCTTCGTGCTGCGCCGCGGCGCAACGCATTGCTGAAAATTCGGGCGATCGGCCAAGCATGGTCGAATCCACAGAACATTGAATTTCCGCTTGACTCTGGAGTCCACTTCAGGGTCTAGGCTGTAATGATGACGTGACGACCGCGCTGCGGACCGCCCGACGTCATCCGCAGACAAGGAGCATGGAAATGACCGTCAAACGCAAAGTCGAAATCTTCAGCGCCGGCTGTCCGGTGTGCGAGGACGTGGTGGCACTGGTGCAACGGCTGGCCTGTCCCTCGTGCGGGGTGGAGGTGCTGAACATGAATGACATCGAAGTGGTCAGGCGCGCCAAAGCACTCGGCGTCCACTCGGTGCCGGCGGTGGCCATTGACGGACAACTGGCCGGCTGCTGCGCCGGGCGCGGCGTCGACGAGCAGGCCCTGCGCACCGCCGGTCTCGGCCAGCCATGAGCCGGTGCCAATGCTGACCATCGGCAAACTGGCGGCGGCGGGCGAGATCAGCCCCGACGCCTTGCGCTATTACGAGAGCGAGGGCCTGCTCGTCCCGGCCGCCCGGACCGCCAGCGGCTATCGGCTGTATGGCGAGGACGCGCTGCGCCGGGTCCGTTTCATCCAGCATGCGCAGGCCTGCGGCTTCACCCTGGCGGAAATCCGCGAATTGCTGCAGCTGCGGCAGACGGACAAGGCCTGCTGCAACGACGTGCGCCAGCGCGCCATCGAAAAGCGCCTGCAGCTCGCCGCCAAGATCCGCAGCATGCAATCCATGTCCGCCGCACTCGACCGGTTGATCGCCGAATGCGCCGACGGCAGCCAGTCGGTCGATGACTGCCCGATCATGGCCGCACTGGAGCAGATCGACGGCGGCACGGAGCCGGCGCGATGAAAGTGGAACTGATCTACGCCCCCGGCTGCGCCGAGTGCATGACCGCCAGAGTCGATTTGCGCTCCGCCGCCGAAGCGGCGGTCGCCGGTATCGAGTGGGCCGAAGTCGATGTGCTCGATGCGCTCGACTACGCGGTCGAGCTTGGCGTGCTGACGCTGCCCGCGCTCGCCATCGACGGCAGCCTGGTCTTCGCCGCGCTGCCGACGCCGGCGCAATTGCGCGACGAACTGCTGCGGCGCGCCGGCCATGATTGACCTGACGCCCGAAGCGCTGAGCGCCGCAGTCGAGGCGACGGGCTTTGCCGCGGCCGGCATCGGCTTCCTCGCGGGACTGGCATTCAGCGTCAACCCGGTGGCAGTGGCCGCCATCCCCATGATGCTGGCCTATGTCACCCAGGCGCGCGAAACGCGCGAGGCGGTACGACTGGGCGGCATGTTCATCCTCGGCATGCTGCTGACCCATGCCGGGCTCGGCCTGGTCGCCGGGCTCGGCGGCCAATGGGTAGCGTCGATCATGGGACGCGGCTGGGGCGCACTGCTCGGGCCAGTGCTGATCCTGCTGGGGCTGCTGTGGACCGGCTGGCTGCGGCTGCCGCTGCCGGCGCTCGCGCTGCGCGCCAAACGGCCGGCCGGCGCCTGGGGCGCGTTCGCACTCGGCATCCCGTTCTCGATTGCCGTCTGCCCGGCATGTACGCCGGTACTGCTGGCGCTGCTGGGCGTGGTGGCGGCCATCGGCTCACCCTGGCTCGGCGTGGTTTTGCTGCTGGCTTTTGCCCTGGGTCGGGCGCTACCGATCATCCTCGGCGCCTGGACGGTCGGCTGGCTGGAAGGCAAGCCCGCACTCGGCCGCTTTCGCCGCGCCTTCGACGTGGCAGGAGGCGTGACCCTGGTGGTGACCGGGCTCTACCTGCTCAACGCCTATTACTTTCTGATTCCCGAACTCGCAGGATGAACGCCATGATCCTTGAATCCACCCTGACCTGCCCGCACTGCGGCCACGTCAAGACCGAAACCATGCCCACCGATGCCTGTCAGTGGTTCTACGAATGCGAGGGCTGCCACGTCCTGCTGAGGCCCAAGCCGGGCGACTGCTGCGTGTTCTGTTCCTACGGCACGGTGCCCTGTCCGCCGATCCAGGAACACGGGCGCGGGCACTGCTGCTGAGTAGCGTCAGTGGCTCCTTGTCGGCCACAACGATTGTACTGTCCAAATACTGAAAGTCGGCGCTGGCGATACGGCGGCTAGTCGGACATAACGGCCGCTGGCCGGATGTGCTCAATCGGGCAGCAATCAGCCGATTACCTGCCGTTCAGCCTTGAGAGGTCGCGAACGACAGCTTTCCCTTTTCGCGAATGCGTACTCCGTGCCCTTAACGGACGAAGCGGCTTCCGGATTGCGGCCAGTCAGCAAAACTAGGTTCTGCGAAGTTGGATGCTCCGAAGCGACCGTTGGCGACCTCACCTTCCCGGCCAACTACCGCCACTCGAAGATTCCGGAAGGCAGCCATCTGAACGGCTGTTGTAGATTGGAACCTGCCGGAATGCCAATTCACACAACTCGGCCAGAACGGTCATTGGGCGCTTGCTGTGTGAGCGGCGGCAACAATGCGTATTGTGTTGAAAAAGTCGCTATTTAGATTTTTCACCAAATTCCCGGGGTCGTTTACCCATCACCAGAATCAAGATCGTCGATTGTGGGGCGATCTGAGCGGTCGCTCACAAGTTCAACAGCAAAAAAGCTGAGGTAACAAATCCGAGTGGCAGCTTATCGAAAATCGCTACTCACCCTCTGTGCCCTTATGTGGAACTCCACATAAGGGCACATTGCTTCCAGATGACGAAAATATTCGACGTGGCTGCTTAGCATTGGGTCACCGCCTGCGCGGAGGCTGAGTCCAATAGGATTTCTAGCCTACCGGTCGCGGTGGTGGCACCGCGCCTCTCACCGAACTCGGCACGCCGCGTCAGCCAGGCAAAAAACCCTCTGCACTATGAAAACCTCTACATAGCCGCTAGGTGCAGACGGTCGGTGAGTTACAGAATCAGGTTTCCAACAGACAGCTGCGGCCCCAGATCAGGCATCGATTGTTCGACGGCATTGCGCGGTCTTCCACCAATTGCAAGCCGGCCGCGCCGGCCAGTTCATCCACAGCCTCAAAATCGCGTATGCCTTGGTGCGCGCAGCTTTGCTTTAGCCATGCGTCAAAGCTGGCGTTGCTCTCGCTGGTGAAGTTGCCCCCGTAATTGAAGGGACCATAGACGGCGAGTCTGGCGTCGTCCGTCATCACCGCGGGAAGGCAGGCGAACATACGCTCGACTTCGGCCCAACTCATGATGTGCAGGGTATTGGCGCTGAAGACCGCATCGAAGCGCTGCGTCGGCCATGCTTCGCTGACGTGGAGTTCGAGCGGTGCCGGCGTATTGGGCAAATCCGCTTCGTTCAGCCACGCCTGGATACCGGCCAGGTTCTGTCGTTGCTCCGAGGTCTGCCAATTCAAATGGCGCAGCACCGCGGCAAAGAAAACCGCGTGCTGACCTGTACCGCTGCCGATTTCCAGTACATTGCGGCGATCCGAGAAATGCTCACGCAGCACCGCGAGGATAGGCTCACGGTTGCGTGCGCAGGCAGGCGCATCGGGTTTTTCCATGGTAGACACTAGTAGCTGCGTCGATAGGTGCTGGCCGGATCCTTCTCCGGCGGTGTATCGGCCGGCTGTGCGGCACGGGCCTCCGCCACGAGCTTCTGGACGTTGTCTCCGGTCAGGCTTCCAAGGAATACTGCAAGGGCCTTCTTCTCCGCCGGCGAGAGGCCGAGCGGTTTGAGCAGCGGGTCTTTCTGCGGGTTGTCGATGCCGCCGCGGTCGTAAAACTCAACAACCCCTTCCAGCGTGGCAATCGAGCCATCGTGCATGTAAGGCGCGGTGAGCGCGACGTTGCGTAGTCCCGGCGTACGATAGGCCCAAGTGTCTTCGGGATCGAGCGTTACTTCATAGCGTCCAACGTCAGGCAGTGGCCGTTCGAACGAGTCCAGGGCGTTGTCTTTAATTTCGACGAACGTGCCCGGCGCGAGCTGCACGCGGTGCGTTTTCGGCAGACCCATGCTATGTGCGTAGCCGATGCCGGTGTTGTGAAAGCGGTTGTCAGTGAGCAGCGCGTGCTTGTCCCCGACGACATGACAGCCACTACAGCCGGCCTTGCCGCTAAAGAGCCGGAAGCCGGCTTGTTCCTCTGCTGACAGCGCGGTCTGCTCCTTGCTGTAATGCCAGCGGTCGAAGCGGGAATTGGCGGAGACCAGGGTGCGCTGGTAAGAGGCCAGCGCCTGGCCCACGGTCAGCACGTCGGGGCCGCGTCCGTCGAAGGCTTTCTCGAAGCGGCCGGCATACTCGGGCAGGACCTTGATCTTCTCTAGCACGTAGCCGATGGAAGGGTTGGCCATTTCATTGCCGGCGAGCAGCGGCCCCCAGGCCTGATTCTCCAGGCCG